>CAYOYN010000018.1:3054-5019 GCA_964408235.1 Candidatus Woesearchaeota archaeon | reverse complement strand
GTTATATTGGAGGTCCACCACCAAAGAACTTTTCGTTTGTTATGGATCAATCTGACCCCAATGTTTTTTAAATTAAAAGAAAAAATATTTGATAAAACAAAATATAAAGAACAAGTTGAAGTGCAAAGACAAGCATCAGATTATGCAAGAGGACACCGGGCATATCCAGTACCAAATTACACTACAACAGCCTATTATAACAATCTGTTAATGATCGCCGAAACCGAAGAAGAAGCGCAGAAAATAATTGAAGAAGCAAAGGCAGATGCCAACCTCGGACAATTTTTCAAATGATGCGTTATAAAGTTGAAGTTAAAAATATTATTTGTGGCGGCACAAATAAACAAGTAAAAGATGTTGCCATGATAGTACAGGCCAATTCTGATGGTGATTTAAAATGTAAAATTAAAAGCATGTTAGAGGGAGCAGTTTATTATTATTATACTGCAATAAAATCATTTGATTATGAAATTATTTTAAAAAAATGCGCCTCATCTGAAACGCCTCATTTTCTTGTATCTTACAACAGAACTTATACACATTTAAAAATAAAAAAAGAACAAACATTTTATGTTGATGATTTAACCCCAGCTATAGCATCAATTAGTTCTGATACCAAAAAAATCAAAATAGAAGACTCTTTGTACACAGAAGAAGATTTTTGGATGGCGTTCGTTTATGATGGAACAAATAAGATTGAAATATAAGAAAATGTAAAAAAATTATTTGTAAGTACAACATGATTAAACTAAGTATTAGTAAAATAAAGTGGGGCGAAAAAATTGAAACAGAATATTCTGTTTCAAAAAACTCATTGCCAAAAAAATTAGATATGTTAATTTTTGATTATGATAAAAATAATTTTGAAAAACGCATAAAATCTAGTTTGGAAAACAACTGTGCTTATAAAGTGGATTCTTTTAATTTTAAAATCATAAAAGAACTTGATTCAAGTGATCCAATTTCAATTTTATTTATTAGCCAAAAAGTAATAAAACATAGTGGAGAAATTATTCAAAGATTTGTTGCTACTCGTATTGTAGCTGAGTTTAGTAATATTAAAAATAAAATACATTTTTTTGCTCCACAAAATAATTGTTTTCCTAAAGACATCATTACCGAAGAAGATTTTTGGATGTGTTATTTGTATGATGAAACAAATCCTAAAATAATTGAATACGATGAAGATTTAGCCAGAAGATTAGGAATGTAATATGATAAAAATAAAAGTTTATGACGTTGTTTGCGGGGAAAATGATTATATATCGTCTTTATTAAATGAAAGCGAGTTGACAAAAGAAGAAATTGATGATTACATCAATGCAGAAAGGACAAGTGGAAGTATTACAATAAAAGAAGACGTTGAATGCAAAGAGCATATTTTATTGGTTTACGAAAATAAGTTTGATGAAGATGTAAAAGATTATTTTAATCTTTGTTATCAATATGATATTGTTTCGTATAAATACGAGGTTCTTACGCCAAATTACAGCGGTCATTTAATGAAACATTATGAAACAATTAAAGAAGATGGAGAAACAGTTCAAACATTTTATTTGCGTGAAGATCATTATACAGATGTTGCTAGTTTTAGCAATAGAAATCCAAAAATTGTTTTTGATAACATTTGCAAAAATTATAATTTGACAGAAGAAGATTTTTGGATGAGCTATTTGTTTGATCCTACCAGTCCAGAAATTATAAAATGTGATGCAAATCAAGATAAACAAGTTTTTTAAATAATGCGGTTTAAGATAGATTGGCATTTGATACACTAGGAACATAGTCGGAACCAACAACATCCGACTTTAAATAAAGATACAATCGCAATAGTTCCCAACCAGCAAAATGGTTTGCTTGTATTCTCGGCATTTTTCTTTCTAAAAGACAACATTGCGATTGTATTGTTGTTATAATTTTCAAACAGAATGGTCTGTTTGTGTTTGTGTTTGTGTTTGTGTTTGT
>CAYOYN010000018.1:0-2954 GCA_964408235.1 Candidatus Woesearchaeota archaeon | reverse complement strand
TTATAATTTTCAAACAGAATGGTCTGTTTGTGTTTGTGTTTGTGTTTGTGTTTGTTTCGTTATGTTTTGTCTTTTTTGTTAAAGACAAACGCCAGGAATAATTCCTGGCGTTTTGTTTTTGCTATTAGGTTGACACAAGCACATCTTGTGCTAGAATCAATGTTCAACAGAAAAGGAAAATAAATAAATGGATCATTCACAAAGACAACAAGCTCTTAATCTAGAAATCCTTGTATGGATTGCGCGCGGATTTGAAGTAGAAACGCTAACATACCCAGAGGCAACTTTTTCTAAAAAGTCAAAAGTAAATCATGTGTTGCATGCGATTTTATCTTTACTATCCGGAGGGCTATGGTTGCTCGTTTGGGCATTTTTAATTTTGTTTACTTCAAAGACTTTTTATAAAATCGCCGTTCGTGAAGATGGCGTAATTGATTATATTGAATATAAAAGCCCAATTGCCGGAACTTTTGGAGCTTCAAACAAATGAATAATTTTTAACTTATGGTTTAACTTTGTTTTCCATGAGTTAATCTATATGAAACGCCGGGTACAATGCTCGGTGCTGCGCGAGGAGGGCTAGGTCAATAGGCTCCCGATGAATCGCGAAACCCCGGTGGAGACATCGGGGTCTACCGTGACGAAAAGGGTAATGGTTTCGAAGAGTATTGCCCCTACGCACGGGGATATTGGGGCGACGAGCCAACCGGAAAAACGCCGCCACCCCGTATTGCCCCTACGCACGGGGATATTGGGCCGTGGTGCGGTAGCTACATATTACACATACACACATGAGATATGGTTATGGAACATAAAGAAATATTAAAAACATATAAAGGCCGCCTTTATCTATCGGAACAAGAAGAAAAAACAATTCTTTCTTGGAAGAGTTCTTGTCGTAAAGTTTGGAATATGGCGAATGAAGAACGTCTTCAACAAAGAAAAATTATTGTTGATGCGTTAAAAAACGAACAACAAATACCAAAATTGCCAAAAATTAACAATTTCTCACAAAATAAGTTGTTAACCACATGGAGAAATGCAGAAGAAACAAAGTGGCTTTCGAATACTCCATGTATTATTCAACAGAATGTATTAATTGTTCTAGAAAAATCTTGGAAAAGATGCAAATCAAATATTGGTGGTGTTCCTAGATTTAAAAAATGGAACGATAGCATTGGTATTGCTATTCCTCCACAAGCTTATTCTTTTAATGCAAAAAAATCAACTGTTGATTTACCAAAATTAAAAAATGTTAAAGTATATTTTGATCGGCCAGTAAAAGGCGAACTAAGAACTTGTAATATCACACAAGATGCCGGTCAGTGGTTTATATCAATTGCTACGAAACAATTAGTTCCTGTGATTCTTAATCCAAACAAAAATAAATCTATTGGAATTGATCGTGGCGTAACTTGCGTTATTGCTGATTCTAATGGAGATACAATCAAAGGAAAATCTTATGTAGAAGGTTTAGAAAAAACAATTTTACGCAGGCAGCGCAATATTGCAAGAAAAATGGAAGCAAGGAAAAAGCTTCCAAAAGACGAAAATGGGCGGCTTCCAAGACAAAGCAAACGTCTTGAAAAAGAACGTCTTTTGTTGGCGAAAAAACTTCAACAAGTTCGCCGCAGACGAGAAGATGCAAATCACAATATTTCTCATTATTACTCAAGTAATTATGAAACGGTTGTTATGGAAGAATTGAAAACGTCTAATATGACAAAATCCGCAAAGGGAACAGCAGAAAAACCTGGAAAAAATGTAAGAGCAAAATCTGGATTAAACAAAGCAATTTTGTCTAGAGGATGGTATCAATTACAATTGTTTTTGGCATATAAATTAAATTACATGGGCGGAAGAATGATTTTGGTTCCGCCACAGTATACATCACAAACATGCTCAAGTTGCGGGCATATAGATGCAGAATCAAGAGACAAAACATCTTTTATTTGTACGAATTGTGGGCATGAGGCACATGCTGATATTAATGCAGCAAAAAACATCTTAGACAAAGGTTTAGAAATGTTAAATACTAATTCCTATGTAGAAGATAAACATACTAAGATTCTTTCTTCAAAAGAGTCTAACTTAAAAAAATCTGAAAAGAAAAAGACAAAAAAATCTAAAAAGATAGAGAATAATATTCTTGTAGAATCGTGAAGATTCTATATTAAACCGGATACAACGTTCGGTTCTGCGCGTCGAGGGTAAAGATACAAATCTCCCCATGAAACGCGAAACCCTTCGGGGAATATCAAACATTGTCAATATTAAAATATTGACAAAATGGAAGTTGGGGTGAAATATGAAAAAAGTATTTATTTTAATGCTAATGGCAATAATGGGAGTGATGTTTACTCCAATAAAGCTAAACGCAGAAGAAACAGATAGTAATAATCTTCTCACTGAGAACAACAATTTACATATTTGTACGAGTCAGGAACATATGAGCATTACATGCAATGATTCCATGTATATTCAAATGATCAAAGAATCCATAACCCTAGCTGTCTTGGACATGCTTATTACTGGTTATGATGAAAATGGAGAACCAATTTATTTAAGTACATGCGCCCGGCAATTTGGAGGATGTGAAGAACATGTACGTGAATTAACGAATTATTTTTATGAGCAACACGAGCTTCGTGGCATTAACCCTATGGTTTTAGCCTCAATCACAATGCACGAAACAAAATACGACAGCTTTGCCGTCAATCCACGCAGCAAAAGCGCCGGCATTTTACAGATCATGCCTTATACAAACGTAGGAAGAGATATAGATTTCATTCACGACAGAAGATATCGTCGCGAATGTAGAGAAGTTATTGGTGGATGCCAAAGAGAAATCGTGGAAGCAGGAGCAGGCATTATTGAACGCTCTATGAGGCGCTGCAATGGCAACATGGCTAAAGCCCTTGGCATGTACGGGTCTGGCAACTGCAATGGCTCTA
>CAYOYN010000017.1:0-5154 GCA_964408235.1 Candidatus Woesearchaeota archaeon | reverse complement strand
GAAGCTAGGTTATGTAGAACCCGCGTTACCCAAGTTCGACTCTTGGTCGGGGGATTATAGGGGTTGTTTACAACCCCTCTCATACTCACCATGTTGTGTGAAAACGAGAAGAACAAAGTTCTAAAAATAGTTTCTTGACTCATAGAACTTCTTTTTTAAAGAAGTTGTATTTCTGGCTCTTGGTCGGGGGATATTTTTTAGGCTATTTTGCCTTTATCATACCCTCTACAATAAATATAGGTACTAAATATAATCAATTTTATATACACTATAAACTTGAATAGAATATGGTATTACATGCTTTTCTAGCGCAAAGAATAGGCGATGCTTTAGGGATTGCCCGAGTAAACATAGATACAATTGAGAAGGCCAGAGGAACACTTATTGAGATGTTTGGAGAGGCTAGAGTATCTGAAATGATGTTAGCCCATAAAGGACAAGCAGAAAAATTAAATGAAGTTATGATTAAAACGCAGACATTGAATACCTCAGTACCACAAGCAGAAAGTTTTGTAGCGAAACTATTTGGAATGCGAGACCATTTTGTTAGTGGTAAATGGAATGACAAACTGGCCTTATCAAAATGGCTAGCTTTTATTGAAGGTGCAGCATTAACTCATTGGAGAGTACTACATAGTGTCGCATTACAAACAACAAATTCAGAACTAATGGAATTAGCCCAGAGATATATAGGATTTCATCAATCAATGTATGATCAAAACACTTCATTTATGCAAAGATATGCCAGTCAATTATAAGGCCTATCCGAGATAAATTTATAAGTTTAATATATAATCTCATTATATGAAATTAATAATCGTTGAGATGGCCATACTAAACAGCATATCCATATTTAGTTAAAATGTATATAGACGTACACTGCCATTTAGACAAATTAATAGAAGAAGGAATAACTGCAGAGAAAGCAATCAAAAATGCCAAATCCAAAAACGTAAATAAAATGGTAGTAAATGGAACTGACCATCAACAAAATCAAATAATTCTAGAGTTGGCGAAAAAACATCAAGAAGTTTTACCCGCCTTAGGAATATACCCGATAGACGCATTAAAACTATCAGAATCAGAAATAGATGAAGAAATAGATTTTATAAAAAAGAACAAAAAATTAATCTTTGCAATAGGGGAAGTAGGCCTTGACTTAAAAGAAGAAGAATTGCATAAAACTCTAGATAAACAAAAAAAGATACTAACAAAATTTGTAGAACTCTCTATAGAATTAAAAAAACCAGTAATAATACATTCAAGAAAAGCAGAATTACATACAATAGAGTTATTGGAAAAACTAAATGCAAAAAAAGTGATCATGCATTGTTTCTCTGGAAAAATGTCTTTAGTGGACAGAATTGCAAAAAATGGTTGGTTACTAAGCATACCTGCAAATTCCCATTATTCAGAACAATTTCAAAATGTAATAAAAAGAGTACCAATTCAAAACCTATTATGTGAAACAGACACACCTTATTTACACCCATTAAAAGAATGGCCAAATGAACCTGCTAATGTAGTATATAGCTATAAAAAAATAGCAGAAATAAAGGGAATAAAATTAGAAGAAGCAGAAAAAGAACTAGAAAATAACTTCAACAAACTATTCAAATAAAGTTTATTAACTCAATATTCTAAAAACCATTATGTTAATAGAGGTGATTGGTTGGGTCGGAGCATTTTTACTTTTATTAGCTTATTTCTTGTTAATCCATAAAAATTTGTCTAGCAGATCAAAATTATATCAATGGATGAACATAATCGGTTCATTAATGCTAGGAATAAACACATTTCTAATTAAAGCATACCCTTCATTTCTTACAAACATAATCTGGTTTTTCATAGGCCTTTATGGTATTTTCCATATAGTCAAACATAATAAGACAAAGAACATAAAAAAGAGATGAATGATAAGAAAATAAATAAGGTTAAAACAGTAAATTTCATAGGCTTCTTACTTTTTATTTGGGGAATAGCGGCAATTATTGACAATATCCTAAAGGCAAATACTGGAATAGCCCCGGTTTTATGGATGAGTTATATATGTCTAATAATTCTCGGAATAGGAATCCTAAGAAAGAATTCAGCATTAATTGCAAGCCAAATAGTGATTATATTCATCCCTTATATTTTCTGGAATTTAGATTTCTTTTATCAATTAATAACAAAGCAAAGCCTATTCGGAATAACAGATTATTTTTTTAGACCCGGAGCATTAAGCGGAAAAATAATAGCCCTTCAGCATATATTCAATTTACCACTAAGCATTTATGCAATGAGCTTAATAGGCCTTAATAAGTCAAAATTTTACATAATAAGTTTCATACAAGTAACTTTAGTTTTTATAATCTCAAGATTAGTTACTAATTACGACCAAAATGTAAATTGTGTATATAGAAATTGTGCTAACTTTAGTTTCGGTCTACCCCACATAGTAGAATGGTTTTTGGCCCAAACCCTAATGATTCTCATAACAAGTTGGTTACTTGTCAAGATCTTCAAAAAAAGAAAATAAAAAAATAAAAGATTTATTTAGATTAATGCAAACTGGCAGTTTGTAACTGCATAATCTTTCCCATCTAAAACTGCATCAATAACAGAGTTAAATGTGGAAGCAGGACATGCACCACTAACTAATCCGTAACCAGCTTTGTCATTACCTATGAAGAAACCTGGTGTTCCTTGAATTCCGATGCTAGCCCCATAGTTCATATTATCTGAAACTACATCTGCAAAGTCACCATTATCCAAACATGATGCAAATTCATTAGCATTTAAGCCAATTTGCTTTGCATATTCTTTAAACGCAGCTACTCCTCCTGCAACCCCGCTTCCAAAAAGCAAGTTATGCATCTGATAGTAAGCTTCATCTCCTCCTTGATCTCTAGCGCAATGAGCAGCTTCAGCAGCTTTCTGAGCTTGAGGGTGGAATGGCAATGGATAATCCATAGTTACCATTTTCAAATCACCAGAATTTATTCTAGCATCAAGAGCAGGACCTGTTTGAGTGAAGTGTCTTTGACAGAAAGGACATTCGTAATCTGTAAATTCAATCAATGTAACTTCAGCCTTAGCATCTCCTTTTACAGGAGCCCCATCAAATTCAACTTGTATTTTTTCAGTTGGAACTGTTGGAAGTTGCTGTCCAGGTTGTTGTATAACGTTTCCAGTTGTACTCTTACCAGGTAAAACATAAAAGATAACTCCTAAAATAACAACACCCAGTAAAATGAATGTTGAATACTTCCAAAGAGTATCTTTTCTTATTGTAATTGTTTCACTTTTTTGTTCCATATTATAACCCCCTTTCAGTTTCTCACTATTCATAAACGAAAGTAAATTTCACATTTAATAAAGGTTTTGTTAGGTTCAACATTAATTCAAAGAATATCCGAAGATGGACTTATAGCTACAACTTTGCCAATAGACCTTTCTATAACTGCGACAACATTCCTTCCCTTTAACTGCTTTGGAACAAAAACGCCCATTCCACTCATAAAAGATTCAATATTTTTTCCGGTTAAACTATGCCTAAGTTTAGGGGGAAGAACATCTTTTTGTTCATTATCCACAAAAGCCAATTCTAAAACATCTTCTCCGTTAACTGGATACTGCTGGACCCTAGCTATTGAAAGTCTAGCGCTAAAATAACCATCAGACTCAAAACTAGAAGCATCTACCATTTTAGACCCCTCATAAACTAAACCACGAGCTACCATAAAAATAAGGCCAGAACTATCTATTTAACCCTTATGGGACATGTGTTTTTACCTATTTTTGAGGCAATTTTGATATTAGCATATCCCAAAAAAAAGAAAGCTATTAAAGAAATTTCAGTTCCATGGAATGGTAAAGCAACTATAAAACCTGCAAGTCCGAAAACAGAAGCTAACCCCAAACCACAAGCAGCACATCCAGGAGCAAGAAACCCGAAAAATATGCCTAAAGAACCAATAAATGAAGATTTTCCACTAAGGGATTTAACCTGTTTAGTTTTATATGAAGCCAAAGATAAATAGGAACCAAATAAAATAGCAATCAAAAACATGCTATATGAAGAAATATGGCCTATAGTAGAAGGAAACCCAATAAAATAATCAAATATTAAATTTAAAGAAAAACCATAATTTGTAAATATAGATCTAAAATCTGCAAAATCAGTTATAATTACACTTATTAAATAAAAAATAAAAGCAGAAAATAACATCAATAAGATATAGGAGGTTTTAGAAAAAACTTCCTTAAAACCTTTAATTGAGCTCATTCTATTTTTATCCTCTTAAAACCGGTAACTAGAAAGAATAAAGCAATTAAGGAATATGCAACTAACACAAAAAAACTATGAAAAATAATAATCCCTAGCAAACTATCTGTAACGGTATAATTAGCTCCTGAATCAATTTCTATTTTTAAAAAATAACTAGCAACTAAAAATAAAACGATTAATAATCCTATGTAAAATCTGAACTTATTGACTAGTTTCATAACAACAAAAATGAAAAAGAGTTTTTATTCCTATCTAATTACCAGCCGTAAGCGTAATATCTTCCACCAGAATATCCATAACCAGCAAACCTATAACGGTCACGCCTGTATCTATCTTCAAGCTCAAGCTCTTTTAATCTAATTTGATTATCTAATTCCTTTAGTTTAAGTTGATAATCATATTTCTTACTATTATCATAAGTTCCAAAAGCTCTCTTTATAGCAGCATCCTTATCATATTCTTCATAAGATGCATGGTCTGGGTAATAAGGTCTATTGGAATATGACTGAGCACATCTTTTTCCGCCGTAACTCCAATCATAAAAACCGCAGTAAGTGTAACCACGTACATTTGTTTCATGATTGACACTATCTGAATTTATCCTAAAACCATTATCGTTTTCAGAATAAGAAAATCCATCTCTATCTGTATATGTATAGGTATTGTAAGGATGAGCAGCACTAGAAAATCCAATAAATGCAATTAAAAATATAGTAGAAAAGACAAATAAAGCAAGTTTTGAATAATTCTTCATATCTATAATAGTTCGTTTAATCTATATAAATCTTTTGATTAAATTTAAACAGCTACAACAAGATAACTTCTAGAAGCATGTTTAATTTCATCTCTTATTTCAGAAACTCTTAGAGCAAGATCCTTTG
>CAYOYN010000016.1:0-7717 GCA_964408235.1 Candidatus Woesearchaeota archaeon | reverse complement strand
AGTTTGAATAAATATAAAAATACAATATCGTAAACTAATTTATGAAAAGAGGATTAATAGCAATTTTAAGTTTAATTGCTATTTTATCTTTTTTTGTGATTGCAGCAAATTCAGAAGGCTCTCTAAATGAATGGAGGATGGAAGGAAGGTGGCTCAATCACACTAACTGGGATGGTGTGCCATTTGCTACAATTCCTAATCTTTATGGTACAACATATACTGCTGGAGGCAGATTCTATAAGGGCTTTATTATTGTGAACGGCTCCGTATTTGCAACTAATGAAGATACAGATTTATATCAGTTTAATGCAAGTAATATTTCTCAAGTTATCAAGACCTATAATTCTCCATTTACAATATATGGTGGGCCTACTGCAGTAAACGGTAATGTTTATTTTAGTAATGGAAACGCTAGAGTGTACCAATTGAATCAAAGTAATATAAGTCAATTACTCAATACTTTTGTAAGTAGTGCTGCCCTTGACTCTACCCCTACAGTTGCTAATGGTTATGTTTATGTCGGAAATGGAGTTGGTCTTTTCCATCAGTTAAATGCTACAAATATAACTCATCAAATTGCTAACATTACTGTCGGAGAAGTATCGGGGGTATCTCCAGCCATAGCTAACGGTTATTTGTATTTTGGAGATTACTCTGGAAGGTTTTACCAATTGAATGCAAGTAATGTTTCTCAAAGAATAGCTAATTTAACCACTGGAGGCCCAATAGCATCTTCTGCAACTGTGTGGAATGGTAGCGTGTATATAGGATCAGATGATGGGGTCTTCTATCAATTAAATGCGAGCAATATTTCTAGACAGATCGCTAATTTCACAGCTTCAGGAGGTATTGAAAAATCTAGTGCTGCAATTTCAAACGGTTATTTGTATTTTGGAGACGGACAGACAAATTTCTACCAATTGAATGCGAGTAATGTTTCCCAGATGATTGCATTTTATGATTCAACTGAATTTATAGAAAGTTCTCCTGTTGTAGTTGGAGACTATGTTTACTTTGGTTCAGGAGATGGTTATATGCATCAATTGAATGCAAGTAATGTTTCTCAATTAATTGGAAGATTTAGGGCTGGAACAACAAGTATTAGGGGCACTGTTGCATGGGCCCAAGGATACCTTTATTTTGGAAATCTTGGAGGAACAGCTTATCAAATAAATGCAAGTAACATTAGTTTTGTGGAATTCGTGCCACCAGAGATAACTGTAAATTCCCCTACAAATACAAATTATACATCTTCATCAACTATTTTGATTAATGTCTCCTTAAATGAACCAGGAACTTGTAATTATGAGATTAATTCAGGAAGTTTAACATCTTTGGACGCAGATTCTTCAAATATGGAGTTCACTAAGTCAGTTTCTTTTTCAAATGGAAATTACAGTTTTATTGCATATTGTAACGATTTAAATGGAAACTCTAACACTGCCGAGGAAGTTAATTTTACCATTGATTATACTGCTCCAGAAGAATCCAGTTCTGAAGATCCTTCGGAGGAAGAAGGCGGAAATAAAATTTCACAAGGAGTTAATGGAGCACAAAACTCTGCAAGTAATACCGTAAGCCTTAATGTAGGAGGCCAGCATTTAATTCGAAACCATACTGTCACACTTAATTCATTTAATGATACAATTGCTAATATCACTATTGAATCAGATCCCATATTTGCTACATTAACTAAGGATGTTTCTTACGAATTTGATACTGATGCTAACTTATTGAACGACTTGAGAATAATTTATAGAGGTATAGTTGGAGGAAAAGCAAGTTTCTTTATTGAATCATTGGAAGAGGTTGTTCTTTCTCCTCCAAAACCTAATTCAGAGGATGGCCGAACCACTTTTGAATTTTGGATAATTGCTATTCTTATTGTTGGAACAATAGCTGGATTAATATATTATAATAAAATTAAAAAAAATTAAATTTGGTATTATTTATAAGAACTTTTTCTTAGAATAAGAGAATGATTCTTTGATTAAATTTTTTAGTTTGTCTAAATTTAGATCAGATAATCTCTTTACATACATGCAAGAACCTGAACTCATTTTGTATTTACCTATATCTTTGAGAAGATCTTTATTCCAATTAACACCGCACATTATGTATAAAGTTAGAGCTGTTTTTCTAGGGGAGAAACCGATTAATGGCCACCACCCTTCTTGTTTACTTCTTTCTGATTTGTAATGATATTTTCCAAAACCTATTATGCTTGTGCCCCACATCTTTGGTTTTTCTTTTGTAATATCTTCAAAAATTTCTAGAAGTTTGTAAGAGTCTTTCTTTTTTTGTTCATCATCTAAGCTATCTATAAAGCCTTTTACACTTGCATTATTCTCTTTTGTTTTTAATTCTGCCATGATTTAGATATTATTTTTTATTTCTGCGCTTCTTTGCATTTCTCTTTCTTGCTATCCTATGTGATTTTCTCATAATGTTAAGATGTTTAATTTGTATAAATAACCATCTATTTGAAAAATAAATTTGCTCAAAAGCTTTTTATACTGTACTTAATTGGTAACTATAATGGTGAAGAAAGATAACAAAAAAGAACCTAAACAGGATGATTCTAAGCTATTTGCTTTTCTTGCTGTTTTGTTAAGCGTTGTCGGGTTTATTATTGCTTACTCAATGAAGAAAGATAACAAATACGTTATGTTTTATGCTAAACAAAGCCTTGTTTTGTTTATCGGTTGGATTGCACTATGGATTGTTGGAATGGTCCTTGGATTCATACCATTTTTAGGAATAATGGTTCATTGGATCCTTAGCCTTGGACTTCTTGTTCTTTGGGTAATGGGTTTAATTTATTCTCTAAGCGGGGAAATGAAACATATTCCATTGGTTGGAGATTTTGCTAAGAAGATAGACCTTTAATTTTAGAGGATTAATTTCAAAAATAGATTAGATATAAAAATGTCTAGAATCTGTATAGTCTTATGAAAAAGAGAGAGTGGATTTTAGCTTCAATTTTATTATTTATTTTTTTAATTTTAGGATTTGTTAATGGATTAAATATAAGCTTCATAAATTTACAGTCTAGTAGCGGCCAGAATTACTCAAGCGATAGATTACTCGCTTACCTGAATACCACCAATAGTAGTGGCCAGATAAATTATACTGGAACATGGTACCGAAATAATTCGATTTACCTGCCTATGTTGTTTAGCACTAGTTACACTAATGGAGGTAATGAATATGCTTATGATTTAAACAATGATTCTTCTGGAAACCTAGTTGGTTTAGGAAAAACAGATAATGGGCCTTTTGTAATAAAATATAATTCTACTGGCTCAATATTATGGAATGTTACTTTGGCGGGAGAAGGAGTAGCAAAATTAGCGATCCATAATAATAGCGCATACGTACCCGTAACTTTTTCTTTAGGAACAAATCTTATGATGGTTAACGCTTCAGGAAGCAATTTTACCCTCTACACTTACAATACTGAAAATCAACCAAATCCCGGAGGAGTTTATGTAAGAAATAATAGCATCTATTTTACATTTTACGAATATGATTATACTAAGATCGTAAATATTAACTTAACCGGGGGCCATATTTGGAACTCTACTTATGATGCTGGATCTCAGGGAGCATCAGGAGATCGTCAAGATTTAGAAGTGGATAATTTTGGAAACTTATTTTTGGCAATTACAAATTATGGTAGCTCAGAAAGTAATCTTACATTGCTTAATTATAATTCAAGTGGTTCATTGTTATGGAACAGTACTTACTCTAATGGAAATGAATTAGTAGTTTCTTCTTTGTCAAGAGATAACTTAAATAACTCTTTTGTAGTTGGTGAAGATAGAGATACTTCTGAAAAATTAGTGGTTAAATTTAATTCTAGCGGATCAATATTATGGAATTTGACATATAAGAGTCCAAAATATGATGACTTGAAAAATTCCATAATAAATTCAAGAGGAGAGTTGTATGTGACTGGTGAGACTAGTTATTACCCTTATACTGCTAACATAGGAATAGATAAAATAAACACTAGTAGCGGAAGTTTGATATGGAATGCTTCAATATATCCAGGTTATGCTGCTCTAGGATCTGGAATAGTTCTTGGAAATTCAAATAACATATATATCTTGTCCTCTGTTGCCGGTAACTACTATTCTTATTCTGGAAGAAATGTAACCTTATTTAATTTTGAAGAAAATTTTGTGGTAAACTCATCGGTTTCTAGTCTAATACTTGCAAGGAATATATCTCCTATAAAAAATTATAATGAAATTTGGAAATTTTGCACTTATGCCTCTAATTCCTCAGGGTATAGAACAAGTGAGTCTTGCAGTGCTGAATTAACTATTTTCAATCCAGTAATAAGTTCACTGTCTCTAAACTCCACTACAGTTTCAAATAGTAGCGATAATCCATTAGAGGCTTATGTAAGTTGGATCACTTCTGGTACTCCAATAAATTACTCATTAAATTGGTACAATAATGGAACATTAGAAGTGAATACAAACTCAAGCATAGCCCAAAATTCAATGGTCAATGTTTCATCGCTACCTAGTTCTTTAATTTCGGAAGGAGATTTGTGGTCTTTCTGCGTTACTGGTACAGATCCTGCTGGAAGGCAAAGTAACACAACATGTAGTAGAAATATCACGATAACTCAATCATTGTTAGCAAGCTCGACTAGTTCAACCGGATCTGAAAACGAAGAAGAAGGTAAAACTTGCAACACTCAATGGATTTGTAGTGATTGGTCTGATTGCATATCTGGTTATCAGAACAGAACATGCCAAATAGAGATAATTGCATGTAGCGTTTCTGAGCCTAAACCAGAAGAAAATAGAGAATGTAGTGTATTAGAAAGCCCTCCAAACGAAATAAAAACTGATAACTATAATGTAATAGGGAATATACTAAGTAGCTACATAACCGTGCCTTTGATAATATTAGCATTTTTGATTTCAGTATTTGTCATTGTTAAAATTGGAACAATCAATTATCTTTTCAAATTAGTTAAATCAAGATTTTACTAGGCAAATTAAGAATAAAACGCAAAGATAGATACAATTATAATAAGATTAGACTTTTTTATCATATGGGTGATTATGAATTTATTCAGGAAAATTCAAACTGGACAAAATTATGGGTACTTATTACTTCATTACTAATTTTATTTTTGATTTTAATTGTCGGAGTATTCTTTTCTACTTTCTTTTATGATATTTTATATTCGATACCTTATGTCGATGGAACTCTGGGATTTTTGACATTGAATATAAAAAGCTTAACAATTTTCGGATTATTTCTGGCACATTTATTTGGAGGAATATTTTTTGTTCCATCTCCTGACGAGATAATTTTTTATTATGGGTTGATTAAAGGTAATAATTATCTCCTCGCATTGATTTTTTCAACTTTTGGTTATATGATTGCTCAAGTTTTGAATTATTACGTTGGTAAAAAAATAAGCCCTTTGATCATGCATGTGGTATCCAAAAAGAAAGTTTATGATACTAGAAGATTTGTAAATAAATATGGTGCCTTGGGTATATTCTTGTTTAACTTTTTACCTTTTCCCGCGCCACTATTAACTTTCGCTTTAGGTATTGCTAGATATAATTTCACAAGGCTTTTTGTTTTGACCTTAATAGGAAAACTTGCTAAATATACTGTTTTAATAATTATTTATGTATTATTCGTATAGGATTTATATAGTCTAATGAATATATAGAATAATGGATTACCAGTATGTAATCAGAAAAGAAGCTGAAATTGAAAAGACGGTTAATGTAAAAAAACTAATCGGGAAGAAAGTTTTATCCGAGGGAGGGACTATTGTCGGGAGCATATCCGAAGTTAGATTAAACCCTAATGGTTTTGATTTTGAAGGAATTGTCGTATCTTCTAGCGTTGGAAATTTGTATATTGGAAAAAGCTATTTTTCTACAATCTCCGATTATTCGGTTATTCTTAATACAGAACTTAGCCTTCTTGTTAAGGGTAGAAAGGTTTTGACCGTTGATGGAAAGGTTCTTGGAAAAGTCAGACAAGTTAATAGAAGAGGTACAACAAATGAAATAGAAAGTTTAATTGTTGGAAGTTTTTGGAAAAAATATCTACTTCCAGTCTCAACAGTAAAACAAATAGCTAGTTCTGTGCTTATTAAACCAAAATATAATGAAACAAAAGAGTATCTCTGGACGAGACCTAAGCAAAACACTAACATCTGAAGATTTGCTTGGTAAGGATGTGATTGATTTTGATAGCACAATTATAGGGGTAGTTGAAAAGGTATTGATAGACCCAAAAACACTAGATTTTGTTGGAATATCTATTGATAAGGGTTTTTTGAAAAAAGGAATCACCATTGGAAGAAATTATATTGAAGAAATAAAAGAACATGCAGTTTTTTTGAAGATAAGGGTCTCTTATGAAGTTAAGGGGAAAAAAGTTTTTGATTCAGAAGGAAAAATAGTTGGAAAAGTCTCTTCTCTTGAGCTATATGAAAATATGAACAAAATAGTTAATTTAATTGTAAAAGAAGATAACTTGCTATTTCCAAGTAAGGAAATTTTGATATCTTCTAGATACATAAAAACAATAGGTGAAAATGTGATGCTTTCCATAAAAAAAGAAGACCTAAAAAATTAATTCTGAATGTTTATATATCCAGAATAGTTTAGATTACTATGGCTGCAACACCACCAGGCGCAAAAAAAAGAAAACTTGATTATATGGTTGATCAACATGCATTTGATGAATTTATGAAAGCTTGTAGTAAGAAAGGCTTTGCTCCTCAGGTAGTCCTAGAACAGGCTATGAGGAAATTTACTCAAACTGGTCAAGTTTAATTAACTAGATTTATTTTCTTATTACACACATTTAAATAGCATCATTTTAGCCAACTTATATGGGAAGATTCGATAGAGGAAATCGTGGAGGAGGCTTTAATGCTGGCAGAGGTAGAGATAGAGAATTCTCTGGAGGAAATAGATTTTCACGTGATAGGCCTGAAAGACGCGAAATGTTTGATGTAACTTGTACTCAATGCGGAAAAGATGCTAGAGTACCATTCAAACCTACTGGAAGTAAGCCAGTTCTTTGCAGTGATTGTTTTAGTAAAGATGGTGGAGATAGAAGAAGCTCTGGATCAGCAAACTCATCTGAAGATTTGAAGCAAATTAATGCTAAACTCGATAAAATAATTGCTATACTTAAAGAACTAGAGTTAGATTATGATGAAGACTCAGTTGAAGAATCTGAAGATTCTGATGAAGACGAAGAAAATTAATTAATTTTATTTCTTTTTCCTAACTTTTGCTTTCTTTACAGGTCTTTTCTCTACTACTCTTTCAACTACTTTTACAACTTGTGGTTGTTGAACTTGCTGAACTTGGGGTTGTTGGATAATTTGAGGTTGCTGAACTACTACTACTTCTTCTTTTCTTGAAGGACTCAACCACATAACGATTAAACTTATTGCTAAACTAATTAATGCAAATATGACAAAATAGGCAATAGTATTTCCAACAATTGAAGCGATAATAGTTGTAAATCTTTCAGATAAAGAACATTGAGATTCTAAAGTGTTTATACAAACTTTTCCGAATTGACTTGCAACATAAAGACCTATTGAAGCTAATTTTTCTACAATTGGATGTGCTGTAAATATACTTGCAATACTAATTATTATTCCTAAAAATCCTCCAGTAAAACCTGCTTTTATGAAACCCAT
>CAYOYN010000015.1:0-8125 GCA_964408235.1 Candidatus Woesearchaeota archaeon | reverse complement strand
GGAGTTCCTTGTTCAGTAACCTTGACATTATCTGCTTCTGCTGGAGCAACAATCTTAAACAACAGACAAGTTGTAATTGTATCAACTAGCTGGTTATCGAATATAAACACAACTTACTTGCTTAATATTACAGCACCTCCAATTTGTACTAATGGGCAGACACAATTATGTCCATTACAACAAGGAGTATGTTTGAATTCTCAACAAACATGCACTGGAAATAATTGGCCTGGTTGTAATTATGCAAGTATTCCTGGATATTCCTCGATGGAAACTGGAGTTGTAATGTGTAATGACGGATTAGATAACGATTGTGATGGGACAATGGATCTTGGAGGAGATTCAGGATGTCCTGTTCCATCATACGGAAGTTTCACTCAATCTTTGACAACTAACTTTTCACAAGTAAAAGACTTTACTAATGTAACTAACTTATCTCTTGGAATTGCGAATTTAGGAAGAATACAATTTTTAGAAAATGTAAGTCTCTGGAGATTAAATGCTGGATTATACACAGTAATTAATTTGGCTGATGCTGTTGAATTTACTCATAACTCTATCTTAGTTAATTCTGAGTCTTATCCAGAATTAAATAAGAGTGCTAAAATTACATTCTATAATTTGAGCTATACTGAAATTCCAGCAGTTATGGTTCAGACTTCTTCAGGTTATGAAGTTTGTCCGCCTACAAAGTGTTCAATACAATCATATAATGTTTCTAGCGGAGAACTTGTAGTCATAGTTTTAGGATTTAGTAATTATATTACTCAAGCATTTGCTTGTGGAGATGCTTATTGTTCTTTAAGTGAAACATGTTCATCTTGTTCTCAAGATTGTGGAGCTTGTTCTTCAGGATCCGGATCATCTAGTGGTGGATCATCTGGTGGATCTAGCGGTGGATCAAGTGGCGGATCATCTGGAGGAAGTTCTGGAGGTAGAACTTCAGTTACTCAATGTAATGATAATTTGGATAATGATGGAGATGGTAAGATAGACTACCCTAATGATTTGGGTTGTTTGAATTCTCAAGATAATATAGAACTTGATGAGACTATCTTGGATACTGATGAAATTAATGAACCTACTGAAACATTAACTCCAGAATCTAAGAATATAGAAATAGGATTTATATTCTGGGTAGTTCTTGCGATTTTAGTTGTTGGAATAGTTATTGTAGGGATAATCATATCAAGTCAATTTCATAAACGTAAAAAGTTTCAAGATTACGTAAAAAATATAGGAAATAATTAATTTTTATATTTTCAATTTTAGAACAAACTTTATAAATGACTTTTGTATCTCTACGTGGATGAAAAGAGATGGTTTTTTTGTTTTAGTTCTTGCATTTGCTATTTTTTCTGCCTTTGTTCTTTATACTGATTATACTTCAGATTGTGGTTCTTTGATTTGTGTTACTAATTATATTTCTACTGGCGAAGCTTCGACCAAAAATTATGATTTAGGAGATTCTCTATTTTCTAAAATAGTTTCACCCTTTGTTAACCCTGTTGTTTCTGAAAATTCTGAAGGTCTTCTTTTACAACCTGCTGGAACTTGCAGAGAGATAACTCAATATGGAATAACTTGGACCTTTGATACAGAATATCCTTGCGGACAGTTTGTTAATGGTGACTGGTATGTTGTTGGGCCACTAACTGTTGTTAGTAAGACTCCTAACCCTACAGATTCTCCGGCTAGAAATGGGGACTGGATTGATCCAATATTTGATAATACTATAGGTCAACCATTTGATGATCGTATTATTGCTCAATCTCCTCCGCCTTTGGGTTCTTTTACTGGTCCAAATTATGAGGGGCATTTAAGGCCTACTTATCCAATCTTTTTTGATTCTTCTTCTTATCCTTTTTCAGGTGCTTCGCTTGTTTCTACAATAAGTCAACCTGAAACTACAAATTGTGGGTCTGGAGAATTTGTCGGCTGGGAAACATTTTCAGATGCTCCTGGAACTTATGAAACTCGTTGTAATGCAGGACCTGTAAAATCTACTGCTGTTTTAACTATACTTTTTGAAGAACCTTCGCACGGTCTTTATTTTAGACCTCCTTATATCGGAGGAGTTGATAAGAGACCTCAGTTTTCATTTGACCAAATTAATTTTGGTCTTCTTGGAACAGTGGACGCTACACCATCCCTTCTCTCTTATTCTATTTCTGACGTTAACAGGCATATACAAAGACCAAACTTACAACTTACTTATTGGCCTAATCAAGCTCTTGTTGCAGGAGATAATGCTAATGGTTATGGTCAATTTAATGCTAATGATATTGGTTTAGCTTCTTTGATTGTTAATGTAGGAGATTATACAAACTCTCAAAAGGAACCTTTAGTAATTTCTCTTATTCAGTATGGTATTGACTTTAATGCAGTTCATCAGACCGGGGTATATACAGATTCTTTCCTTGGGATAACTTATGATCATGCTCCATGGTATGGTTTAACTGGATTAGGTCTTGGGAGATTGTTCCCTATATTATTTGCAGGACATCTTTTAGGAGATTCTCAGATGACTAATGTTGCTAGAGATCCTCCTAGTTCCAACAGCGATAATTATTTCTCTGAAAAAGATCAGACTTTCTTAGTACAGAGTTATGCTCCACAAGCTAGTGGATATAGTATAACTAAGGACTTGTTGGTTCATAGTAATTATTGTTCTGCTGGAGGAATAAATTGCGGTTATGGGGGATATACTTCTTTAGATATTGGAATGCCTGAATATGGAATCTCTCACTATTCAAATCCTGCTTCAGATAATTCTGATTGGGCTGTTTTGGCTGCACCTACACGTTATACAGATACAGCTACTACTTGGAATAGTTATATTCTTGCCTCTCATATAATGGGTTTAGTTGCAGATTGGAATTCCCCTGAATTGTTTGCATATACCGATAGATATATGGAAGCGACAGATTTGAATGGTCCTTACTTAGTTAACGGAGATATTCAGAGTTGGATGGGTGGTTGGTATCCAGCATTCAGGGATATGTGGGATGCTTATAGGGGTAATTATGGAGTTGTTTGGACTGCAGGAAATGTTTGTCCTGTTGAGGGCCAAAGTTACAATTGTCCCCTACAACAAGGAGTTTGTGCTGGAGCTACAGATATTTGTGAGATGAGAAATGGCTGTGACGCTTCTGTTTATCTTGCTCATAACTCTAATTATCAAGTATCTGAAACAAATATAGTGGATGGGTTAGATAATGACTGTGATGGTTTAGTTGATGAACAAGTTCCAAATATTCCTTCTTCCCTTTCAGTTACTCCTCTTTCTTCTGATTCTCTTCAAATTTCTTGGGAAAATGTTTTGGATGAAGATGGTTATGTTTTAGAATATAAATTGTCTACTGATTCTGTTTGGCAGAATGTTAATCTTGGACAAGACGTAAATTCTTATACCTCTCTAAGTTTAATTCCAAATACTTTCTATGATTATAGAATTTCTTCTTATAATGCTCTTGGTAGCTCTGCATTTAGTTCTGTTGTTTCTGGAAGAACTTTACATTTAACTCCTATTGTATCTTCTATATCTCCTTTACAAGTTATAGATAATCAAGATGCTACTGTTACGGTTAGCGGAAGTAATTTTGTTCCAGAACTTGCAATTGTTATGAGGGTTGTTGGAACTACAAATTGGATCCCTTGGTGTGATTATTTGAATAACCCTACTACTTGTTTATTTATTGATTCAAATACTATGAGTTTTGAGGTGCCTGCTGCTCTTTCAACTCCAGGAGATTATGAATTTGCATATGTAAATCTATATGGGGTTATTTCAGCTACGGGACCTTTGATATTATCTAATCCTTATCCTATTAGCGTAATACAACCTCCTACATTGAGTAGCGCATCTCCTGATCCTATTAGCCATAATATTGATAGAACTATTACTCTTTCTGGAAGTAATTTTGATCCTCAGTTTGTTATAGTTGCTAGGCTTCAAGGTAGTACTATAGAAGTTCCTTATTGTTCATTTTTAGATACTCAATTATGTAATTGGATAGATGGTAATACTTTATCAGTTTTAGTTCCTCAAGGATTTCCTGCTGCAACCTATGAAATTTCTTATGTTAATTTAAATCCTACTCCAGTTAATTCTAATTGGGTTCCTTTTACTGTTGAAGCTACTACTTGTCTTGATGGTGTTCAGACTACTCCTTGCGCTAATCAATTTGGTGCTTGTGCCGGCTCAGTTGCTCAGTGTGTCAATGGTGAATTTGTTGCTTGCACATCTACAGATTATGAATCTAACAATGCAGCATATAACTTAAATGAAATAGGGTTATGTAGTGATGGGATTAACAACGATTGTGATGCTAATGGGGAATTTGATTATTTTGGTAGTGGGAATGGTCTTGTTAAGGGAGACTTTGATTGCGCTATAAGGATTAATTCAGCAAATGTTCCTTTGAGTGCGATAGTCGGAAGTAATCTCAATCTTGTTTGTTCTACAGATGTTCCTAATGTAGCAGTTGCAGTTGATGGTTCATTGAATGGCGTTCTTTGTCCGCAGGCTTCTGCATCTGGAAATAATGTTAACTTTAATTGTCTTGTTTCTGGAACTCCTGGAACAACTCAAACTGCTGGATGTTTAATAGATACAAATATCGCTTATAATTCTGGGCTTGATGTAGAATCTTCTCCTATACAAATTCTTGCTAGTTCTTGTTCTGGATATTCCTCTTCTTCGACTTGCGAATCAGATAATAATTGTGACTGGGTTTTAGGATGTTTTAATGGAGTCGGTCCTCAATCTTCTGGTGCAGGAGATAGATGTGTTTCTGCAGGATCCGGGGCTTACTCTTGTATCTCTGGACAATGCGGAGCAACTTGGACAACTGGGAATGTTTGCGCATCTGACCAAATTGGAGATGCAAATTCTTGTTCTTGTATTTCACAAAACCCTATAATTTCTAATATCAATGGATTATCTTCAGTAACATTGCCTTGGGGATCTGATAGTTTTGTTTCAATAGGCGGGCAATATTTCGCAAGTAATGCGCAAGTTTTGATCGATGGAGTTTCTATTCCAAATTCTTTAATTATTACTTCTAATTCTATTTCATTTGGAGTTAATGCTGAACAATTTAGTGTTGGGTCACATTCTTTAACGGTTCTTAATCCTGGATCCGGACTTTCTTCTAACTCTGTTAGTTTGATTTTTGATTCTAATCCCACTATAACTTCATTAGTCCCTAATTTGATTTACAATAATGTTGATAATCTAGTAACTATAAATGGTTTCGATTTTGATCCTGGTTACTTCTTGCTTGCAAATGGTGTTGATTTCACTTATTTGAGTAGTTATGTTAACTCTAATCAAATTCAAGCACTTATTCCTGCTATTGCATTATCTGGTCAATTAAACGTAGTGGTGGTTAGTGGTGATGGTGCATCTTCCTCAAATCCGGCTATATTAACGTGGAATTATCCTTTTGATTATGTAATGGATGTTAATCCTTCTACAGTTACTGTTGCTAGCGGTTATTCTTTTGATGCTGAAATAAGTCTTTCAACTTATATAGATATGACTCAAGAAGAAATAGTTATTACTGTTCCAAATATTCCTGAAGCTACTGTGACTTTTGTGGGTCCTGACAGATGTACTCCATCCGGAGCTGGAACTACTCCTGTTTGTACTGTAGATATACATGTAGAACTCGGGACTATTAGTGATCAAGATTATGTCCTTAATATTAATGCAGTTTCTCAAGTTACAGGAGTCGCTCATCAAACTTTAATTAATTTAGATGGGGTTATTGGAACCATCGCAGATTGTACTAATGGTGTTCAAGATAATCATGAAACTTGTCTAAATGGTGGTGGTCCGATATGCGGTCCTGCTGGTTTCTTGTGTAATTTTGGAGGATCTTGTTTACTTAATAATGATTGTCAAGTTAATCCATCTTGTTCTCCTCCGGTAGGATTATGTTATTCTTCAACTGCATTCCCTAGTCCTACTTGTAGTCCTGATCAAGATTGCGATTCTGTTCCAGATTCGATAGATGTATGTCCTAGTACTCCTTCTGGTACTGTTGTAGGACCATTGAATGGTTGTCCATTGCCTATTGCAACTGAGTTTACTTCTTCTTCAACTACAAACTTTTTATCAGTCTTTGATTTGAATGCAGTTGATGGCTTAAACTTAGGAATTTCTGGATTTGGATCTGTTCAATTTATTGAACCTGTTTCAGTTTTAAGATTAGTTTCTGGAGTTCATCAGTCTTTGAATTTGAATAATGCAGTGGACATATCTAATAATTTAGTTAGGGTAGATTCTGTTAATAACCCTGAATTAAATAAACCCGCAGTAGTTACCTTAGAAGGTCTTACATATAGTGATGTGACTCCAATGGTTCTTTCTGGAACTCAACAAATTGTATGTCCTGCGACTCAATGTGATGATTTAACTTATTCTGGAGGAATATTTACGATGAGGGTTTCAGGATTTAGTGAATATAGTGCTGCGCAGGCTTCTTGCGGTGACTCTTATTGTTCTCTCTTAGAATCTCAGACTACATGTCCTTCTGATTGTGGATCTCCTTCTAGTGGAACTACTGGAGGAAGTTCTGGTGGATCATCTGGAGGTTCTTCAGGGGGAGGCGGTGGTGGAGGCGGAGGTTCTCCAAGACCAGTTACCAATCTTGCACAATGTAATGATAAGAAAGATAATGATGGAGATGGATTAGTTGATTATCCTGCAGATAAGGGTTGTTTTAGCCTAAACGATGTCTCTGAGTTAGATGAAAATCAACTAATTGATGATACAAATGATGATCTATCTAATAATGTAGAAACTCCTTTGGAAAAAGTTCTTGAAATAAGAATTGTATTTTGGACAGTCCTTGTTGCTTTGATTGGCGGAATTGTCTTCATCTCAACAATAATTTTGAGAGATTTGATGGGAAGAAAGAAGTTTAATGATCTTGCTAAAGTGGTTCCTTCTTCAACATCTGGAAATTCTTATTAATTTTTTATAAAATTTTTATTCTATCTGGAATCTTAGAATTGCACCAAACCCTTTAGTGATATTAAAGAATTGGTCTCCTTCTGGGGTTTCAGTCGAAATAAGTATTACTTCAGAACCCATATCTATGGCTAACCTCTCAAATTCAGCAATTTTACCTTTTTCTAATTTGTTTGAAAGTAATAACTTATTTACTGCGCCTCTTTCCAGGGCGATTTTTGTTTTTTCTTCCCCGTATGCAGCTTTTTCAGAATATTTTCCTAAGGTCATAAAGAATTCCTCTATTATTTTCTTTTCTTTTATTATTTCTTGTTCTGCTATGTCTGTTTGAGATGCTTCTACTAGTAATTTTAATCCATGTTCGTCGACATAACCTATATCTTTTACAGCTATTACTTTTTCTTTTAATTTTGTGACTAAATTTCCATCTTCTAAAAATTCTTCTTTCGTAGGAATTGGGCCTCCTACTAAAATTCCTTTTAATCTTGGGAGATCAAAAAATAATTCCTTTGCTGCTTCTGCAGTTCTTCTAAAGAATTCTTTTGCTAGGCCTTCAGTTATTCTATGGAATCTTTGAGCTGATTGTCCTCCTGCCCTAACTTTAGAAGGAACTCCGGAAGTTAAATGTCTGAGCACTTTAATTTGCTTTCCTTCTAATAATCCTAATGTTGCTTCTTGCCTATCAATTACTATAAGTGCATAGACCTCATCTGTTTGTAGCATGTCACGAAGTGGTTCTGTAACAAAAATCTGGTCGCAACGATACATTCTTACTCTAAGGGGTTTAGGTGGTTCTATTGCCCACAATTTAATATCTGAAATTCCTTCTTTTTCTGAAACATTTCCTGCATATAGGGCTAAGCCATTTGTAGGAGTTGATTTAGTTCCCTTTAGGAAGCGAATTATCATGTCTATTGAGTCTGTTACAGCTGAACGAGTTGCTTTTGATTTGATATTTTCTGCGGTAGAACGTTCTGATTCAAGTTGTTTAGTTACAGAATGAATATTAAAATCTACTGGAATCATTACCGTCACTAGTTCTGTATGTCTTCCTCTGACACTTTCCAATTCTTCAATTTGTTCTTGAAGCTTTAGTTTTTCTTTATCATTCATATTATTACTTGTTAGAATTCTGTTTTAAAG
>CAYOYN010000014.1:0-13782 GCA_964408235.1 Candidatus Woesearchaeota archaeon | reverse complement strand
TAAAAATCTAGGCTTGACGGGGTTGATCTTAGGTGCTTCTATCTTCTCTGGTTGTGTTTCTAATGCTGATAACTTGTATAGGAATGGACAAATAAATGCTCAGCAACATGCTCAAATGAAAGCTGCTGAAAGTCAAAGAGATGATGGTTTGTTGTTTACAGCTTTAGGCACACTTATTGGAATGAATGGGATAAAAACAGGTAACGCTCAAAATGTTTTTGCAGGAGGAGTTATGAAAGATTATGGAATAGCTCAAACTTCTGCAGATAATACTAATGTTTATGTTTCCAATGCCCCTCAGACAGTTGCTCATTCAAACTATGTTCCTGAAGTAAAAATTCAGATGCCTGATTGGAAAATAGCTCAAAAAGCATCTGATGAACCTTTGGTTTTAAAGGTAAATGATGAATCTGCCGGAAATGTTTTTGCAGTTGTTTCTAATTATGCATTAGATTTAAAGAAAGATGGGAAGTTTGATTATCCTGAAGACTTTAGGGGATTAAAAAGAACATATTTGCCTCGAGAAGATATAACTTTGTCTTTAGTTACTGAAAAAACTTCTGAACTTGCAGTTAAAGTTTATGATTCTTCTGGAAGAGAAGTATATTCCGATTCTGTTAGCGGTACTTCATTATCTCCGAAATTTAAGGGAAATGATGGAAAATACAGAGCTGAATTTTCAGTTGGAAAATCTTCCGTTGGAAACTTAGCGTTTGAAATAAATCCTAATAAGGTGAGGTTTGAAAAAAGATGAATCTTTTAGGAAAACTTGCATTGACTTCTACTTTGGGATTAGCTAGTTGCGTATCTGGCCCGTTTGCGGAAGAAAGTCGCTCCCCTGGACATGCAAGATTTAAAGGAGGAACTTCTTTTGGAACTTTTGTTAAAACTCTTGATGTTTATGCCGGAAATGATATGACTCTTATTCCTGGAAAGGGTTATGATATTGATGGGCAAAAAGATACTTTTGTTGAAGGAGAACCGATCAAAGTTGGATTTTATCTTTCTGGAGACATAGACAGAGGACTTGAAAATGGATCGATTGGAATAACAAAACTATTCAGGAATGGTGAAGTTGATGTATCTAAGACTAGAAGAATAAACTCTGGAAACCATATGATCATCGATTACGGAACACAACTTGATACGGGGAATTACACCGCCATTCATCAAGGTGGAGAAGCGTTTATGGGAAGCATTGATTTTCAAGTTGTTTCCCCTCCAAAGAAAGTTGCAGATAATAAAAGATAATTTTTACACTTTCTAATAACGTTTATAAAGAATTATTCCATTAAGAATTTATGTTTTTCCGAAGAGATGATGATAGAAAGTTAGACATACAAACCTATGCAATTTCTCAAATTTTTATTTTAATTTTAGCCACTTTCAGTTTCGCTTTTTTGATTTCTGAAACCTCTCAAGTTAGTGCTCAGTCAGGACTTGCAATACGTGAAAAAATGATGAGGGGGGAATTAGATAACTCTCTTGGTAAGAGCACTACCCCCGCAGAAGCTTCACCTCCTTCTGCAGGGCTTAATACCCCTAAGGGAGAAACCATTCCTGAAGCTGAAACTGGATTGTTTGGAAGAAATCCTCTTGGGACTAGCGGAGTATTTGGAAACTTATTTTCTGGATTAGTTTGGGGTGGAGCTGCAGCTGCTATTGTTTATTTTGCAGGAGATTTTCTTGGACTTGATGATAATCAGAAAGAAGCTGCATCTATTGCCCTTGGAGCGGGAGTTGGAATAGCGAGATTTGGATTCTTGCAAGCTACTACTCCTGGTTCTGCTACCGGAGGATTCTTTAACAGCTTAGGATTTGGGGGAGAAGCTGGCCTTGGAGTTGGCGGGGGAGCAATGTTATGGGCTCTAGCTATAGCTGTTGTTGTTTATATCGCAGTTTACAGAGATCAAAGTCAGAAAGTGATTAACTTCCAATGCCTGCCTTATGAGGCACCTGTTGGAGGAAGAAATTGTGAAGAGTGTAATGGTGACCCTATGAGGCCTTGTTCTGAATATAGATGTAAGGCTTTAGGACAAGCATGTGAAATTGTGAATACTGGAACAACTGAAGAAAAATGTGTTTGGGTCAACCCTAATGATGCTACTTCTCCTACAATAACTCCATCTGTTGATGCATTAACTGAAAATCATAGATATACAAACCATGAAACAAGACCTACATCTCTTGGAACTAAAATAGTTTACAACAATAATGCTAATGGATGTTTGCAAGCATTTACTCCATTAAGTTTTGGAATCACTACTAATGAAGCTGCACAATGTAAAATAGACATAGATCATAAAGATACTTTTGAGGAAATGCAATTCTTCTTTGGAGGAACAAACTTGTTCTTATATAATCATACGCAAACATTCTCATTACCTAGTCCTGAATCATTGAATGCTGAAGCACCTGAATTATTAACTGATGGAAAATATGATTTCTTTGTAAGGTGCAGAGATAAAAATGGAAATGAAAATGTGGATGAATATGCAATACAATTATGCGTCGACCCTAGTCCTGACACTACTGCTCCAGTAATTGTAGATACATCTATTCCAAGCGATAGTTATGTCAAATTCGGAATTCAGTCTGTTCCAGTTAGCTTCTATGTTAATGAACCTGCAACATGTAAATGGAGCACACAGGACAAGGAATATTCTGTAATGGAGAACACTATGAATTGCGCTACAACTTTGAAACAGGTTAATGCTCGAGAACTATATACCTGTCAGACAAACTTCACAGGAATTGTTGATAGACAAACAAATAACTTCTTTATTAGATGTAAAGATCAACCTCAGAAACCTGAAGAGGACAGAAATGTTAATGTTGTGAGCTACAAATATAACTTGAGAGGATCTCAACCACTAAATATTATTTTCACCTCTCCTAATGGGACAGTTACAGGTAACACAAACACTATTCCTGTTGAATTAAAGGTCACCACTGATGACGGAGCTAATGAAGGAATTTCAATATGCTCCTTCAGTGCAACTGGTTTACCAGATAGTTATGTTTTGATGTTTGAAACAGATGCTGTTGAGCATACTCAAAGATTAGACTTACCTACTGGAAACTATAATTACAAATTTAGATGTGTGGATTATGGTGGGAACGCTGTTGAAGCTGAAACAGGATTTTCTGTAGTTGTAGATACATTTGCTCCTTTGGTGACTAGAGCTTATAGAGATTCATCTGAAAATGCACTAAAAATAGTTACAAATGAAGATGCAGCTTGCGCTTATTCCTTGAACAGTTGTAACTTTAACTTTGATGAAGGGATTGAGATGTTATACTTATCTACCTCAAACAAAAAAGCTCACTATTCTGAATGGAAACCTAACGTTGCTTATTACATAAAGTGCAGAGATGTATTCAATAATGAACCTGGACCTAATACTTGCTCTTTAGTAGCTAGTGCAACCAATATACAATGAGAAAGGGTTCTATAGAGATATCATTCGGGATGATCTTTTCAGTAATAATTATTATTGCATTAATAGGTGTTGCAGTTTACGGAATAACTATTTTTTTACAGGTTGGAAAATCTGCAGAGATAGGGCTTTTTTATGAAGATTTTCAGAATTCTGTAGATGAAATATGGTCTAGTGCAACCACTAATAAAGCAGTAGAATTTTCAGTTCCAAGCTCCATAAAGTTTGTTTGCTTCGGATCTATTGCAAATAACATAGATGCAGGAAGATACTCCTCGCAATTTCAAGAACTAAGGCAATTTTCATCTGGTTTTCAGCAACAAAATACAAACACCTTTCTTTATCCTCCTGAAAAGGCAGGAGATTTAGCATTTAAAAAAATAGACAAAATTGATACATCTTCATTAGGAAGTTTTGATTGCTTTGAAGCAAGAAATAGAAAAGTAAACATAAGATTATCCAAGGGAGAATTTGAATCTCTTGTTAAAGTGGGAAGAGCTTAAATGAAGAAAAAATTGTGCATGAATAGAAAAGGAGTAGATTTTACATTTAGCTGGATTTTTGCAATTATCGCAGGGGCAGCAATTCTTGGAGCTGCAATCTACATAACTACTCATTTAATAGATTCTGGAGATACTCAAAGAGATACTTTAGTTGCCGGAGAGGTTGCTAATCTTTTGAACCCGATAGAAACAAATCTTGAGGATAATAAATATTCAGAAATAGATTTTGCTACAGATACTAGATTGTATAATGAATGTTCTACCCAAGGAGCTTTTGGAGTTCAGAGGCTAAGCACTGCTTCTAAAACTAGAAATGAATGGTCTAGCGAAAGCATTAGGAAATCTGTTTATAATAAATACCTTTTTTCTAGAGAAATTGAAGAAACGCAAGATAAAAAGCTACACGTGATGGTTAATCCACTCAATGCTCCGTTTAAGGTAGGAGATATAATTTCAATTTACGGAGCAAAATATTGTTTTGTTAACCCCCCTAGTAAAGTAGAAGATTTAATTAACGATTTGTCTATTGATGGATCTACAGATATTGGAATAAACCTAAGCTCTAACTCGGACTCATGTCCTCTAAATTATACAAAGGTTTGCTTTGATAGAATAGGTTGCGAGATCAACGTAAACACCCAATTACAAACAGTTACTAAGGAGAGTAAAGATATGTATTATGAAGGGGATAGTTTGATGCTTGCAGCGATATTTTCAGACCCAGAACTCTATGAATGTCAACTAAAGAGATTAATGAAAAGAGCTTCTGAACTTGGAGTCGTTTATTCAAAGAAGTCTATATATCTTGAAGGTAATGGATGCTCGAATAATCTTATTTCAGACCTACAGAGTTTTATTTTAACTACAAATATATCTAGCTCGAAGGATTTTGCTAGACAAGTAATGCCTATAGCTGAAGAATTAAACAGGAGGAACAATGAACTTGGATCTTGTAAAGTCTTCTAAAATTAGAAAGGGTCAATTTAAAATCCAACAAATGGTTTTCATTATAGTTGCAATAATAATTCTTTTTGGAATAGTATCTGTCTTTTTTGTATCTATAAGATTTGGTTCTCTAAAAGGAGACGTTGAAGATTTGAGAAAGGAAGCAGTTTTAACCCAAGTAAGAAAAATGACCGGTACTCCCGAGTTTTCATGGATTGCTTCTGACGACTGTAGTTCATGCGTTGATTTAGACAAGATATTTTTGCTTAAAGAAAGGAATGCTTACAAAGGCTTCTGGGTGGACGTTTCATTACTTAGAGTTAGTAGAGTTTATCCTTTGGAGGAAAGCTTGGAATGTACTACGGAAAGCTACCCAAGATGCAACCAAATAACTTTAGTTGATGCAGGAGATTTTGAAGCATACGAGTCTTTTGTATCTCTTTGTAGGTTTGATGAGGTCCTAAAACAAAATAAGTGTGAACTTGGAAAAATAATAATGGGGTTTGAAGGCACATGAGGGCTAATAAAAAAAGAAAGGGTCAAGAGGAGATAGTAGGTTTTGTGTTAATAGTAGTTATTTTAGCTATTGCATTAGTTATTTTCTTAGGGATAAAACTACGTAATCCAGAACCAGTTCAGAAAGACAGCGAAGTCATATACCAATTTATAGAGAGTTCAATGGAACAAACAACTGAATGTGTGATTAGACAGAATGGTAAAAACATAGCAATGAATGAATTAATTAAGGAATGCCATTCTTTTGATAATAATTGCTTAAATGGAAAAAGCTCTTGTGAAGTTGCTAAAGAAACTATGGATGGTATGTTAAAAGCTACATGGAAGGTAGGAGAGGAATACCCTTACAAAGGGTATGAAGTTTTAGCAGAATATAAGACTAATTCTTCAGCAGCAGAAGAGATATTTCTAATAAAATCAGGGAATTGTAGCAATAGTTATGTAGGAAACTCTTATTTCTTACCTCAATTTCCTGGAAATATAGCTATAGAAGCCAAACTTTGTTCCTAAAGAATTATATCTATTTTTAAATGATCTATTATGATTATTGGCCTCAACCTTTCACGTTTTCCAGTAGACTCTTTTATTAGGTCTATAAATCCAAATTCCTCCAGAAGCTTAATATCTTCTGAAACTGACTTAAAATCCCTATTTACTAGCTTTGCTACATCATAGATAGATTTGGGGTTTCTAGACTTGATAACATGAATAATTCTAGCTTTTTCATTGGATAATAAAGACCTTAAAGAAGCTAATCCTTTAAAATCCAGGTCCGATTTATCTGAAGAAAACTTCTTAAAAAAGGAAGAAAATGTTCCTCTGTCTTCAGTTATAGTTATCTCCTTTATACGTGTTTTTTGAGCCATTTTACTAGGTTTAATAGTGAGATCTATTTATATGTTTTTCTATACCATATATTCTAAAAATACCATATATTTATGCGAATAACAACGGTATATTTGTTTAATCATCCGGTAGTGACAAGCAAAGCTTTATATATTAACCTATAGGTCTAGGTTTCATACTATATAATAAACGAACAGGTACAGAAAGCTTTTTAAAGAGGTTTTGAGTAGACTACTTAACGCTCTTCGGGGCGCATAACTAAAATGATGAGACCGATACAAAACGATAAAAAGTTATTGAACGGCTCACTTGGCGGGTCGCTGATTAAACATGCGACTTCCTTGATGAGGAACTCTGCGGAGTTGCCACGCGAGATAGTTGAAAGGAGGTTTATATAAATAATAATGAAATTTAATTTTAGGAAAATTACATCCGCTATGGCTTCAACAGCTATGCTAGGATTAACAGTTGCAACAGCTGCAGCTGCTAACTTCCCAGCTCCATTCGTACAGAATGGTAATGCTGACGTTGCAATAGTATATGGTAGTAACCTAGATTTACCTGCTGTAACTGATATATCTACAGCTTTGAGCTCTGCTCTTGCTGAAGGGTCAAGTGGTGCACCTGCTGGAAACGATGCTTACCCATTGTTTACAACATCTACACCTCTTTTAATGAATAATTCATTAAACTCTGTTAGAACAACAGTTACTGAAGGAAGCTTACCATCAGTATTAGGAGATACAGACTTCTCAGGAAACGTTGATGCTGAAGCACAATTCCAATTAACTTTAGGATCAAACCCAAGAGTTATTTTTGCTAAGGAACCTACAACAAGTAGCGACCCAAGCGTTGGATTATTCTTCGCAACAAGTGCGGCTAACCCGCTCTACAACGCTACAGTTACATTTGACGAACAAGTCAACTTTACCGTAGAAGATTCTGAAGGAGAAAGTATTACCTTATTCGGACAAGACTTTACTGTCTCATCCGCTACTGATTCTGACTCGTTAGTATTATTCAGATCTGCTGAAACATTATTCTTAAGTGTAGGAGCTGCAAGCTCTACTCCGTCTCAAACTGTTGAAGTTGAGGGAAGTACATACACAATAGAATTAGTTGCTGCATCTGATACAAGCGCTACTGTTAAAGTTACAAACTCAGCTGGTCAATCAGACCAGAAGGAGATTAACGAAGCTGCTTCTAAGAAAATCTTAGGAGTTGAAGTAGCAGTTAATACTGCAGACGAATCAACAGCTACAAACGTTATTCAAGCTGAAATCTTAGTTGGAGCTAATCGCCTTACACTTGAAAATGGTGAAGAGGTTAAGGTTGGTACTGACAATGATGCTATCGACGGAACAAATGTTGTATTCAACACCGGAAACCCGGCTGGACTTACACAGTTCACAATACAAGTATTTGCTGAAGATGGTAGTCATGATTTCTTAGCAGCTGGAGGTGAACTAGTAGACCCTGTCTTCGGTTCATTCAGATTGCTATTTGAAGGACTTGCTGTTGACTTAGATGATTCTGAGGAGAGAGAAGAAATTCTTATCAAACCATCAGGAACTGACATGGCTGCAATAACTTTCACTAGTTGGGAAGGTCAAACCTTGAACAACTGGGAATTCTTGAACAACAAATCAGGCGGTTACTCATCTTCATTCCTTGGAGATGATAATGACTGGCCTCTTGTTATGAGAGAACTTGGACAAGTTAACGAATCTGCTTTCACAGTAGTAGGTAATGAAGACGAGGGAGTTTTGGTAGAATTAACTACCTTAACAAACGGAACAACTGGTTTCTCTGATGACGCGGTTGAATTTACAAACGTAATCACAGGAGACAAGTATTCTGGATCAGTAACAGCTGAAGGAGTAGGAACAATCAACATTGAAGGTGGTTCTTACACATTCACCTACCTTGATAACAAGGCAGGAGATAACTCTCAACATGTTAGACTGAACTTCCCAGATTCATCAACCGCTGGTAATCTAGTAGTTTTCCCAACAATAGAAACAGAGAAGGGTGCAAACCTTGCATTTTATGAACCTATGACAATCCCATTATCCAACGTGGACGGTGCTGGCCAAGACGCTACATCATTCAAATTGCCTGACGGAGATGGTTATACAGACATAACAATTGCAGATGCATCTAACGCTACAACTCCTGCAATGTGGAACATTACATTTGGTTCAACAAGAACTACTGTAAACTCATCCAACACTGCATCTAGCGCTTCAGGCGCTATAGGAACATTAACTTACAACATTACAGGATCTGGAACTGTTAACTCCACAACAATCTACTTAGTAGAAGGTGGTGCTAACGTTATGAGACCTGGAGTTGTTTTGTTCGAAGAACAAGACGAATCTGATGTTTACAATGCTGTCATTGTAGAATCATCAGGTGCTGGAGTTAGTGACAACGGAGTAAGTATTAGCGAAGTTTCATTCACATGGAATGGAGACGCTGATATGAAGAATAGCGCTTACGGAACCGGATTTGAACTTGAATCAGCAGACGACATGTTCGTTAAGCTTGACCAATGGGGAACATTATCTACAATTGACCAGACAGACTCTGATCAAAATCATGTAGCATTAAGTTATCCAGATGAGCAAGCAGTTGCTATGATATACATAGACAGCTTAGCTGAAGGATCAGGAACAAATACTTTAGGAGACGTTAAGGTTATGGACGACGAGCTTGCGAGCTCTGGAATGTCCGGAAAGAACCTTATCGTAGTTGGAGGTAGCTGCGTAAACTCAGCTGCATCAACATTGCTTGGAAACGCTGGTTGTGGTTCATCATGGACTGCAGCAACAGGCGCTGGAAGCGGTGACTGGATCATCCAGACATTTGCTAACCCATGGGCAAACTCTAAGGTTGCTACTCTAGTTGCTGGTTGGGAACAAGGTGACACTGCTAACGCAGCTACATACTTGACAACACAGGAACCAATTACTAACGTAGGTCATAAATTGACAGGAACAACTGCAACTGCAGCTACTGTCGTTACAGCCTAATTAGGTGAAAAACTTTTTTTCTTTTTTTTATTTTTTTCTTTTTTTTATTCTTCTTACGGACGAGAGTCCAGAAGACTAAGTTTTTAAAGAGGTTTTTTCTCTCATTTGTATGAGTAAAATAAGAAGTTTAGGAGAAATTAGCAAGGGAGAAGAGAGAAGAAAAAGAATTTCTGGAATAGTAATTATCTCATTACTTTTACTTAGCACTCTTGGTTTTGCACTAAGCATGGTAAACTTTGGATCAAATCCTGCGGTAGAGGAAGAGATACAAGGGTTTAGCAATAACGGCCAATATTGGATATATACAGTAGGAAGCCAGAAATATTATTTTACTCACCATGTTGATGAATTGAATTTGTCAAGTTATAACATAACTAAGAACTTAGCAGATTTTGGAGGCAAACAAATTTATGTGGACTCTCAATTAACTGGAGGATTACAAGAAATATACAATAGTTTAGGATTATATCTTGGAAAGATAAATGAAGCTTGTTATGGTTCTTGTGACAGAGACTTACCTGAATTAGATTGTTCTCTTGCACCATTAATCGTTATAAGAGAAAGTGCTGTTGAAAGCATAACGGAAGAGCAAAGTTGCATATTCATAAATGGAAATATGAAGACGCTAGATAGCTTCTTATACAAGGTTTTAGGAATTACAAATTGATTAATTTTAAAAAAGGAGAATATTCTTATATATTATGGCTAAAAGTTTAACAAAAAGTAAGGAAAGGAAACTAGAAAGAGAATTACTTGGAGTATTATTATTTCTTGGAGCAATAATAGTTGTATTCCTTATAGCCAGCGCATATTTCAAAAGTTTGAATAGTTTTGAGTACGAAGGACTGACATTTTCTAAAAAAAGAGTTGGAGAAATAGAAGTATTCCACCATAGCTATTATATCCAGATTGCACCAGGAAATCTTGCATTATATAATTTTTATATTAGAACAGACCCTAGAAAAAATGAAGTTCCTATTACAGGGAAGTCGAATTTAATGAATCCCGGTTCTGTAGTTTACCTTTCTGTTAATAGCGATGGTTTAGCTGAATGCAGATACAGCCCTTTGGCCGTTGGTAGCTTGTCAAGTTTTATAACTGATAATCAAATGAAAGTTATAGCAGGTAACTTAGACTTTTGGGATGCTGGATCTAGAAGCGACCTATGGGCTACTTGTGAAAATAAACCAGGAAACAAAGTAATTGAGATATTAAAGGGAAATGAAACACGCGTGACAATTAGTGGTAACTGTTATAGAGTAGAAGTTGCAAATTGCGAGATCTTAGAAGCTACTGAAAAACTTGAAGTCCAATCAATTGTAGATGCTAAAAAAATAATTGTTTAATTATTTTGATTTTTTTTGAAATACCAATAAGCAATTATTATTATTCCAACCGCTACTAAAGTGATTAAAGTTGCCGAACCTAAAAATGAATCAATACTATCTTTATTATTTCCATATAAAACCCCGACGTAAATAAGTATTGTAGACCATATCCCACTACCTAATGCCGTATAAAGAGTGAATTTTCCTAAAGGCATCTTTGCGAATCCGGCCGGAATTGAGATTAACTGCCTTACTGCAGGAATTAATCTTCCAGTGAAGGTTGTTATGCTCCCGTGGTTCTTGAAATAATAATCTGATTTATCCAAAGAAGATTTACTTAGAAGCATGAACTTTCCATATTTTTCGATTAAAATGTTAACAACTCTACGCCCAAAATGCAAACTTAAAAAATAATTAAGAAATGCTCCTAACAAACTTCCTAAGATGGCTGAAAACAAAACTAAAATAAAAGACATTTCCCCTCTTGCAACTAAAACTCCTGCTGGAGGAAGAACTAATTCACTTGGAAATGGGATAAATGAACTTTCAACAAACATTCCTAAAATGATACCTAAATAACCTAGATCTCCTACTATAGAGACTATTGATTCTATTAGATTTGATAAAAGACTCATTGTTTACTTTTAATTTGATTTAATATTGATTTAATATCTGTGTATATAGGAATTTCCCTTATTTTAAAGATTAATACATTAGAAAACCAAATTAGTAAGACTAGAATTGTGCTTCCAAAATACCATGAAGCAGTGTGAGCTATATTGAATATCTCATAATGCTTACTTGCAAATATTAAAGCAAACGTAAATATCCTTAAAACGTTTAGAATTAAAAATAAGACCAATATAAAAGATAAGCTCTTTATTCTCTTTTTTAGGCTCATAGGGGTGCTTAAATTAAGTATTAGGAGTAGATAATAAGCCGAACCTGCGATGCATGCAGGAATAATACTGGCAAAATAATCTTTAAAGAATATTGTCGTATTCATGCAAGCTAAACCTTCTAGAAAAGTTCCTTGAGATAATTCACAAACATTAGTGTAGGTTCCTTGAAGAAGTGTTGCTTCATTGGATAGGCCTATAAGCCAGAAAACTGGGTAAACTGTCAAGGGAGTAAAGATTAAATAAAATATGAATAAATTACCCAGGCCTAAAATTAAAAGTAAAAAATACCTTAAGGTCATCGAAAAAAAAGATTTTTCCATCAACGAATAATGAATTAAAGCTTAAAAATATACTCTTATCTACGAGACATTCTTACTGCAACTACAATAATTAAGATAATAAGGAGCAAGTTAACTGCACCAATTATCCAGATTAATGAATTGTTTGAACTGAATATTCCGCTAGAGCTTGAAGATAATTCAACTTCGATTTCTTGTATTTGAACTCTTGAACCTTCAGATACTTGCATTTCAAATGCTTGAGTTCCTGAAGCATCTTTATTTACAAGCATCTTCAAAGTAACTTCTTTACTTTCTCCAGCATCAACTGAAATTGTTCCAGGTGAAATATCTGTTAAGTCTGCCCAAGAAGAATATCCTCTTGCAGATATACTGTACTCTGCGTCTTCATTTCCAGTATTTGTAATTGTTGCAACAATAACTAATTCTTCTCCAGCTTTTGCATCTGAAGCAAGATCAGCGTCTATTTTTATGTTTGTCAAACCACCATTGTTGTTACCAGTGTTTTGAGTGCTACAGCCAATAACTTCGAATGAAGCATCGAATGAACTTTCAGATTCTTCTCTATAAACTCCGTTCTTATAATCATATTCTGTTATGAATTCCAATACATAATTTCCATTTCTTGCTGTTGCAGGAACTGCGAATGAAAAGTCCAAAGTTTCGTCTTCACCTTGGTCAAGATCTGAAGTTATCTCTCTAACTATGTTTATTCCAAGATTTTGATTTCTTATTACTATTCTAGTTCTTTCTTGGTCGTCTTCTCCAATATTATATACTGTAAATTCTCCTGAAGCTGTTTCGCCACATGAAACTTGAGTGTCTAATTGAATATCGTCTACAACTACAAAACGACCTTCATCTGAAGTTTCTTCAACCTTAATTGATTGGAAGAAACTGTTATCAAATTGGCTTGCATTATCATCGCAATCTCTGTTTTGACCATTATCGTCATATGCTTTAACTGCAAGCTTGTAATCTCCAGGATTGAAATCTGCAGGTACTCTAAATACCCATTTAACTGTTTCTTTATCATCGTCATCAATGTTTACTTCGATTTCTTCATCGTTACCGTCTGATTCTGCAGTAAAGAATAAATCATCAGCAACATTGTTTCCTGAAGAGTCAAATAAACCTAATTCTACCACAACATCAACATCATCGTCATTATTGTTGTTCTTAATTTCTACTTCTACTTCTAATTCATCTAATAATTCCCAGCTATCTTCGTCTCCCTCTCCGTTATTTTCCCAGTTAACTTCATTTATTGTTAAGTTTCCTTGAACTGTTCCTGCTGAACAGAATGTCTTTCTAACATCAAAGTTTTGAACTTTTGATTGTGATGATGCATCTGCCTTTATTGAAACTGTATGAGTTCCAAATTTGATGTTTGAAGGGTTTGTGAATCTAGCATTTACTTCTTGAGCATTTGTGCCCAGGTTAGTTAAGATTGAAGGGTTGAAGATCATTCCAAAGCCGGAAGTTTCTGACATTGTAACAGTTGGTAATGTGCCGATAGAGTTTGAAACTGATAATGTTAAGTTACCGAAAACACTAACTGGTTGAGGTTGTGTTGTTGATATAGATATGCTTGTAGATGAAGGTACGACTGTTAAAGTTATAGGAAGACCTGCTTTTGCATTAGAGCTACTGGTTACATTAATTACTGCATTGATTGTTCCAGATGCTGTTGCAGGAACTGAAAATACTGCTGACAAAGGGATATTATCTCCGAAGTTAATGTTTGATAATGTAGGTAATGTCGAAAATAATCCTGCAGATGATGTTGAAGTCCATGTAAGCCCGGTCTGATTGTTTGATCCGCTATTTATGTGACTAAGATTGAAATTAAGAGTTACTGATTGACCAGGAACTACTGATTGAGATAATGAAGTTGGATTGAATACCATTGTTTGTGCGCTTGTGAAACCTAACGCTAGAACTGCTAATGCAACAACTGCAAACAAT
>CAYOYN010000013.1:0-13793 GCA_964408235.1 Candidatus Woesearchaeota archaeon | reverse complement strand
GAAGCATGTTTAATTTCATCTCTTATTTCAGAAACTCTTAGAGCAAGATCCTTTGCTAAAGGTAAGAAATCTCTTGGATGGATTGTCCCATATTCTGCTGCAACCCTCAATCTAGCCATAGTTTTAGATGCGAAGAAATCTAAATCTACCCTAGCAGCAAGATAATCTCCATTAGCTATATAGCTTCCAACTTTTTGGTTGAATCTATCAATATCAAAACCGATTTCTTCTGCGAAATCAAGTCTTTCAGAATATGGACGCACACGTAGTGTAGGTACATTTCCTAGCCCAGTTAAAATCTTTTTATCCATAAAAAGTCTCAAAAAACACCATATTTAAACCTTTGTAAGAGTATAACCAATTAGTAGTTAAAAACAAAACTTTAATACTAAAAAGAACTAATTATAAAAATGAAAGAAGAAGATTTCAAAAAGAAGCTAACAAAAGAACAATATAAAGTTCTAAGAGAAAAAGGCACTGAAAGACCATTTACAGGCAAATTTTATAATCATAAAGAAAAAGGGATGTATACTTGTGCTGCATGCGGTAACAAGCTATTTGAATCAAATGTAAAATTTGACTCTGGGACAGGCTGGCCATCTTTCTATGATTCTATTCCTGGATCAGTAAAATTCATAGAAGACAATTCTTTAGGGATGAATAGAACTGAAGTAATATGTTCAAAATGTAAAAGCCACTTAGGACACATATTTGAAGATGGCCCAAAAGAAAAAACAGGCAAAAGATTCTGCATAAACTCCTGTTCATTAGATTTTAAGAAAAAATAAAGCTATATATTTAAATATCCTTGAATTTATCATATAGCATGTCCGATATAATAAACTCATTAAACTGGAGATATGCTACTAAAGCTTACGACCATTCTAAGAAAATATCTGAAAAAGATATAAATGAATTATTAGAAGCTATGCGCCTTTCCCCTTCATCTTTTGGATTACAACCTTGGAAATTTTTCTTAATAGAAAACAAAGAATTAAGAGAAAAAATAAAAGAAAAAGCATGGAATCAACCTCAAGTAACAGATGCATCTCATTTGATAGTAATTTGTGCAAAAACAGATGTTTCTGAAGATTATATAAAAGAATTCATAAAAGATACTGCAAATATAAGAGGGATACCTAAAGAGTCTCTAAAAGGGTATGAAGAAATGATGATTGGTTTTAGAAAGGGAAAAACAAAGGAAGAGATTGCTGAATGGTCAAAAAGACAAGCCTACATACCATTAGGGATATTACTACAATCAGCTTCAATGAAAAAAATAGATGCTACTCCAATGGAAGGATTTTCCCCGCAAGGAGTAGATGAAATATTAAATCTTAAAGAAAAAGGATTTACTTCCGTAGTTCTTTGTGCTCTAGGCTACCGTTCAGATTCTGACCTTACTTCAAAATATAAAAAAGTAAGACATTCATTTGAAAAAATAATAGAAAGAAAGTAAGATTTAGAAAATAAATTAATAGGATTTATATATATTACAAAATATAAATGAAATATGAATAAAAAGGGGCTATTTGCAGCATTTTTTGTAATTTTGTTCTTAATCGCAATAGGTTACGCGGGATATTATTTATATCAAAATATCCCAAGGCATACTGTTAATCTTGTAACTACAAATTCAGAACAAATAACAACTACAAACACATTGCCAAGTAAACAATTCTATGAAAATATGAGGTATCCTAGCAATATAATAAACTACCATATGGCTGAAACTTGTCCAGAGAATAAAGCTTCAAGAATGCAAGAGGCCTTCGAAACATTAGAGAACTTAACAGTCTTAGAATTTAACCCTGTAAGTGAATCCGATGCAGCCCTAAGAATATTATGCTCTGATATATCTCCAGAAGCTGAAGAAAAAGACCACTTTGTAGCTGGAGAAGGTGGCCCATCAAGAGTAATAAATTCAACACTCTACTCAGTTATATTGGATGGAAAAGTAGCACTCTATAGAGAAGGTAACTGTAAAAATGCAAATGTAGCAATTCATGAACTTTTACATGCGTTAGGATTTGATCATAACAATGATAAAAAAAGCATTCTCTATCCAATATTAATTTGCGATCAAAAAATAGATCAGGAAATCATTGATAGCATAAATGAACTTTATTCTGTAGATTCAGCTCCAGACCTCCTCTTTTCAGAATTAACAGCAAGTAAAAGTGGAAGATATGTTAATTTCCATATGGAGGTTCTAAATAGGGGATTGATACCTGCGAAAGAAGTTTTTGTAGGGCTTTATGCAGATGATGAATTTGTGGAAGAATTCGAATTAGACGTTGTATCTGTTGGAGGAAAAAAGATAATTGATGTAGAAAACTTAAAAGTTCCATTAAACGCTAAAAGCCTAGAGTTTGTAATAGATTATCAAAATCAAATAACTGAGATATTCGAAGAAAACAATAGAATTAAGTTAAGTACTGTATAATTACCTATTTCTTCTTCCAAAAGGAAAGACCATTTCTATGGATATGCCGTTCGTTTTGAAATCATCTGTATCTGCCCAAACATTAACTCCAAAATCAAAAAGTTCTGTTGAAATTCCTGTATATCCGAAATTAATTCTTTCCCCATTATAGTCTATTTGTGCATGCGATCCAAAAACATCTCTTACTGCTTGATTAGCCTTCGCACGTACTCCATCGGAAACATCTCTAACAGGTTTGAAAATATCCAAACTCCATAAATATCTTCCCAATGCTGAAGTAACTCTACCCCTTTCATATCTGACTCTTTCAGGATCGTCTTCAGCCAAATCAAAAAGACCATTTCTACTAAAATAATTTTCCCCTACAACATAATCTGGATTCTTTTCAACACTTTCAAACCTTCTGGGATGCCTAAAAGATAATTCATAAACTTGAGAATATAGAGGTCTAAACCTAATAGAATTATCTCCTGCGGCTATTTGAACTAAACCTGTATCAATATATGTATCCCTTCCTATAAATTCCTTAGGTAACTGTAATGCTTCTCTAGCACTATAATCCTCAGAAATGCTCGGCTTTTGAGATTCAAATTCAGAAAAATAGGATGAACCCTCTAACTCATCAGCGTAAAGATTAGAATAAATTGGGGGAATTTGTGAAGAAGCCTGAAAATGAGGGGGTTTAGCTAAAGGCTTATCTTGAATACTTGTCCCCTTATTCAGTTCATCTTTAATATAAAATGGCCTTAATATAAATTTATTTGATGAACATGCCCCTAAAGACATTAATGCGACCAAAGGAATACATTTTTTTGAAATCATAAAATCTCCGAAGAGTTAAGAATTGTTAGGTTATGGGCCTTACACAAGAGAGAATAATTTATCCTTTTTAAACCTTTTTTGCACCTAAAATTTAACAAATTTATCCATAAAACAAGTTCATTTCCAGTACTTCGAATCCTATGAATGGGGAAACTAGGATTACTTTAACTCGTAAGAGTTGCAAAGGTGAGAACCCTAGATGCGGGAACTAGGATTCGAACCTAGGAAAGCACTAAGCTATCACGGCCTTAACGTGACCCATTTGACCACTCTGGCATCCCCGCACATTTCACAGAAATATCTATGCCTTTTAAGACTTACTAAACATAAACACTTTTATAACCGTAGCTCTAAAGAAACAGACATGATGAAAGGCGGTGATCAGTCCAGGCTTCAAAATATGCAATCTAATATTGTAAAGACTTGGAAACCAAAAGAGACAGTAATACTTCCAGAAGACTTTGAAGAATTAACTACTCAAAATACATTAAGAAATTCAAGTAGCCTAAGTTTCCTTAAAGAAGAAACTAAGACTGAAAACATATTTTCTGGAGCAAATTGGGACTTAAATGACTCAAAAGGCAAAATAACTCCCTTAAAATTTTCAAATGGTAAAACTCAAGAGGATGTAGTAACTGAGATCCTTAACTTAATCAAAGAAGGAAACAGAATAATCTTCCTTCACGGAGCATGTGGTACCGGAAAATCAGCAATAGCTCTTAATGTAGCAAGAAAATTAGGAAAATCTTCAATTATAGTTCCAGTAAAAGCATTACAAAAACAGTATGAAGATGACTATGCGGAAAATAAATTTCTTTACAAATCAAACGGCCAAAAAATGAAGATAGCCGTATTGACTGGAAGAGAAAATCACGATTCAATGATAAACGCGGGAATTTCATGCGCAGACCCAGATTTACCTGAAAACATAAAGATAACTGAAAAAAACTATTACAAAATATCAGATTACTTCAAAAACAACCCATTTGTATCAGGCCAAGATGTTCCAGATTATAAAAACATAAAGAGACTATCCATTGCTCCTGCAAATCCTTACTGGAGCCCAATAGTTCCATCAACATATGACCTAGCACAATTAAAAGATGCTAAAAAAATAAAATATGAAGGTTGTGATGGTAGGGAATACACTTTCTACCATAGAAAACCAGGTTGTTCTTACTACGACCAATATTTAGCTTATAAAAATGCAGATGTAATAATCTTCAATGGAGCAAAATACAAAGCAGAGTTAGCCCTAGGAAGAAAACCTGCAACAGAAATAGAAATCATTGATGAATCTGATGAATTTCTCGATAGCCTATTTCAACAAGAGGACCTAAACCTTACTAGGCTAGGAAATAGCTTAACAACCCTAGCTCCAGACTCAATGAATGCCAGAGAAACAATTAAAGAAATATTAACTATCATAAGTGCTGAAGAACAAAACAAAAGAGCTTTAGGAATAGATGAAAATGAAGTCTACAGCCTAGATGGTACTAAAATAAAGAAGATATTCAAGCTCCTAAGTAAAGATAAAGATTTAGAATCTGAAATTTTAGTAGATGAAAATAATTATTCAAATAAGGCATTAGAAATAGCAAGAAGTTTAGAAGAAATAAATGAAGAAATATACTTAACATATAGAAAAGAAGAAGAAAGCCTATACGTAAAACTTGTAAGCACAAACCTATCTCAAAAAATATCTGAATTATTGGACAAAAGTAAAGTTCTTCTTTTTATGTCAGGAACTCTTCATTCACCAAGCGTAATAAAGAACATTTTTGGAATGTCAAATTTCAAAATTGTACAAGCAGAAACACTTCAACAAGGAGCTATTGAAATAGAAATGACTGGTAAAGAAAAAGATTGCAAGTATTCTAATTTCAAAGCCGGAGAAAATACGAGAAAAGAATATCTTGAAGCATTAAATCTAGCAGTACAAAAAGCAAAAAGACCTACCCTAATTCACGTAAACGCATTCCAAGATCTTCCTAATGACGAAGAAAAGGCAAAGTATAATCTAACCCAATTAACTTCACAAGAATCATTAATAGAATTGCAAAGAGAAGATAAAACTGGTAGAGCAATTGCCGTGTTCAAACAAGGATTAAATGATAAACTATTTACTACAAAGTGTAGTAGAGGAATAGACTTTCCGGGATCAATGTGCAATTCAGTAGTTTTCACAAAATATCCTAACCCAAATATCTCAGATACATTCTGGAAAATACTCCAAAAAACACACCCAGACCATTTCTGGGATTTCTATAGGGACAAAGCATACAGAGAATTTTTACAAAGAATATACAGAGCAGTTAGATCCAAAAACGACCACGTTTACATATTATCCCCAGACATAAGAGTTTTACAATCCGTAAGGAAATTACAAAATGAATCAATTAACTCAACTTAAATTAGAAATAGAAAATATTGCAACAAAAGAAAGAGCAATAGTTTCTCAAAGGTACTTTAAAACAGGACCTGGCGAGTATGGTGAAGGAGATATTTTCATTGGCCTAACAGTTCCTGAAACAAGAAAACTAGCAAAAAAATACAAAGATTTAGACTTAAACGAGGTCAAAAACCTTCTAACTAGTAAAATCCACGAACATAGACTTTTAGCACTGTTCATCTTAGTAGACAAATTCAAAAAATCAGATGAAAAAGAAAAAGAAGAGATAGCCAAATTTTACCTAAATCATACAACACACATAAACAATTGGGATTTAGTAGATCAATCAGCACATTTAATCCTAGGAGAACACATATCTAACAAGGACAAATCAATCCTAGAAAAACTAGCAAAATCAGAGAATCTCTGGGAAAGAAGAATTTCAATTATTGCAACATTACAATTCATAAGGAAAAATCAATTCGAAGAAACAAAGAGAATAGCAGAATTTTTGTTAAAGGATAAACATGATCTTATCCACAAAGCAGTAGGATGGATGCTTAGAGAAGTTGGAAAGAAAGATAAAAAAGCAGAGTTAGAGTTCCTAAATAAACACTATAAAACAATGCCTAGGACAATGTTAAGATACGCAATAGAACACTTTTCAAAATCTGAAAAAGAATACTTTATGAAAAAGAGTTAAACAGGCCTTAGCGTAGGACCATCTTTAGCTAAATCTTCTATAACATAACCTTTTTCTTTTATCTTATCTCTTATTTTATCAGCAAGAGCAAAGTCTTTGTTCTTACGAGCACTCTGCCTCTGTTCAAGTAAATCAAGGACGTCTTTAGGAATAACTACTTTCTTTTCTTTCATATCGCGCAGACCTAAACCAAGAACCTCATCAAAATTCTCAAGCAAAGCAAGTCTTGTCTTAGATTCCATATTAGCTTCTTCCATGACTTCCCAAAATACCTCTAAAGCACGAGGCATATTCAGATCATCATTAATTGCCTCAAGAAAATCCTTCTTATACTGCAAAACATCAGTGTTTCCAGGGTTCTTTTCTTTACGCAACCTAATTATTTTTCTCATTATTTTTTCACATGCATTTTTACTAGCTTGTAAAGATTCAAAAGAAAAATCAAGAGGTTTTCTATAACTAGTTTGTAAACATAAATATCTATAATGTAAAGGCAAAAATCCTTCCTTCTTCAAATCACTAAGAGTATATATATTCCCTAATGACTTAGACATTTTTCCTTCCTTCAAATTCAACATTCCTCCATGGACCCAATAATTGACAAATTTTTTACCGCTGTATCCTTCAGATTGTGCTATTTCATTTGTATGATGTGGAAATACTAAATCCATTCCACCTGTATGAATATCAAAATTATCTCCCAATTCAGACATAGACATTGCAGAACACTCAATATGCCATCCAGGCCTACCTTTGCCTATTTCAGTATCCCAAAATACATCCCCATCTTCATTTGAATAGAATTTCCATAACGCAAAATCTTGCGCATTATCTTTATCATATTCATCTTTTTTCACTCTTTCTTTAGTCTTAGTTATTTTATGTAATCCAGCTATTTCTCCATAGTGTTTAGACTTAGATATTGAAAAATAAATTCCATCATCAGATTTGTAAGCAATTCCTTTTTTTAATAAAATCTTAATTATCTTAACCATTTCATCAATATTTTCAGTAGCACGTAAAAATTTACTTGGCTTAATTATATTCAGACTTTCTAAATCTGAAAGGTAAATATCTTCATACTTTGTAGCCAATTTCTTTAATGACAAACCTTCCTTTTGAGAAGCTTTTATCATTTTATCATCAACATCTGTAAAATTAACTATATGTTTTACTTCATACCCTTCGTAATTTAAAGCCCTTTTAAGAAAATCAGCTAATAGAGCAGTTCTAAAATTACCTATATGTTGATACCAGTACACCGTAGGCCCACATGAATACATTCCAACCTTTCCTTTTTTAATTGGTACAAATTCCTCCTTCTTTCTGCTTAATGTATTATACAATTCCATAATTAACAATCATAAATGAAGATTATAAACTTTTCAATAAGAGTTTAACATCCTTGATATCCTTACACTTCATCAAGTTTACACGAGCAACTGATGCTCCATCGAATCCCTTTAGAAAATTACTTCCTATGTACTTCATCCTAGACATCTCAAAAACATCATTTTTTTCTGCAAGTTTAACATATTCAGAAAATCCTTCCAACTTGTCCATCTTAGTTATCTCTTTTTCCTTTCCAGTCTTGAGATAACGTAAAATTTCTCTAAAAACAAAAGGGTTTCCTATAGCAGCACTAGCAACCATAGCACCATCGCAAATTTCAAGAATTTTAGAAGCAGTTTCGCCATTTACAATTCCCCCATTACCAACGACTGGAATTCCAATTTCTTTTTTCACTTTACCAATCCAACTCCAATCTGGAGCATCCGTATATTTTTGCTGAGCAGTTCTAGCATGGATAGTCAATAAATCAGCTCCCGCATTTTCAATCGCTTTAGAAACTTCCATAACATTGTTGTTCTTAAAACCAAGTCTAATTTTAGCAGTAACAGTAAATCCCTTATCTTTAAGCACCTTAATCATAGATGCGATTTTATTAGGATTCTTAAGAAGATAGCTCCCAGCTTCATTTCCTACAATCCTCGTAGAAGGACACCCACAATTAATATCAATTAGATCATAATTATCTAATATTTTCAAATTAGAAAACTTCTCAAACTCAATCAAATTATTTCCAGTTACTTGTAACCCTATAGGGTTATCTTTTTTTCCAGCAACTTTCATTAAATTTTGAGTTCTAGAGTTTTCATGCAAAATAGCATCCACATAAATCATTTCAGTATAAGCCATTGCAGCTCCCTCTTCTCTGCAAAGAAGCCTATAAGCACAATCAGTAACTTCAACCATAGGTGCAAGAAAAAGCCTATTCTTCAATTTAATATTTCCAATTTTTAACATAAATTAATATATAATAAGAGAGATTATAAAACATACTCTAAACCAAATTTAACAAACTATTGACCTAACACTTCGTTAAATAAATCCTCAAGATTTTTTCCATCCTGAAGAGTGAAATAAAAAGGGGCATGCCCTCTTTCTTTCAGAGCCCTATCTTCTAAAGTAAGTTCTATTTCCGGAACAGGCATAAAGCTTAACCCATGAGCACCATAAGCTCTTGCAAGATCGCCCATAGCTGTAAGTACAGAAGCCAAATCTTCTGCTGTTGCTTGTCCTAAATTTAAATATATTTTGTGGTATACATCTTCCATCAAAAAAGTCATAATATTCGATTTATAAATCTATTCCTTTATGAATACGAAAAAGAAACACAAATCCTTAAATACATAACCCTTATGAAAATGGTATGGAAAAAGATATTGATAGAATACCAAAAAATCAAGAAACTGACATAGTTATCAGAATTGATGATTTTGGAGGGAAGGCAGGCTTAACAATAAGAGAATTTGTTCGTTCAGAAAGATATACTGGTTTCACAAAGGCAGGAACAAGAATAAGCGCAGAACAATTTGCAAACTTCAAAAAAGCAATTAATTCAATTAATGAAGCAGACTTCCAGGTATCAGAAGCAGCAGTAGAAGAAGCAAAGAAATACCAAGAGTCACAAAAGTCAAAAGCAAAACCTGCAAAGAAAGCTAAGCAAGAAAACTATGAAGAATTAGAAATGTAACTAGCAAACATTTTCTCTATCTCTAGTATCTACCCAATCTTCATCAACCACTAAAAAACCACTTATTCTCTTAGATTCCACAATAACTCCCTTATAACAAGAAAATTCATAATCTGCGCACATATTCCCTTTACAAAGAGCCTTAGTATAACTTCCAGAAAAACCAGTATCAAATAAAACATAATATCCGGCAACAAAGAAAGAACAAGTAAATATCAAAACTAAGAAACTCAAAATAACCAATTTCCTCATAATTTAAATCTCCCGTTAATGTTTAAAAACAAGGTTAAGCTCGAAAATATATGATAAGACAACCAATAATCACAGTAGCAGGTCATGTAGACCATGGAAAAACATCACTTTTAGATTGTTTTAGAGGTAGCTCTGTTCAAGCAGGAGAAGCAGGAGGCATCACTCAAAAGATATCATTTACAAAATATCCATTTGATCAGATAAAGAGCGTCTGCCCTTTAATAGATAAAGCTGGAATAGACCTAAAAATTCCAGGTTTCTTATTTATAGATACTCCAGGCCACGCAGCATTTACAAACTTAAGACAAAGAGGAGGCTCATTAGCAGACATAGCAATTCTTGTAGTTGACATAAAAGAAGGAATACAACCTCAAACTGCAGAAGTAATCCAAATTCTAAAGGCAAATAAAACTCCTTTTGTAGTAGCATTAAACAAAATAGACAAATTAAGCGGTTGGAGAAGAGAAGAAACAATAAAGAAGTCCTTGGACAATTTACCCCCTCACACAAAAAGCGAATTTGAGATAGCTTTTGGGACTTTCCAATCTTCTCTTCAAGCACACGGATTTGATAGCGATTTATTTTATGAAGTATCAGACTTTACTAAAAAGATAGCAATAGTACCATGTTCTGCAAGAACAAGGGAAGGAATACCTGAAATTCTTCTAGTGTTATGCGGATTATCCCAAAAATTCTTAGGGGAAAAATTAACACTTTCGAACGAATCAAAAGGAATTCTTCTAGAAGTAAAAAAACAACGTTCAATGGAAACAGCAGAAGCAATTCTCTATGATGGAGCCCTAAAAGAAGGAGACCAAATAGGAATAGCTACATTAGATGGTAAAATAATAATTACTAAAATAAGGTCAATAGAAGAAGTCCTTCCATTAAGCAATAAATTCAAATCAGAAAAAGAAGTTTTTGCAACAACAGGGATCAGAATGCAATTAACAAACAAAGAAGAGATTCTTTCAGGAATGCCATTTCAGAAAGTAGAGAATAATGAAAAAGAACTAACTGAAAAATTTGCTAAAGAATTTAAGAATACTATTCAGACAGACAAAGAAGGAATAATTGCAAAAGCAGATTCACTAGGTAGTTTGGAAGCACTATTAACTTTGTTAAAACAAGCAAATATTCCAGTAGTAAGAGCTTCAATTGGAGATATAGGAAAGTCAGACATTGTTGCAGGCAAAGCAAATTTAGAATTAAATCCTCTAAATGCGATAATCTTAGGTTTCAATGTAGATATTGAGCCAGATCTCGAATACGATAAAAAAAGCATAAAGGTCCTAACAAATCAAGTAGTTTACAAGCTTATAGAAGACCTCCAAAAATGGAGACAAGAAAAACACTCTCAAATAGAAAAGGAAAGAATGATGGAGTTAGCACCTATTTGCAAATTAGAAATATTACATAAATATCAATTTAGAAATTCAAATCCTGCTATTTTCGGAGTAAAAGTTTTAGCAGGAAAAGTAAAGAAAAACGTCCAATTGATTGATGAAACTGATGAACCAATAGCAAGAGTAAAGGCCCTACAAGAAAATAAAGATTCTGTCGAAGAAGCTTCTGAAGGAAAAGAACTTGCAATGTCCTTACCTGGAACAAATTTTGAAAGACAATTAGCAGATAAAAGATATCTTTACAGTCAATTAGGAGAAACTCAGTTTAAAGCATTTAAGAAAAACAAAGACCTCCTAACAGAAACGGAAATTAAAGCAATAATGGAAATAGCAGAAATCAAGAGAAAGAAAAATTCTGACTGGGGTAAATAAATGGATAATGCAATATATAGGTTAAGCATAGATTTTTCTCGTGAAGGAACATTAATTATTGAAGATGAAAGGTATAAAGTCGTTGAAGAAATAGATCCTAGATATGAAGAGTACTTTAAAAAAAAGGGAACTACAGAAGTTTACATAGACATTTTTGAGAATAGCATTAGAGCAGCAAAAAGAAAAAGGGAAATACCATTTAGGAATAGAGAATGGATATTAACCGAAAATGACCTGCCTCAAAGCGTTAGAAAAGTAATATAAGCTCAAAAAACAGATAATTTTATGCAAGAAACATTAATTACAATATTCTGCTCCATTGGGATAGCAATAACCCTCTACATCAATATAGCCCATTTACTAAATAAAAAAGTTATTTGTCCTGTAAATAGTGAAAGTTGCAATATTGTGTTAGATAGCAAATATTCAAGAACTTTGGGAATTAAAAACGAATTTATAGGATTATTATATTATATTGGAATCTTAGTAGTTATCTATTCAAACCCTGGTCAAAATCTATTACTTGCAACAAAACTAATATCAATCCTAGCATCAGCATACTCTATAATCCTTATAGGAATTCAAACAAGAATACTAAATAACTATTGTTCATGGTGCATTACTACTGCAGTAATCAATGTGTTTCTATCTGCATTAATAATAACTCTATAACTAGGAAGATCTACCTAATTGTAAGATTTAAAAACCCTCAAACACACCCCACATTTAATGGTATTCAAATTAAACATATCCGATAAAGGAAAAGCTTGGAAAGTAGAGTCTAATGCAGAATCCTTGGTTGGAAAGAAAATAGGCGAAGAAGTAGATGGATCTGAATTATCTGAATCATTATCTGGATATACATTAAAAATTACAGGCGGATCTGACTCCTCAGGATTTGCACATAAACCTGATGTACAAGGATCTGAAGTTAAAAGAATAATCTTAACAAAGGGTTGGGGAATGCACAAAAGACCAAGATGGGGCGGAAAGAAGAAAAGACAAATGCCTGATGGTTTAAGATTAAGAAAGACAGTAAGAGGAATGCAAATGTCTGAAAAAACAGTTCAAGTGAATATGATAGTAACAAAACATGGCTCAAAACCAATGAGCGAATTATTCCCAGAACAGAACAAGCCAAAAGAGAAGGCAGAAGCTCAAGCTCAATAAAATGCCAATATTTGTTGAGAGGGCAAGTTATTCTACAAAAGGATGGGAAACTATCGCAGTATTAAACCATTGGAATGAAATGAGACATATTGCAGATAGAGAAAATCCTAGAAAACCAATTAATTATGTTTTTGGATATTCTCCTGAAAAATTACCTTTATTAACAAGAGTTGTAGATAGAGTAATAGAAGAAATGTATGTTATTGAACCAAATAAAATGTATGAAATCCAAGTTAGCCTAACTTCAAAATCTTCCAAAAGGACAATTCGTTTTAGATTGGTAGAATAAACAGTATTTAAAAACCCAAAAACGCCTACAATTATATGCAAGAACTAGATACCCTAAATGTAATAATTGCTGGTCATATCGACCATGGTAAAACTACACTTTTATACAAATTAAGTAAAAAATGGACAGATACTCACTCTGAAGAACTTAAACGTGGAATTACTATAAAACTAGGTTATGCAGATATTACAATTTCTAAAGACAAAGAATACAATATAGACAATAAAGGAGACAAGATAAGATACATCACATTTATTGACGCCCCTGGACACGAAATGCTTATGGCTACAATGCTTTCAGGAGCAGCTATTGTAGATGCAGCAATTCTAGTAGTAGCCGCAAATGAAGGAATCAAGCCTCAAACTAGAGAACACTTGATGGCATTACAAGCAAAAAATATCCAAAATATAATAATTGTTCAAAATAAGATAGACCTTGTTTCAAAAGAAAAAGCAATAGAGAATTACAACATGATTAGAAAAGAATTCAAAGGTACAATTGCGGAAAACGCAATAATAATTCCAGTTTCTTCTCAACAAGAAATAAATCTAGAAAGAATCTATGAGGCTATGTGTGAAATACCTCTTCCTGAAAGAAACCCAAACGAAAAGCCATTATTCCTAGTAGCAAGATCTTTTGATATCAATAAACCAGGTACAAAACCTTCAAACTTGCATGGTGCAGTAATGGGTGGAACACTTAAGGCAGGAAAATTAAAAGTTGGAGATACAATTGAAATAAAGCCCGGAATAATGATTAAAGAAGCTAATCAAATCAAATACAAAACAATCAAAACAAAAGTAGTTTCATTGTTCAAAGGCTCAAGCAAAACAACTGAAATTACTCCTGGAGGAAATGCAGCAATAGAAACAGAATTGGATATGTCAATAGGTAAAACAGATAC
>CAYOYN010000012.1:0-20921 GCA_964408235.1 Candidatus Woesearchaeota archaeon | reverse complement strand
AGAAGAGATTATAAAGCCAATTCGCAATAATTTAAAGTAAAAAGATGATGAAAAACAAGCCGTTAATTCTAGCAGCATTAACAATAATTCTATTAGCATATTTTGTAATTGCGGCCGCAGAAGGAGTAAGAATAGTTTCTCCATTACAGGGGGCGAATTATACAAATTTTACAAATGTAATATTCAATGTATCTTACACAAATATCACAGATATAACTAACCCGTTGAATGCAACATTTTTCCTTAATATAAGCGGAGTTTGGACTACAATAGGAAATACATCTTCATGCACTTCAAACGCATGTTTTGCAACACTTTCAAATTCAACAATTTCAGATGGAGTTTACAGCCTTAATGCTACAATAAGAAATGGTTCTACTTCTATATCCGTTAGTTATTTAACAAATCTAAGTAACATAATTTATGTAGATAGAACACCTCCAGCAATATTTTCAGAAAATTATAGCTCCGTAATATCTTTTGGGAACTATTCTCAAAATAAAGCAATCACGATTTTAGCAATAGATGCGACAACAGGAGTCCAATCAGTAGTCTTCAACATAACAAACTCCGCAGGAGTTCAGAATGCATCATTAACAACTACAAAAGATGGATCGACATATAGCGTAACTACAAACACATCACATTACCCTGATGGTGCTTACAATATAACTGCATATGTAAATGACTCTTTAGGAAACCTAAACAGTTCAGCTAGAATCCAAGTTACTTTTGATAATACTGTCCCGGTAGCTACATTCACATGTGACGATTATACTGTAGATGAAGATGATGTTATGGATTGTAATTGTGTTTATTCAGATGCACTTTCAGGAATAGCATCGGCAAGCTTTGACTCAAGTCCTTCAACATCAAATAGCGGAAACAATCAACAATCCTCCTGTACAGTAACAGACAGAGCTGGAAACGTAAATGTCTCAACAATATCCTACAATGTAACTGGAATTTCAGGAGGGTCGTCTTCGGGCTCAAGCGGGTCAAGCAGTAGCGGAACTTCTAGTGGCTCAAGTAGCAGCGGAAGTAGTTCATCCTCAAATAACACCTCGGGCAATACTACTACTCAAAATCAATCATCTGGAAGCGCAAACCTATTAGAAGGAAATCAAGAAGATCAAACAGAAAAAGAATTCAAATTAAATTACTGGATAATCGGAGCAGTAATTTTAGTAGCAGGATTAGGGATAACAGTTGCAGTTTTGATAAAAAAAGGAATATTGCAAAGATTACTAAAATTTAATAAATAATTATCTAGTTTTGAATTCTAAAACATCTCGGTCTTTTAAGACGTGATTCAAACCAACTTTTTGATTAGCAAATTTTCCACTAGGTCCTGTAAGTTTTGTTTCAACAATAATTTTTGAAAATCCTTTGTAAATTGACTCTGCAGCATCTTTAACAGTACGCCTTGTGGATAAAACAATTGGGATATTCGAAGGAGCTTTCCCAGGTTCTTTTGTATATACCCTAATCACATCCATATATGAAAAGATCTTTTGTTTTAAAGTATCGATTCCAGTCCCCTTAAGTGCTGAGATCAGAACAAAATCGGCCTTCTTAGATTTAAGTCTTGCTTCAAGCTTTCTAAGGCCTTCGTTATCAAACAAATCTATTTTATTTATGACTATCAATCTCTTCCCCTTACAGTGTTCAAGAGTTTTCTCAAACAATAACAAGTCTTCCATTTTTTCTAGTAATGTAATAACAAGGTCGGCAGTGTGCAATATGCTCATATCAAAGTCTTTCCCGGTTATTGCAGGTAAGTCCACAATTTGGGCATATACTCCCTCATAATGCATAGTTCCGACATTTGGTTCAGTAGTAGTAAAAGGCGAAGAAGAAGTAACTGGAACAGCATTAGTTAATTTACTTAAAAGCATAGATTTTCCAGAGTTAGGTAAACCAACTAAAATAACTTGAAAACCTTCCTTTCTTATTCCCTTTTTACCCTTTCCAACAGATGCATTTTTCTCTGATTTTTCTAAAAACTTCTTTAACCTTGTTTTAAGCTCTGCAAGTAAATTTTCGCTAGATTTGTGCTTTGGAGCTGCCTTAATTAGCTCTCTAAGTGTGGATATCTTTTCTTCCAATGTCTGCGCAGCTAAATACTTCTTTTCAGCATTGAAATATTCATATCCTGCATTTATTGGCATAAAATCAAAAAGAAAAAAGCATATAAAAGCATGACTATAAGCCCTATTATGAAATTCCAAAAAATCAAACTAAAAAATGGGATAACTGTTCTATTTGAAGAAAGAGATTTACCGCTTGTTTGTTATAGCATTTCAAATCCCTTTGGAGGAGCGTATGAAACTTCAGAGGTCAAAGGAGTAGCTCATCTTTTCGAACATCTTCTTTTTACTGGAACTAAAACAAGAACACATGAAGATATTTCAGGAGAAATAGAAAAGAAAGGGGGGATACTAAACGCGTTCACTGCACAAGATGTAACGACCTATTTTTTTAAACTTCCTTCAGAACATATAGATTCTGGAATAAACATAATTCATGATATCTTAAAAAATCCAACATTTCCAGCAGAAAAATTAGAAAAAGAAAAGAGAGTAGTCATTGAAGAAATAAAAATGTTCCATGATGATCCTGAAAAAAGAGTTTATGAATTATTAGAGTCTGCATTATATGGTCCGCCATTTGGCGAAGGGATAGTAGGTACTGCAGAAACTGTGAAATCTTTATCCAGAGAAAAAATAATAAGCATCTTTAAAGAAAACTATGCCCCTGAAAATTTCATCGTGACAGTAGTAGGCAAAGCAGATATAAAAAAAATATGTAAAAGATTAGAAGAAGATTTTAAACCTCTAAAAAAATCTTACAATCACGTCCCAATTAAAACAAAAAATTCCAATGTAGAGGAAGAAAGAGAAGGAATCGATCAAGCACAACTTTTAATTGGAATGCATGCTCCAAGAGAAGAAGAAAAACAAAAAACATTGGAAGTCCTAAATGCTTATTTAGCAGGAGGAATGTCTTCAAAGTTATTCCTTGAAATAAGAGAAAATCATGGTTTAGCCTATACAGTTAGAGGAAGTATAGAAAGAGAGAAAAATTATAGTTATTATAGCATATATGCAGGGACTACAAAAGAAGCATTAGAAAAAGTCAAAGATATGATAATTAAAGGGATAAAAGATGTAGAAAAAATGACAGAATCAGAATTAGAAGAGTCAAAACAGAGACTTATAGGAATAAGGAGAGTAGCTACTGAAGAAAGCTTAAACGCCATGCAAAGATTAATTTTCGAAGAAATCTCCACAGGTAAATCAGAAGACTATTACAAATATGATTCAAAAATAAATGAAGTAAAACTTTCTGAAGTAAAAAAACTTGCGAAAGAAATTGTAAAGAATTATAGCGTTGCAATTTTAAAACCTAAGAAATAAAAAGATTAAAAACTTAAAGTTTTATGTTAGAATTTATTCTAGCAATTTTAGCAGGAATATTTATCGGAATAATTACTGGAATAACTCCTGGAATCCATATCAACACAGTAACTGCCTTGTTGATTGCAAACATAACTTATTTTTCATTCGCACCTACAAAGGCAATCATTACATTCATAGTTTCATTAGCAATTGCACATACAATTTTAGATTTTATCCCTTCAGTATTAACAGGTGCAACAGATGAAGAGTCTTTTTTATCAGTTTTACCTGGACATGAAATGCTCCTTCAAGGAAAAGGAAGAGAAGCTATATTACTTGTGGTTTTAGGAACAATTACTTCAATACCTCTTATTTTAATAATAACTCCTTTTTTTATAAAAGCAGTACCATTAGTTTATGAAAAGATAGAATATTCAATTCCTTTTATTTTGATATTTATCTCAATATATACAATCACTAGAGAAAACAAAGTTTCTACGGCATTAATTGTTTTTTTAGCAACAGGTTTTCTAGGATATGTAAGCCTAAATCTCCCAGTAGAAAATGCATTACTTCCACTATTAGGCGGACTTTTTGGAGCTTCAAGCATAATAATAAGCCTAAATCAAAAATTAAAACTTCCAAAACAAGAAAAGTTCAAGTTTCCTAAATTTAAAGAAATAAAAAAAGATTATTTCAAATCAATTACAGGTTCTCTAATTTCTTCCCCATTCTGTTCATTTCTTCCAGCTATAGGCTCAGGACATGCAGCAACAATTTCATCTGAAATAATCCCTCAATCAAGAAAATCTTTTTTGATAATGCTAGGAACAATCAACATTATAGTAATGGCTTTTAGTTTTGTAACACTTTATACCCTTAATAAAACAAGAACTGGGGCATCAGCTGCAGTTAAGTCAGTAGTTGGAGAACTATCACTTACAAACCTATGGGAAATCATATTAATCGTAATCATAACAATAATATGCGTTTCAATAGTTTCTTTACTAATAACAAATATTTTTATAAAATTAATAGAAAAAATAAATTATAGTTTGGTTTCAATAATAATGCTATCGATCTTATTTATAGCAGTTATAATTTTATCAAACCCGTTAGGGATTGTAGTTTTCATTACCTCTACCGTTTGGGGAATTTTTACAATTAAATCAAACATTAAGAGAATCAATATGATGGGAGTACTTTTGATTCCAACAATAATAATCTACCTTACAAACTAAGCCTCATCTGTTTTTCTTTTTCTTTTCCAAATATGCTTTCAATGTCAAGCTGAACAATCTCTAAATTTTCAAGCAAATAAGGACTTACATTATAAGTCCTGGCTAAATTCAAGGCAGCTTCCATATATTTAACAATACTTCCTTCAGAAATAGTAAAGATTATTTTTCCTCCGCAATCAGTACACTTTCCAGCTAATGGAGGGCGCCTAAACTTCTCATTACAGCTAACACACCTAAATACCTGTTGAGAAAATTTCCTCAAATTACCCCTAATATCTCTGATAAAATGCCTCTCTATAACTAACCTTGCGACATCGCTAGTATCAACCGCCCTAATTTTAGAACATAAATCCATTTGCTCAGCAACTTTATCATGCATAGTAGGAAGAGTTTTATATGCAGAATTTAAGACTGCATTATTAATATCATCGCAATCATGCGTAAAGCCCAAATTAGTAAATGTATCCTGTCCATTTTTCATCCTATTTGAAACTTTTTCTATCTTAACTTCAGAGGAATGTTTCCTTTGTTCTGCAAGCTCATAGAGTTCAATTGGGTACCGACCACATACAAAATCCAATATCTGATCATCAACTTCACCAGCGTTTATTTTTATGTTTAAAACTAAAGGAGCATCTTGAGTTCCCCCTCTGTGAGAAGGTAAAAATTTCTTAGAAAAGTTAAGAAGCATATCCATCAATAAAATCACTGCAGCTTCATCTCCATCGCAGTCTCTCCTCATAGCTGCATGCATAAATGGACTTGCAAAAAATACCTGAGTTTTAGAGAAACCAATTAACCTTCCAACTGTTGCAGTACATATGTGTGGAGCAATACAAGCAAATAAAGCACCTAAAAGAGAATCTTTGTTTTTAGCATTGAAAAATCTTTCAAGGCCATATAATTTTTCAAGTTCATCATCTACAAATTTAGTAATATTATAAAAAACATCATCTGCTTTTTCATCCAATGTATCTGGACATGCAGGTAAAATAATATCGTGAGGGAATATCTCCAATATTTGATTATCATTTTCCAATAATTTGCCATTAACATCTTTTTCGTAACCTAATTCAATCAATTTAGGAATGCTAGTCCCAATTTCCTTAGGCTTGAAATAATTTATGGGCATTTCAGTCATATCATATCTAATAGTTCCATCTTTATTCACATGAAGGTTATATTTTGCCCTCAAAAGCCCCTTCCCTAAATGTTCTACACTATGATCTTCACTAGATGTACCTCTGACTCCTTTGACCGCAACAGGTAGATCATCAAGCCTAGCTCCAACCAATTTTTTAGCAAGCTCAAATTGCTGTTTTATATCCACTCTTCGAGTAGAATATAATTGATTCCTTGTAGGATGCTCTTGACAAATAGAATCTGAATACTTCTTACAAATAGGGCAATAATTTTTCTTAACACATAAAGTCAAACAAGTTGGACATCTAGGATAAGGACTATCATTCCCACATAATCCACAAAAATAATTTGGAAAATCAGCATTTACATTCCCTATTTCTGTAGCTGCTTGAACACTCCTTAATCTTCCCCCTTCCTCCCCAACAGGAAATATAACGTGGGGACTACCCGTAAGTTTTCGTAGCTTAGATTTTTCAGGCCTACCCATCCTAGCCCCAATAAAATCTCCAGCCTTGTCTTTAATAATGACTTTAGAAAGACTATTCAAAACGTCAATAACTATTCCTTCAGCAGGAATTTTTTTTAAGACTTGCTCAAAATCACTTTCAAAATTTTGAAAAGATTCTATCCCTAAATTATACAATAAAGCTTTAGTATCTAAAACATCAATAACAACCTTATCCAATACAACTTTATGAGGGCAGCCTATAATTTCCAATCCCCTCTTTCCTATATTGAACCTTTCTTTTTCAATTTCAGAATATGGAAGAATTAAATTAGATTCGTGGATCTTACCATGGGCAATCCAATCAACTAATCCAAGAAACTGCGGATAATTTATCTGGGTCCAATAATAGATATATTTAGGATAAAGAGGCAAAGAGTATTTTTTTGAAAATTCAAGAGCATCTTCAAATGAAACATTAAAATAATCTGGACAAAACCCTCCTGCTTTTTCAAGATCTAAATTCCACCACTCTTCAACATAACCTGGCTTAAGCAAAACAGAGTTTCTATTTATTACATCGTCAAAAGGAAATAAAATATCTCCCAGATAGATTATTTCAGAAACATTATTCTTTATTTTACGAGCTTCATCCATGGTAATAGGTTTTACAACACTTCCATCCTTTAATTTTACAATCGGGCCTTCAATGTTTTCAACCATTGAAATTGCACACCCCTTAGTTGGCTTTTCTATTTTCAATTGAGTACCAATAGCTAAGAAGTCTCTTGAAATCGCCATAGTTGCAGGAGAAACACTAGTAGCAGAAAATCCGGCATTACGTGCTCTTCCATATCTAAATCTAAATCCTCCAGATCTAGAAGGATGACAATATATTGGCCTTCCCGCAACAATATCTTTCATATAAGTAGGAACGCCGTCTCCATCTCCTGAACCTTTAACCTTTTTTTTCTGAATATTGATATACTCTTCAAGAAAATCAAAGCCACTAGATTTGAAACCGTTTTCTTTTGCAAGTTTTAGTAACCTAAAGCCTTTAGCTGCTTTTTGAGCAAGACATTCAGAAAAAATTAAACACATTCCACCTCTAATAAAATTAGTTTCAATTCTAGGCAAATCTTTGTAATTGTAAACCTCTCTTTGTTCAGTAGGTTCTCCAGCTATTTGAAAAGGAAGATTCTTAGCAAGAAAACTTATTTCTTCTTCACTAGGTAAATACTGCAAATTAGTAACCCTTTCATGATAATCATAATTTTCAGTAACATATCTTTTAATTTCATCCTCAGTAGGGTCGTATTTCGCATAACCAAAAATTTCCCTTAGATAGTCTATTACCATTAAAGCTACGCAACCAGCAGTAGTCCCAGCACTTCTTATTGGACCGGAAAAATAGGCAACAAAATAATCCTTACCATCACGAGTTTTATTTAATTTTAATTCCGTATATCCTTCAATTGGAGAAGATACAACCCCTAAAGTAAAATAAGAAAAAGCAACACGAATACCTGCATCTATTGCTTGAAGCTGATTATCAAATTTGCAATATTTTTGTTTAGCCACATCTTCAGCAATCCCTAAGCAAACAGACATTGTAAGCTGACCATATTGTTTTTCCAATTCTAAAATTCGATTAATAAGGTGGGGATCTTGTAATTGAGGATAAACAACTGAAATTAAGCCAACAGCTTTTTCAGCAAGAGATATAGCAATAGGGGTCTCAACTTTTGAAATTGGATCCAAACCCTTAGATTTAGCCACATCTGCAATTAAATAAGCCCTCTTTACTTCATCACTTATATGTTTGAAATATTGTTCGGAATTCATTTTGCAGTACTCTCTACCCTTCCCAAATTTCTTTCCTCACTAATAGAGAAATCAAGAACCTTAAGTTCGTGAGTCTTTACATTAAAAATAGGAACTTTACAAGGGTCAGGAATATTTCCAACTTTTTCTTCAAAATCAGTTCTAGCCTGCCAACAACTACCAGTCATGATCAAAGTTCCATTATATCTTTCAATATCTAATCTATGAACTTCCCCTGTACAAAAAATATCCGGAGTTTCAGAGATTACTAGAGCATCATTTTCAGGGTTAGGAACATAAACAACAGAAGCTGAAATTCCATGACTTGGCGCCAAATGTCTTCTCTTCAACATGTGCCTTACAGCTTTTGCAGGAGATTTATGAGCTTTTATTAATCTCAATTCAGCAACACTGTTTATGAAAGCGTGTATACTTGCCCCATGATACATCTGAACTTTAAACTCCTTACCTTTTTCATGCAATTTAACAAGACAAGGATTTGGAACCAAAACAATATTTGGAATATCATGTAAAGCTCCAGCATATGTTTTATCTAAAGGCGGCTGAGGTTCCGGAACTCTTGATATATCGTGTTGACCCGGACATATAAAAATAGTTATTCTTTCAGGAATCTTCTTAAGATACTTAGCAAAATCATCATATTGACCCTTTAAAGTTTTTATTTCAAGTAATTTCTCCTGTCCAGGAAAAACCCCTAATCCATCAACTGAGTCCCCCACAATAAAAAGATATTTTATTTTTTTAGCTAGTTCATCTTCTCCAGAAAGCCATTCAACAAAACTTTCAAATTCAGGCCTTAAAAACTTTTTACTCCCTACATGAATATCTGATATAAAAGCCAAACCGCAATCTTCATCAAACTTAGTCTTTTGCAAAACAAAAGAGTCTGGAAAAAAAACTTCATGACCCATTATTAATTCGTTATTTCCAGTACATCTAACTGCAACAACCTCATCAAGTTGAAGTTCTTCCGAATCCTTGAATGAATTACTCCCTTGTTTGAAAACCACATTAGTCTTCCCAGTCAAATCCTCAAAAACTACAATTAAATTTTTATTTTTAGTCAATCTTTTTTCAGAGACCATTCCGATTATAGTAAATTGTTGCCTGGTAGCAGAAATTTTATTTATCGAAATCAAATTATCCCAACTATTATTTCTCTTTAATATAATCCCTTGAATTTCTTTATATCGTGCCCTAAAATGGCCTACAAAATCAGAAACTTCCATTTTCTTACCAAATGTAGTTTTGCCATAATGCAAAGTGTAATCTTGCTTCTTGTTTTCTGTTTTATCAGTTTTTTTAAAAGCAGAGCTATTAACATTAATTTCAATCCCTAATTTAATAAAAATATTAAGGAATTTAGATTCAATACCTTCGGTTAAATGAGTTATATCTTTTGAAATGACCCAGTTTTTTAATAAAGTAGATCTAGTAATCATTTTTTGCCCTGAGACTTGTTCAAAATTCTCAAGCAATTTTTTTATTGTATTAATATCACTTATACTACTAAGAGCCTCAAAAATTTCCTTTTCTAATAATAGGCCTTTTTCCTTAACTAATTGTAATAATTCAAGATTACTCATATTGTTAAAGCAGTTTCAAGTATCTCCTTTGCCCTAGATTGTAAATTTTCTGGGATCATTAATTTTATTTCTCTAGTTCTTCCCATTCTACCTCTACTAATTACATCAACGTTAATCAACCCAAGCATATCAAACTCAGCAATTATATCTGAAACTCTTCTTTGAGTTAAAACCTCAACCTTAGTCTTCTGACAAAATTCTTGATATTTGTTATAAACATTACCTGTAAAAACACCTTCACTTTCTTTCCCGTGCAAGTTTAATATACTATAAAGTACAAGTTGATGTTGTCTAGGTTCATTTTCTATTATATCAAGCATCTTATCTCTTTCAATCTTATTATTTGCTTTATCAATAAATTCCATAGTTAATTTCTTACTTCCTTCCCTTTCAGCAAGTTCTCCTGCAACCCTAAGTAAATCAAGCGCCCTTCTAGCATCTCCATGCTCTCTAGCAGCAAATGCGGCACACTTAGAAAATACCCCTTCATCTAAAACCCCTTCAGCAAATGCCTCAGTAGCTCTTTCTCTTAAGATATCTTGTAATTGTAAAGCATTATATGGAGAAAAAACCAATTCTTCTTCACCAAGCGAACTTCTAACTCTTGGATCTATATTATCCATAAAAGTCAAACTATTACTTATCCCAACTAAGCTTATTTGGGCATTTTTAAGCTCAGAATTTAATCTTGTAAGATTATACAAAAAACCATCTGAAATTTTCTTAACTGCATGATCAATTTCATCCATCACAATTAAGATAAGTTGTTTCTTTCTTTCAATTATTTCAATAAATTTAGAATAAACTGCATCTGTTGGCAAACCAGTAGCTGGAACAGATTCACCTAAAGCAGATATAATTTCAGCAAGTATTCTATATTCAGTATCTGCAATCTTTTTCAACTTACAATTTAGATATATAACTTTTAGATTATCAGCTCCCGAATCACTAACTCTTTTCAAAATTTCTTTAGTTACATATTGAACAGAAAGAGTTTTTCCAGTACCAGTCTTACCAAAAACAAATAAATTACTTACTCTTTCTCCTCTTATTGCAGGAGCAAGTATAGAAGCAACATCTTCTATTTGTTTATCCCTATGAGGAATAGTTTCAGGAGTATAATTTATTTGCAAAACACTTTTATTCTTGAAAATACCACCATTAGCATAAGAATTGAAAATATTATCAAGTTTTGTAGCCATTTTTCACCTCAGAATAAATTAAAATCTCTTTTATTTAAACATATTGTTACACAAACCTCTATTTCCAATGAAATAATAAATGAAAAACGACGATAAAAGATATAATCAATTAAGCGAACACATATCCCTACAGACACCATCATTTCGCATGCAAAATAGAAATTATTAACCTACAATTAACTTCAATTTTTATATTATATACTACAATATATGCTTTATAAAATATATATTATAATAATAACTATTTAAGTATATATTAATAATATAATAAAAATAAATATAATGTTTTTAATTTATTTTTAGACCTTTTTCCACAAGAAATCAAGGGGACAGAGGGTTAAGATTATTTAAGCGAACAAAAAATGATTTAATTAAATTAAAGTATAATCTGATAGCACAACTTTCCTTCAATAATAATCTTTATATACTTAACAAATTAATTCACAACATGAATATTAACAAAAAACCATTAAGAGAGTTTATAGGAAAACCAGTTGTTACAAAAGAAGGTAAAAGATTAGGATTAGTAAAGGATATTACCTTTGAAACAAGAACAGGTGAATTAATTCAATTATTAATAAAAGATCAAACTCCTTACTTAAAGAGTCTTAATGTAGAAACAAACACTTCAAAAGAATCAGTTATACCTTATAATTCTATAATTGCAGTAGCAGACTTTATTGTAGTATCTGAAGAAGATTTAATTTAATATTCAAAATTAAAGTTAATTTTAAACATATAAACACTAATTCACAAATGTTTAAAAACCTCTTAAAACAAGACCAAACATGAAAGTAATAGGATTTAACATTGAAGAAATAACTGGTAAAAAAACCCAGGAATTCAAACGTTATAGTATAAACACAAACATAACATTCAATAATGTAGAAAAGTCTAAACTAGATGTTTTAAAAGAAGGAGAAGTTCTGAGGCTAAGTTTCAAATTTAATGTAGATTACAAAGATGCAGATAGTAAGTCTGAAGATTTGAAAAGCGAAGTTGCCATTTCAGGTTCTATTCTTTTAATGGTAGATAAAGAATTATCAAAAGAATTCCTTAAATCATGGAAAAATAAAGAAATTCCAAAGGATAAAATGGTTACATTATACAACTTTATCTTAAAGAAGTGTTCAGTTCGTGCTTTACAACTAGAAGAAGATCTTAATCTACAACCTCATATTCCTTTCCCGCAAGTAAGAAATAGTAAACCTAACTAATTTTTCCTAGTTCTCCAAAATCAAGTACTTTCAAATCATCTGAAACTACCTTTGTATTAAATCTGTTAATGTCAAAATCCCAAGCAAACTTCATTTCAAAGTCTCGAGCATCTGTACCTTCAATAAGAGGAAAGAAACTAGGTACAATAATCACATTTTTAGATTTATATTTTCCAGATAAAAAGCACTTATATTTTTCTTTTTTAGCTCCTTCGTAAAGGGTAACTGCAGGGTGTCCATGTCCTAAAATCCAATAACCTATATCTTTAGAATTCATTTTATCATAAGTTCTATCTCCATGAGTGAATGCAACATTTTTCCAAACAAAATAGTCTATTCCTTCAATTCCCATCTTTTTTAATACTGGAAATAGGATAACATCATGATTTCCTTCAATAACTATTAATTTTTTACACTTTGTTTTAACATATTCTATAAATTTAATAATATATTTCCACTCATCTGGCAATATAAATCCAAATTCATGTTTAACATCTCCTAATATTACTATATTATCTACATCTCCAGTTTCAGATATAATTTTATCAAAATCTAAAATTGATTTTTCATATAACTTAACTGGAATCATTATTCCTGATTTACGCATTGATCCTTCATATCCTAAATGTAAATCTCCTATTGCAAGAGTTCTCTCATTATTTGATGTAAGTAACAAACATTTACCTATAAAATCAATTTTCATCTTTTTTCAATAACCCTCATTTGAAGTTCATGCATTCTCTTCAAGAAATTAACTCTATCCTCTACTTTGATAAAGTCTGCATGACTTTGAGTAATTAGATTCAATCCAAAAGGAGAAACTAAAGGAGTTCTAATAACTTCAAAATTTATCTCTTTCCTTTCTATTTTTCTAAGTATATTTTCAGCATTATTAATATCCATTAAATCATTTAATACTTCTCTTCTTGCTTCTCTCATAATTGGAAAATCTCTGCTTAGTTCATTAACTGCACTATACAAAAAGTGAGAATGAACTTGCTGTTTACCGACACTTTTACTTCTTCCTTTATAGTTTCTTAGAATCATTAAACTTCTAGCAGCACAATGTCTAAACCTTCTCTTAAGAATATCAGTCTTCTCAATTGCTTCTTCGATTATCTTTCTTATATTTGAACTAGTCAAACCTTTCAAGATTTTAGAAGCATCTAAATTTTCTCCTGCAATAAAGAATCCATTATCATTTACTCCTACTTCAATATCTCTATGTTTTAGTTGAGCTGCAATATAAGCATAAGACCTAGAAAGAGCATCGTTCACTCTTCTCCCATAAAGTGAATGAAAAAGCATGTATTCCTTATCTTGTTTAAATTGTTCAACAATAATTTTTTTATCAGTAGGCATCGCAGAAAAATCTTCTTGTTCTAAACAATATCTATATATTTGTCCAGCAGTCTCAGCAGTACAATAAGTATATTCTTGAATAAACTTAACACATTCAAGCGAATTTTTTACTCTTTCCTTAACAAGTCCTCTAAATTTTGTAATTGCGGAGGCTACGTCAAAACTCAAAGGTAATTGTTCAGAGAACCAACTAGGGATAGTTGGAGACCTACTTACATTAGCTATGACATAAGCCTTCATACCCTTACTATGAATAAATTGGTATTTTACTCCTCCAAGAACAAAAACGTCTCCCTTTCTTAATTTCTCAAGAAAGGCTTCATCTATGCTTCCAACTGCATTTCCCTTAGAATCTCCCGAACTAATTACTACAGAAACAAAACCTTCTTCAGGGATAGTTCCTATATTTGTTAAATAGATTAATCTAGCTAATTTTCCTTTCTTACCTACCTGTTTTGTATCTTTATCATACCATACTTTAGCATAAACATTTCTATGCTCCAAATCATAATCTCCAGATAAATATGAAATAACACTCATAAAATCTTCATTGGTTAGGTTAGAATAACAATAACTCTTCCTAATCAATTTCAACATTTCATCAATATTCCAAATTTGTGAAATTGCCATGCCATAAATATGTTGAGACAGTACGTCTAATGCATTAATTGGAATATCCACCCTATCAATTATTTTTTCTTTCATGTGTTTCATAAGTATTGCGCATTCAACAAGATCATCTCTATCTGTAACAACAAATCTTCCTTTGGGATTAGAATGTAATTGATGCCCTGCTCTTCCTATCCTTTGTAAAGCTCTAGCTACACTTTTAGGGCTTCTTAACAATACAACCAAATCTATACTTCCTATATCAATTCCAAGTTCTAAACTGGTGCTAGAAACAACAACTTTCAATTCTCCCTTTCTTAATCTCTCTTCAATCATAAATCTTTGTTCTCTACTCATTGAACTATGATGAGCCCCTATGTTTCCAGTGTAACGACCTGGAAAATGACTATCTAAATAATGGATAATCCTCTCAGTTGCATTTCTCGTGTTTGTAAATATCAAAGTAGTTTTATGTTGCTGAATTAATTCATCTAAAATATGATAAAGTCTTTTCTGGTCGTCTGCCCCATCCATAGTTAACAAGTCTACTCCTGGGCTAATCAATCCTATATCTACATCTTTTATTAAAGGAACTTGAGCGATAAGACATTCACGACCTGCACCAACTAAAAATTTAGCAATTTCTTCAATTGGAGCAATAGTAGCACTAAGGCCTATCCTTACAGGAGTAATAACACTAAAATGTTCAAGTCTTTCAAGCATCAGGCTAAGAAAAACTCCTCTTTTATTTGCAAGAGCGTGAATTTCGTCCACTACTATAAATTCCAAAGCACGTAGGTTTTCAGAAAATTTTGGAGCAGTTAATACTATTGCTAAGCTTTCAGGAGTTGTCACAAAAATATGGGGGACCTTTCTAACCATTTTGGCCCTTTCAGAAACTGTTGTGTCTCCAGTTCTTAAACCGACTCTAATATCTTGTAATTTTATTCCCTTACTTTCGGCAATTGCCCTAATCTCTGCAAGAGGTCTCTCAAGATTAACATAAATGTCATTTGTTAAAGCCCTTAATGGAGAAACATATACAGCATACATTTTATCTTCAAGTTCATTGCGGGAAGCAAGGCTTACAATATAATTTAAAATACTCAAAAAAGCAGTTAATGTTTTAGTCCCTCCGGTAGGTGCACTAATCAAAATGTTCTTTCTTTCATTTATCACCCCTACGCCATAAAGCTGGGTTAATGAAAAATCTTTAAACCTCCCAAAAAACCATTCTTTAACAAGTGGATGCATAAGCCCGCTTATCTCTGCACTGCTTCGTGCACCAATGAATTCTATTTTTGACTTTTCCATTTTTGGGTTAAGCCTAGCGCAAACTTAAACTATAAAAACGTTCCCTCTTACAGACTATAATGCCTGCAATTTCAAAGAAAAAAAAGTCTAAGATTTCAGAACAGATTCTGTCCTATCTTTTTAGTATTTCTCCAGAAGCTGCTTTTACATCAAAAATAGCTGAAGAGATAGTCAGAGATGAGGAGTTTACTAAAGCTCTCCTAGAAGATCTAGAAAAGTCCAAATTACTAATTAAAATCAGTAAAGGCCCTTCTGGGCAAGATTATGCAAGATGGCAGCGCTGGCGCCTATCTCAAGCAGCCTTTGAAGCATATAAAAAGTTGCATTAACCAAAGGTTATAGCTACAAAGCTCAAGCTACAAAAATTAAGTTATCTAAAAGAATACAAATCCTTATAATTCTCAATAAAATCAAGAATACATGTCTGACCCCCTAAAAGAAGCTTTTTTCAAAGTTAGGCAAGATATTGATTTCTTATATAGCGAATTGTCAGAGATAAAACAGTTATTATACGAACTTCAAGCTCAACAAACAATCCAACCAACAAACCAACACTTAAATCCAACATATCAAATGCCCTTTCCAACACAAGAAATGCCTTTAAACCCTTTAATAGGCTCAAAAACAACAGTTTCCACTGGAAATGATGGGGTTCCAACAAACCAACAAACAATCCAACCAACAAACCAACACCCCCTTATTTCCACTCCAAGTTCGGTTAATGATCCAATAAACAACCTCCGAAGAGTTTCAGAAGTGCTGGCAACTCTCGATGATTTAAAGAAGGAAGTTCGCATTAAATTTAAGAAGCTTACAGAACAAGAAATGCTAATTTATAGCACTATATATCAACTAGAAGATCAAGGATTTGTCGTAGATTATGCTATTTTAGCACAAAAAACTGGCCTTACAGAGATCTCAATTAGAGACTATATAAGAAAAATCCTTCAGAAAGATATTCCTCTTTTAAAGTTAAAAGAATCAAATAAAAAAGTAATCCTCAAAATACCTCAAGATTTAAAGCGTGTAGCCTCATTATCGACGATAAATCAATTAAGAGCTCTATAAAATAAAATCGTCTCACCGAATAAAATTATTGTTCTCACTAATTATGTTAAAAAGGGCTAAAACTCTTAAAATCATCACTTTTAAGGCTTATTAGCTCTTTTGAGCTTTCACACTCTCTTTTCCCAAATCAGGCTTGATGCTCTCGACACGGCAAAAAGCCCTCATTTTTGTCTCACTTTTGAATTTTTTTATGTTAATCATGTTTTTCTCTCACTTTTATCTTCAAATTATGCTTTCTGAAGGCAATTTCTTGTATTTCTTCTTTTCTTTAACTCTCACTTTTGCGTATTTCTCTAGTTTGTTACGAACTTCTTCGCTCACAAACAACCTTTTCTTACCATTAGGTTCGGTTAATTCTTGTATTAAACCCTCACTTTTCTGTTTTATTGCATTTATTTGGCCTCTAATCGTTGCTCTCTCTTTTCCTAAAAGTCGTGCAATATCCTCATAACTAAGCTTTAATTCTGTGTTCATCAGTGTAAATACTATCAATCTCTCATTACTACTCAATCCGCTTAAAATATCATGAAAATTGGCTGTTTGAACAGGTGTTTGAACAGGTTCCAAAACATCATAAACAGGCTCTTGTTTGTTTAAAACAGCCGTTTTTTTAAACACCTGTTTACTTTCAACAGCTAAATTAGTAAGCGAAACAGCTTCCTTAACTCCATCTAGCTCATCTTTAATCGACGCTAATTCTCTTTTTAAGTCATTTATTAAATCAAACAGCTGTTTATCGCTGTTGTTTAGGTGTTTAATCCATTTACTAACACCTTCAAAGTCCTTTCTTACCTCAGAAAAACTCTTTCTTGTTTCACCTTCAAGTTTTTTAACTTTTTTTGAATTTCCAAACAACCCGAACATGCTGTTTAAACACCTGTTTCCTATATAAATGTTACGTTTTTTTGTGTGTTTTAGTAACAAAAACAAACACCCAATAAACAGCCTTAAACACCCAATAAACACCCCTCTTCTCAAAACAAACACGTGTTTAAACACCTTAAAACAGTTGTTCAAGATTTTATGGACTTAAACACCCCCAATCCAAATCCTCGATAACCCTGTTTAAACAGCCCCAAAATAGGGTAAAAAAGGTAAAAATATTTAAACAACCAAAGGCTAAACATGGTATCCTTAAGTTGAGGTGAAAGGAGGTTGAATATGAATACATTAAGCTGGATCACAAGAATTCTTGTAGTTGTTGGAGCTCTTAATTGGGGCTTAGTTGCAATGGGATGGAATCTAGTAGAAGCCATCTTTGGAATGGGTACATTTGCCACTGTAATTTATGCATTGGTAGGTCTATCAGGACTATGGGAATTAATTGCTTTATTTAAGAAGTAAAGCCAAAATTTTAATTTTATTTTATTTTTTCAAATTTTTTATTCTATTTTCAACATTTTTTCTTTTTCAAACCTCTAAACCTAATAAACACCTGTTTAAACAGTTCTTTCCGACGATAAAACACCTGTTTAAACGCCCAACAACAGCCCCGTTCAAACAGGTAAAAACTCCAACACATCCAACCAACAAACCAACACTCAAAAAAGTATAAAAACCACCTCTTACAAATTGCTTTATGATAAAAAAGACTTTTACGGAATTCAAAGAATTTCTAAAAGAATACAAAGTAATCGGCCTAGCAATAGCCTTTGTTATGGGAGTTGCTGCCACAACATTAGTAAAATCAGTAGTTGATGATATTGTTATGCCTATCTTAACTCCTTTCATACCGGGAGGGGAATGGCAAACAGCTGTTTGGAATATAGGCCCGGTAGTCCTAAAGTGGGGATCATTCCTGGGTAATCTAATAAACTTTGTAATAATTGCCTGGGTAGTTTTCATGGTAGCAAAATTAATCTTAAGAGAAGAAAAGGTATCAAAAAAGTAAAAACAACAAGTAGTTAAAGTCCAAACCCTTCAATACGCTATGGCTTCAATAATATTAACCCTCTCGGCAATAATCTCAATATTAGCAGGCCTTTTAGTTTTAGTATGGCCTAAATTCTTAAGACTTGCAATCGGCCTATACCTTATAGCAATTGGTATCCTTCAATTATTAAACAACAACCTAGGCTTCAGCCCTCTAAGTTAAACTTCTAATCAAAACCTAAATCTTTCAGCAAAGCCCAAACATTCGTTTAATACATAAATTTATATACTCTAGAGTAGTAACATTTTCATGAAAGATGAATTTAAGGGTAGGAGTATGATTTATGTGGTAGAAGATTCTAGAGGCAACTATGTTCCTGGAATAATTCCTTTCAGTGAAGGTGGCCCTAAATTTTTAGGAGGGTCTAGACTTCAAGACCATTATAGGGTTGTTGCTACATTTCCAGATGTAGATATAGCTGCTTTTCATGCAGTAAGTTCAGCATGCGACCATTTTAATGAAGGTAATGAGGTAGATCTAGCTACCCTTTTAGATTAAATCAAACTTCTAATCAAAACCAAAAGGTTTCAGCAACCCATCAAACTTCGTTTAATTCACGGGGTGCATTTCAATTATCAAAAAACTTGCCTCCGTAGGTACGAGCGCGAAGCGCGAGTCGCGCCGGGTATTAAAAAGACACATTTAAAAATAAGCATTTTTTCATAAAAACATGAGACCTGAATATATTGGAAACAATAGAATTTTAGTTACTAATAATCTAGGAGTATATTCTGTTAGACTTGCCGCAGAGGATGAACTAGCCCCTCCTAAAGAAGGAAAAGTTATCCAAATTTATGAAAGTGTTAACTCTGATGCTTTTCATGTTGTTCGTGAAGCATCAATGAGAGCTTGCATGGGTTTAGGGGTCGATTTTGAACACCTTTTAGACTGAGTTCGCACAAGATACATTAACCGAAGTCTACGGGCCCAAAATCTGCATTAAACCGAACTTATCTTCTCTTCAGTTCAAAATCTCTTAAAAGATGCTCTAATTCATTAGCGTTTAGGTATCCATCTCTAGGATTCTTATCATAATCTCTTAGTTCTTTGGGTAAATCTTGATAGGTCGAGTTGACAGGTTCATTATTTATTGAATCTATTCTATTTCGGGGACTTGTTATTCCTACAACTGCTACAACCCCTAAAATTGCACAACCTGTATTTACGTATGCCAAGTATCTCATAAATGGGTCTTTTATAAATGAGGCTTTCATAAATCAATTTATTCGCGCTAGTTTTTATATTTTTCTATTGCTCTTAATCTTTCAATCAACGCTTAAAACTTCCAGCACATAGGGAAAGGCATAAACGAGTTCGGTTTATTCTTGCTAGAGGTTTCAGCTTATGACTAAATCTTTCAGCATAGCTAAGGAGTTCGGTTTAACCACTTCTATTTTTTATATCCCAGGCATAAGAAGCCACCCTTCTGATGTACTGTGCCTTAGTCGCATGTCCTCTTCCTATGAAAACCGATTCGGCATCTATTATTGTATTAACTTCTACAGCTTCGTCTTCTTCTCCTTGCATCATTTCTTCTAAGGTATGATCTTTTAATCCAAAAGCTCTTTTTGCTAATTCTTCAATTGACTCTTCTTCACCCATGCCTTCTGAGGTGCTTTTTCTAAGTATTTCTATTCTATATTTAAGTTCAGCTTCTCTTATTGTTTTTGGATCCAAACTTCTTAAGTAAGTGATCGCTTGATTAGTTACTGAAACATATCTTCTAGAAACGTTCATTAGTGGATCATTAAGAAATTCCTCATCTGGGACCCCTTCTAAAAGTTGGTTAATGGTTCTTCTTTGATATGATTCCCAAATACCTTCACTTATTCTAAGATCATCTTCAGATATCTTATACGGGTTATCCATATTTTTGTTGATTAAAATGCTTATTTAAAGCTATGCATTTTAGTCACTAATAAGTAGTATTAATTATCTAAACGAGTTCGTTTTATCTTTCTAAATTTTTTAAATTATTTTTGAAACTCATTGCTTCTATGAGTGCAGGCTCTAATGCTATAATATCTTTGAATGTTAAGATTCCTTGTAACTTACCTTTTGAAATCACAGGTAGATGTTTTATGTTATTTTGGCCCATTAATTCCACAGCTTTGTGTAAATCTTCATGAGGTTCTAAGTGTATTATTTCTCTTGACATTATTTCTTTTACAAGAGTAGCTTCAGCTTGGCGACCTTCTGCAACAACTTTTCGAGCAATGTCTTGTTCTGTTAAAATTCCTACAACTCTTTCTTTATCATCTGTAATCACTAAGCAACCTATTTTTTCTTGAGCCATTTTCCTAGCTGCAAGAGTTATGATATCTCCTTGAAATGTAGTATATACATCTCTTACCATTATTTCCCCTATTTTGTATCCTGTTTCCATAAGCCAAGTAGTTCTTTATTGTTTATATGGATTTATGTTCTAAAAAATCATTTAGTGCTTTCTACTCTTTGCCAGAGTTCTTCACGTTTTTTCTTTTTGAAATTAATATCTTTGTAAATTGCTCCCCACATGTAAATTCTTGCAATAAATAGTTCAAACAACCAAATGA
>CAYOYN010000011.1:0-21556 GCA_964408235.1 Candidatus Woesearchaeota archaeon | reverse complement strand
TAAATTGCTCCCCACATGTAAATTCTTGCAATAAATAGTTCAAACAACCAAATGAGTTCGGTTAAACTTCCAACATATCTGAAAAGTTTCCAGAAATTACTGCTTTCTTTTCCAAAAGATCTTATTTTTACATTAAGAAGTTTGTGGATTTGGTTATATCCTCCAACACTTCTTTTTTTCTGTTTTATCCAGTCGCTAAAGTTTTTAGGGTATGTAATATAAGCTTCAGCGTTAGGTTCATAATTTATTTTATATCCTTTTTTATAAACTAAATGGGAAATATATCCATCTTCGGAAAGTAATTCTTCAGGCAGTTTGGGCATAAGTTTTTTTCTAATTGCAAATAAATATCCTGAACAAAATAAAAATTTATTATTTTTTTGTTGATCTGTTCTTTGTTCATGTGCAGCATCTGCTAAGATGTGTCCCCAATATGCAAATTTATTATCTTTTTTATCTATTGATATTGGTCTTCCACTAACTGCTCCAACTTTTTCGTTTTCAAAATGTTTTTTTAGTTCTCTTACACTTTTTTCACTTATAGTTATGTCTCCATCAGTCCAGATTAGTAAGTCTCCATTAACTTTTTTCATTACTAAGTTCATTGCAGCAGGTTTACCTTTTCCATTATCTCTTATTATCTTAACTTTTTTCGAAGCTTTTTTAGCGGCATCTAAAGTTTCTTTATCTGGAGCTACAACAATTAATTCATCCTCGTTTTTTAACTGAGATGCAATTGCACTCACTGCCTTGCCTATCGTCTTAGGTTCCTTAAAAGAAGTAATTATTACGCTTGTTTTCATATATATTCGAGAATAAGGCTAATTATAAATTTATTGAGTTTTATTATTCAATAAACTATCCAATGGATTTGTAATCTTCTTTATTTGGTCTGTAGAAATATGAGTATATAATTGAGTTGTGTTTAGTGAAGAGTGTCCAAGTAAGGCTTGAATCATTCTAATGTCTGTTCCACTTTCTAAAAGATGGGTAGCAAAACTATGCCTTAGCGTGTGAGGCGTAACTTTCTTTTGAATATCTGCCCTATTTCTCAAATTTTTAACTATCTTTTGAATGTTTCTAGTGGTTAATGGTTCTTCATGAGAAAAGAGGTATTTTGCGCCATCTTTCTTTTTTAGGTATTCTTTCAATTCATTGGCTAGTCCAGGTGAAACTGTAAACATTCTATCTTTTGAACCTTTTCCAGATCTTACCCATCCTATATTTTCTCCGAAATTAATATCTTGAGGTCTTAAGTTAACTAATTCGGACACCCTTAATCCTGAGGAATATAGTAATGATAAAATTAATCTTGACTTTCTAGTTTCGGCTGATTTCAATAGCTTTGAAACTTCTTCTTTAGTCAAAACTTCAGGGAGTTTCTTGTCTTTTTTAGGCATTTTAATTTCTCCAACTTCTTTCTTTAATATTTCAGTGAAAAAGAATTTCAATGCAGCAGCAGCAAGCATTATGGTGTTTTTTGATTTATCTTCAAACATGCTGGCCAGATAGGTCCTAACGTCTTCCTGATTTAATTCCTCTACCGGTTTATTATTGCTCTTCAAAAATTTATCAACGAAGAAAGAATAATTTCTCACGGTTAAGGGAGAAAATCCTCGAAGTTTTAATTCAGTATGTAATTTTCCTAAAGTGTCCATCACCATCTCCAAGAATAAAATATACCTTCTGTTTAAAAGGTTTTGTAAAGAAAACTATTCGTATTTGCTTATATCCTTTGCTAAAGGGGTAAATGGAAAAGGTCTTGAATTAGTCATAAATATCATATATCTTTGGAAGTGATACCAGTTAGTATTCCATATCTCGCTAAGGGTAGCTAATTCCTTAAGTCTTTTGCCGCTAAAAATTGAATAAAAAAAGTTGATTATCGCAAATAAGGTTATCAAATATCTCCATGCTACGAGAATTATTCCTGAAATAATTCCGACAATAAGTCTCATCCAAGATTCTTTTCTTTGAGAAAATCTTTTTGGTTTTTTGTTTTGTCTTTGATCTTTCATTTTAACGGTAGGATTTCTGCCTCTTAGAACGAGCTTTAGAGTCTCCAGGCTTACGTTGTTCTTTTCTTCTTACGTCTGCTACTAACATATGTCTATCGTATTTTAAGTATGCTTCCTTTAATTCAGAGCTTTTGCTTAGGGCAACAAGGGCTTTAGCAATTGCCAAACGAGCTGCTTGAACCTGTCCTTCCTTTCCTCCACCTGTTACTTTCAAATATAAGTCATAATTCATTTTACCTATAGTGTTTTCATACATTCTAATAGGTTCCAATAAAGATAACTTGTGGAACATCTTCATATTTTCAATAACTCCGTTATTATAATGGATTTTTCCATTACCCTCTGTAACTATTATTTTAGCTACGGAAGTTTTTCTTTTTCCAGCAGTCCTAATTAACGCCTTCATCTTAATTCCTCACTTATTTCAGCTAAAGTCAATGAAAGCATTCCAGTTGATTGAGCAACGCTGTGTTTTTTAGATTCAACAAATTCCTTTGGAATTCCTTCGTAACATTTTATTCTCTTGAATGCATCTGCTCCTCTTCCTTGTTTATGAGAAAGCATTCCTCTTATGGTTCTTTTAACAATGCTAGCTGGTAATGTCGGGAATACGGGGCCCTTTAATGAGGAACCGCCTTTAGTTCTTAAGGTGTGGTACTTTGCAACGATTATTCTTCTGCTTCCAGATACAACTGCCTTTTCACAATTTAATACTGAAACTTCTTTTCCTAATAATGCTTGTTTGGCTACATAACTTGCAAGTCTTCCAAGAACTGCATTATTTGCGTCAATTACTATTTTATTCATATTAGTATTTTTACTCCTTTTGCTTCTGGATTTTTTTTAATTTCATCAATTAATTTAACTCCTTCACTCTTTCCTTGTTTTATTTTCTCATGGGCAGATTCTGAAAAATATAATGCGCAAACCTTTATTTTTTTAGTTAAATTTCCATTTCCTAAAACTTTTCCAGGTACTATTATTACATCCCCATCATTTGATTCTTTTTCTATCCTACCGATATTAACATCTGAATATCTTCTTCTTCCGCCGGATATTATTTGTGCAATTTTGTTCCAATTTTTGGATTTCTTAGCAGCGAATATTGTGTCTACTATGTAAGTGTCCATTTTTCTTGGAATTCTTTTTGCTATAGATGTATTGCTTATCATTTTACTTCAAAGATTTTTCAAAAGCTTCTAGATTCTCTTGCAAGGTTTCGATTGCTCTTGTAAATATTTTTTCAGCGTCAATCATTCCGAAAGACTCAACAAAAACTAAATATTCTTTGCTGTCTGAAATTGAATCTTTGTCTAATTTTCTAATTTCATCAACTTGATTATCGTTAAGATCGCAAACCCATTTAGCACCTTTTTTCTCGTGTTTGATAGCTCCTGAAAATTCTTGGACTATTGAATCTATTTTTACATTTCCAGATTTAACTTCAAACAAGTTTCTATAATAAATTAATCCAGGCACGTGTTTTGTGTGTTCTAATCCGCTCGCAACATTTGCAGTAGCAGTCAACTCTATTTCTTGATCTTTCTCAAGCAATGTTAAAGGGATTGAATTGAAAACAACTTTTAGATCTCCTTTGAAATCTCCTGAATAAACTGTTCCAGGTCCAACTTTCTTTAAGGATAATGTTCCTGTAGTTTTTGAGGATATTTTTCCATCGTTCTTTATCGGAACTAGTCCAATTCTGTGAGCTAGTACTTCATCATATAATGCTGAGTCATTCTTGAATATTTCAACTTCATCAATAGCAAGAGTAGGAATTTCTTCAACGCTTCTTCTAATTGCATTTAGAATAGAATAATTCATTTCAGTTCTAAGAATCATCTTCTCAGGGGTCTTTACAACAACTTCCATATTATTTATTTGAAAAAAAGGCTTTTAAATGTTCTTTAAACCCTTCTTCCTCTCTTACCTCCTTTCTTCTTAGGTCCGCCTCTAGGAACTCTATGAGTGTCTAGAACTCCTAATATCTTGAATCCTTCCTTACTTAATGTTTTAACAGCTGCGTGAGCCCCAGGACCAATTCCAGGAGAATTTGTTTTACCTCTTGTTCTGATGTAAAGCGCATTAATTCCTGCATCTCTAGCGAATTCGGCAGCTCTTTTAGCAACGAACATAGCAGTTGTAGGGTTAGCTTTCAAACGAGAGTGCTTTGTAACCATTCCACCACTTATTCTAGTTATTGTGCTTCCAGATAAGTCTGTGATGTGAACTATAGTGTTGTTATAACTTCCGAAAACATAGGCTATTCCAGGAACAACTTCTACTTTTTCTTCTTTAATTTCAACATTTTCAGCTGGAGCTTCTTCAGATTCTTCGATAGTTTCTATTTCTTTAATTTCTTCTTCCATTTTTTCAGTCTTCATTTCCTTTTTCATTGTTCTTTCTCCTCTTTAGCCTTTATAGTTTTAGTTTTCAATGTAATGTTTGACTCTAAGTCTATAGGGACTATGAAACTTGGAACGTCAACTGCTTGGTCTTCAACAAAAACTTTTTTGTGAACTATAAATTGTCTAGCTTGTCTTGCGGTATTAGCTAGTCCTTTCTTCCAAACAACTGTTGCAAGTCTTCTCTTAAGCAAATCTTCCTTATTTAATGCAAGAACATCCGCTATAGTCTTGACGTTCAATCCGATACTTCTAAGTTTAGAAAAGAATTTTTCTTGTTCTTCTGTAGATGCAGTAATCAAGAATTTTGCTCTGTCTCTGAAATATTTTATTTTAGCTTCAGCTTTCCATATTTCTCTTTTGTTTTTCAATCCATACTCTTCAACTAACTTATTCTCATCGCTAATTCTAATTTTATCATAAAGTTTTCTTGGCCATGAGAACTGGTTTTTTTTGCGGATCATTTGGCTTTCTTCTTGACCCCCACAGCAACACCAGTAGTTCTAAAGTGGCTTCTGGTTCTTTGTCCTCTAACAGGTTGTTTAAGAGCATGACGCATACCTTTGTAACTCTTTATCTGTCTCATTCTCTTTATGTCAAAGTCTTTAACCATATCTAATTCATTTGTTAACAAGTGTTTAGATTCGCCAGTGTCATAATCTCTTTGTCTATTTTTCATATAATCATACATAGTTGGCTTCTGCAAGAATGCTTCTATTTCTTCAATTTGTTTTTTAGATAATTCAGAAATCTTTATATTTTTATTAAACTTTAATATTCTACAAATAGCATTTGAAACTGCCCATGAAACTCCTTTGATATATGTTAATCCAGGGTAAATCTTTTTGTTTCCAGGAATATCTTTTCCATGGATTCTAACAAGAGATTCTAAGAATTCTTCTTCCTTTTGTTGTTTTAATTTGAAGTCCAACTTAGGTTCTTTCTTCTGTATCTGTTTTTCTGTTTTTTCTTCTGCCATATTATCACATTACGAATAACCTTTGTCTAGGGTTTTCTGTTAACTCTTCAAGAATTCTTTTTTCTATTGCTTTCTTTGGGTCAGGAGCGCTTTTGACTCTCTGTCTTATTTCTTCAAAAGACTCGAATGTCTTTTCGTTTCTGACGTTAAGTAATTCTTGTGTATGTTTACGGCCAAATCCTGGAAGAAGTTCAAGTTGATGTAACCTTGTGTTGATTGCCTGAGCAGAATTAAAGAATTTTACAAATTCTTGTTCATGCTCCCCAACATAAGTTTCTATGAACTCTTGTAATTGGATCTTAGCCGTTTCAGTTAACTTATCGACACGTAATCTGCCGATAATGTAGTATATCTTGTCTCTCTTTTCCGGACCTATATAAACCTTTTCTTTAACTGTTATTTGAGCCCCTCTTATAGGTGCTAATTCAAGTAATGCTAAATGCTGAGTTCCTATTGCTTGAACAACAGGTCTCATATTTCCAGCCATAGGGTAACCATTCGATAGATAATCTAATACTAAAGCATAATCGTCTTTTTTCATCATGTTTAGTACTCCTTAACCGCCGCTAAAATATCATTCAATTCTTTTTCATCAAGGGAAACATCATTCAATATTTTTATAAGTGAATCTGAATCCTTTGGAAGCAAATCAACTATTTTAACTAAAACTTCATCTTTAAGTTTTAAATTTCCTAATCCTTTTAGGCTTTCAAGAAGAGCATCTGCTGCTTTTTTGTCTAGTTTGGAAAATTCTTTAAGATAATCTCTCAATTCAGGTTTTGATTCTAAATCTCCTGATAATTCTTTAACATCTCCAAGATGAACCGGAGTCATTTTTAAGATCATTTCTGAGTTACCTCTATTTTCTTCAAATGTACTGGCTTAACAATATATGTTTTAGGTTTTGTATAGTCTTTTATTGAAACAATATAGGACTCTCCTCTCTTTCCGATTACTATTCCTGTCCTTCCTTGTATTCTTCTAGGGAATCCAGGGCTTTGAACTGCTAAGTCTCTTACAATAGCCACGCTATCTCCTTCATTAAACTGTTGGAAATACTTAGTAAAGGATATTTTTCCTCTAGCTCTGATATTTTTGTTAGTTAACATAGAAATATCTGATGAGGGACCTTTAAAAAGCTTCCGCAGACTTAAGCTGCTTGCTTATTAGAAGTCACGCTTCCCTGATAAAGGTCTCCTTTATCTCGGGCAGAACCCATGTTGCTTATTATTGCCTGAAACATTTTGTCGCCCCATATTCCTCTTCCACAAGGGGTGCAAACATCAACCGCTCTATCGTCGGTTATTTCAGCTTTACAATATACGCATTTACTTGCCATTTTTTCCTCTTTTAGCTGACTGAACAATTAACTCTTTATAAATTTTTATAGCATTTTATGTAACATTTATAAGCTAATGTCTCTAAATAAAAACATGAAAAAGATTTTGATGATGCTAGCTTTTAGCTTACTTTTAATTCAATTATCGTCGGCAGTTTGTACTTTAACCCCTACATTAATCAACCAAGATCCTGTTTCCGCAGTTCCTGGAGAGGTTGTAAAATTATTATTTCAAATATCTGGAACAGAAAATCCTGAATGCGGGACAATAAATTTAGAGTTTGTAGAGGATTATCCATTTAGTTTGGAGCCAGGTTTTTCAAAGGTTGAAAAAATTCAAGGCGGGACTTATCAAAGAGATTTTAATTCATTTTGGATAGTGCCTTACAAAGTTAGAGTAGACTCAAATTCTTTGGATGGAGATCAAAAATTAAGTCTTAAAACTTGGATAAATTCAGATTCTCAGTTGGCAAAAATAAGTGATTTTAATATTTCAGTACATGAAGTAAGAACTGATTTTATTATTACGCTAGATAGTTATTCTTTCGCAACTAATAAGCTTGTATTGGGAATTGTTAATGTTGGCGAAAAAAATGCCCAATCAATAACTGTAGAGGTTCCGGAACAAGAAAATGCTAAGGTTGAAGGCGGACGCGTTAAAATTTTAGGTGAATTAGGTTCTAATGAAGATACTACTGTAACTTTTGATGCAGCATTAAAGTCTGGGAATATAATAGTTAATTTAGAATATAATGATGAGATAAGCGAGAGAAGGAAAGTCTCTCAAGAAGTAGCCTTCAGCGAATTAGCATTTGAAAATACAAAAGTAAAATCTTCAGTATCGTTCGGTTCAATTTTAATCTGGCTAATCATAATAGGTATTATTGTTTATCTTTATTTGCAAAGAAGAAAAAGATTAAAGCATCAAAAAATGCGTTTACAAAAATTTAACAATTAATTATTCATATCTTAATGCTTTAACTGGTCTTATCTTTGAAGCTCTCCAAGAAGGTATTATTCCTGATATTGCTCCGGTTAATGTAGCAAACAACACACACCCTAGAAATAGTTCTATTGAATAATGAGGACTAAGGAAGCCCCATCCTTGAGAATCGAGAAACGCACCACCTATGCTAGTAATTATAAATCCTAATCCGATTCCAAATACTCCTGCGACAAAACCTAAGAATCCGGATTCAAATACAAAAATAGCAAAGACTTCATAGTTAGTTGCACCTATTGCCTTCATGATTCCAATTTCTTTAATTCTCTCTATGACTGAAGTTATTGTGGTGTTCGCAGTATTTACAGCAGATACCACTACGGAAATTAAAGCTATAAAAACTACAAAATAAACTATATAATCCAAGGCCTGAGTAAACTGTTCTATTAATTCTTCAAATGAAGCTACAAAGAAATCTTCTTTTCCTTCTTCCAAATCTCTAGAGTCTCTTAATTCTTCCTCAACTTTTTCTATTACTTCTTGGATATTTTGCGCATCAACTCTTGCAATAATTTGATTATATCTACCTGAGCTATTCGGGTATAATTCTTCAAAATAATCATTCGTTATATAAATATTAGAATCATCTTGAGGATTTCCTACTTCTTCAAAAAAGCCAGTAATCTTTAATTTTTTTCCTTCGACTTCTAAGTTATCGTTTAATGTTAATGCTTCTGGAAAGATTTTATTTTCTACCTTATAATTGTGGCCTAAAAGAATTCTTCCATCGTCTCCATTTCTTAGATCTCTCCCTTCGATAACATCTATGGCAAATACTTCTTTTATTAATTCCGCATCATCTGGGTTGTACCCCACTAAGAAAACAAATCTCTTTACTTTTCCCTTAGTAACTTCTGCAGCCTTTGAATACATTCCAGTCGCTTCATAAACTCCAGTAGTCTTTTGTACTGCAGTTATATCTTCATCTGTCAAAGAAAAAGTTGTGTCTAGGCCAGGAGCTCCAATCCCTTTAGGAATTATCATGATTTTATCGGCACCAGAACTTGATTGTAACTCGTTTACATAATCAAATAACCCTTGTCCAAAGCTAACAAATATGAATATTGTTGATATTCCTACAAGTATTGAAAAAATGGTAAGAAAACTTCTTGCCTTTCTATGGGCAACGTGTTTCAAGGAATATTTTATCAATTCTTTGTTTATCATTTAACTTCTCAATGCCTCCACAGGTTTTTGATTTGCAGCTCTTATTGCAGGGATTATTCCAGATATTGCTCCTATAAGAAAACTCCCAATAAATGTGAAGATTATCAAAAACCAGTTTATTTCTGGAGAGGTTGATGCCCCGAGGAAAGCATTTATTGAAAAAGTTCCAAAGTATCCTATAGCTATTCCAAACAATATTCCCGCTGCTCCCCCGGCCAATCCCAAAAGTCCAGCTTCAATAAAAAATTGGTAAAATATATCTGAATTTTTAGCACCTATTGCCTTCATGATTCCAATTTCTTTAACTCTTTCAAGAACTGATGTAGTCATTGTATTTACAATTCCTAGCGATCCTACAATTATTGAAATGGCTGCAATTAATGCAACAAATACTTGTATCCCTGTAAGAACTTGATTAACTGTGGACAATGATGCTTCAGGCGTAGAAACTTCAAAATCCTCTTCACCTAATTTTACATCTCTTCTATCTCTAAGTAATTCTTCAATTTCCAATTCTGCAGCCCCAATTAATTCCTTACTCTTTACTTTTACATCTATAAAATCTACATTATTCCCTTCATCAGATATTTCTTTTAGATCTTCTTCATTTAAGATAATTATCTGATCATAAATGAAGCTTCCTTCTTTTTTCAATATTCCTTGGACTTGATATTTTCTGTCATTTAAGGTTACTGTGTTTCCAACTCTTATCGCTTTTTCAAATCCGCTTTTATCTTCGAAGTAAAAATTATTTCCTAAAATAACCTTTCCGGAATCTCCATCCTCTAACAATTTTCCTTCTAATGGTTCGATCCCCATTATTTCATAAGTCAATTCTCTTTGAGAGCCATCGGGGACATTAGTGGCAGAACCTATAATTAAGAGATCATTGAATTCTGCTTTAACTGTCACAATATTCCTTCCTATTGCCTCATCCACGGTGTTTAATCTGGAGATTGCTTCCGCATCATCTTTCGTTAAAGGGTTTGAAACACTTGTTCCTGGGGGTCCAAAAGAGTTTAATCCACCTGCTTGAACTTCTATTACTTCTGTAGAACCCACTCCGAATTGAGATAATATTGCTTGCCTCAAACCTCCTCCAAGGCTAATCAAAGAAACTACTGTAGCAATTCCTATAAATATCCCCAGTAAGGTCAACCAGCTTCTTATGCCTCGCCTCTTAAGATTTTTGAAAGCTATAGAAGCGTAATCTAAGAACATTCAATCCTCCAAAAAAAATTATTCTTTCTTTTTGTTGCGTCTTTTAATCTTTCTATATGCGATCCATGCAACAAGTAGCAGTAAAACAATTCCAACATAGGTACTTGCATTGTTTTTCTTTAAAATACCTTTCTCTATAGCTTCTTCAGAGCTATAAACCCTTAACGACTTAGTTTCTATTACTTGTTGCTCTTCATTGTTGAAGTCTTTATACGTTAATTTTACGGTTATCGAAGGAAATTTACTATTATAAATCGCATCAAATGAAGTAGTCTCGAAGTCATCCGAATCAATTGTACCAATATATTCCGAATTTTCAGATATGAATATGATGTCTTCGCTTTCAACAACTAAAGATACAAATCTAGCATCTGCAAGACCTTTATTTATTACTCTTATATCCAAGCTTCCTTGTTGACCGATAATAGAATTCTGAGTATTTGCAACAATTTCTATCTCTGGTTCAGCAGAAACAACTATCCCTAAAGTGCCACTTTGTTTAACTTCATCTCCATTTTCTTCATAATTTATCTCATAATCTACAGAATAAGTTCCTGCAGGCAATGTATTTGCAATTTTAAATCTAAAAACTAATGTCTCTTCATCATCTTCTTCTAGAGTATTCAAAGATTCTTCTGAGCTTCCTATCGGGATAATTCCAGAGTTATCAAAATTTAATCTAAAAGAAAGGAATTCTAGATCATCATTTCCATTATTTTCTATTTCTATCCTTATGGTTCCTTCTTCCCCTGGAGAAACTGTATCTACGGTTACGGATTCGACAGATACGGCACTTGCAAATCCAATTAATAAGATTAGGCTCAAAATATACAAAATTGGTAATTTATTCATATTCAAGCGCAACAAATATAATTTATAAGTCTTTTTCAAAAAATTAACACTCTTATAGTAACAATTACTTCTTATTTATCCAAGAATTTCCTTTTCTAATAGTTACTTTTTCTACCTTGCCATCCTTTAACCAATATATTTTTTTTGCATGTTCTGTAGCTACATCTGGAGCGTGAGTAATAAGGATAATAGTTTTACCTTGATTATTTAATTGAGTTAACATACCCATTACGTGTTCTCCGGTTTTTGTATCTAAATTACCTGTAGGTTCATCCGCTAAAATTATCTCTGGATCATTTGCTAATGCTCTGGCAATAGCCACTCTTTGTTGCTGCCCTCCACTTAACTGGTTAGGGTAGTGGTCCATTCTAGTCTCTAGCTCCACAAGTTTTAGTAATTCTTTACTCCTAGCTTCTCTTTCCTCCAATGGAACTTTTTGAAAGAGCATAGGGAGCATAACATTTTCTCTAGCGGTTAAATTAGGGATTAGATTAAAACTTTGAAAAATAAAGCCTATTTTTTTACCTCTTAATTGAGCGAGTTCTGATTCTTCAAATCTTTCTATATTCACGCCTTCTAAAAGTATTCTCCCATTTGTTGCTAAATCAAGGCTTCCGACTAAATTCATCGCAGTGCTTTTTCCAGAACCTGAAGGACCCATTATTGCGACAAAGTCTCCTTTTTCTATGACAATATCTATTCCATCGACTGCCTTTACAACAGATTCGCCCATATGGTAATATTTTGTAACCCCTTCAAGAGTAATTAATGGTTCAGGCATGAAATAATTCTTGATCTATAATATATAATCCTTTAGGAAACCTTCATTATCGTTTCAAAAACCGGATTTTAAACAGTTTGAGAGCAATTCGCAACGTTTAAAAACGGTCAAATAACAATAATAACATGATAATTCCAGTTAGATGTTTTGGATGCGGTAAACCTATAGGACAACTATGGGAAGAATATAAGAAAAGAACTACTGCTGGAGAAGAAGCAGGAAAGGTTCTTACAGATTTAGGTTTAGATAGATATTGTTGCAGAGCAGCAATGCTTGGGCACGCAGACGTTCTTGAAGAAGTTTCTAAATTCAAGAAATCTTAATTTTCAGAAATATTTTAGTAAACATCATCAAATTTCTAATTTAAAATCTTATTAATTAAACTGTACTTGCAACTAATATTGCAGTTATCATGTGCAATAATAAGGATATAGTAAACATTTTCTTACTAAAATAGTTCCAATTTCCAACTAAAGGGAAAATTTGATCTAAGATTATGCTTGAACTAATTCCTAAAATTATCTTGTTTACAGGGTTAAAACCATTAGAGTAAATCAATAAAGAAGCTACAAAAAATATTATTACTCCAAAATGTATCAGGTGCCAATCAAAGCCTGTTTTTATTCTAAGCCAACCAGTTAATGTATGGGGGTTTTCTTTTTTATCGAAGTAATTATTTGACCTATATCCAAAGTAGGCCCAACTACGAGATATCAAAAAAGTCATAATCAATGTAAAGAAAAATAAATTAATCATTTTATGGTCCACCTGTTATTCATATTGCACTTAATACACGTTGTCTGTTTATAAGTTTTAGATATTCTAACCTTCGCATCAGATAAATCAGAATAGCATTTTTTACAAAACCTTTTTCTGTAGTCTTTTAACCCTATTCTAAATTTCATCGCAAGATTTTTTATTTTTCTAGTTTTATTTTGATCAAGTTTTTCTTTTGCAAAATAATTTTCTATCTCTTTCTTGGCCTCATTTTTAGATAGTTCTTTCATTAGGAAGACAAGGCTCACGCATTTAAATGATTTTTTAAAGAAAAAATCGAAGACAGCATCCTTGGTTTGCCTCTTGACGGAGACTACAACAACAGACGTGAAGGGCTTAACTTCTGTGTTCGGAATGAGAACAGGTGTTTCCCCAGCACTATGGCTGTCTTCAGAATCCATCAAAATGTTAGATTTATAAAACTTCCTATTCACTGATTTTCAAGCAAGTGTAACGAAGTGGTCAAACGTGCGGGACTCAAAATCCCGTGGCTTAGTGCCTTCAGAGGTTCGAATCCTCTCACTTGCATCAGCCTAAATAGTTTTTAAAGCTCGTTATTTATACAAACTTGTGCACCCGTAGCTCAGCCTGGATAGAGCAACTCCCTCCTAAGGCGTAGGTCGTAGGTTCAAATCCTATCGGGTGCGTATAAAAGATAGGATTTTCAAATACTTTAATTCGTAAGAATTTAAGTTTCCGTAGCGTTTTACGCTACGAGGACCTATCGGGTGCGTATAATTTTTGCACTTATTATTTTTCTTTGAATCTCTTTATTTTTTCTTATTGGGCTAAATATCCTTTCTCTCATCTCAATATCAAACCCTTTGAATAATTTTCTTATTTCTTCCTTACTAAAGAAATGGCAGATCAAACCATTTTGTTTTTCTCTAGTATTGTCTCCAATTTCTTTTCCTTTTTCTCGTAAGTCTCCTAATGCAAAATCTTCAAATAAAATTATTCCTTTTTTATCCAGCATAGAAATAATCTTTGTAACTACTTCCTTTCTGTCTTTTTCTTTAAAATTATTTAAAAAATAATAACAAACGATTATGTCAAATTTGTCTTTTATTTTGGTTTTAAGAAAGTCTCCAGTTATATAAGAAACCTTTTCGGAATTAATCGATTTTTTAACTAAATTTATAGCCTCTCCAGAAATATCAATCGCCGTAACATGTTTTGGATCGTGTTCTAAGATAGATTTCAAAGTCTTACCATTCCCAACGCCAAGTTCCAAAACTAACTTATCTTTCAAATTTTCTTGTATCTTGTTAGTTTTTTTCCAAGATAACCCTTTAGCATAAAGGGAATTCCATAAATTTTCTTGATTTTTCACAATATCCTTTATTTTTTTAATAGATAAGGTTTTTTATATTATCTCAAACAAAATATGTTATGCATAAAAATAGCCTTAGGAATTTGTTTAAATCTCTTAGTTTACCAATAGCTATTATATTATTTCTTTTACTTTTTTCATATCTTGGAAAATTTCTAGCCATTCCGTCTTCAGAAGATCTAATCAATATAGTACTTTCAGAGTTTGGGGAGCTCAATCTTTGGGCTGTATTTTTTATAGCTTTAATAGAGGGATTTCTATTCTTGGGCCAGTATTTTCCTGGAGGAATAATAGTTTTCTTCAGTATTATATCTGCCCAAGGAGATTTAGTAAGGATATCTGCGCTAGTTTTGGTAATTTCAGTTTCTTTTGTTATTGCTTATTCTCTTAACTATTTTGTCGGAAGATATGGGTTGTATAAAATCTTCAACAAAATAGGTTTTGGCAATGCGATAAAATCTTCTCAAAAAAAGATACTCAAAAAAGCATCTACTGCGATAGCTATAAGTTATGAAGATCCTAACCTTGCGTCAATAACTGCTACTGCATCAGGAATAGTGCGTTTACCGTTTAAGAAATTTTTAATTTTATCAATAATATGGGCTTTATTCTGGAATATCTTTTGGGCTATTGCAATCTATTTTCTAGGAGAAGCGACACTTAAGTTAATAGGGGTAAATTATATCTATTTCATAGCCCTGGTTTGGATGGCTTTGATAATTTTTAGGTTCTTTATCTCTAAGCATAAGGAAAAACACAACCTTTAAAACGCCCTCAGATGAAAGAATATAAAGCGCCGATAGCATAATGGTTAGTGCGTCTGCCTTCCACGCAGATGATCTGGGTTCGATCCCCAGTCGGCGCATAAACAAAATGGAACAACATACAACAAACAATCAAACCCATATCTCAAAGAAACATTGGTATGATCGCTATTATAAAATTTTATTTTTTCCTCCAGTAATTTTAACTATTCTTGGACTAATTTATCTAGGAATTTTTTACTCTGCTAACGGGGATATAATTTACAAAGACTCTTCACTTGCTGGTGGAACTACAATCACTTTAAATGAAAAATTAGATGTTTCTGCCTTAGAATCTTTTTTGAAGTCTAAATTGGAAGAGGTCCATATAAGGACTATTGCAGATATTTCATCGGGAGAAGAAATAGCTGTCTTGATTGACTCTCCGCTACGTCCAGAAGAAATAAGGCCAATTATAGAAGAATTTATCGGCAAACCTTTGAATTCAGAAAACTCCAGCATAGAATTCAGCGGGCCAAGCTTAGGAAGTAGTTTCTATAAACAGCTAATTATAGCAATAATAATTTCATTTACTTTAATGTCTTTAGTAATATTCTTCCTATTCAAAAGTTTTATTCCAAGTATCGCGGTAATTTTTGCAGCATTTTCAGATATAATAATGACTTTAGCAGTTGTTGATATTTTAGGGATAAGACTATCTGTTGCCGGTATTGCAGCATTTTTAATGTTAATAGGTTATTCCGTTGATACAGATATATTGCTAACGACAAGAGTTTTAAAAAATAGAAACATCTCAATAAATCAGAGAGTGTATTCTTCATTTAAAACAGGAATATTTATGACTCTTACAGGTCTCGCTGCAGTTTTACCAGCATTTTTACTTATTACAGGGTTGCCTGATTCATTTAGGCAAATATTTTTGGTAATTACTATCGGATTGTTTGCAGATATAATCAACACTTGGTTAACTAATGCTTCGTTAATCAAATGGTATGCTGAAAGGAAGGGCCTAAACTAATGAAAAAATTATCTTTCAGAGTTTGGGTTTTGATTATCGCTCTTCTTTTAGCTTTGCTTATGATTTCTCCTAGTTTGAAAAGCGGAGTCTTGATAAAAAATGTGGACCAAGATTCTAAAGCTTTTGAATCTGGTTTAAGGAATGGAATGGTTCTCAAAGAGATCAATTCACAAGAAGTATCTACTTTAGATGATTATTATGAAATCTCTAACAATCTATTATCTAATAGTTCTGAGAAAAGAATATCTATTGTTACAAAAGAAGACTCTTTTGTATTCATAGATTCAAATATTTCTTACATATCTGTTGCTAAATTGCCAAAATCAAACATAAAGACGGGTTTAGATTTAAGTGGTGGAGCAAGGGCTTTGGTAAGACCAATTAATACGACTCTAAGTGATGAAGAAATGGCAGATTTAGTGGATATTACAAGCCAAAGACTCAATGTTTTTGGGCTTACAGATCTAACAGTTAGATCATCTAAAGATCTGGATGGGAATAACTTTTTGCTTGTTGAAGTAGCAGGAGCATCACCTTCAGATTTAGAAGATTTAGTTGGGAAGCAAGGTAACTTTGAGGCAAAGATTGGGAACCAAACAGTTTTTATCGGAGGAGAAAAAGATATCACTCACGTATTTAGAGATGCAGCACAATCTGCAGTTTACCAAGCAGAATCAGTGGGAGATGGAACCTTTTTGAGCAGATTTACATTTACTATAACTTTAAGTCCTGAGGCTGCCCAGAGACACGCAGATATTACAAATAAAATTGCTGTAGACTCTTCCTCTGGAGGACAATATTTATCAGAGAATCTTACTCTTCTTCTTGACGGAGAGACAGTTGATGAATTAAGAATAAGTTCTGGATTAAAGGGCCAAGTTACTACTCAAATTTCAATTCAAGGGTCTGGTACGGGAACAACTCAGGACTCTGCAGCCAAAGACGCAAGAGCGCAGATGCACAAGTTACAGACTTTATTATTGACTGGTAGTATACCTTATCAATTAGAAATAGTAAAGCTTGATACAATATCTCCATCGCTGGGAGAGAGTTTCACTAAAAACCTTATAGTTTTAGCAGTCTCCGTATTCTTGATAGTTTCCTTGGTGTTATTCGTAAAATATAGAAAGTTAAAATTAACTCTGGCCGTTATTCTTACAATGTTTTCAGAAGCATTCATAACTTTAGGTATTGCAGCACTTCTTCGTTGGAATTTAGATGCTGCAAGTATAGCAGGAATAATTGCAGGAATTGGTACGGGGGTTAATGACCAGATAGTAATCATAGACGAATCAAGATCAAAAGATAATTCGAGTATAAAAGAAAAAATAAAAAAGGCTTTGTTCGTAGTATTCGGAGCATTCTTTACAATCATTGCGGCAATGCTTCCATTATTCTGGGCCGGAGCAGGGCTTTTAAGGGGTTTTGCCTTTACAACAATAATAGGGATAACAGTAGGAATATTAATAACTCGTCCAGCCTTTGCTGATATAATCAGAAAGATGGGTGAACAATAAATGCTTCCGCGCTGGCATATAATTTTAGGAATAATCTTTTGTGTAATCTTTAAATTAATCTCTCCAGAAACTAGTTATGTCTCTCTTTTTTTAATTTGGTTTGCTTCAGTATTCATAGATTTTGATCATTATTTATCTGCTGGTTTTATTCATAAAAAATGGAATCCGTTAGAAGCATTAGATCATGGTTATGAAAGAAGGGATAAGATCTTAGAACAAAAGTCCGAATTTGGCATGTGTGAAAAAGGAGATTTTCATGTTTTTCATACGGTTGAATCCCACTTGATAATTGGTTTAATTGCCCTGTTTTTTTGGCCTTTTTACTTTATATTTATAGGGATGATTTTCCATTCACTTTTAGACTTAATTTGGATGGTCAGGCATGATGTATTGGATTCAAGGGAATTTTTTATGATCCAAAAATTAAGATCTTTAGTTTTATAAGAAGCTAGCTACACTTTTAGACATTAGAAAAAGGCTTAATGTCCAAATTAAAAATGTCCACGGGGTAAAAAATATTCCTGTGAAAAGTATAATTGAAGCAATAAGGTCTATAATGCTAAGAAAATCTCCCTTTAAGATAAATAAACTTTTTATAAAAAGTAACCCTCCTATAAAAAGCGTTAATTGTAAGGGTATGCTTAATGAAAAGATCATGCACAAAAGAATTGTTGCTGCTACAAGGTCAATAAATCCAAGTATCTTTACGAGTACCATGATTTCTTCTATTTTAAGCGTTTTAAAAACTTAATTAAGTTTTTATATGGTCTCAATTTTGGTTTCATATGGTTAATAAGAAATTAATGGTTCTTGTAGTAGCTTACAATGCGGAAGCAACCATAAAGACCTTATTAGATAGAATGCCTAAAGAAGTTTGGAAGAGGGCCTCAGAAGTTGTTATAGCAGATGATGCTTCGAAAGATTTTACTTCAATTATAGCTAACGAATATAAATTAAGAAATAAAATTAAGAATCTTACTATTATCAAGCATGATAAGAACAAAGGTTATGGTGGGAATCAAAAATGGGGCTATAATTACGCAATAAAGAAAAATTATGATATGGTTGTAATGATTCACGGAGATGTACAATATCCTCCAGAGCATATAATGCATTTAGTTCAGCCATTAGAAGATGATCGTGCAGATTTTGTTTTTGGCTCAAGGATGTCTGGCCACCCATTAAAAGGAGGAATGCCGATATACAAATACTTAGGAAATATCTTTTTGACTACAGTAGAAAATATAATTCTCGGAACAAGATTAACCGAGTTTCACTCAGGTTTTAGGGCTTATTCAATAAAGGCATTAAAACAGATACCCTTTGATTTAAATTCTTCAGACTTTCATTTCGATTCTGAAATAATTGTTCAGTTAGCCATAAAGGACAAAAAAAGGATAAAGGAAGTGACAATTCCGACTTATTATGGTGATGAAAAGTCAAATGTTAATGTAATTTCTTACGGTTTAAATGTTCTCAAAGTCATGATAGAATATATTTTAAACAAGACCGGCATAAGAAGTATAAGGAAGTTTTGCATAAAAGATGATAAAAATAAGTGATATAAGTCTGAGGCCCAAACTTACCTTAATAATTCTTACAATTCTAGGGTTTTTTCTTCGTTTAATTGCTTCTTTGAATTTGGATGTTTTTGCAGATGATATGCTTTATGCCTCTGAAAGTGCAGGAATAATAAATGCGGGCTTATTATCTACGCACTCGAATCCACCCTTATTTTTTTATTTAACTGATTTATCTTACAAAGTTTTTGGTTATAGTACATTTGCTTCAAGGTTTTGGCCATTAATTGCAGGCACATTACTTATCCCCTTAGTATTTTATTTAACTAATATTTTAACAAAAAATAATAAGCTTGCTCTCGCATCCTCGTTTTTTGTTGCAATCTCTACTTTCCTTATAAGAATGACCTTTACAGAACAAAGTCTTCTAGTTTTGTTTTTTGTGGTGTTTGCATTTATTTGCGGTCTTAAGTATGTCAATACGGGAAAAGTTTTGTGGGTATATTTATTCGGAGTTGGATTTGGTCTGGCTTCACTTACCAAGTATAGCGCCCCATTCTTCTTTATTTCTTTTGCATTATTTATAGGGTATTTGTATGAGCGGAAAAAAACTAACTTAAAAGGCAAAATAAATTTTAAAAATGTCTTTATGATTTTAGGAATAATATTTATTTTTTCATTACCCTTTTTAGCATTTAATCTATTCATCTATAAACAAAGCGGAATAGTAGATGTTTATTTCAGTAGAATTATCCACGTGGATAAGGCCCAACAACTATATTCAGGTCTTGCAGGCCAAGGAGAATCTTTTTTCCAAAGAATTTCAAACCCGGACAGTTACGGACAGTATAAGCTCCCATTAATTACTGACCCAGTGCTAACTTTATTTGCTATATTTGGTTTTTACATAATGTTTAAGAAAAAAGAATCGGTTGTAATGTCCTTTGTTTTAATTATGCTTTTAATTCCGTTTATTTTGCAAAGTGGCGGATCAGCTCTTCAAAAGCATTTTGCATTTATGCCTCTTTTCCTTTCTATTCCTGCTGCATATGGCTTAATTGGGCTCAAAGATAAAATTAAGGATAAAAAAATAATGATCTCCCTAATATCTATAATTTTTATCTCGATAATCCTAAGTTGGGGCACTTCTTATGGTACCCCTGATAATCTTTTCAAACAGAGTGCGACTTCCGAACTAAAGTCTTTTCTAAACGATAAAGTTGAAAGTTCAGATCTCATAATTTTAGACACTCGAATCTATACAGCTAAAAATTTCTGGTTAGCAACTCCAAATAATTTCATACTTTCATCTCAATTTCCAGATGTCTATAATCTAAGTTTACAAGTCCCTCAAAACACCCTTAAACCAACTAAGGTATTTTACGTGGAATGTGTGATAGAAGATTGTGGTTGGGGCTGGATTCAAAATGATCAAGCGTTAAATCAATCAACTGAATATATTTCAAATGTTTTCTCTTCTAACGGAGTATTATTGAAGTCTATAAACTCTCCAAAACGCAGCGCTCAGGAGATAATTAAGGGTTCTGAAGAACAAAATGTTTACAAGGTATATTATATTACTTTAAACCTCCCTCAAGAATTAGTTTCTAATGTAAAAAATATTCAAAACTTTTATTTTACTCCTTATTTATATGCCAATATGAATAATTATTTGTTTAATTATAAGGTTTCAGGGTTCTCTAGTTTTATTGAAAATATTAGTTTATGGACAATTTACTTAGCGATTATTTTATCATTTTTAATTGCTTTAACAACAATTTGGTTAGTCTTTTTTGACAAATAGTTTACTTATTCTATTCTATGAGCTTCGCAAAGCTCATTCATCAGTAAATCGTTATTATATTTTATTTTCCATTCAGGGTACCTATTCTTAAATTTCTCTGCAGAATATATGCACCATTTATGATCTCCGCGTCTATTTGTTTCTGAATATTCCACATTTGCCTTTTTTCCCAAAATTTTCTCAGCTTGTTGTATCGCTTCAATTATAGAATTATTCGAGTCTCTACCAGCACCTATATTATATGCTTCTCCAGGAATAGGGTTTGGATCCATATAAACATGCCAAAAAGCATTAACTAAATCATAAGAATGTATGTTGTCTCTAACTTGTTTACCTTTATACCCGTTAATTACATATTTTTCCCCGGTAGCCACACACTTTACTAAATAGGCTAAGTATCCATGAAGCTTTGCTCCTTTATGGGCTGGTCCGCTAATACAAACGGGTCTAAAGATAGTAATTGGTAAATTGAAATAGGTCGCATATTCTTTAGCCATTATATCTCCGCTAGCCTTTGAAGCTCCAAAAAGAGAGTGTAAGTTTGCATCTAATCTCATTGATTCATCTTCGCCTTGCCATTTTGGATGATCTTTTGGTAAGTCTAATCTAGTTTCAAATTCCTGCAACGGTAAATCATTAACTGAATCGCCATATACTTTGCTTGATGAAACATGTATAAATTTTGCTTTAGGTGAAAAATGCCTGTATGCTTCTAATAAGACTACTGTCCCATAAGCATTAATCATGAAATCTTCTAAAGCGTTATTTGTTGACCATTCATGAGCTGGCTGAGCGGCTGCATGAATTATAATATCGAATGGACCATAAGTTTGGAAAATATGATTCATTTGTTCAGGTATTCTTATATCTGCTTGAATATGAAAAAAATTGTGCAAATTTTCATCAAGTTTTTTTCTTTCAACATCTGTAGATGCATTAGATCCATACATTTTACCCCTCATGTCATTATCTATTCCATATATCTTGAATCCTTTTTCAGCCAAGAACTTTACAGATTCACTTCCTACTAATCCGCTTGAACCAGTCACAAGAGCTTT
>CAYOYN010000010.1:14143-23972 GCA_964408235.1 Candidatus Woesearchaeota archaeon | reverse complement strand
TTTTTCATCATCTTTTTACTTTAAATTATTGCGAATTGGCTTTATAATCTCTTCTAGAGATTGTATTGTTGAATTTTTTAAATCTAAAGGATGTAATTTTCCTTGTTCATATTCTGTTTCTAAATCTTGATAGCTTTTGAACTCTTTATTTCCTCCAAATTTTGAAGGTCTTTTTATCTCGATGGAATTTAGAAATGGAAATATTAGGAGTTTATTTATTTGAAGTATCGGATTATCCTTAACTATTTTTTCAGGGCAGTAGGCTTCAGATATTGCTTTTTTTATTTCTTCTTGGCTATCAGTTAATGAAATTCCACTTCCTGGTATCGATTTAGACATTTTACTACCAGGGCCCTTTAGAGAAGTTATCAGTGGGGTGTGTATTGCGATAAATGGGTGATTTGTAGCATTTTCTATATCTTTACCAAGCATGTGTATTTTCCTTTGCTCTAAACCTCCCAATGCCACATCTGCTCCTAGATGTTTTATGTCTATAACTTGCATTAAAGGGTACCATAATTGTGAAATTGTTGCATTTTCTATGTCTCTCGCTACTTCTTGCATGCTTCTTAGGCCTCTATTAATTGACATTGATTGTGCTGATTTCATTACATCAAATTGATAGTCTTTAGAAAATTGGAAACTGCTTCCAAGGACAATTTCTGCTTTTATTCCTATTGCTTTAATTGTTTTTTTCCAAGAATCTATTTCTTTTTTTATTGTTTCTTCTGATTTCCTGTTCAACATTGCATGAATATCTGCTAACAAAATAATTATTTTGAATCCTGCCATTTCTAAGTCTCTTAACTTGGTTATTGTTACAAAATGTCCTAGGTGCATTGGGCCATTAGGTTCGTATCCGCAATAAGCTACCGGTTTCTTTTTTGATTTCAATAATTTTTTAAGTTCTTCTTCTGTAACTATTTCCTCTGTATTTTTTTTTATTAATTCTATTTTTTCATTTATGTCCATATTTGAGTGTATAGAAAGGTTAATTTAAAGATTTGGATATGCTATTTTATGAGGCGAATTGCTTTAGTTACGGGGATATTAGGTTTAGGTTTGCTTGTTGCTTTTTTGATTAACGAACCTTTAGTGGTTGAAAGTCTTGATGGTTTAATTGTTGGAGAAGTTGTTTCTATTTCTGGAATTGTTGAGGAACAAAGGAAATTTGGAGATGGGCAACTATTAACCATTAAAGAAATACCTGTTTTTTGTGAATGTAATAAAGAATATGTGGGCAGACATGTAATTATTGAAGGGATCGTTGAGAGATTTCCTGAAAACTTGAGAATTAAGGTATTTACTATTAAAGTTCTTGATTGATTAAATTGTAAAATTCTTCTGATTGTTTCCCTAATATATTCGCAAGTTGTTCTTTGGATGCGTTTGATATATTTTTTAGAGACTTAAATTGTTTAATTAATTCCTTTGCTTTTATCGGACCTATATTTGGAAATCCTTCTAATATGTATTGGGCTTGTTTTTCATTTGATAAAAAATTTCTTGATGGTCTTAACGAATAACTTGATTTCTCCTTTTTGTTTGCTAAAATTCCTAAATATTTTGCAGTGTCTTTTTCATTTTTTGTAAAGATTATGGGAACTTTTGATTTAACAACGGTGCTTATTATAAAACCCCTTATTACATTTTCAGGTATCGTTAATTGAAAATTATTCTCTTCTATTATTAAAAGATAATTTGGGTATTTCTTTAAGTTCTCTAATTGGTTGAATATTCTCTTATCTATTATTGAGCTAATTAAATCGGACTTTGTTTTTCTTTCTATAACTAGATCATTAATCAAATAGTCTCCTATTATTAATTGTTCAAATTTTACGATATTATTTTGATTTATTAGTTCGCTTATAACTAAAGAATTTTTCTCTCTATTATCTGCAATAATGTTTGTTTTCTTTTCTTCTATTTTTTTGTTTGAAAATATGTCTACAAAACCCATTAATAATCTATAAGTGTTTTATTTTTTAGATCTTGTTTAACTGATTCTATGGTCTTTTTCATTTTCTTTTCTCTAGCAATTGCCGCATAATGGTGTGCTTCGTCACGAGTACCCTTTGTTATTAAAATTGCTAATTTTCCTTTACTTAATCTAGCAGTTCTACCAGCTCTTTGGATTCTTCTTATTTCCGAAGGAATGGGTTCATAAAAATATACTGCATTTACTTCAGGGATATCAAGTCCTTCTTCTCCAATTGAAGTTGCACATAATACATTGATTTCTCCCATTTTGAATTGTTCTATGACCTCTTTTTGTTCTTTTTGGGACAATCCTGAATTTCCTCCAGATAAGCTTTGTTTTTTAGCCTGCCCTACAAATGTCTTAGCTTTTATTTTTTCTAATTCGTTTAATTTATTTACTATTGTATTTGCTGTTTCCCTATATTGAGTAAACACGATAATTTTTGTTTTGATATCTCTGTTAAACTCGCTTTCTATTAAAGTTTTTAATTCTTCGACTTTTGGATGCTCTACTTTATTTTCTAAAAGTTTGTTTAGTGATAATCTTGTTGCTTTGAATTCTTGAGAATTGACTAGTGTTTGCACTCCTTTGCTTTTTTTCTCTTCTGCTTGCTTTTCTAATCCTTTTAGATATTCATTTAATCCTGAAAGTGTTTGAGTTTCTAACAACTCCATTGCATGCGATATTTTTATTGCCTGAGCACATAAAGACATTCCTATCATTGCATTAAAATTCCCGGGAGTTGTTTGGCTTGCTAATCTGTTTTGTAGTTTTAGGAGAGTTATCTTATTTGCAGGTTCAAACAGCAAATTTCTATTTCTTAATTGTTCTATTTTTGAATCATAAATTCTTTTTAATAAAACTCTTAATTCTATAAATTCTTCTGGAAATGGAACTTCATGTTTTTCTATGTTTAATTCTTGCAAGTAAGGTTTTACATCTTCTGAATCTCTATTTCTTACTTCTAATTTTTCTATGTCTAAATTTTTGCATATCTGCTGGACTCTTTCTTTTTCAGAACCAGGGGAAGCAGTAAGGCCTAAAATTCTTTGATTCAATGATTGTGACTTGTAAGTGTTGGCTACAAAAGTATAATCATAATTTTTTAAGCAGCGATGGGCTTCGTCGATAACTAATAATGAAACTTCAGATAAATTGTATAATCCTTTTCTTACATCATTTGCGATGCACTGAGGCGTTGAGAAAATTATTTCCGCATTTCTCCAAATTTTCATTCTTTTTTGTGCATCGATTGAACCTGTAAAAATATCAATTTCTGCAAATAGTTCTGGGAGATTTTTTTTAAAAGATTCTAAATGTTGTTCTACTAAAGGCCTAGTAGGTGCTAAAATTAGTATCTTTTTTCCAGGAAATTTTTTTATTCTTTCTACTGAAAGCATTAACGCAATTAAGGTTTTTCCTATTCCTGTAGGTAAAACTACAAGAGTATTGTAATCTTTCGCTACATCTACAATTGCTTTTTGATATTCTCTTGGGGTTATCTTAATTTCTTCCATTTGTATGCTTAAACAAGAAGCAGAGCATACATCATGAATATTAAAGTGATTATCGCAAGGACAGACCATAATACTCGTGAACCAAAGTATATTTGAGACCCATCAAGTTTTGAAAATGGAATCATGTTAAAGAATGCGTAGAATGTGCTCAATCTTGCGATTGTGACCCAGTGACTTCCAGGTAACCAATAAGTTATGAATGTAATTAATAGTGCTGAAATTATTCCTGCTGAACCTACTAAGGCATTATGGAAGTCAGTCATTTCTGTAAAACTATATGGGCCAAATCTTTTTGCAGCTCTTCTTTTCAATGCACGAGTTTCGTAAGTAAGAATTGTCATAAGTTTTATGGTTCCTAAACTTACTATTGCTACAAACACTGGGATTATTACTCCTGCAAATACTCCTTTGTTTAATTTATCCGAAGGGTTAAACCAAAATCTTTCCATTCTCCATAATTCATGTTGTACGTCTGCATCTAGACGAGAAGCTACTATTTTTTTAGAGACTATATTAGTTCCTATAATAATCGCCCCAAACAAAACTATCCACATAAATTCTTTCAAGTTTCCTTGAACTAATTCGATAAATCCTGAAACAAATCCCAGAGTTATTATTGCTATCAATATTTCTGAAAACTCTTTATCCCTCATTTTTTTGATAACTTCTTGTTGATTATAAAGTTTATTGCTCTGTTGCTGTTACTCTAACATGTCTATCTGTCTGCAGTAAAGTATAAATATACAACAAATTAATTTCGTTCATGTTAAAAATAAAAAAGGTTTCAGAAGTTATGAATAAACATGTTTATACTGCTGAAGGTGAATACTTTGGACAGGTAGAAGATGTTAACTTAATGGATAATAAGGTTGACGGATGGAAGATAAGAGTTAATGGTAGTTTTGTTAGTTCTCTTGGTGGTGCTCGCGGAGTTATAATCCCTCATCAATTTGTAAAGGCTATTGGAGATGTTTTTGTTATAACTGGTAGCTCTATTCCTTCAAAAAGTGATGGAATGGATTTAGGGCCTTCAACCCCTCAAAGCTCAGCACCTGCTTCGTCTAATTCTGGCGGAAGCATGATGACTTCTGGTTTTGATAGTTTCTAAATAAGTTTAAATAATTCAATTATTATTTCCCTTTAATGGTCGAAACAATATTATCTAGTCCAATTATTTCAGAAGGAGTTTTGCCTTTCATCCTTATATTCACGGTTGTTTTTGCTATTTTACAGAAATCTGAGATTCTTGGAAAGGATAAAAAACAGATCGATGCAATGGTTGCCCTTGTTTTTGGGCTAATTACTATTACTTTTGCTAGGGCTGTAGGCATAATTAATCAGTTGCTTCCTTTTTTGGCGGTTGCAATAGTAATGATCCTTGTTTTCATGTTGCTTATTGCATTATTTTACAAGGAGCAAGATGGCAAGGAAACTAAGTTGTATCAAAATTTTAAATCTATTATGTTAGTTCTTGCATTTATTGCCGTAGTCATTGCAGGATTATATTTTACTGGGGCTTGGGATTACTTATCTTACAAATTTAGTGAACCTGGAAGTAATCTTGTTACAAATATTATTTTCATCGCAATTATTGTTGGAGGCTTTTTGATAGTATTTTATGGAGATAAGAAAAAGCCACAGGGTGGATAAGCTTTACGAAACATATTTAAATAAAGTTGATATTTTCAAGCTATGATGATGACCTCAGCGTTTATGCAGTTTTTCTCTCTTTACGATTTATATGCCCAATGGGAAAGTTCTGGAGTTTTTGATTTTCTTCTTCCTGCATTGCTTATTTTCTCAGTTATATTTGGTATTTTAACTTCAACGGGAGTTTTAGGTGCAAATAGAGGGGTTAATTTTGTTATTGCTGCTGCTTCGGCTTTAATGGCTATGAGGTTACAAATTGTGTCTGATTTCTTTAGTCTGTTGTTACCTGGACTTGGAATTGGAGTTGCAGTACTTGTAGTTGTTTTAGTCTTATCTGGATTATTCTTGCAAAAGGCTAATTGGAGGCAGTGGATGCCTACATTCTTCTGGGGCGGATTGATTATTGCATTGATAATCGTAATTTCAGTGCTTAACAGTTTCGCTTGGTTTGGTTCTGTATGGTGGCAAGTTAACTGGGTTTCAATTGTATGGGTAATTGTTATAATCGCAATACTTGCTCCTATGTTTGTGACTCCTAAATCTGATGAAGAAAAGAAGATTGAAGAAGGAAACTTTAAACTTCCTTTTGAAAAGGTAAGATAAGAATGGCGGCGGATGTATCTAGTTTTATTTATTTTTCTCCGGTATTGGTTTTCTTAGCAGTTTTTGCAATAATGACTGCATTGCTTCATAAGACTAAACTTTTGAATGATAGTTTGCCCTTAAACATATTCGTCTCATTTGTAATTGCTACAATATTTATTACTGCTTCGAGTGCTACTAAATTATTGCTTAATGTAATTCCTTGGTTTGCCGTTTTAATTATTGCTTTATTCTTGATAATGCTTCTTGTTGCTAACATTAAAGGTGGAGATGCAATGGTTAGTAAAGGAATTGGATGGGTTTTCGTTATTTTGCTGATAATTGTTTTCCTTGTATCTGGAATAAATGTTTTTGCTCATACTCTTGCTCCCTATTGGCCTAGTGCAACTTATGATGATGTTTCTCAAGGCGACCCTCAACTGGTTAATTTCTTTTCATGGCTTTATTCTCCTAAGGTAAAAGGATTCTTCTTATTGATTGGAACTGCTGCTTTGGTAACATGGTTCTTGGTTAAATATAGCGGCATGGCCGGAAAAAAATAAAAAATCTAATTATTTTTTGTTATTTTGATGATGTTTTTGACCTAGGACTTTAGCAAATGTTTTCTGAGTTTCAATAAGTTCTGTTTTGATGTCTTCTACATTTGTTACATAATCTCCAACCTTTCTTAACACTGAAGCTTGAAGAGTGTCAATTATTTTTTCTATTCTTTTTAATCTGTCTTCTATTGCTTCGGTTTTAGTTTCTAATTCTGTTTTGAAGTTTGACATTTTTTCTAACTTCTTTCTAACGTCTGATAATTTTTCAGAAACTATTTGTTCTGAAATTTCCATTATTGTGTCGCTGCTTAATCCTTGGCTATAATCATAATTTTGCTGCTGGAAATTTTGGACTTGAGATTCAGGGCTATAGCCTGAGAAATATTCTTGTTGCTGTTCTGGTTGTTGTGTTTGTATCGAAGGTTGCATTTCTTGCATGTTTTCAGATTGATATTCTTGTTGAGGTTGCATATCAGAAGGCATGGGTGGAAGAGGAAGTTCTGGCTCTTCTATTGCTTGTTTTATCTTGCTTTGAGACATTGCTTCTGAAATTGCTCTGTAAGGGTTTCCTTGTTCTTGTAATTTTAGAACTATTTGATCATCTTGCATTCCTGTCTGACGCATTCTTTGAACTTCTTCTAATAATCCCATTATTTTTTACCTCTTGCAGTCATGAATAAATCTATTTGTCTTTGGAGCATCATCAATTCCTCTTTTCTTGCAGATTCTGAAAGTTGATCTGCTACTTTTTTTAGGAATTCTTGTATTTTAATGTTTTCTTCTCTTGTTTTTGATAAGAGTTTTTTTATCTCTTGGATTTCTTGAAGCATTGAATCTCTTTCTTCAACCATATTTTTGCCTATGAGCAGTATTCTATCTCTTAGAAGTCTTTGTTTTTCCTCTATATCTTTTAGTCTATTTTGGGCATCACCGTAGTATTCCTCTGTTGGTTGATATTCTTGAGGCATCTAATTTTATAGGGGGAAGTGTTTAAAACTGTTTGTAATACTTTAGAATCTCAATTTATTTAAAGGCAGGAATTTTGATATTGTTATGAAATTATCTAAAATTGTTTTATTTTCTTTTATATTGATTATGCTCATACTATCAGTTACTTTTTCAATTAAAAGTTTTACTGGATATCTAGTTTCAGATATCTCAGACGGTAATGCGAACTTTAATGCTTTCTTATTTTTATTAATTGGTCTTTTCGGAACATGGCTTTACATTGCTAGGTTTAAAGCTAAGTAAAACTATTTAATCGCAGGATAAGTTTCTTTTATATGGTGTTTAAACTTAATTCTGTTATATATTCTACAGAGTTACAGAGAAAAGAAGGGGAGACGATACTTTACATTAATTATTTAGGTGCACCTATTGTCCCTTCTATCGCAGATTATTCTGAAGTTATGGGTAGGGTCGTAGATGCTTTAATGGATAATCCTGAAGTTTCAAGAGTTATTCTTGTACAACAAAGAAACTACAATTACCCATTTGAACAAATTTCAATATTACTTGAGATTTCTCAACTTTATACTTATTTGTTAAAACAAGAAAGAATACTGTCTCCCGAAAAATTAAGTTTGTTTTCTGGTTTAGATTTTGTTCCTGCAGAATTAAGTTATCTACTTAGTTTGTTAAGGCAAGATCCAGCTTCATGTTATCTTGAACTATCTAAGAGAATTGCTAATTACAAAAGAAATACTGAAAATTCTCATTTGAATAACTATGTGGGTTTGCTTATTAGATTTAGAGAACTTCTCTCTAAGACTAAATTAATTTCTTCTACTTTAGAGGTCATAGATACTTACGCAATAGGAGATAGAAAAATTTACTATTCAATATTTAGGCCAGATATATTACCTAACTTTACTTTTACTCGATTAGTTGCACAAATACCTGAAAATGCTGAGCTTGTTGACCAGTATGAGGTAAAGTCTGGATTTGAAGAGGTTCCGGTAATGGTTCTTAAGATTGAAGGTGATTCAAAATATCTTTATCATATAATGCCTCCAGAATATTCTCTATCTGAAGAACAACATTATTTACTTAATTTAGGAAAAACTGTTTTACTTGAATACCAACCAAAATCTGAAGAATTTGTAGATTCTGAAAAGGTCAGGTCTTTATTTTTTAATGTCGCTAGAGATTTACTTTCAGAATTATCTCAAAGTAAAAAAATACCTCTAAATTATAGAGAGTTGAATGCTCTTGCAAAAATTCTTGTTAGGCAGACTATTGGTTTTGGGCTGATAGAGGTTTTACTATTCGATGATAATCTACAAGATATATTTTTGAATTCTCCTGTAGGGCAGAACTATGTTTTTGTTCGTCATGCCAAACATGGAGATTGTGTTACTAACATATTGCCTTCTTATGAAGATGCAGATTCATGGGCTTCTAAATTAAGGCTTCAAAGTGGAAGACCTCTGGATGAGGCAAATCCTATTCTTGATACAGATATTTTCTTTGGAAATGTAAGAGCTAGAGTTGCAGCTATTCAGAGGCCTTTATCTCCTAACGGAATTGCCTACGCTCTACGTAGACATAGGGAAGATCCTTGGACACTACCCCTTTTTGTAAATAATAAAATGATTAATTCGTTTACGGCAGGATTGCTAAGTTTTCTTATTGATGGTAATAGGACTATGCTTATTGCAGGTACTCGTTCGAGCGGAAAAACATCTTTACTTGGAAGCGTTATGCTTGAAGTAATTCCTTCTGTTCGAACTCTTGTTATAGAAGATACTTTGGAATTACCTGTCGATTCTTTGCGTAAGTTGGGATACAATATTCAAAGAATGAAAGTGCGTAGCGCGTTATTAGAATCTACTACAGAAGTTGAAGCTTCAGAAGGAATTAGAGCTTCGCTTCGTTTAGGAGACTCTGCCTTAATTGTAGGAGAAGTTAGATCTTCAGAAGCTAAGGCTCTTTATGAAGCGATGAGGGTTGGAGCACTTGCAAACTTAGTTGCTGGAACGATACATGGAGCAAATCCTTACGGAGTATTTGATAGAGTTGTAAATGATTTGGGTGTTCCTGTTACGAGCTTCAAAGCTACGGATATTATTGCAGTAGCAAACCCAATTAGGACTCCTGATGGTTTGCATTATAAAAAAAGAGTTACTCAAATAGCAGAAGTTAGAAAACATTGGACTAAGGATCCTAATGATGAAAAAGGATTTGTGGATTTAGTAAAATATAATGTTGAGAAAGATGAGCTTGAACCAACTGATGATTTAATGAATGGTGATAGCGAAATTGTTAAAGAAATAGCAGGAAATGTAAAAGGGTGGGCTGGAAATTGGGATGCAGTCTGGGATAACATAATTCTTAGAGGAAAGATAAAACAAGAAATAGTAGATGTTTCTAAGAAAATGCAAATGCCTGAAATAATGGAAAGTAAATTTAATGCGCTTAGTAATGATATGTTTCACCGTATAAGTGAGAAAGTTACTCGCGAAGTTGGTTTGCCAGTTTCTGAAAGAGTTTTTCCAGAGTGGAGAAGCTGGTTAATGAATACTGTTAGGAAGATCTAG
>CAYOYN010000010.1:0-14043 GCA_964408235.1 Candidatus Woesearchaeota archaeon | reverse complement strand
ATTTAACCTAGGCCTGAAAGGGCTACGGCTGCTAATCCTGTTAAGGCCAGAGTTCCAATTAACGTCGTGATTAAATATAATGTAATTCCTTTCTTTAGATTCTTTGCCAATTCATTTTTTTCTTGTAATTCATCTTTGCCTGAATCGACTGTTACTAGAGTACCTGTTAGAATGAAAACTATTTGTATTAAATAAAGCCCTATTGAAACTTGAACAAAGTAAGGGGGTACTACTGAAGTGATGTCAAATAAATTTGTGATATTTCCTATTGAGCCTATTCCGGCTATTTCTGCTCCACCTGCAGTTAGATCTGAAAGCGACTTTAATTTGTTTAAGATAATTGCAATCATTGAAGTTAAACCAACTATGATTCCGGATAATAGCGGGGCAAGAAAAACCATGTTTGAACGCATATCTGAAACTACTTCTGCTAACAGGTCTTTAAGGCGATCATTAATTTTTTGAATATTTTTTACATAATCTGAAATTGACATCATTGCACGAGCTGCAATTTTTAGTCCTTTTTTTACAGATTCAATTAAGATTTTCATACTTGTAGAAATTATTGCAGATGGGTAGTAGATTATTGCACCTCTTTGGTTATTGAATACTGCCTGATCAATTGGCATTCCCATTTGCTGTATATTTTGATTGACTAGCGAAAAGAAACTTTGGGTTTTTTGACCTTGAGATGACTCTGCAACTCTTGCAAAAACTCTTTCTGCTGGAACTCCATCCCCTAGACGATTTCCTAATTGAAATAAGGTGGATGTAAACTCTTTCTCTAATTCTTTTGTTTCTCTTCTTGCTTTGATTATTTCTTTTGTCTTTAGTTTGTATGCAATACTGAAATATGAAGCAATTGATAGTGGGATAAATAATGAAAGCATTATGCCAGCAATTCCAAATGGTCCTACTGTTCCAGTTCCTACTGTTTTAAAGTCAAATAGGAATTGATCTTGGAAGAATGGTAAGCCTAATTCTCCAAAAGTATAATCGCTTTTTATATTCAATATTCCAGTTAGTATATCGCTTTGCATTATGAATGGGATGAGCCCTATGATAAAGAGCGGGATGCATATTATTCCTGCAATTATCCATGGTTTATTTGAAACAAATTTATAATATTCTGGATTCTTTTCTATGTTTGAATTTTCTCCATAACCTCCTGGGCGCTTAAGAAGTATTTCAGAAGTCATGAAATAAACTCCTAATGGGATAATTAAATTGAAGATTACAAAGAGATGATACCACTTTAAGCCTCCTGCAATAACTACAGAAGCTAATGGTAAAAGTGCTAATGCAAGTGTCGGGAGAATTATTCCTAACATGTAAACATTTGTTAATGGAGATCTAATATCTCTAGAGTATGAAAGCATTTTATCATACACTCCTTCTAACATTACTTGTAATGCGCGCTCAAGCGTGTTTACTCTTTGAGGTTCTCCTGGTTCGTAAAGACTGGATTCTATTAAGTGAAATGATTCTATAAATTCTGGAGAATAATCTCTCCATGTTTCAAGATAGGCATCTAAAGATTGTTTTACTGTTTGGTATCTACCTGTTTCTACATCATAAAGTACTTTTTTGAAATCTAAGGATAATGGGGCATCAAGATGTTCTGAAGTGAATTGAACTGCTCTTTCCAGGTTTGAAGTATGTTTCATGTAGATTACAATGTAAAGGATTGCAGGGATCATCTGAGAAGAAGCTTTTAGTCTCCAAATATTGGACAATCTTTTAGGCATTGAATAAACATAGAAATAAACAAATGCACTCAGTATAAATCCTAGGAAAGTTAACATTATAGGAAATGGTTTACCTAAAAGTATTGTGCTTATGGTTATGGTAAATGTTACAAATAATGTAATAAGCATTGCTACTAATGCTAATCCTGCAGATTGAGAAGGCATTATATCAAGGTGTGCTATATCCAGATAGCGTTGTATTTTGATATTTTCTTTATCTGATAATTTTATTTTTATTACTCTCCCTAAGGAATCCGCCCAAGTTTTATATCTTGAAATATCTGGCAACATATCTTGTTTAAATTGAGTATAATCTTGTGAGTAGATTGTTTTAGGATTTGAAGAATTATCCGTCTCTATTTCAGACTGTATCTTTTGTTGATATTTTTTTAGAATTTCTTCTGTTGTTACCATTTTTCAACCCCCTTTTGCATCATAAATACACCTTTTTTATGTTATTAAACTTTGGTTAAACATAATTAGATTTATATTAGGGTTTTTGCTTTGTTTTGTATGGAAAAGAGAGGACAACTTGGCTTTGGAGAATTAGTTCCTTGGATAATTGGGATAGGAGTTTTGGTTTTAATGATTATTCTTTATATCGCTTTCAATAATAAGGGTACTTCAATAATTGATTTCTTAAAGAATATGTGGAGATTCGGGGGATGATTTCTAAATATAGAAAAGGTAGTGAATCTCTTGCTAACGGTTATGTTATTGCAGGGATTATTGCTGGTTTAATTATAGTTTTGGTTTTGACAGGTTTTTGGAAAAAAATTGATTTCATTGTTTATGTTATTGGACTTATAGGGTTTCAAACTGCTTCCCCAGAGGGAAGCGGCATAATTGGTTTGAATCTTGTTAGTGGGAATTTAGAATATTATACTGGCGAAGCTTTCAAGACATTTTATGAGCAAGATTTAGCTTTATTAGCAGGTTACGAATTTAATATTAAAGATGCTAGGAGTAAGCTTAGTTCTTTTTATTTTGATACTCCCAGAAGGCCTGAGATATTAATCATGGAAATTAATAATTGGAGATATTGGATCGTTAGTTTGGGAAAATCTTTTGATACTTTAGGAGTTATCGCTTTCACTAAAAAAGGTTATGTCGGGCCTACAGGTGAGTCTTACTTGATAGATGAAAAAAATGGTTATGCTTTAAGCGGTTTTGCTAAAATTGATTCTTTGGAGCCTTCAAAACCTATTGAAAAAATAATAGAATGGAGAGATTCAATATTACAAGGGAATAAATGTGAAAAGTTTCTAACTTTAAGGGTTAAGGAAAATGGGGTCGAAAAAGATCTAACTTATACGGTTAGAAGAGTTGATAGGCATTTAATTATCGACCTAACCAAACCTATTAGTGGTACGGAAAAATGGATGAATGTTAATTGTTTTGGATTTGTAAATTATAAAGATGAAGATAGAGGATCTACTAATCTTACGATATATATTCAATTTACAGATGCTGTTTTAGAAAACAAAAGGCTCACATTCTCATTTAATCCTGTAACTGGTTGGAACTTGCCAAATACTCTTTATGATCCAGGATTATTTTCAAGCGAAAGATCGAGATATAGTATCGCAGGAGATAAGTATAATCTATTCAAGGAAGGTCTTTACACTATTCTAGAAACAGGAAAGGATGATATTAGCTCGTTTGTTGTCGGTGTTGGAAATCCTAGCAACCTTGATTTAGTTTATGAAAAGGATGTTTTTACTAAGGAAGACTTAAAAAATAATGATAAAATAGTTTATGAAATTTTAGGAAATTATAGTAGGATTTTAACACCTACTAAGGTAAATTAAAATGTTTAAAAAAGGAATTGCTGCTGAAAATTTAACTCAAACTATTTTATGGGTAATTTTTGCAATAATTGCGGGATTTTCAGTAATGTACTTGTTAAAAAGAGTTGGAGTCCTATAAGGACGAAGGCATTATAAAGTTCATTTTAATAATCTTTAAATGGAAACAGAGAAAATGGGAAGTTATTTTCTAGCTTCCATTTTATCTACTTTCAGAGGTAGGCTATAAAATGGAAAAAAGGGGGGAATTAACTTCTACGCAGATAGTTACTATAATTCTTGCATTGGTTGGTTTTGCACTTGTGGGGCTTGCGCTTTATAGCCTATTTGAAGATGATTCTTTGACTAATCGAGATATATGCAGGCTTTCTATATTGTCTAGAGCTACTGTTCCAGCTTTAGGCCAGCAACTCGTTCCTTTAAATTGTCAAACTGAAAAGATCTGTATTACTGTAGATGGAAAAAATAATGACTGTAAACAGTTTGATGGAGAAAAAAATGTTAGAAAAGTTGAAGTTAAGGTCGACGGTGGTTTAAATGATGCTAAAGCTGTTGAAACTATACAAAGAGAAGTGGCCAATGCAATGTATGATTGTTGGCTTATGACTGGACAAGGGAAATTAGACATATTTGCTCCAGGAAATTCTGATGGAAGTACTTGGTCTTTTGTAGAACAAATAACAGCGGAAATGGATTTGAATTCTGTCAGCGTAAAACCTAGTTGTATTGTTTGTTCAAGATTAGCTTTTTCTGATGCATTGTATGAATCTGATAAGCAATTTAATTTTTCGAAAGATATAGACTACAATAATTTCATGTCTACTCAAGTTGTTCCTGGAACTACTAGGACTTATACTTCAGTATTTACTGGTGAATCTGGAACTGGTTATGCTTCAATTGCTCAAAAGGAATCTTCAGGTGAAAAACCTAAAGGGTTTAATGAACCTAAAGGATCTTCACATTTTGCTGTAGTCTTTGCCCAAATAAAAGTTTCTGGAGAAGAACCAAAAGATCAATTTTGGAATACTCTAAAAGCAGGAGGAATTGTAGGAGGAGTTGCCGCAGTTAGTAGTCCTGGAAGTATTCTTTCAGTTCCATTGACTATTATTAAGGTATTAACGGTAGGGGCTATTTCTACCAATCTTGCATTTAATGCTGAATCTACTGCTTCTGAAAACCAAGCTATTTCTGCTGCTACATGTGGGAACTTTGAAAGTACAATTGAAGGGCAAAAAGGTTGTTCTCTTGTTAAGCTTATGGACTGGAATGTAAACGAAGTTAATTCTCTTTGTTCCGGTGGGATTGAAGGTAACTTATAATGGAAGTAAATGAAATGCTTGGTTTTATCATAGCGGTTATTGGAATAGTTTTGCTCGGTTTTTTTGGAGTTAAACTTTATGGGTTTTTTGTTGATGCTGACATGAAAAACGCTCAGGCATTTATTGATGATTTTGTTGGAAAAATCAAGACTTTAAATGATGGTGAAAGTAACTCTTTTGCTTTAAGAGGTGTTGAAGGGTGGATTTTAGTTGCATGGAATAAAGAAACTCCCATTGCTTTAGAAGGAGAGGTAATTGGAAAGGATTCAAAACCTCAGAAATGTTTTGATAAGGATAATTGTTTATGTATTTGTGAAAATTCTATTGAAAATTGTCAAGATGTAGGATATTGCAGAGCGGTTGATGGAGCTATAAAGATCATTAGTAAATTAGAATATACTGCGGGAAATGATGAAGGAGTTTATACTGCAAGAATAAATTCATCTTGCATTCCTCAAAATAATCAGCTTATGGAATTTTTTGTTGATAAAAAGAGCAACAATATTTTGATCTCTCATGATTATGGGGTGCGTGAATCTCAATGGGTTAGTGAAAATAAAGCTAGCGGTCAAAAATTAGAGGGTTTAGAATTGTTTACGAATCAATATGGGATTGTTGGCAAGCTTGAAGGATCATGTCTTTTAAGTGAAGAGGTTGTTTCTCGTGGATAATAAAGCAAATATCGTAATGGATAATATAATCCATATTGTCATTTTTGCAATATTTTTTTCTATAATGTTCTGGGGAATTAGTTCTTATTCAGATGGAAGTGCATTACTAGAGGATTTGTATGCTAAAGAAATTGCTAGGGTGATAAATACTGCTGAACCTGGAATGAGCTTTAAAATTGACATAAGTAAAATTGCAGTTATTGCTTTTAATAACGGGAAAGCATTTTCAGATATAATCGATATTGATAATATAAATAATGAAATTAGAGTTAGTTCAAGATTGACTTCTGGAACGGCTTACAAATTTTTTAATGATGTTGATGTTGTAAATTGGGAGGTTGTTCCTGTTTCAGACAAGGCTGAAGGAACAAAATTTGTTTTTGAAGTAAGGGGGAAACAAAAATGATTTCTAGAAAAGGAGTTCTAAGTACTGGCGTTTTATATTCAGTTTATTTTTTTATGATGGCGGTAATTGCTATTGGAATTTATGGGGGAATGATTGGATATTTTGGAACAGGATATGATTATAGGAAGGCTGAATCAAGAAATTTGCTGGATAGTGTTAGAGGATGTGTTAACAGAGAAAATTTTGATTTGAGTTCTTTAACTCCTGAAGCTTTTTATGAAAAATGTAGTATAAGTAAAGCCGTTATTGAAGATGAAGAACATATGATTTATTTGAAAGATAAGGATGGAAATGAATTCACGCTTGGTGTTGCTGATTTTAAGACAAGATGCTTTTTGAATGTTAAGGGAAAAAACAAAGATTATCCTCTTTGTTCGGAATTTAAGCAAGGAGATAATTTTATTTTGGTAGGAAGTTCACAAAATTCTAGGAGGATTTTAGCATGAATAGGAAAGGCACAATAGGGCAAATTTTGACTAGTTTTCCCTCAATAATATTTTTACTACTTGTTATTTTAGCGTACATTTTAGTTTCTAGTTTTATTGTGAGAGATAGTGTTGAAAGTTATTCTTTAGCAGATGATTTTTTAGATGATTATGTTGTTTATGATGGTGAGTTAACTACTGTAAAAAATATTTTTGGGACTTTTTGTAGCTATAATTATTTTGAAAGGACTGAATCTATAGTTGCTAATATTAATAATACTTTAAACGAACATTTCTTTTCAAAATACGGAGATAATAACTATTTTGCCTTTACTTGGAAACCTCTTTTAGAATCAAGAATTTATTTCTCAAACCTTGATTTGTCTGAGTACGATATTGATGAAGATGGAGATTTGAGCGTAACAGGGGATAATGGTAGTCCAAAGTTTGAAGCTTTTTTTAATACCAAATCAAAGAATGTTGAAGTTAGACAGATTTGCGGAGATCAAACTCTGTATATTAGGGAGGGTCAATGAATAGGCGAGCTCATGTAGGGACTGTTTTACTTGTAATTGGGGCCTTTCTTTTAGTGGTTACTTCATTATTCATGATGGTCTCTAATAATACCGATTTGACTCTAATTAAATCTGAATTGAGGGCTTCTTCTGATTTTGCTAGCGCTTCTCATGATTACTTGATTAATGATGTTAAAGATATTATTGGTAAGTCTATAGGCGGATCTAAAGGTTCTATTGATTTTGAAAAATCTTTTAATGAATCTTTGAAAAAACTTGCAAATGAAAAAAGAACTTCCGGATTAAGCAATACATTATATGCTAAATTAGTTCTTGGAGATTATTCTCTTTTGAAAATTGGAGAAAATTATGAAATTGTTGTTTTAGATGTTTTTGAGAATTACGATTTGAATAATAATGAAGTAACTTACTCTTATTCTTTGAAGGTTGTTTTTGATAGCGAAAGAGTCATTTCTATTGACAAGGTTTATAAATAACTTTTATTATTGACTTATATGGAAATGAAGAGGAAAGGAGATGTTACTATTTCTACAGTTATACTAATTGTATTGGGTCTTGTTGTTTTGGTGATGATGATTGTTGGTTTTACACAAGGATTTGATTTCTTATTTGGTTTATTTGATAGGGGGCCTAGTGAATTACAAACCCTTGCTAGTGCTTGTGAACTTTATGCTTCAGGAAGTTTGGCTATAGATTATTGCAACTATAAGGTTATTGAAATAGATGGAGTTGATGAAATAGTTAATTGTTTAGATAAGAGAATAACTGATGTAAATACTCCTAAGGGGGTTAAGCTTTTGACTTGCAATGGACTTGGGAACTTACCTACTGTTTGTAGTCAGATTGCTCCTTCCAAACTTGCTACAATTAAAGTTAACAATGGTGTTGGATCTCAGTGTGGTTCTACTCCTGTTGCTTAATTACTATGGTAAAAAACAAGAAAAATTCTAAGAATGAAATGTCTGGGAAGAAAACTTCATCTAAAAATAAGTTTTCTCCATTAATTTTGATTTTACTTGGAGTTTTAGTTATAGTCGTTATTTTTATGCTTGCCGGAAAAGATAAAAAAATGTCAGATATTTCTTCAAGTGAACTAGAGATATTATCGGATAATTGTCTTGCTTATGCTAATGCTGCTTCAAGAGCTGACTTTTGTAGATATAATCTAATTGATGGGGAACTTTTGAATTGTAGGGATCCTAGGGTTTTAGACTTCTTGGAGTCAAAAGGAATTGATACAACTATTGGTTCATTAAATTGCAAGGGCATAGATGTTTATTCTTATAGGAAGGATGTTTGTTCAAGTCTTGCTTACGGCAAACCTGAAACTAGAATTGCAGATACTACTTGTGCAGATTATCAGTAATGTTTTTAATTCAGCTTTGATTGTTGTCTTTGATGGTTTGGAATCAGAAAGTTGCTTTTAGAATATTTTTAGTTTTTTTAATAGTTATATTTTGTTTAATGTCTTATTTTATTTTTATAGGTGATGAAGGATCTGGAGCAGAGAAATTTTTTGAATCTATAGGTTTTGAATCCGGGGAAAATGCTATCGATAATCCGGCAATTCCCCTGCCACCTGGTAATTCTATCGGATCTGGAATTAGTAGCGGGAGTGGTGGCTCTAGCGGTGGAAGTTCAAGCTCAGGAGGGACAGGAAATACGGAGGCTCAAGTATTGAGTTTTTGTACTTTTGATGCATTTCATACAATAACTAGTGAGGTTCCTTGTAGGTGCGGATTTACTGGTGTCTGTTATCAAGAAGAAAGTATATGTGACGCTACATTTAATAACGGCGAGGGTTATTGTTCATAAAATGAATACTAAGGGTTTTGATATTGCAATTACGACTATTATTTTGATCATCATAGGGGTTGCTGTTTTGATAGGTTTTGTTTTTTTTATTAAAGGTGGTTTTAGTTTCTTAAAATCTGGAACTGAACCTATACTCAAGACTCAGAATTTAGAAGCTACTCGTCAGGCTTGCGATTTAGTTTGTAGAAGTTCTAATGAAATAGCTTTTTGTTGCGAATCTATTGGAATGAATGATGAAGAGTTGTTTTGTAACGACCCCCAGTTAAATGTTAAATGTAATATTAATTGTGCTGCTGTAAGTTGTCCTTCTAAATTAAGTTAGGTTTTTATATTTGTTTTAATTCTATTTTTTATGTCAGACGAATATGGTTTTGCTAGTAAGCGTAAGAGCAAAAATGATAAGAGGAAGCAACGAGGATACAATAAGTATAAGCGTGGTGGCCAATTTAGATCAAGAGAAGATAAGGTTAATTGATTGTTTACTCTATATTTAATATTGCTTTAGTGCTGACTAAGTGTTTCTTCTAAGATTTCTAAGGTATAACTAAGTAATAATGGTCCTACAATTATTCCTGCTAAGCCTAAGAATGGGGTTCCACCCATTACGCCTAATAACATTACTATTGGGTGTATGTTTGAATTTTTGCCTGCGACCTTTGTCCTTAATACCGTATCTAAGTATATTGAGATAAATAATCCAAATGCTAAAATTATTCCAGCAGAAACATAATCTTGTTGAATTACTTTCATTATTAATGTCGGTACCCAAACTATTGCTGGACCTCCTGGAATAAATGCAAATAAGCCTATTAGCGTTGCTAAAATTAAATAAAAGTTTATTCCTGCTAACCAGAACCCTATTGCTGCTACGAATGCTTGAATAAATGCGAGAAATAATGTGCCCTTTACTATTTTTTTTGTTGTATCTGCCATATCATTCATTACTTTTTCTTTGTTATCGAAGGGTACATAATTCTTTATTCTAATTCTTAATTTTGGCCATTCTAAAAGTAAATAATATATGATAAAAACCATTACAAATAAAGAGACGATCGAAGTGGCTACAGATACAGTTATGCCTGAAAGAATTTTTACTCCAAAACTGAAAAAGTTATTTGTTAATTCTGATAGATTAAAGTTATATTTTTGAATTATTTCAATTGTTTCTATTTTTGCTATAATTAAAGCTAAAGATCCAGATTGTATTGCCCTATATATTTGGCTTATTATCTCTTTTATTACTAAAACTATAGGTAAAAATATTATTAAAATTGTCCCGATTAAAGTTATTGAAGCTGCTAACCAATTTGGCATTCTTTTCTCTAATTTCTTATGTATTGGGTAGACAAGGTAAGTTGTTATGAATGCCCCGATTATTGCCACCAAGTAATCTTTTATTATCATGAATGATATTGATACAAGGGCTAAAAGGATAATTATTGGTAAATATCTATGGATCCACTCTTTTCTCATATCTTTTTACAGAGTTAATATTAATAAAGATGCTCTTTTTTTATAGCCTATGAGTGAGTATCTATTTCTTTATTTGATTTCTTTAGTTGCGATAATCTTTGCAGTTGTTCAAGATTTACGAACGCGAGAAATTGCTAATTGGCTTACTTTCTCTTTGATTTCTTTTGTCTTAGCATATAGGGCGATTTATTCTATTGCTTCAAAAGATTTTATGTTTTTTATTTACGGGTTGTTTGGAGTTTTACTTTTCATTGGATTAGGTTATCTTTTTTATTATTCTAGAGTTTTTGCAGGAGGAGATGCAAAATTATTATTTGGATTGGGGGGTATATTTCCTTATTCTTCATTAATGGATTACATTTATTATGGATTTGGATTTATCATATTGCTTTTTACTTCAGGAGTAATTTATACTTTGATTTACAGCTCTTTTTTAATAAGGAAGAACTATCCTAATTTCAGAAAATCATTTTTAGAACAGATAAATAAGAAAAAATACTTTTTTATCTTTTCATTTCTACTTGGAATTGTTGTTTACTTGAGTAAAAGCGCTTATGATTCTACGAATATTATTCTATTTTTCACCGTATTCATATTTTTATCACCTCTCCTTTTTGCCTATGTTAGGGCTATAGAAAAATCTTGTATGGTTCAATTGGTTTCCCCTCAAAAATTAACTGAAGGTGATTGGCTCGAAAGGGAGGTTTCAGTTAAAGGCAAAACCATCTCTAAAAAATTTTCTGGTTTAACTTTTGAAGAAATAGTTCTTCTTAGAAAATTCGGCAAAAAAGTATTAATCAAGAATGGTGTTCCTTTCGCTCCTGCTTTTCTTTTTGCTTTTCTTGCCTTCTTTTTGTTTTTAAGGTATTCTCCTTGGAAACCTTTTTAGTTCTTCTTTTTTAGCTTCTGATTTTACCTCTTGAATTTCTTGTTTTTTATGTAGTATTTCAGTTATCTTATTTAGTTCTTCTTCTGGAATTATTGACCTTTTACTTTCTAAGCTTAACTCTTTATCATATACAGGGATAATATTAATAATTACTTCTCCCATTTTTAACTCAGGAATTATTTTTACATCTCTTGGTTTTAGCTTTTCAACTAATAATTTTGAAATTTTATCTATGAGAATTGCTATTTCACTAGGGACTTTATCTATGTCTTTTAGTTTTTCTTTTGGTATGACTAAGATATGTCCTTTAGAGATTGGTTTTATTTCTAAGACTGCGATTGCCGATGAATTTTCATCTATTTTTTTACTCGGTATTTTTCCAGAAATTATTTCTCTAAATATTTCTACTTGATTTTCATTTTGGGATTCTAACATTTCTTCTACTGCTTTATCTGATAAATTTTCTATTTGTTTTTCTGCTTCTTTTCTTTGATTTTCTGGTAAATGTTTTATTTGTTCAAGAAGCTGTTTCTTTAATTGAGAGATTTGTTCTTTAGATAAATTCATTTAACCATCCTTAATGGTTCATATTTTCCAAGATATTTATCTTTTATCACTTTTCTTATGCTCTTATTCCCTCTCGGAAATCCTTCATCTAAATATTTAACATGTAATATTATATCCTTTGGCCAAAAATGGATTTCTAGAGGTGTATATTTTCTATCTCCTTCTTCTTGAAATATCCCTTCATATATAAAATCTGGAACAACGCCTAATTCTATCAATCTTTCTATAGGGCTCATTTTAACCGAAGGCTCTTCTATAGTCTTCGATCGTAACTGAAGATACATGAGGTATTTTTGCTAACTCTTGTTCTACGTAATCTGTGCCTTTTTCTTCTGGAAATGCCATTTTAAGAGTTATAGATTTTAAACCAAATGCCACTTCTTTTTCTTCAAAAGTTACAGCTTTCGCTCCACTTCCTTCCATTTTATGCTTTATCTGCTCTTCTATTTTTCTTAAATCTGTTGAAGGGGAGTCAGGCATTATTTTGACTATTATTACTGCTGTATTTGCCATGTTTTGTTTTGTTTAGCCTCTTTTTTAAACATTTGCTAAGGTAAGATTTATAATGTTGTTGCCCTTTATTTTCTCATGAAGGGGTTTTGGTTAATGATTTTGTTATTAGTAACCTCTTATTTTGTGGGCATGTTTTTTTACGAATATGGTTTTGACTCTAACCTTTCTCCAAAAACTTGTGGTTGTTCTTATGAGGTTGGAGATTCATTTTTAGGTTCTATGGTTGTAACAGAAATAAAAAAGGATACTTGTGTAACTACTAATATTTGTAATCGTGGATATTGTATAATCGAATATGCAGATCCTAATGGGTTGGAATCTTTTAGTCAGACTGTTCTTTGCGAATAATATTTATTGCCATTCACTAGCGGTATTCTTTTAAACCTCAACTTTATGTTGTTCTAATGGATGCTTACAATAGTCTTGTTGAGAAGATATCAAAGCACTCTCAACTATCTGTTGAAGAAATTGAAAAAAAGGTAGATGCGAAGAAATCTAAACTTTCTGGTTTAATCTCTAAAGAAGGTGCTGCTCAAATAGTTGCCGCTGAATTAGGCATAAGTTTTGAAAACGAAATGATTAAAATTAATGAGCTTACTGAAGGCCTAAGAAGGGCTAATGTTATAGGAAAGATTACAAGGGTTTTTCCTGTTAAGGAATTTTCTAAAAATGGAAGAAGTGGAAAATTTGCGAGCTTCACTTTAGGTGACGAGACATCTAATACAAGGGTTGTTTTGTGGGATTCAAATCATGTTTCTTTAATTGAGTCAGGTAATCTTTCACAAGGAAGTGTTATTGAAATTAGGGGTGCGAGTGTCAAAAATGGAGAATTGCATGTTTCAGCTTTTTCAGATATAAAACCTAGTGATAAAAAATTTGATTCTGTTAAGGAAATTGTTGCTCCTGCTTCTGGGAATTTTGCAGATGCGAAAGAGGGAGCCTTTGTTAATGTTCGCGCATTTATAGTTCAAACATTTGAGCCTAGATTTTTTGATTCTAAGAAAAACGAAGGGGAGAAGGGAGTATTATTAAATATTGTTTTGGATGATGGTTCTGCTAGTATAAGGTCTGTTCTTTTTGGAGATAATATTAAAAGACTTTTAGGAGTAAATGATCAAGAGCTATTTTCATTAGAAGTGCTTAATTCTAAACGTGCTGAGCTTATAGGGGAAGAAAAGATTTTTACTGGAAACTTTAAAATGAATTCATTTAGTAATAACTTAGAGTTTTCTGTAAGGAATATAGAGGATTTTTCAATTGACACAGTAATAAAAGAACTTGAATCTGGAAAGGTTTAAATCTAAATTGCCTTTTGACTTTAATGCTTAATAAAACTCATATTGCAATAGGTGTTTTTTTCATGTTATTTTTTCTGTCAAAGGTAACTCATATTTGGACATATGTCTTTATTTTTGCTCTAGCCACATTATTGCCTAATCTGGATAGGGGTATTTCTCTGAAGGGTTTGAAGTTGAAACAGGATAAGCCTATAGCCCCTAGAAAAAGGGGAATTTTACATAGTTTTACTTTTTGTTTAACTGCGACTTTGTTATTTGCTTGGTTTTTACCTACTTTAGCATTTCCATTTTTCTTAGCATATGGTACTCATTTAATTGTAGATTCTTGGACTACAGAAGGAATCAGACCTTTTTGGCCAGCTAAATATGTTGCTAAAGGGAACGTTAGACAAGGAGGAAGCCTTGAACATATGATATTCTATAGCTTTATTTTTGCAGATATAATTTTGGCTTGGATCATTTTCTTTTGATTAAATTTATATATCTGGTTTGATCTTTTCAAGGCATGGTTAGTTCTAGAAAAGGTTATACTTTTTCTTTTGTGTTGATTGTTTTAATTATTGTTGTTGCTAGCG
>CAYOYN010000009.1:0-27321 GCA_964408235.1 Candidatus Woesearchaeota archaeon | reverse complement strand
GAGGAAATGCAGCAATAGAAACAGAATTGGATATGTCAATAGGTAAAACAGATACACTCTCAGGCTGCGTAGTCTCGTTAGAGAAGGTTTTACCAGAGATAACGAATAAAATAACTATCAAACACCATCTATTCAAAGAGTACGTTGGAGGAATTCCTATCCCTGCACTAAAACCTGGAGAAAATCTAATGTTATCTGTAAACACATCAGTAACAGTAGGAAACATAATCAAATTGAATAAAGATGAAGCAGAAATCTCTCTAAAAATACCAATAGTCCCATTCAAAAATGATAAAGTAGGATTAGCGAGAAACATAAACAATCACTGGCGTTTAATCGGCCATGGTGAAATTCTCAAGTAAAACTTAACAGGAAAAAAAGGCATAATCCTTATCGACAATACTGCTAAATAAAATAAAAAAGATAATTTTAATTTGTAAATGTTCTAATCTTTTTGAATAATTTTTTGTAAGTTACCCATACTAAAGTGAGAAATATTAAAAGACTTAAATAGTTCATCAAAATGTTTTTCTATAAAACTTTTGCTATTTAGCTTATAAAAAATTTGCAATAAAAAATCTAAATTTTTAGATATAACTTTTATATTATTTTGAATATTTTTCTCATCTGCGGAATAATCAAATAACTTAATCAATTCTTGATTATCTAATCCAAAAATGGTTTCATAACGAGTAGCTAAAGACCAATGGTATGTTTTTTGAACCTTTAAGTTATTAAAATGGTTAGTAGATATTCCAACATTAAGATAGAAATATTTACCGTATTGTGATTTTTCTAAGTTTAAAATGATCCAATAATCAGAAATTTGTTTTTTCCAATATGAACCTTTTTTAATAAAACCATGTTTTTTTAAATAAGTATTAAATTCATCAATAAAGAATTTCTCTGTTTTTCGCATCTATAAATTAATTAAAATGCAGATAAAAACCTTGCTTTTCAAAAACTTGCTAATTATATGAGACTAGATCTGGATCAGGTAAATCTGGCCTAGCTAAAATAGTATTATTTTGAAATATAGAAACTTTTCCTATTAATGGAGAAATAAGTTTGTCATGGATATTCTCAAGACGACCAGCAACATCCCAGGTTGTCTCTTGTAAACCTAGAATAGTATCTTCATTAACAAGACCTTTAATTCTTAGAGTGATGATGGCTCCTTCATAATAGATTAATCCCTCCATAACACCATCTTCTCCTCTTTTCTGCACTAACAAATAAGTGCGTTTGAAAGGTTTATTTAAAGGATAGTTAGTTTCTTTTTTGATTAATTCCCAATTCTTTTTATCAGTGCCAATATCCACCTTATGTCTTAATTTGTTCCTATCAGGATTATCAACTAAAAGATCAAAAATTACATATTGTTCAGAATCGGAATTAATAGGCCTCTGATAGGATAAAGACCTACCTTTATCCCCGTAGTCAAAAATAATTGCGATAAGCTGATTATGTCTTGATTTAGTTGGAGATTTCACAATTCTACCAAAGCTATCCTCTGGAGTTAATAAATCAAGATAAGTATTGCCTAACTCAAAGTATTCAATATCCGGAGTAATCAAAGTCGACCAGTAATATTCTGAAACATTCAAACCATTACTAGCATTAATTATATCATTAATCTGTTCTGTATCTGTCTGCCCAGGAACAGGTTTTATTATCACATCTGAAGGATAAAAATTTCCTTCACTACTGATGGCAGGGTAATTATCTTTATTTAAAATAAATAAGATTAATATAACTAAGAAGACAAAAAACAGCAAAATAAGAAAGTATTTTTTATTTTTCATTCTATTATAAGGCCTACCAAGTTATAATAGTCTTTTTGTATTCGACAGGATTTATATCGGAAACAACCACAAAATAATAAGTACCTTCAGATTCCAAAGTGTAATTCTGAAGGTGCCATGGCCAACGAGTGCCAGAAGCATTAACTAAAGAATAAAAATTATTTCCCTCTTCGAAGTCTGAAAAATTGCTTTCTGGAATCAAGTAAATGTTAGCATAATCTTCTGAATCAAATATTATTTCAACTTTTGAACCATTAGTAGCATAAAATGTATACCATTCATGATAATCTGAAGGAATTTCACTGGATTCATTCACTATCAAATATCTTCCATCTGGCATAGTAGTGGGATATCCCCCTCCTTTAAAATTTAAAACAGGTTTAATCTTTACGCTATATATGGTTGTACCTATTTCTGAGGATGCTATTATTAAAGAATAATTACCTGGCAATATTTCAATTCCCTCTACAAAGCCTTGCGTTATATTAATATCTGTACTAAATGTTTCATAGCTTTCATTTCTTGCATATTTTTTTAATTCTGCCTCTTCAATTATAATTAAATTAACTGGCTTATCCGATGAAAAATTTACAGAAATGTTCATAGGACTAGATATCTCAAAATTTTTCAAGTCATACTCTTCAGTTTTTAAGGTCTGGTTAACAAGATCAACTAGGGGTTTTTCAAAGCCAAGTTCTTTTTGATATTCATAATTATCATAAAGTACCATAACTCCTCCAACTGCTAATCCTAATGTTATCAATAAAGACAATAGGAAGACTACCAATGCAAATGCTCTCTTTTTATGAGTGCAAAGATGGATTGTTGATACTATTAAAGCAAAAATTACAATATAGGGAATTATTAGATCAGGCCATAAATTTAATAAGAAAGTTTCTGGAAAGATGAAATAGAATATAACATTCAATAAAATAAATAAATAGGCAGATATTCTAGTTGAAAGCCATATGAAATCCTTTTTTTCAGATTTTATTAATTTAGGTTCTTTTTTAGGCTTATCTCTTAACTCGAGATAGGCATTTTTGAAGAATAATAATAGTATCGGAATAGCTAATAAATTATATAATATACTCGCTACCAAACTTATAATCGAAATTATTATGCTTTTTTCTAAAGAAACTTCTTCTCCCGTAATTTTGCTAGTCAAATACTCTCTTTGTAAATCTGGAAGGAGGGTGCTTGTGGCTAACCATACAATGGATATAATAGCATAAATTAAGACCAAATACCAGAAAATCCTCCACCAATTACCTCTTACTAGCTGCCTACTTTTTTTTAGAGCTTCATTAATTCTTGTATGTTTTTTATCAAATAAGGCATAAGTTCCTAATGACCAGTAGATCATAAAAATAAGCCCAGGTATTATTAATAAAATAAAAAGGCCAAATAAATAGATGAACATTACAATACAAAAACCAAGGTATAACCAATAATTTTCTTTTGCAGACTTAAGTGCCTCTTTGAAAATAAATGTTTTTTTATTTACAGAGATAGAAGTAATTCCCACCATTGGAATAAACTGCAGAAATAACAAGGCAATTCCGAGAATGCCTAATAATACTGCCATTACTATTACGCCAACATTTAATTCCGAGCCATTTTGATTAGCAATACTAAAAAATGGGTTTTCAGTTACTAAAGTTAAAATACTAATAAGAATGGATGGAAGTATTACAAACCAAAATACTAGTCCGAATATTGCTTTAAAATTAACCTTATAATCTAGAATAGATTTTCTCAATAAAGAGGCAAAACTCATAAAATTGTAGGTTTTGAAGCTTTTATAACCTTACGGTTTAATTCCAGAGCCTTTTCTTCCCTTCAAAATTCTAAGAATATCTTCTAACATCTCAATAATCTCTTCTGGATATACCTTATAATAACCCTCTTCTATTCACATCTGCGATCCAGACCAAATAAAAGCATTGTTAATGTACAATGCGCAAGCAGAGAATCAACAGAAGCACATTAAAAAAGACACTAAAATCATATAAACAACACAATTTCTAGATAAATTATGGAGTATCTAAAAAAAGTAAGTGGTCCATGTGCTGTTCTCGCAGGAGCAGGTACTGGAAAAACAAGAAGCATTATTGAAAAACTAAAATATATTATTAACAATAAACCTATTCCAATAGAATCAGTAGTCTGCCTAACTTTTTCTAATGAAGCAGTAAACAATCTAAAAGAAAGAATAATTCCATTCCTAAAAAATAATGGACCAATAATATCAACATTCCATTCATTTTGTGCAGATATATTAAGAGCCCATGGAGAAAAGATAAATATCAAAACTAATTTCAAAATAATAACTCCTGATGATGGTAAAATTCTCCTTCACAAATATTTCAAGACCCCTCCTTTATTATGCAATAGATACATTGATGAGATAGGCACAAAAAAAGACTTAGGTATATCCCTAGAAAGTCTAAAAATACAAGAAAAATCCCAAGAAGAAATACAAAACCTTTCAAGGAAACTAGAAGAAGCAAAATTCAAAATAAACACAAATCACATCAATAAATTATCAAAGGATCAAATAGATGTAATCAAAGAAGAAAGAGATAATTTAGAAAATCAAATCAAAAATGCAAAATTCATTCAAGCCTGGAAAAGTTATGAAAAAATAAAACAATCCCAAGGAGGCCTAGACTATTCAGATCTTCATAATAAGGCTCTAGAACTACTAACTAAACATCCAGAAATATCAAACTCATTTGAACATGTCATAGTAGATGAATTTCAAGATACAAATAAAATTCAATGTGATTTATTAGAAAAAATAGCAATAAAAAAGAATATCACTGTCGTAGGAGATTTAAATCAATCAATATACAAGTTCAGAGGAGCATATGAAGATAATTTTAACTATTTCAAAGAAAAGTTCCAAGTAAAAAATGAAGATATATACAGATTAGACAAATCATACCGATCAACTAATAAGATTCTAAACATAGCACATGAACTAATAAAAAACAATTATGAAAAACAAGAAGACTGTTTCAAAGTAAGAAATGCACATAACTTTGAAGGAGATAAAGTAAAAGTCTTTGAGCTAAAGAACTCTAAAGAAGAAGTAAGAAAAATAATAGAATTAATTAGAGAAGAAATGCAAAAAAACACCCCATTGAACAAGATATGTGTTATATTCAGAACGCACCAACAATCAAATCTTCTCAAGAAACAGTTAGAATATGAAAACATCCCGTTCACAAGTGTGAATAAAGATTCTTTATTAAAAGATAAAAAAATAAAATTAATCCGAGCTTATTTAACATTAACAGAAAAGTTACAAAATAAATCAAAATACGGAGAAGTTGCAATATGGGAGATAGTAAATCAAACAATAACTGATCAAAAAGATAATTTCATAATAACTAAAGAAATGCAAAGGTTAAGAGAAAGTGAATGTATATGTCAAGATTTTATAACTAAAGATTTCCAAATATCAAAAAATAGCGAATCACAACTACAACTAGTTAAAAAAATAGTAAATAACCTTTTAGACTTACAAAATCAAAAGCCAAAAGCACATGAATTAGTTAAAAAACTATATGAGTTACTAAATATTGAAGATAAAGATTCGATTCCAGTATTAGAAAAATTCCATTCTTTCGTAAAAGAATTACCCGAACAAGATTCAGACTTGTCAGGGTTAATTTACCATCTAAACACAATAGACTCTCTAAACATCAATGTAGAAGCTCCAGAACTAGTAAAAGATGGAATAAGAATCATGACTAACCATGCAACTAAAGGTCTAGAATACGACCTAGTAATTATGTCTTCTATGGTACAGAAAAAATTCCCTATTGAAAGAATAGATGAAGGAGATAATCTAGAAAGCCAAATAGCAGAAGAAAGGCGTTTATGTTATGTAGGTTTCACAAGAGCAAGACATAAACTATTCATAACATACGCTAAAGAATACGGCCAAAGAAAATTTGAGCCAAGCCAATTCCTAAATGAAATAGCTTATCAAAATAATGAAGACATAGAATTCATAATAGACACAGAAGAAAAATACGTTGTTCCAGAAGTAACTCTAAAGCCAGCAAACCAATTAGATGAACAGTATGTCAGTTTCTCACCTTCATCATTACAGTTATTTGATGAATGTCAAAAGCGTTATGAAATGAAATATGTTTACAATATGCCAGACCCAACACCTCAAAGCTGGGAAGCAATTACATTAGGTACTTTTATCCATAAAGTCCTTGAAAAAGCAGTAAAACAAAACATCAAAAATCAAAAAGAAATAGAAGATTTAACAAAAATAATGCAATTAGAAGAATACAAAGATCTCAATCTAGAAGAAGCTCTTCCAATGATTAAAATATTCTTAGAAAGAAACAAATCATTATACAATCAAAATTCTCAAGTTGAAGTGCATCTAAAACATAAAATAAAAAACCTAACTTTTACAGGTTATGCAGATAGAATAGATACAGATGATCAAGGCAACTTAACAATTGTAGATTACAAAACAGGAAAATCTGACATTAAACCAAGATATAGAAACTGGCAATTAGGCATATACGCCTTAGCATCTCAAGATTTTGGAAATCCAAAACGCTTAATCTTAGACATGCTTCAAAAAGAAACCCCTCTAATTTTTGAGATAAATTCAGAAGGTATAGCAAAAGAAATCCATTCCCCAAGAACCCAATTTGATTTAAATGAAGTTGTAAAAGAAATAGTAGAAACCGCACAAAACATAATGCAGGCAAGGAAATTTGGTTTCAAAAAGTGTAATGTCGAAAAGAACTGTGACTTCTGCCAAAGCCTTAAATAGCAAAAAAAATGCAAATTTTTATGGAAATGATATATCAATCAATGGAACAACTTCAAGAACAAGGTTTCCAAGTTTCACCATTCTGCGTGATAGATAAAATAACCAAAACAGCAAGGCCTATAGTTTATCGGATAATAAGACCAAGTTATCTCGAAGCACATAATACCTTATTAGAAAAAGCAAAATGCCTAATGGAAGGAGCGAAATTAATAGGAGGACATAAAAAAGCAATATTTGGAATAGAAAGTAAATTAACTGAAGATAATCAGGTCTTAATTATTGGACAATTAGGCTCTTACAAAACTACTTAATGTCATCAGGAACTCGATAATCTACCCATCTAACTTTACCTTCTTCAACAGCACTTTTAACTGATTTTTCAGTTCCAGACAATTTACTCTTTCCAGACTTAACTTCAACAAAACTAACGCCAGTTACATTCTTCTCATCAAGTCCATGAAACACAATAAAGTCAACTGGCTTTCCGATAAACTTGCACTCACTAGGATTAAATGGAAAATCGGGCAAGTAAGGTGCAAGTTGTTCTGAAAACTGTCCGGCTAAAACAGCACGAGATCTAGAAATAGCATCTGCCCTATGTAAATCAATCTGAGCTTCCCAATGCCTGTTACGGCGAACAAAAGTAATGTAATGTCCAATTAAATATCCAATAATTAAAGCAACTAAAATTATAATTATAGTAGAAGTTTCAAGCATCACAAAATAAAATATAAATCAATACTTAATAAACTATTAGTTAAGTGATTTAGAATTTACCCTAATTATTTTAATTATTTGTAATAGGGTAAAGACAATACCACCAATTAAACTAAAGAGAACTGTCCAGAATACTAAGTTTACGTTTATATCCTCATTATTTCCGCTTAGTTCCTGTCCACTCTCTTCATTTGTATTTACGTTAGTGGTTGGAGGTAAAGCATCTAATTCACTTACGCCATTTTTACTAGTGCAACCTGTGTCTTCTGGATAATCTATGAAGCCATCATTATCATTATCAAGCCCATCACTACACTGGACATTTACTACAGGCAATCTACTTCCACTACTTCCGCTTCCACCGCCACCTCCTCCACCGCCTGAGGAACCTCCACCAGACTGAACAGGAGCACAACTATCTACTACGCCATTACAATCATTATCAAGCCCATCACTGCATAGTGTTTCACTAGATTCGTAAGTTGGTCCAAAGTTACAAGCACCCCAAGTTCCACTAGATGTACATGTTTGTATAGCTCCGGTACAAACCCCTACATTATTTCCGCAAGATTGAGTGCTTGATTCCAAGCATTCGCCAGATTGTATAGTGAAAACTTCAGAAGGATTAGAAACTTGTAAACCTTCAAAATTGACATAACCTAGTATAACTTGCCCTTCAGGAGTTCCGCTAAGCACATCAAATCTAAATTCAGTATCATTTATCCATTGACAATTTGCTCCACCATTATTAGGATTTGTAAAATCGCAGTAAACACTTACAGAAAGAGGATTAGATGCAGGAGCAAAAATCAAAATGAAATTCTGGCTTAATCCAGTCCCAGTTAAAGTTATCGTGTGGTTTGCATTATTTAATATCGAAATAGGAGAAATAGAATTTATATGCGGAACTATCGGAGGATCACTAACACTTATAGTAATAGGTTGGCTATTAGCTCCAAACCATTCTATATTCTCATGAATCATTCTCCATTCAAAATTATAGTTTCCTGAAGTTGTTGGAGCAACCACATCAAAAGTAAATGTTTTTTGTTCTCCAGGATATATTTTTTCTCCCAAAGCAAGCGTAACTCTTCCTAATCCCCATATTCCATTATCTTGAGGACCTTGAGAACCTAGCCCATATATCTTTTTCCCGCTCCAAACTTCTTCACCACTATTTAACATAGTAACGCTAACAGTGTAAGTTTGACCAGCAGTCATATCGGTAGGGACAACTTGATTAACAAAAGTAGCATCATCATCTAGTAAGAAAGGTAAAGAATTAAGCACCATATTAGTCATAGTTTGTCCACTTAATGTCTCAGGCAAGGTAACAGGTAATGGATTTGCATATTCCCAGCTATGAAAGTTTTGGTTAGGCCCATCATAATTATTATTTTTTACAGTTTGTGCCCAAGTAATAGCATCATTATACCATTGAGTAGTGGACCCATGTCCATCTGGAAAATCAGTATTTGCCCAGTAAATAACTGAATATGGAATTCCTTTACTCTCAAAATAATCTTTTATTTCGCTCATTCCACTTAAATCAATATCGGGTAATCCATATGCTACATCTAATTGGAAATAATCTAGAGGTGTGCCTAAACTTTCAAGTTCATCAGCCCATGCAATTATTTGTTGAGGACTAAAATATGGATAAGGTTCTGTATCTCCTATTTTCAAATTAGGATGATTTGCTTTAAGTGTGCTTATATAAATTGAAGTTTGTTGTGCACTTTGTTCCATTGTAAATCCACAACTTTGACCACTAAATACTGCTTCTCCTCCAATATATGGTTGATCCATGGTTATGTAATCTATTGTCGCCCCAGCGTTCAAGACATTTTGTATCATTTGTTCTGCCAAAGGAACAGTTGCGACCGCTTCGCAGCCCCATACTTTAACTGCAGGAGCACCAGTAGATAATTCCATTCCCATCGTCTCAAGTTTTCTAAAAGTATCTATCGCAACTAAATTTTGATAAGAAGAATTCTCGCACCAAGGCCAACTTGGATTATTACATGGGTTAGGAAAACCATTCAAAAGAACCTCTGGATGAAATTCAAAAACATCTACATTTCGTAAAACAGTAAACCATGCACTTTCATTCAAAAATAATTGAGTATAATCCAAAGATCCTTTGTTTGGAGCAAACCATATTTGCCCTTCAATATATCCAGGAGGTGGAGCAAGTAAAGGACCATTGAAATAAACACTTATTGCAATAAGAGAAATAAATAGCAAGGCACAAACGTAAAACAGTTTAGCAGATACATCACTCATTAACTAATAGCGTTAATAGACATTATAAATCCTGTCAAATTGAAGCATGAAGGATGTGCTCTTTAGTGTTTCTTTTTTAAGCCAAGTTATGAATTCTTCTGAAGATAAGTCTAAGAAGATAAAATTAGACTATTTTCTACTTGAGAGATAATCTTTTCAATCTTTTCCAGTTCAAAGTGGGTGATTTTGTGCTCACCATGAATTACAAAATTTCTTAATTTTATGATATCCTTAATTTCTAAAGCTAATTCTTGGGCAATCCATTTCTTATCGAGTAGCAAATTTATGATGGTTTGAAGATTTACAAAACTATCTCTTACCAAAGAAACTCCAGTCTTATTTAATAAAGCTTTTTTTAATAAAAGTTCTAATTTGAGATAGTTTCTTATAAACTCAGACATATGATCGCGTTCATTATACTTTAATCTAAGATTTTGTATCTTATAATCAATCAAAAAAGAATCAATCTTTCTAGATTGTCTTTCAAACCAAATGCTCATTAAAGTATTCACAATTAAGAAGATTGTTAAGATTAACATAGATAGACCATCTGGTTGTTTAAGGGCTAAATTAAGTAAAGTAGTAGTTAAAATAATTAAAGGGAAAACAAGAAATAAAAACCATAAAAACGAAGCTACATAGTTAAGATAAATCTTTATTTTGTTTAGAGGATTTTTTATTAGATAATTAATACCATATAAATAAAGAGAGACTAACAAAATAATTAACATCGAATTTATCAAATCAAGAACAGTAAAATGAAATTTATAAATCTCTAATGAAAAGTTTTTAGGAAACCAAGAAACTATCAAATCCTTTAGCTCATAGATTATCAATATGAAAGATAAGGAATAAATAATCCTATTATTAACCCAATTAAATTCTTTATCAAAATCCATGCTAATAAAAAGATTTAAAATATTTAGGTTTAATTATCATTAGGTTCTTCTAAAATCAAAGGAAATTTATAAGAATAATGACATTTGCGACATTTTTTTGTCACTTCAATATTCATTATCCAAGTATCTTTCACCAATTTATGATTCAATAATTTTCTAGCTATTTCTTCCGTAGCAAAACCACTTTTACAGGAAGGGCATGAGTTATTCTGCCTCATTACCAGAACAGAAAAGAGTAGAATAAAAACAAATATGCCTCCTGAAGTTAAATAAATATTAGAAAAAAACCTTGTAAAGAAATAGTCTTGTCCAACAAAAACTGATCCGAAAAATGGCAAAATAAAAGAAAACAAAAAGTTCTTTTTACTACTTGAGATAAAATTCCAGTACCATTCAGCAAATTCTAAAATCCCATTATTTGGACCCTTTGGATTTAATAAAAGATCTTCTTTTTGCTTAGAATAATTATGATAATGAACCACATCTCTGCCGGCTAAATTAATATCTCTTCCAGAGTTTCCTTTATTTTGAATATGGTCCTTATTCATAAAAATAAGAAAATTATCTATTATTTAGACTTTTTGTAAAGCTCAAACTTTAACTTCTTCTTCTGGGACTAACACAACATCTACAACTTTATCGTTATCCTTGAGTTTGACTACTCGTACACCTTGCGTTGCTCTACCCATTTCTCTTAATTCATCAACTGAAATTCTTACTACCATTCCTTGTTTTGTCGTAGCAATAATAGAGCTATCATCTGTAACTGGCAATGAACGAACAACAGAACCATTCTTATCTTCAGTTCTGATGTTAATTACTCCTTTTCCGCCCCTACCAGTTAATCTGTATTCATCTAATGCAGAACGCTTACCATATCCTTTATCAGTTACTGTCAAGATAGATGTCTTTTCAGGATTCTTTGTAGGAACAGGAACTAAAGATACAACTTCATCCTTAGCATTCAATTCTATTCCTTTTACTCCGTAAGAAGCTCTTCCCATCTGTCTGACTTCATCGGCGTTAAATCTAATAGCCTTTCCATCACTAGTAGTAACCAATACTTCTTGATTGTCGCTGACACGCATTACACTAATCAAGATATCAGAATTATCAACTGGCATGTTCATTACTCTAACTCCTGTAGCACGAGGTTTGGAAACATCACTAACTGCAATCTTCTTAACAATTCCAAGTTTAGTTACAAACATCAAATATCCCTTATCAAAGTCAGATAGAGACATAACACTTGCAACAGCTTCATCTCTTAAGTCAAGTACATTTACAAGAGCTTTTCCTTTGCTTTGTCTTTCAGATGCTGGAACATCGTTAGCTTTAAGCCAGTACAAACGACCCCTAGTTGTAAAGAACAATAAGTGGTCGTGTGTAGAACATGAAATCATACTAGTTACGAAATCTTCATCCTTAAGATCAGTTCCAGTAACTCCAACGCCACCACGTCTTTGTTCTTTGTAAGATTTCAAGTCAACTCTCTTGATATAACCAGAGTTTGTTATCATTACAACAACGTCTTTCTTTTCAATCAAGTCTTTTTCAGTAATTTCTTCAACATTCTTTATTACTTTAGTTCTTCTTTCATCTCCAAACTTAGCCTTAACCTCATTAACTTCTTTCTTAATTACTTTCAAGATTTCCTTTTCATCTCCAAGTATCCTTTGTAATTCTGAAATAATTTCTTTAAGTTTCTTTTCTTCATCGCGAAGCTTCTCAGCTTCCATGTGAGTAAGTTGCTGTAATCTAATCTCTAGAACTGCTTTAGCCTGTCTTTCAGTCATTCCAAATTTCTTCATTAAACCTTCAAGTGCAGATTTAGCATCTTCAGATTTTTTAATAAAATTAACAACTTCATCAATATGTTTCAAAGCAATTAATAGACCTAGAACAATTTCAAGTCTGTCTTTTGCTTTGTTCAAATCAAATTCAGACCTTTTTCTAACGACTACTCTTCTGTAATTTACATATTCTTTAATTATGTCAAGTAAATTCATAACTCTTGGTTGTTTACCTACCAAAGCCAGTAAGTTAGCATCAAAACTTGTTTGCAAGTTTGTTAATTTATACAACTGGTTCATTGTAAATTTAGGATCTACTCCTTTCTTCAATTCAATTACAATTCTTACTTTTCCTTTAGCAGATTCATCTCTTAAATCAGAAACATCAGGCAATTTCTTTTCAGTAGCAAGTTGAGCAATGTTCTTAACAAGGTCAGACTTGTTTACCATATAAGGTATTTCTGTAACAATAATAGAGGTCTTTCCTTTTTTGTCTTCTTCAATCTCTGTTCTTGCTCTAATAATAATTTTACCTTTACCATTTCTATACATTTCTTTAATTCCAGGACCTGTGATTAATCCTCCTGTTGGGAAATCAGGACCTTTAACAATTCCAATCAAATCTTCAACAGTAACCTTATCATTTTCAACATATGAAATAACTGCATCAGAGATTTCAGTCAAATTGTGTGGAGGAATATTAGTAGCCATACCTACAGCAATACCTGTTGCTCCGTTTAACAAAAGATTAGGTATCTTAGAAGGAAGAGTCTCAGGTTCTTTCAAAGAGTTATCGAAGTTAGGCCTCATAACAACTGTTTCTTTTTCTATGTCTGCTAGTAACTCTCCAGAAATCTTGCTGAGTTTAGCTTCAGTATAACGTTCAGCAGCAGCACTATCTCCGTCCATGCTACCAAAGTTACCTTGTCCATGAATAAGTGGATAACGTAAAGAGAAATCTTGCGCCATTCTAACCATTGCATCATAAATTGCCATGTTACCGTGAGGGTGGAATTTACCCATCGTCTCTCCAGTAATTCTAGCTGATTTCATAGTAGGCTTACTAGAATCTAATCCAAGCATGTGCATCGCATATAGAATTCTTCTGTGAACTGGTTTTAATCCATCTTCTACTGAAGGTAAAGCTCGGTCAACTATAACTGACATAGCGTAGTCTATGAACGCTTGTTCCATTTCTTCGACTATTTCAGCGGCAAAAACGCCCTTTTCATCTCCGATTTGTTCTTTCTCACGACGCTTAGCTTCCATTTTAGCTACTTCCTCTTCAGCTTCTTCTTCGTGTTTATTGTTCTCTTCAGCCATTATTGTTTAACCTCGCTCATTTGCTTATCTGACTCAACATGTTCTTCTTCATGTTCTGCCTCTTCATTAGTAAATGTAACGCTTAAATCAAGGTCAGAAGCAAGTGGAAACTGAACATTAGTTTTATGCTCTTTAAGTTCCATAAGGTGAGCAATCATCTCATCGATCTCATCCTCGCTAAGAGTAACGTCAATAACTTCTATCTCTTCATTTTCTTCTGCCATATTATAGTTGTACCTCCATTGTATTAAATATCAATTTGCGCCTCATTCGCTCTTTCTGCAATGAATATCTTACGATGCTCTACTTCATCTCCCATCAATTTAGAGAATACTTCATCAGCACGAGTTCCATCTTCAATTGTAACTTTCTTTAACATCCTTGTCTTAGGGTTCATAGTTGTTTCCCATAACTGTTCAGGATTCATTTCTCCTAATCCTTTGAATCTCTGTACATCAGTATTAGCACCTAATTTACTAAGCAATTCCTTTAATTCTTTATCGGAATAAACATAATGATCTCCACGTTTTCTAACTCTGTAAAGAGGTGAAACTGCAATATAGATTTTACCTTCTTCTATCAGCTTACGCATGAATCTAAAGAAGAAAGTAAGAAGTAAAGTTCTAATGTGTGCTCCATCTACATCAGCATCAGTCATTATAATCACTTTAGCATATCTCATCTTAGTATGATCAAATTGTTCGGTAATTCCTGCTCCAACTGCTGTAATTAAATTAGCAATTTCTTCATTAGATAATACTTTTACAGGTTGGGCTTTCTCAACATTCAATATTTTACCTTTAAGCGGCAAGATAGCTTGGAATTCTTTATTTCTAGCTTGTTTAGCAGAACCTCCAGCAGAATCTCCCTCCACTAAATACAATTCAGTTTCTTCAGTTTTGTTTGAAGAACAATCTGCAAGTTTTCCAGGTAAACCTCCAACTGAAAAGGCATTCTTTCTTCTAACTAATTCTTTAGCCTTCTTAGCTGCATTCCTAGCCTTCTGACCTTCAACTGCTTTTTCTACAATCTTTCTAGCAACTTGAGGATTCTCTTCAAAGAATTCTGCCATAGCAACCATAGAAACAGAATCAACTATCCCCTTAACATCATTATTTCCTAATTTTGTTTTAGTCTGACCTTCAAACTGAGGCTCAGGAACTTTAACAGAAATAATAGCAGTCAAACCTTCACGAACGTCGTCTCCAGTAACATTTCCATCTTTAAGCATTTTATTTTTGTTACCATAATCGTTAATTGCACGAGTTAGAGCAGTCTTAAATCCAGCAACGTGAGTTCCCCCTTCGATAGTGTTAATTGTATTTACAAAACTCAAAACATTTTCTTGATATCCATCATTATACTGGAAAGCACATTCAACGAACATCTTATCTTGTTCTTTCATATAATAAACAGGTTTGGAGTGTAATGCATTTCTAGTTCTATTTACCCATTTAACAAAATCAATTAATCCACCTTCCGCACTAAACACTTCTTTTTTATTAGTAATCTTATCAGTCAAAGAAATCTTAACACCTTTATTCAAGAATGCAATCTCTCTAAATCTAGTCTCAAGAACAGAAAAATCAAATTTAGTAGTTGAAAATATAGTTTCATCAGGGGTAAATGTAATCGAAGTCCCATTTTGCTTTTTATCACAATCTCCAATTGTTTTTAATTTGTAAAGAGGTTTACCAATTTCATATTCTTGCTGATATATTTTTCCATCTCTCTTAATTACAACCTTGAAAGCTTTAGATAAAGCAGCAACTACGCTAATACCTACTCCGTGCAATCCTCCAGAAATCTTGTAAGTGCCTTTATCGAATTTACCTCCAGCGTGAAGTTTCGTAATTACAACTTCAACTGTAGGGATTTTGTAAACTGGATGTAAATCAACCGGTATTCCACGACCATTATCATCAACTGTAACACTACCATCTGCATTTAGAGTAACATCAATAGTATCAGCATATCCAGCCATAGCTTCGTCAACTGAGTTGTCAACTATTTCATCCACTAGTTTATGCAAACCATACTTACTAGTGCTACCAATATACATAGCAGGCCTAAGCCTAACGCCTTCAAGGCCCTCAAGAACCTTGATATTTTCACCTGTATAACCCTTTTCAGCCATAACTTATGAAAATAGAAAAAGACCTTTATAAACCTTTATGCACAAAATCGCTATTTTATCGACGACAAATTAATGCTAATTAAAATTGTAAATTTAAGCCTTTTTATTAGAACCCTTATGCATATTTCTATAAGCTTCAGTCCAACTAACTCTTTTTCTGTCTCTCTTAAGCTTCAATACGCTCTTTTGACACTTACTTGAACAGAAATAATTTGTACTTCCATCATTCTTTAACAAATATGTACCTTTGAAATCTTCCTGTTCCTTACCACAAAATGTGCATTTTGCTAAAGCCATCTTAAGAATGTGCTCCTTTTGTTGCACCCTTAACTCTACGTGCTTCAATTTCAGTTTCTCTTAATGTGATTAAATCTCCAAGTCTAACAGGTCCCTTAACATTTCTTCTCATTTCTTTTCCATTATTTTTACCTTCCAAAACCTTACATTCAACTTGAGTAATTTCTCCTCTAGCTCCAGTTCTTAAAATTAACTTTTGAATAACTGCTTTAACTGGTTGTTCATTAGAAATTTTACTAGGGGTTTGAGATGGACCACTTTGATTAGAATTATCCTTCATAGGCCTAGGTTTGTTTCCACCCATGATTAATTACCTCTAGATTTGTGTAATGCTTGTATTTCTTTATCTGCTTCGCCTGCTTCAATTATTGCAACAGCACTTGTAGAGACAGGAATTCCTACCGCAACACCTAATTTCTGCTTAGAATCCACTTCAAAACAAGGGATATTTTTCTCTTTAGAGATAACTGCCAAGTGAGCTACAATTTCCTTAGGAGAAACATCAGCTGCATAAAATACTGCTTTAGCAACGCCTCTCTCGATAGCCTTGGTAACTTCGTTAGTTCCTTTGTCGACTTTTCCAGTCTTTCTTGCCTTTTCGATTATGCTGTAGTAATCCATTTTTGTTTAAGCCAATAAAGAGTATGCCTCATAAGTCATTGGCTAAAGAAGGGTAAAAATGTGAGTATATAAACTTTATCCTAAAGTTCATGCCCTATAAGATATTGAATAAATCATTACTAACAATCAATTTCTTCAATTAATACTTTTTCAACAGGTGAAATCTTATAATCTGGGCCTGTAACTTCTAACATAAATTCCATTTTAATATGCTCTATTTGAACTACATTATCCTTATTCCAATCATAGCATAAATACCTTAGATAATATGGCCTATGAGTAGAATAACTCTTATCCCAGGAATTCATTAAATATTTCCTCCATCTTTCTCCCTTATACATGGAAGCAACGTGTTCTGGCTTATCATAAGTAACCTCTTTTCCAGTCATTAAATCGATAGTCTCTCCATTTGAAAGACTTCCTTCAATAATATACCATCCATCTTCTTTCAATGGATAAGGAGAAAACATATTCCAATATTGATCAACCCTTACCTTATTTGCAATAAACTCTAATCCATCAGGTACTGAATTATACTTTCCAAGAGTTTGAATATTCCATAAAAAAATATAGATTATAAAAAATAAAGCAATTAGATTAATAGCTCTAAGATAACTATCATCTTTTTTAGGTTCAATGATTTCATACTTACCGTCAACTCTCAAAAATTTAATTTTATTAGACAAATAATCAAAAAAGAATCCGGGCAAAAATAGAGTAAAAGCAGCAATGCCTATAAATGGAAAATGCCCGAGCCTCATACATAAAGCCATTCCAATTAAAACTGCAAAAAATGAAAAACTTGAAGCCAATCTAAATTGTTTAAAAAATATTGGAGAAAATAATAAAATAGGCCCTATCAACTCAAGAAAATAAACAAAATAGGTCATTGCGGAAAGTAAATCGGGAAAGTTTAATAGAAATTTTCCAAGGTGAGTAGCAAATTGATCTAATTGCAAGGCATAATAAATTGCAGTACCATCAGGATACCAATCATTCCCAGTTTTAGTTAGAGCAGAAAAGAAATAAACAAATGCGACCTGTAACAATATTCCGGCAGTACCAAATGAATAAAGCTTTTTATTATTTTTATTTATTTTTCCAAATTTAGAGTCTAGAGAATACCTTAAATTTAAAGGTAAAAACATTGCCCAAAATAATAAAACGCGCAACATAACATCTCCTCCTTGGAGAATTGTAGGATTTCTAGAATGAAGAGATATAAGTAAAAACCATGAAGCAATAGTACTAATTTTAGTCTTATAACCTAAAAATAAAGAAACTGCAAAAATAAAAGATATCCCAAAAAGTAAACTTTGATAGATAAGACTGCCATTGTATAGGTGTATTGAAATCCAACCAGTATCAATATATCTTTCAAAATAAAAAGATAAAGGAAGAGTTCCAAAATCAGTATAATGGGCAGTTAAAGAAAAACTTCTTACAAATAAATCAAAAAATAAAATTATCGCAATAAATATTCTAAAAATAGATAACGCTCTTGGATCTATGCTAAACAATTCCTTCAACCTAGCTACTTCCATTTTACTATAACTTGATCCGTTCTTTCGCGAGAATCAATTTCGACATCGTCAGGGTTTTTTTTAATTCCTGCATTAAATAATATTTCTCCTGTATAGGCTATCATGCCCCCGTTATCCACTAAAAACTCTCGTGCTGGACAAAACATTTTAGCACCTCTTTCTTCACACATCAAACGACACATTTCTTGGAGTCTTGAGTTACAAGCAACACCTCCTCCCAAAACTAGTTCTTTTTTACCTGTATGTGCAAGTGCGCGTTCGGCAGCTTCAACAAGCATCGCAAATGCAGTCTCTTGCATAGAGAATGCTAGATCTTCTACACTAATACCCTTATCATAAAGTTGTTTCATTTTTGTCTGCATTCCTGAGAACGAAACATCCATCCCCTTAATAGAATAAGGCAATTCTAGATATTTACCGTTCTTAGCCTTTCCTTCAAGAATTGGCCCGGCAGGAAATGGAATGCCCACATATCTACCAAAAGTATCTATAAAATTTCCAACTCCTAAGTCTAAAGTCTCTCCAAAAACCCTATATTTTCCGCTACTATAAGCAATTACTTGAGTGTTAGCCCCTGAAGCGTATAATAAAACAGGATCGCGAGCACCAACACTTTGACCTATTTCCAAGTGAGCAATACAATGATTAACAGGAATCAATGGAACTCCTAAGAGTTTAGCTTTCTCCCTTGCAAAATTCAAGCCAGCATGTAAACAAGGAGCGAGCCCTGGAGCATTAGAAACCGCGATAGCTTCTATATCTGAATCAGAACATCCTGCCTTGCTTAAAGCTTCATCCCAAATAGTATGAGCAACAAGTTTATGATGTTCTGCACTTTTATTAGGAATTATTCCTCCACTCAATGGCTTATACATATCCTTCACATTTGCTAGAACCTTGCCCTTAGAAACAACTCCAACTCCAAATGTATGAGCAGTAGTTTCAATACCAACAATCATGAAAATACTATAAAAAACTAAATTAAAAACCTATCCAAAATCAAAAAAATAAAAAATCAAAAAAATAAAAGTAACTAACTAGTTACTTTTTCTTCTTCTTTCTCCCGCCGCGAGACATTTTAGCCTCACAAACGTTTCCGTGCGCATCAACATAGTAAAGATAACCGTGTTGGCGCTTAACGACGTTCTTTGCAATAACTTTTCCCATTAAACCTCCTTCATATACATGAAATCATGACTTATATTTAAATGTTTGTATTTACCGACGGTAAAACGAACTTAATGAATAAATTACCGTCGATAGTACCTTTTCAAATCTTTTGGACTAAAAAAATTTTTTACGAGAGTAAAATTGGCTTTATTCAAAGGAATTTCAATTATTTTGTAAAATTTCTTTTTTTGACTAATAGAAAAGACAAATGGATTAATTACTTTAAAATCTAAAACTTTATCTTTTTTATCAAGCCATAATGTCAAAAAAGGAAAAAAAACGAAAAAAGAAGTCAAATTCCCTTGCCATGTAACCGGTCTATTGAAATCAAAAAGTAAATTTTCTGTATTCTTTGTCCTAAAAGTCAAACCTAAACCCTTTCTAATAAATCCTGTCTTTAAAACCTCTATAGAAATTCTTTTCCCTTTATGGGAAACATAAATCCTCATAAAATTACAAATCTTTCATCTCTGACTTTATCTTAGACATCTTACCAAGCTTATCAGAAACTTTATCAGATTTTCCCTGTAGTTCTTTTTTATGTTCCTGTAACTTAGCTTCTTTTTCAGCCAAATTAGCAAGCAACTTCTGCATAGCTAATTCCTTTTTCCTACTTTCGGAAATACTACTAGAAGCCTTTTCAATAGATTTTTTCAAAGAATCTCTCTCTTTAGTCAAAGAACTTATTTCACTCTCAAGGTCCTTGATCGCACCAGAAAGAGCTGAATTTTTTTTAACCACCATTTTTCTTAATCAATCAACGACAAATCTGTTTATAAACGTTTCTTTAATTGTTCCGTTAACTTATTTATCTCATTGATCGCTGAATCAAAAGAACTCTTTGATATATATTTTGAAGAATAAGCCCTATTCAAAACATCTTTTTGAGCTTCAAGTTTTCTAATACCTTTAGCAGCATCACTAAACTGAGTTTTTTTTACATATTCTAATTCAGATTTCCAGCTATTAGTTTGATTTACCGAACGATTATACCATAAATAACTTATGAGCATTATAGAAGAAATAAGAAAAATAAATATTCCCATATAAAGGTTAGAAGAAAAATTATTTTCTTCAGGTGGGCTAAATAAAAGATTATTTGAAAGAGAAACTTGATACATATCAAGACCATATGAGTTTTCACGTTTCGCAGAAACAACAATTAAAACTTCGTCATATTCATTTAAACCCAAATTAAAAAAGTGCTCAAATGATGCTTGTCTTGAAACAGAAACAACTTCTTCGGAATAACTCAACAATTCGCCTTCAAGAGAATAAACAGAAAATGTCATTGCAACAGCATTAGAACCAGGAGAGTTGTAATCTAATTTATATATGTTTATATCAGGAGATAAAACTGTTTCTCCAGAAATTATTGAGATATCTGAAGATGAATCAAAATCTATTGAAACATCATATTTTATTTCTGAGACTTTAGATTCAAGACCAATAACTATTGGAATTTCTTGAACTATTTCAAAACCGTTTGAAATAACTAATTTATCAAAATAAACCCCTCTACTAATCTCTTCATTTCCAATAATCAAATTAAATGAACCAAATTCCTCGCTAGCAACATTAATTGAAGGAATGTCCAGTCTGACAGCAGGAGAATTACTCTCTAAAACAGCAGAATATGTACCGGCTTGTCCTGAATTAAAGAAGCTAATTGGAAACACGGCTCCATTTCTAGCCGTAATAATTTCTACAGTATGAGGCACTTCTTGAGCACTAACTAAAAACAGAGATAAAAAAACAAATAGAATTAACTTTTTCATATTAATATCTCCTCCTTTTAGGTTTAAATTTCTTACCTGAATGTCTAAAGAACATAACTGCTGAAAAGCAAACAATTAGAGCAATAACTAAAGCCCCAGTAGCAACCCATGTTTGAGGGGTAATTAACGAATCAGAAACTCTAAAGTGTGCTGTAGATGTAGCGAATCCTCCAACATAGATTAATTCTACTCCAAGAACATAATCTCCAGGTTCTAAACCGTAAGTAGAAAATCTCTTACTGTAACTTTTTGCTCCTTGAACATAAAATGTTTCAGATTCGGTATATTTTACATTACCATCAAAATCTTTTATTACATAATTCATGGTAACGTCAACTCCGGTTTCTCCTCCAACCTCTAACAATTCAATCAAAGCAGGTAATCTCTGTCCTTCTCTAAGTACTCTATACAAATCAGGAACTGTAATGGTCGCGTCAAATAAAACTCCTTCACTAATAACATTTAGTAAAATCATAACCTCCTTAGTTACTCCTTGATAAGTTAGCAAAATCTTCCCTGCATAAATACCAGGTTCAGGAGCATTAATCGTAAATCTTAAAGGAAGGCTTTGTCCAGGGGTTAAAGTAAGAGAATCCGTATTAAAAGAGATATAATTTTCTATCCCAGTTACACTTACAGAAATATCAAGTGGTAATGATCCAGTATTATGAAGAATTATTTCATTAGTTTCACTTTCTCCAGAAACAACCTTAAGATTGAAACTTTCCTCGCTTAATTCGAAATCTGGCATTGTAGAGAATCCTCCTCCACCTCCTCCGCCAGAAGAACCTCCTGAAGAAGATGTACCTGTAGTGCTAACAGGACAAGAACCGCAGTCACTAGAACAAATAGAACAAGTTTCCGCACCATTACAAAGATTATCTCCGCAAGTAGCATTAGATACTTCTATGAATACTCCTACACTAGCTTCCGAAGAAGAATGTCCAGAAAGCTTTGAATTATAGTCATAAGTATAAACCCACAAAGAAAAAACTAAACTTAAAATTGAAAGAATTCCTGAAATTATAAGAAGAAAAAATAAAGAATTCTTAATTTGAATCATACAAGTACAATGAAATGACGTATTAAATAGTTTATTAAAAACTAAGCCCTCATTAACTTAATCTTAATGTTTCCAGTATAATTCCCTAAAAAATCAATAGATTCTGCATAAACTGTAAAATCCAATTTCAATGATTGATTTGGCCCAACAACTAAAGGTTGGTAAGAGATTATTTTTTCAATTGAACCTTCAACTTCAGGTTGAACCTTTATAGGGAAAGAATAAGAATTATCTATTTTAATTGACCTAGTAGATGTACCGCCTGGAACAATGCTCCCGAAAGTTAGAGCGGAAGAGTTTACATCAAAACCAGCAACATCTTTAGTAACAAAGGCAGTAGTTTGATAAGAATATTCAGAAATAGGAGTGATATAATAAAAATAAATTGAGACAGACATAACTAATACAATTAAAGAAATAAACAATGAAAGGACTACTATATTTTTCATCTTCTTTTATTCTTAAAAAAGATTCTTTTTAAAATAATGTATAATACTACAAAGAAAATTAAAGCCAATAAAGCAGATGCAGAATATATTACAATAGCCCTATAATCTTGGCCTATGAACAAAGTGCCCATTACGAAGGTAGATTGCCCGTGATAACTGGCATTAAGAGAAATATTATAAAATCCGTCCAGATTTTCAGTATCAACATAACTTTCTATAGTTTTCGAATCCCATGGAGAAATATCTATAGAAGGAGTCCTAAATAAAGTACTATATTGACCATTGGACAAGTTAACATCAACATATGCGCCATATACTGGAGAGTTCCATCTACTCTCCAAAGTAACATAAAACTTTTGTATTCCCTTGCCCAATATAGAATCTGTATAGTTAGTAATATTTACAAATAAAGATCCAACCCTAAAAGATCTATTTATCTCTCGATTAATATCTTGATATGAAACTCTCGCTCTTCCTATATAATTTCCAGGCCCTATATTTTCAGGAGAAAGATATTTTCTAAAATACCTGTCTGAAGAAACAGAAATTGTCGCCGGAGTAAAGTCCAACTTTTCAACAACGTCCCCACTACCAGATATAAATTCAACAAAAACTTCTCTTATGTCAAGAGGATTATTCCCTCTGTTTATAACGTGCAACTCTACAGGAATCTGTTCATTAAAATTAACATCGGGAATATTTAAAGACAAATCTCCGTAATAACCTGGATAAGGAACAAAAGTTTTAACGACTGAACCTATTTCTACAAGGGTATTAATAAAAGAAGTTTCACTAGGTCTTTCTTTAACTCCAACGCTTACGGAATGCTCCCCCGGAGTATTTATTTCAAGAGGAAAATTTATAGTCAAGGTAAAAGACCCTCCACCTTCAACCTGATCCACATTTAGCGAAGAATAATTAACTAACTCTCCCCCTCTCAGAGCAACATCGTAAATTGCCCCATTTACTGCATCTAAAATATAAAATGTGATGTTAACTTGTTTTCCAGGCTCAAAATTTATATTTTTTATAGCAGGAGAGATCCCAAGAGAAGATACAGAAGAAATACAAAACAATAAAACTAAAACTAAAATTGACCTCTTTAACATCATTAGACAAAAAACAAAGACCTTTTAAATATCTTTTCAGAATTAAGGAGAAGCAAAAGCAATAGCAGTTATTGTATCTCCAAGAGCTCCAGTCAATGAGTCTGAAGGAATTGTCAAATTAAAGTCTATTCTTATTACATCTCTATCATCCAAGAACTGGAAACGGTTACAGAAAAGAGTGGAAGAAGTATTTACGTCGTAAAAGTTAATCAAAGGCAAAGTACCTGCTCCACCTGAAGAATTAGTGCATGCTCCTGATTCGAAGCTAGTAATGTTCCACTTATAACTTGGACCAGTTCCTCCAATCATTTGAGCAGCAGTCTTAGTTCCAGTTAAATTCAAAGTAACGTTAACATTACCCAAATTTTCAATCTTAAGACCTCCAGCGTTTTGCAAAGTCCAATTACCATTAGTTACGTTGTTAGTTGCAAAAGTATTAAGTCCAGCAGAACTTTGTCCTGCATTAACCCTACCACTTCCCCAATTAATTTGAGAGGTTGTAAAATTAATAATTACTGCAGATTCAACGGTTAAGTTAGCTTCCCCTACACTTGTAGCATAACCAGATATAGTACTAAATAGAGTTCTAGCAGAAAGATAAAAGACCCCTACTGAAAAGATAGAAATTATAAAAACAAAAACTGCAAATATAGTTATTGCCTTAGAACCTATTTCACCCGCCATTTCCGACATTCCCCTCTTGAGTATTTCCTTCAACAACAAAACCTAAATTGCCGGCATTTGAAGAGCTCCTAATAGAATTATCATAATCAGGAGATTTCATATTATAAATCATTAAATTAAAAACTACTGAAACCGCAGACAAAACTAAAGTAATTACCAAAAGAACCACAACCACCTTCTTTAAATTCGTCATCTGATATCTAGAATAAAGATTCTATATTTAAACATTTCTTTAATACTTAGCTATTTTTTATTTGCCTTCTTCCTAAGAACTAAAAACCAAGTAAGATTAAGCAAAACTAAAATTGCGACAGCTATAACTAAAATGGTAACTAAAGAACTATTCCCTGAAGAATTAGCCGAACTAACAACATAACCTACTCCTATTACAGAGATATCATTTTCAGAAATATCCAAGGTAAGTTCTTTTTGAATAGAAGTTTGACCATAATTGATAAAGGCCTTAGCACCATAATTTCCTTTTCTAACTCCTTCAGTATCCCAGAAAGCAACTAAAAGCTTACTAGAAAATGGATCTATTCCATAACTTGCAGATTTAAACTCTGCAATTATTTCATTTTGGTCATTAAATACTTGCATTGAAATAAAAACGTCTTCTACAAGAGAATTAAGGGTGTTTTCGACTAAAAATTCAAATTTTGCTATCTCTCCTAAACTAAAATCGTTGACTTCAACCCCTTTGAGGTCCAGCGTATCCTTACCAACTGAAAACTCTTTATCCACATTAATTACAGATTCGTCATATAAAACTGTAGCCCTTGCCAAATATTTACCGGATGGAATAGAAGAGGTATCCCATTGAGCAGAAAGTTCTTTCCTTTCACCAGCTAATACAGAAACTTCAGGAGTAGAAACGGTAGCGATCTTTTCATTTAAAGGAGTAAAAATCTCTATTACTGCTCTGGCTCTAGCAATATCTAGTTTTCCCCTACTAACTACAGGGATAACAAATGCAGCATTGCCTTCATTTGTAGTACTAATGCTAAGGTCAGACTCAGCATATTTTCCAGGATAAGGCACATCAATTAAAACTTTAGTTCCTATTCCTACTACAGATCCAATATAAGTAGGAGATGATGAAGTTGAAGCATCAGGAACTTCTGTAATGATTATGTCAGCGTAATGTGGCCCAGGAGATAATCCAGAAGGAACCTTTACGATATAATTTATCTTAATAGAAGGTATCTCTGGAGTAAGAGTCACATAATATTGAGAAAGCGCAACATTATCTTTCAATTCACCATCCGGCAATATTACTAAATTAACCCTTTTACTTTCAGAGTTTATGATTTCAAATGAAAAACTTTGTTCGCTTCCAGGAGAATAGTCAAAAATTTTCTGCGCAGGAGTGATTCCAAAAGAAGAAACACAAGGCAAAAATAAAATAAATAAAATTAAAACTAATTTATTCATCTAAACCTCCTGATTGAGCTAAAGAACTATTTATCAATGAACCAGTATTGTATGTATCTATCTTTAAGTCAGTCTGACCTATATTAAATATTCCAGAATTATTTGAATCTATATTCCTTAGTTCAAGCCTAACGTCTAAGTCAAATCTTATTTCCCTAATTTCACTTTTAGCCCCATCAAAAAACTTCAAGAAATATCTACCGCTTTCTAGATCGAAAGGTTCATCTAAAAATATAGTTTCAGGAGAATCAAATGCAGAGGTAGAATCTATTAAAACATAAGTTACATTAGGGAGCATAAATAAAAGATTTTCTTGTTCGGATGACAAAGGCGCAATAACTAATGGTCTTGAATATCCTATAAGTAGAAATGCTAAAACTAGAACTCCAATTAACAAAATTGAGTCTATTATCAAAATATATTTTTTATTAAACATAAATCTCCTGATCGCTCAAAACAAAAGTGAATGTTACAGTAGAGTTTTTTAGCCCTGGCCCTTCAGTATTTGGAACAGTAGCATTAATATCAACTTCAATAGTATCCAAATTATCTTGATAACCAAATCCTCTAGCCAAAGACATAGGAGAAGAAGTTAGAGGTACCGGAGTATAAAGTATTGTTGAAGATGAAGAAACAAAAGTGCCATTTTCAGATATCCCATTGGTAGTTGCATTATCAACTTTAGCAGTGTAATATGCTGAAGGATTACTTACACTACTCCAAAGACTAGAAGCCCCCATTGTAAAGTTAGCCTTAACATTTCCTTCATTAATTATAATTATAGGTTTTGGAGAGTTATCGCTAGTATCATTAGACTTCAAATAAGCTAAATTGCCAAAGTCTACTGAACTTAGGTTCATAACAAAATTAAGATATGCTTGAACGCTTAAGTTGAAGTAACCATAATATCTAGAGTACTCTCCAGTAAACGAGTCCTTACCAGATACACTCCACATATAATAGTCCCCATTATCGATTAAACAATTTAATGGACCATACCCAAAGTCTAAAATAGAACCTCCAGAACCCATGCCAAAAGAACTATCCCCGGCATAATTAGAATCGACACAAGTTGATGAAGCAATAAGCGAAATGTTTACACTAAATACGCTTATAACATCTCCATCTGGATCACTAGTAGCCCAAACGAATCTCTGGTTAGTCCTATTTAGAGTAAATGAACCATTAACAGGAGAAATTAAGGTAATGTTGGGCAAGGTGTTAAGAATAGTTAGATTACTAGAGTTAACACTAAATTGTCCAGTACCATCATTTAGACTTAATTGAGCACTCCAATTTTGCCCTCTAGTCGTATTTCCATTCCCAAGAGTAGCAATAAAAGTAGTCCCGTTAGCATAACTATTGTTATACATCTGAGTCAAGTGAAGTACGGAAT
>CAYOYN010000008.1:0-28642 GCA_964408235.1 Candidatus Woesearchaeota archaeon | reverse complement strand
TCTTGCTCGCTCTCCTCAACGTGCTCGGACATAGTTGTGAACTAGTCACAACATGTATTAAACTTTGCAGTTTAACAACTCGCTACGGAGTAAGTTTAAGCCTCCGCTGACTGAAAAAATTCTGATGAATTTTTAGTGTCGTCATAGGCTAAAGTGTAAAACACTTTACTTCAAGCCTCCGCCGAGGATTGAACTCGGGACCTCGTCCTTACCAAGGACGCACTCTACCACTGAGCCACGGAGGCGTTATTCTAGTTATTTTTATCTTGTTTTAAAGTTTTGTTTGTATGTAATTTTGAATAACTTACAAACTTTTTTATACTAATAATTTTAGTAATGTTTTATGAATCTTGATGAATTTAAAGAAATATATTCTGGTTTACAGAAGAAACACAAATTACCAGATTTTGATGAATTGAATTTGAATTTTGATATAGGTAAAATTAAGAGGGACTCTGGTAATTTTTTAAGAGATATAAGAAGGATAATGGTTGAAAAACTGGTTTATTATAATAAATTGGTTGAATTAATGATAAACCCTTCCGGAGCTACTCCAATATTATTGATGTTACTCAAGGAAATAACTAATGAAGATAAAAAAATTATAGATTCTGTTTTAAATTCATTTGTAGAGCTTGAAATTGAATCTCATAAACTTGATGTTTTTTCAACTGAAACTGGGGAAGCTAAACTAATAAATCAGATAAATAATGTTTGGAAAAATAAGAAAGATGAAGTTATGTCTCTAATAAGAATATTAGAAAGAAATCTAAAAAAAGTTCCAGTACCGCAGTCTAACAAAAAAAATAGAGATTATTTTAACTAAAAGAATTATATATTTCTTCTAATGATATTTCTGCCATAGCTATTGGCATATTTAGGTTGTTATTTCTCAAAGTGTTTGGATGGACCTCTCCAAAATAGCCTATTTGTTTATTGTTTACTAAGATCGCACAAGTTCTTCCCTCAATTAGTTCGGATTTGTTTAGCTCTTTTATTTTATAATCTATATTTAACATTTTAAATAAATAATCTAAATGTTTTTTTATTTCTGTGGCATTTGCAGGGGTTAGGCTTATTATCAAATTATCCTTTTCTTCAATACCATTTTCTTTTTGAATATTTTTATTGAAGACTCTCCCGATCTCAAATATTTTTTGAGGATATTCTGAATTTTTATTTTCAGATAGTACTCTTAATGAGGAGATCATTAAATTAGGTCTTAGGTATTTATATTCATTTTTAGAGTCAAGTAATTCTAATACTTCTTTTAAGTTATTGTTCTCAACTTCTTGTTGTTTTATTAAGTGATATGTTGAAATTTCTAAAATTCCTAGGCCAATTAAAATTTCAGATAATTTTCTTTTAATTATGCTTTCATTGGATTCTTCTCCCACTGTTGAGATATTTGGAACTTCTGGAGTTAAGTTATCGTAACCATAGGCAATAGCAATATCTTCTATAAGGTCAACTTCATGTAAAATATCTACCCTATATGGGGGAGATTCCACAATTCCTTTTTTATAAGAATGTCCCATTTTTTCAAGAAGTTTTTGTATCTGGTTTTCATTTAATTTTAGGCCCAATAGTCTATTTACATTATCTATTGAAATTTTTGTTTTTTGATTATCTAATTTTGGAGAGTGGTAACTTGTATTGTCTATTATTTCTATTTGTTGAATTAATGCTCCTGACTCGGCTAATGCTGTAGCAATAATTATTAGCGTTTTTTCCACTGCATTTTTATCAAAACCGGTACACTCTATGAAAACTTCTTTAGTGTTTACATCTACTTTACCGGAGTTTTCAGAATTTATTATTGGTGGCATTGATAAGATCTCTTTTTTTGAATCAATGAATATAGGGTATTTTTTAGAATCTTTTAGAAGGTGTTCATACTTCCTACCTGTAGGGTGCATTATCAATATTTCTTTTGCATTTAATTCTTTGTCTAAGCCTAAGGGTCTAAAAGATATTTCTTTTGGATCGCGAGCTTCATAACTAATTGGGAAGTTTATCTTATCTAGTGGATATATTCCTATTGCTATTTTTTTCCTGTTTCTTCCTAACGTTAATGCTAACTTTTCTTGAAGATTGATTAAATCTTTTAATTTATCCTCATTAAGGTTAAGTTTTCTTATTATGGCGCAAGAAACAAAGGGTCTTATTTCTTTTACAGATTTATCTACATATAACTTAAGATTTTGGTCTGCTTTTTTTAATGGATATTCTTTGTTTTTTGTATCTTTTCCAAGAAATTTTTTAAAGGATCTTACGTAACCTTCTAAGGAAATTAGATCTGGTCTATTTGCAAAAATTTCTATTTCTAATTCATTTTTTGAGATATTTTCTAATGATGTTCCAAATAGAGTTATTTTTTCCTGTATTTCAGGAGTTAACTTTATGTGTTTTTCAAATTCGCTTCTTGAAAATATTATATTTGTCATTTTAGTAAAAGTGGATGATTTCTAAGATAATCTATATCGTTTTTGTATAGTTCTCTTAAATCTTTTATTTTATGTGCTTGAGTCATAAGACGATCAAAACCTGGACCCCATGCTAAAACTGGCATTGCCGTACCCAATAATGGAACTGTTACTTCTGGGCGGAAAATGCCTGCAGCTAGGACTTCAACCCATTCTTTTCTTTCTTCGTTCCAAATTGAGCCTTCAAGGCTTGGCTCAGTATAAGGGAAATATCCAGGTTGTATTCTGATTTTTTTATATCCCATTTTAGCTGCGAATTCTTTTAGATATCCTATTAAGTGCCGGAAATTTCCTTTAGGGTCTATAACTATCCCTTCAGCTTGATTAAACTCGAATCCATGTTTCCAGTCGAGAGTTTCATTTCTAAATACTTTATTTACTGAAAAGAATTTTGCAGGTAAATCCTCTTTCTTTAAAGAGGCTAATTTCTTTGAAGATAAACAAGTGGTGTGTGTTCTTAACAGGACTTTTTTGCTTTCCTCTTCTTTCCATTTATATCTCCAACCAAGGCTATTATCTACTCCTTCTTCATGAGCTTTTTTTACTTTCGAAACTAAAGCTTCATTAGGTAATTTTCCTTGAACTCCTTTAATGAAGAATGTATCTTGCATTTCTCTTACGGGATGATCTTGCGCGGTAAATAATGCATCAAAGTTCCAAAAACCGTTAACTGTATAGTCTCCAGTCATTTCCTTAAAACCCAATTCTAACCATATCTTTTTGCCTTGTTCTATTGATTGGTTTACAAAATGCTTTTTTCCGCCATAAATAGATGGCATTTTTATGTTAAAGTCATATCTTCTGAATTTTTTATTCCCTGACCAATTTTTTATGAGTTCCGGAGTAACTTCCTCGATAAGATCTAGATTTATTTTTTTCCCTACAATTTCCTTTCCAGATTCAGTTAGTTTGAATGAAATTTCTTTTTTTTCTATTATCTCCACTATTTCTTTTCTGCTCTTTAAAGAATCTAATGCTAATTTATCTTCATCTGTAAGGTTTTCTAACTCGATAGGTATTTTTTCTATTAATTTTTCTTCAGGAAATTTTTTAGAACATTCTTCTTTTGAAACTGAAATCCTTATTTTTCCATTGTCTAATGAGATAAGTGCTTTTTTCTTTAAGGCACCTAAAGCTGCCCTGAACTCATTTTCAGATAATTTTGTTAGATTTTTTATCTCTTCTAAGCTTTTATTATTGTTTTCTTCTATTGAAATGAGTAATTTTCTTTCAGGAAGATGGTTTTTCTTATAATGCACACCATTTACAGATAAATCTACTATCTTACTTGTTTTTTGTTCTATCTTAACTAACCCTTTACTTTCTAAAAAGCCTAGTGCCCTTAAAACTGTAGTCCTGTCAAGATTTGATTTTTTTTCAATATCTTCTATCTTATGGTTGAGATAGGGTATTATTGCTCTTTCAATTTGAGATAGTGAGTCAATTATTTTATCCATATTATTTGGTATTTGAATACATTAAAAAACTATTGTTTCATTTATTTGTTCTGTTGAAGCTCCTAGTCCTAAAAGGAACGATCTAGCTTTTTCTAAACTACTCGTTTTTATAGCGATTTTTGTTTTAGTTTTTCTGCATAATTTTATATTTTGAATTATTTTTGAGATTCTTTCTGCTTTTTGTTTGGGTTCTAGGGACTTTATTTCTTCTAAATCTATTCCTATCGCGATAACTTTATTTTTTGCAATTTTTGCAATAACTTGGTTTAAACCGCTATCTGTTTGTCTTATTTTATTGGTTCTATTTCCTTTTTCTATTGATAGGAGTATATCAAAATTACCATATTCCAGCACTTTTCTATTGAATTCATCGTTTTGCGCGAGAATTATTTTAGGAGATTGTTCTTTTTTGATTAACTTCTTTACTTCTTCTATTTTTTGATTGTTAATCATTTTATCCTGATATTGTTGTTCCTTTAAATTTTTTATTTTTCAATAAGTTTCCTAGGCTTTTTACGTCTTTTCCTATTATATAAGTGGTTATTTTATTTTTTCTTATTATTGTTGAGGCTTTTTGATCTAAAACAAAATGCTGGCCTGGTTTATACTTAATACTTAATGCTCTTTTTTCAAAATCTTTCCAAGATATCTCTTTAATGAATTTTGCATTTTTATTTTTTTGAGGATTGTCTGTGTAAAGTCCTTCTACATTAGTGATGTTGATAAATCTAGTTTTAAAGTAATTTGCAATTTTAGCAGAGGTGCTATCCGAGGTTTGATTCGGAGCATACCTTAAAGCTCCACAAAAAACTATGTCTTTTTTTTCTAAATTTTCCTTTACTTGCTCTAAATTCATTGGAAGACTCTTGTTTGCACAATCTCCGAATATTTGCATCATTATTCTTGCATTCATTCTAGTCACTGCTATTCCTGCAAGGGATTGTTCTTTTACATTTTTATGTTCTTTTTTTAAAATTGTTATATATTCTCGCGCAACAAAACCTCCACCACATACTATTACAAATTTATATTTTTTAGTTAACTTAATTATAGTGGATTTGAATTTGTCTAGCCAGGAAGGATCTATTTTTTCAGGCACTATTAGGCTGCCTCCTAAACTTAGGACTATCACTTCTTTCATAAGTAGCTTAGTTAAAATCTTTATTTAAACTTAGGCAAGGAATAGATTTAATAAGTATTTTTTCCATGAATTTGTTATGGTGAAAAGAGATAGTGATGGATTTTTTAATCTACATACAGTTTCTTTCTTTACTGTAGCTATATTTTTAACTGTTTTTTCCGTCGCATATGGGGATTGGCATAGTTCTAAGATAACTGGTTATGCTGTTGAAAGAGAGCAATATCAAGATTTTGCTGATACATATTTAGACCCTAGGGGTGACTATATCATTTCCGGACATTATGCTCAAGAGATTAGCGATTTTGTTGATGCTCCTGGAGAAGCCACTGCTCCTGATTACATAACCTATTGTATCATCGAGCTTAATGGTGGAGAGCATGATGCTCCTGGACATGGTTGTTCTTTTTTTGCAGAAAATGTTGTAAGTAGAGATATAGATGATCCAGAAGCATTTGATCAATGGGTTGAAAATTATTATACTCCTTTTACAGTTACAAATGATTGTTCCACATATGTTGAGGTTTGTAATAAGGCAGGGGTTGGCTGTAATGGAATTGTAGCTCTTTGTTATTATACTCATGAAGCTGTTTTTTGTGACGCCTTTGAAGATTTTTGTTATGTTCCCGAAACTAGTGAAGGCGAAGTTATTGAGGGAAGTACAAAGCCTCCGGAGAAAGTTGTAGAAGAAGTTTCTCAGAAAGTAGATTCTGTTAAGGAAAGTGCTAAATATGCATCTGAAGTTAAGGAAATAGTTGATAAAAAACCTCTTACCGAAGAAGATTTAAAAAGATATAAAATCAATTTAGAAGAAGCTAAAAAAAGGGCTGCGGAGTCTTATTCAGATGCATATTCTCTTTCAAGTAAATATTCTTCCTTTGTGCTTAGTGAGTATCAAGAAGAAATAGTTGTTGGTTTATCAGATATTGATAAACAATTGAAAGATATTGATGAGAAGCTTACTGGTCAAGTTACTGAGAGGTTTGAAGCACAGGCTGAACAGGCAAATTGGGAAATAAATCGTAAAGAAGTTATCAAGGTTTCACTTGAGGATCTTGAGGCTCTTTCTTCAAAGTTACCTTCTCTTGGTAGATTAGGAGATATTTATTATCCTGGAGAGATCGTTATTCCTGAGCAACAGGGTCAAGAGCAACAGGAACCTGAAGTAGCTTTAAGGATTGAGGGCCCTGGAACTATCCAAACTTCATTTGCCCAAAATATTGGATTTGATATAAATATTATAAATGATGGTCAGGTTCCTTTAGAGAGTTGTAGGATCTCCGCCTTGGGACCGTACGGTACTTGGTTTACTTATCAAGGGTTTTCAAATCCAGGATATGGCTTTAACTCTTTAGGCCCTGGTCAAACTGGAACATATACTTCCACAATAAACCCTGGATTTGCATTACCTGGAATATATTTCATAAACTTTAGAGTGACTTGTAATCCAAATGCTGAAGAAGATGGGCTTACTTTAACTATTCAAATTACTGATGGTAGTGAGGGTCAAGGCGAAAGTCAGACTGGTCAAACTGGGCAAATATCTGAAGAACAACTTCAAGTTTTCTTGGATAATTATAACCTTGGAGAACTTAATTTAGATTGCCAATCACTTTTGAGCGATTGTTCTTCTCAAGCTCCAAATACTTGTGGAGAATTCTCTCAAGTCTATGATTGTGCTGTAAATGGTCTTTGTGATGAATTTGGAACTTTATGCATCCCTAATTATATTACTGAATCGCAAATGAATCAATTTATTTCAGAGTATGTTACTCCATATTACAATCTTCCTACTCAGTGTCTTCTTGATGTAAGTCTTTGTTCAGCCAGTTCTTATAGTTGTCCTCTTTACATCTACAATTGTGCTGTTGAAGCAGGTTGTGATGAATATATGAGCACTTGTGTAAATGCGCCTGGTGCTCAAATAGGGTCTATAGGTTCTAGCGGTGGCTCAAGTGGAGGAAGTAGCGGAGGAAGTTCGACTGGATCTATTATCCCAGTAACAACTGGAACTTATAATAATGGTTTCCCAGAAGATGGTCTTGTTGGAGCTTGTAGGGGAGATGAAGTTTGTATTGCTCTTGCAGATACTTGTTTAACTCCAAGTTATATTATTGCCACAAGTTTAGATCTTACTGATTTTGGTGGATTTGGTTATAATGCTTTCACTGGGGATATATGTTATATGGGCTCATCACATATCTATCTTAAGCCAGGTCTTTTTGATGGAAAAGGCGTTGGTGGATTTGGTGGAGGATCTAGCGGAGGAAGTAACCCTGGAACTGTAGGTTCAGGAGCAATAAATCAAGGAAATAGTATCATCTCGATTCATTTCCAGAATGGTTTAGAAGGAGCGAAGAGAAATTATGTTGCAGCTATAGTTTATAGTTTGGATGGACATTTAACATTAAACTTTTTGAATTCTCCAGATTATAATGGGTTAGAGGATAAAATACAAGAATTCATTCAGAATTTGTTATATGGCGGATCTGAAGGGTCTTATGTTACTGGTATGTCTTTACAACAGGCTGAAGAAATAGTGAGCAGTTCTTCTTCAGTTCCATGGGTTTTGTGGATTATTCTTTTTGTAATGGTAGTAGCTTTTGTTTTGTTTGGAGATCTTTTAGCACCTTATGATCAAAGACTTATTTCTTCAGGAAAGAAGGCTTTGAGTAGAAAAGATTATTCGGTAGCTATTCAGAATTATAATGAGCTAGCAAATAATTATTCTAGCGATGTTAAGATAAAACAAGATGCTCTTGATTACCTTAAACAAATAAAGGAAAGAGTTGGAAATAATAAGATTAATTTGGAGTTTAGAGAAGGTTCTCTCCCTGTTATTAAAACTAATAATGTTTTAGGAGTATTTACAGATTATTCTAGAGTTCATAAAATGATAGATCATGCAATGCAAGATGTTAAGAAATCCCCTAAATTGGCTAAATCTAGATTGCCTTTAATTTCTGAAGAATATAAGAGACTTTCTCCTAAGGATAAGGAACGTTTGGCTTCCAAGTATGAGGCTTTAGTTTATAAGATAAGTTCTCTCAAATAATTACATTCTAAAATTATTAATTTATAATTTTTCTATGTTGGAAACTGATAGGAATTCGCTTAAATCTGGTCTAGCTGTTGCAAAACCTGAATATATTGTTAAGTTTTCTATTCCTGGAAGTTGAGGGACTAAGAAGGTAGTAGTAGCTTTACCATTATTGTCCAATATTCCAATATTATTTAATAAAATAGGGTTAGGGTAAATTAAGGAATATGAAAATAATCCATCTGCGTCTAGTTTGAGGACTAATCCATTAGATAATGGTACTCCTAAACTATTTCCGAAAGATAGTAAGGTAAAATAAATTGCTCCTGGATTCATAGGATCACTTATTTCTAAACTAATGTTGCTTCCTTGCGTTAAATTTCCTAATTTTGTTAAATAAGGTGTTGCTTTTACTGCTTCTAAAGCATTTATTCTTTTGAAACTTAAGCCTGTTGAAGGATCTTGTACATTAACTCCCGTACTTTCTAGTATTTCTTTAATTTGAGATATTGTTATTTGAGGGTTTCTTTGTTTCATAAGCGCTATTGTTGAGGCTACATGTGGTGAGGCTACAGATGTTCCAGATATATTCATTGTCCCCCCAAACCATGATGTTGTAGTTATTATGCTTGCAGGGGCTAAAAGTTTAACAAAATCTGCCCTATTTGCAAAGCATGGGATTTGGTCTGCAGAAGTTGTTTGATCAGAACAAGATAAATTATTAAAAAAATAATTGAACGTGCCTACATTAGAATCATATACGCCCGAAACTGGAATTACATAAGGGGAAACTGCTGGATATGCAACTCCTGATAAATTTTTTGTGTTTCCCGTACACGCGACAACAGGAATGTTTTCATTATATGCAGCTTCTAATGCTACTTCGCTATATCCCGGAGAATTTTGTTGATTATATGTTTCAAATGTTGCGATGCTTGCCGAAATTACACTTAGATTGAATGAGTTCTTGTTTGCAATACACCAATTTATTCCTGCAGCAAAACTGCTTGCAAATCCAAAACCGCTAGAATTTAGTACTTTTCCTACATAAAGATTCGCTTCAGGAGCAATTCCTTTATTAATTAAATCATTTGATACAATGACTCCGGCTGTAACTGTTCCATGGCCGTTGTCGTCGAATGGATCTGAATCATTATTTACAAAATCATAACCTCCCGCATAGGCATGTGCTAATTCTGGGACATTATAGTTTATTCCCGAATCTAAATGGCATATTCCCAATCCCTGCCCTCTTAAACTGAAATTTGTATATAGAATATCTGCCTGAATTAGATGTGCGCTTTCTCTTAAACTACTCTTTATTGGAGCATCGAAACTTATGTAATCTACTCTTTTATCTTTTTTTAAAGCCTTTATTGTTTCTTTATCTGCAACTCCAGCAAAGCCATTTAATTGATCATATTCATATTTTATTTTGAAGTTTTTTAAATCTTCAAGTACATTTTTATAATTATAGTCTTTTTTTACCCAGATTATAATATTTAATTTATTTGATGTTGAAATTTTTTTATCTATTTCTTTTATGGCTATTTCTTTTGTTTTTTCTGATATTTTAATTTCTTCTTTTTTAGTATTTGTTGCTATTTCCTTTATTTTTGATATGGATTCTTGATTATCTTGAATTTGTCCTATGGATTTAAGGAGTTCTATTGGATAAAGCTCTTTTTCGATAATTTTAACATCTTTTTTATTATCTAAACTTAGAGATAACTCTGCTTGAGTAATTATGGATATAGTTAAGAAAAATAATGTTAAAATTGAAATAACTATTAATTTGTAATTAGTTTTAACCATAAAACTCATTAATTTAGTTATTTTTAAGGATATTTGTCTTTAGATCTTTATATTAATTCTTGGAATGGTTTCTTTTTTTGGATTATGAATCTTGGTCCTAAAGTTTCTGATAATACGGCAGTTATAATTAGATTATCTAAAGCTGCTTTTATTCTTCCGCTTATTACTGGAATTCTTGTTCTTTGAGAAAATTCTGCAACTATTTCATAAATTTCTTCAATTGTTAGGTTTATTTGAGTGTTTTGAGTCATTCCAGATTTTTTTACAATTAAAGGATTATCCGCTCCATTACATTCTATTTCATTTACATACGGGTCCTTTATTAAAACGTTTAATTTTTCAGTTGCTGAAAGGTTACTTTGTACAGAGTAATTTATCTTAGGTCTTTGGATCTTTTTAATTATGGGTTTGCTTAAGACGTTTACTTGAGGTATTTTTATTTGAGGATTATTGAATTTTGGAATTTCTATTTTCTTTTCTTTCATTATTGGAATTTGTGAAGAATTATCATTTTTGTTTTCTATTTGTATTGGATTATTTTGTTTAGGAAGATTTGGTGCTTTAATTTCGATTATGTTTCTTACAAAATCAATTAGGAATAATTCTGCTATATCTCCCATTATATTTCTTCTAATTCTTGTGAATTTGAAATTGACCTTTGCATTTCTTGGTTTTGAGGTCTAAATGATGGCCTTATTTCTTGAGGGTTTGAGCTTACACCGTAAACTCTTTCTCTCATTTTTTCTTCCATTAAGGATAGCCCTTTAGCAAGAAGTTTATTTTGATCTAGAAGTTTATCTATTTTGTCTAAAAATTCTTTATCCTTTTCTGTGTTTTGCATACTTGGTTGTTTTGCAAAATTTCTTGCAGCTAATTCAAATAGTGCTAAAAGGTTTTCTACTTGAGTAGATAATTTTTCAAATTTTTCTGCTAGATTTACATGAACTTTTTGTAATTCTATTAAGCTAGATATGGTTTGTTCTTCTAAGGTTCCTCTAGAAATATTTGTTTGTTTGACATGGTTTCTTTTTTTATGTGCTCTTTTTGGTCTTCTTTTTGGAGCACTAGTGTGGTGATGATGTTTAACTATTGTTTTAGTTACTGTTACATCTATCTTCCTTTTTGCCATACAATACAAAAGCGCGAGTTGTTTATAAAGATTGTCAAGAGCAAAGCTTAAAACCACTTTAAATCTTCAGTGTTTGGAGATTAGGGTGCGTCGTTCAATGGTAGGATATCTGGCTCCAGCCCAGCAGACGGGGGTTCGATTCCCTCCGTGCCCATTTAAAGTTTTTTTAGCTGTTCTATTTCTTCCCAACTTATGGCGCAACCCTTGAACTTTGTTGCATAAAGAAGTGCTTCTAAGGCATGTTTGTCTTTAATTTGTATTATTCCCTTTTTATATGCCATAAAAACTAGTTCGCTTGACCTTATAAATTTGAATTGTCTGGTATTTTCTAATTCTTTCGTGTGAAGGGTTATGTTCCTATGTAATTTGCTACTCATTAATTCTCTCAGATTTTCAGGTTTTTCAAATAAAACTCTTGTTGTTCTTTCATCTATTCCTATTATATTTTCGATATTCTTTCTATTTAATAATGAACTTACTGCAATACAAGATATTTCAGCTATGCTTACTACTTCAATAAAATGATTTTCAGAGCTAATTGTAGAATTTGCAATTTTTAACCATCTTTGAGTCTCACTTTCTATTTCAGCTTGAGCTAGGCCTAAATCGGTTGCAAACTTTATTGTCCCATTTTCAACCAATTCTTTTATCCTTAATGCTCCCAATTCAAACCTTGGTATGTGGCTTGGTCTATCTACTACTTCTTGATATACATAATTAGTTATGGCTATAGTTATTCCACTTTGATGTATTTTTTCAAATATTTCTAGTAATCCATTCATTGAAAGATTTATTATCGGGCCTGCGTCTAAAATTAAAATCTTTTTCATAAAGATCTCCTCATTTGAAAAACTCCATTGCAATTTGAACTCTAGTTTTTACATCAATTGTTTTATTTAATTTAATTTGTGCACTTTCTTTTTCTCCTATGTATTCGGAAAGTTCCCATGGAGTTACCCCTAGAAGTTTTGTTGTTTTTGCTAATGAAATTCCGTGTTCGTAGATTTTTGATGCTTTGTTAATTGAAGCTTTTCTTAGTAATTCTTCTATGAAAGGTTTAATATCTTGCGAAATATTTTCCATATAATATTTTGTTTTACTAAGAAATTTTATGAACTGGGAATGTTTTCCTCTTTGTAGGGCGGTTACTGATAGAGATAATAAACTACTAATTTCTTTTAGAAATTGATTCCAATTCTTAATGTTTATTTTATCTTTTCTTTCAACTATTTTACTCAGCGCATATATTATTGTAGCTACTAAAATATAATCTGTATGTTGATAAACTGATGCAGAATGAATTGTTCTGTCAGATAATTCCCTTAATTGTTTGGTATCTTCCTGTTCTAAGGCGTAGCGTGCTCTTGTAAGAACTTCTAAGACATGAGTCACCTCTTCCATAGTATTATTTGTCTCGATAGATTAATATACCTTACTTATTTTAATTATTCATGCAGGTGATTTTAGATAGCAGTTTTATTATCTCTTGTGTTAGAGAGAGGATAGATTTTCTTACGCAATTAGAAGAACAGGGATTTACTCCTGTTGTTCCTAGAGAGGTCTTTCAAGAGATGAAGGATTTACGAATTAGTAATAGGGCTTCTCGTGAGGATAGGTTGGCAGTTGACGTTGCTTTAGAAATATTAGAAAAGAAAAAAGTTAAGAAAACAACTCTTGGAGAAGGAAAGGTAGATGAATTTTTGATAAGGAAGGGTCAGGAAGGAATATTCATCGCTACTTTAGATAATGGTATAAAGAAGAAGATACCTAAGAAAATTGTAATTTTTAAAGCTCAAAATAGGGTTGGCGTTGAGTCTGGAGCTTGAATTGTTAATTTATCCGGTTTTTGATTCATTCTATTTATAAAATCAAAGACTTTAAAAACCATGTTTTTCTCACACACATATGTTTTACGTTGCTGAAGTTGAAGATCACGTTCGTGTAGAACCTAAGCATTTTGGCTTGGCTACTAAGGATGCTGTCGCAGAACAATTGGAAGAATCTTATGTTAAAACAATGCATAAGGAATTAGGTTTTGTTATTTCAGTGATTGGCGTTAAAGAAGTTGGCGAGGGAATAATTATTCCTGGAGATGGAGCTGCATATTATAAATCATTATTCACAGTTTTAGTTTGGAGACCTGAATTACATGAACTTGTTCCAGGAGTAATAAAAGAAATTACTAATTTTGGAGCTTTCATGCAAATAGGTCCTACTCAAGGAATGATCCATATTTCTCAAACAATGGAAGACTTCGTATCTTTAAGTAAAACTGGAAACTTGCAAGGAAAAATGACTAAGAGGTCACTTAATGTTGGAGATTCTTGTTTAGCTAGAATTGTTGCTATTTCTTACAAAGCTGGAGAACCAAAAATAGGATTAACTATGAGGCAACAAGGCTTGGGTAAGGTAGAATGGCTTGACGAAGCTAAAAAGAAAGCTGCATTTGCTGCTAAGAAGGCTGAAAATGCTGAAAAAAGCGGGAAGAAAAAAGGCGGTAAGAAAGAATAATGGCTAAAGAAAAAGCTTGCAAGAATTGTAAAATGATCTATGAGGGTTCTAGTTGCCCTAATTGTCAACATTCGGAAGGCATAGACGGGTTTAAAGGTAAAATTACAGTTATAGATCCAGAGAACTCTGAGATTGCTAAAAACTTGGGGCTAAAAGGAAAAGGAGTTTTTGCAGTGAGATTAAGATGAAGTTTACATTAAATTCTTATAACTCTTTATTGCACAGACATGATGTTATTGCTAAGAAGGGTTATCCTTCTAATCCGGGCTATAACGTTGTTAAGGAAGATATAGCTAAGCATTTTAAGAAAGATGTTGGTTGTGTTGCAGTTAAGTCTGTGAAGGGAAGTTTTGGAAGTAATGAATTTATTATCGAAGCTCGTGTTTATGATTCTGCAGAAAAGCTGTCTGAAATAGAACCTAAACCTAAAGTTAAGAAGGAAGGAGCTAACTAATGGCAGACAAAGCAGGTGGCGGAAAGAAGAAGCACGTGAATAAACCAACTAGTGAAAAGTATAAGATGTATAAGGTTTCTGGAGATTCTGTAAAGAGAGAGGGTAAATTTTGCCCTCGTTGTGGCCCTGGTGTTTTCTTAGGTGGTGGCTTAAACAGGCTTCACTGTGGAAAATGCAAATATACCGAATTTGGTAAAAAGTAATTTTAGAATATAAGACTAAACAGACTTTTTCTAAGCTATTTAAAAAATCAGTCACCTCTAAGTCGGATATGTTTTTCTTGCCTTATTCCAAGGACTTCTATTGAAAAACTTTGAAGACTTATTATACAACGATCAACTTGTTTTATTTTATATTAAATAAACCCATAGAGGAGAGACCATTGCCTTCAAGAAGATGGCTATGATGTCCCCTCCTGGGAAAAAGAGGTGATGATAATTAAGCGAACTTAGACTACTATTTAAACCTTTCGTTTTTGTTCTTATTATATAGTTACAACATATTGCTTTGGTATAAGTTTATTTAATCCTGTTTTATTGCATCTATATGGAAGAGAGTGATGAAATTATAGGTGGCGTTAAAGAAATTAAGGAGTTAAGGGATAAAGTAGGGCAGGAACAGATACATGATTTGCTTTTTGATAATAGGTTGAGTTGGCAGACTATTATTTATGACTTGATTAACTCGGAACAACTTGATCCTTGGGACATTAATCTGAGTATTTTGGCTAATAAATATATTGAGAAGGTTAGGCTTTTAGAGGAAGCTAATTTCTTTATTTCTTCTAAGGTTTTACTAGCTGCTTCTTTACTTCTTCGCCTCAAGTCTGAAATTCTTTTAAGCAGGGATTTACAATCATTGGATGATATTTTATACGGTAAAAAAGAAGAAAAAGTTTATACTCAAGAAAGAATCACTCTGGACGAAGATATTCCCGAGTTAGTTCCTAGAACTCCTTTGCCTAGGCACAAGAAGGTAAGCTTGCAGGAACTTATATTGGCCCTTAGTAAGGCAATGAATACGGAATCTAGGCGTGAACGTAAGGCTCTCATTTTAAAACAACATGAAATGAATGCCTATTTGCCAATTCCTAAAAAATTGTTTAATTTACAAGATAAAATAAAGAATATATATTCTAAGTTAAGGGGAATATTTTCAAAAAGTGACGAAAGAGTAGCATTTTCTGAGTTATCAAGTATGGATTCTGAAGAGAGGCTCCTCACTTTTGTATCTTTATTACATTTAGATAATCAACAAAAAGTTTGGCTTGAACAAGAAGGTCACTTTGAAGAAATATGGATTTTATTGAAAGAAATATACGAGGCTAAAAATAAGGATTTACTTGAACGTTTGAAAAAAGAAATGGAATTATTAGAAGAAGAACACGAAAGCGAAGTTAAAATAGAAAAAGCTACAGGTTAAGAGTAATATAATTTTAATACTCTGGAGTCTTAGGATTTACATGAATAGGTGGGTGGTCTTTACAGGAATTATTCTATTAGTCTTAGGGTTTACTTTATCTATTTATTCTCAACCTATTGAAGGTTTATACTTTGCACCTTCTGAAACTGCAAACAATCCTTATTTTCCAGTTGGAGTCGTATTTTCAATATTGGGGTTTTTACTTTTGGCTATTGGAATATTTTATAGTAATTCTCACGAAAATTAATCTTTTAGTTTAGAAATAATTGATTTTTCAGCTAGTAATGATTCTTCTCCAGATTTCATGTCTTTTAATTTGAATTTCTTTTTAGCAATTTCTTCTTTTCCTACAAAAATAGCATATTGTATATTATAGGAATTTGCATATTCTAAGGCTTTTCCAACTCCTAAAAAGTTAGTTATGCAGCTTATATTATTTTTTCTTAGTGTTTGAGCAAGTTTTGTGGTTTCTTTTTCTTTATCAATGGATATTATAATTGCTTTAGTGTTATCTATCTCTAATTTGTTTATTTCTTTCTGACACAGGCCCATTAGCGATTCTAAGCTGAACGAAAGTCCTACAGAAGGGATCTCTTTATTGATAAGATATTTTCCTACAAGTTTATCGTAACGTCCTCCTCCTAAAAGAGCAGTTTTACCTACTAGAATTTCAAATACGCTACCGGTATAGTAATTGAATCCCCTCATAAGGCGAGGATTGAATGTTACTTTTACACCTAGTTCTTTGCATCTTTGCATCAAATTTATTAGATCTTCCGAGCCTTCAAACATATTGTCTTTGAAGAACGAGATATCTTTTTCCATTAATTTGAACAGGCTTAGGATTTGATTTGAATCTGCATATTTTTTCAAATTTATTTTTACTTGGTCTTCTCCTATTTTATCTATTTTATCTATTTCTCTTAATACTTGAATTTTTTCATTTATTTGAACAGATTTTATTATTTCATCGACCAACTTACGATTATTAATTTGAATCTCTACATTTTCTATTTTTAATTCATTAAGGATGTCTGATGCCACTGCAAGACATTCTGCTTCGGCATTAACCGAAGGATCTCCTATAATATCAATATCACACTGAGTAAACTCGCGAGTTCTTCCGACTTTTATATTTTCATCTCTAAATACTGAACCTATTTGATATCTTCTAAATGGCAATTTTATATTTGGATTTTGTTTGAATATTCTTGATAATTGGAATGTAAATTCATATCTTAAACCGAGGTTTCTATTTGCTCTATCCCTTAGCCTAAATCTATCTCTTACAGCTTCATCTTCTTCTAAATTATCTGAACGCATTAATTCATCAAATTCTATTGAAGGAGTTTCAACTGGTAAGAACCCATAAAGCTTGAAATATTTTTTAGCTATTTCTTTTATCTTTTCACGTTTTTGAGATTCAGAAGGTAAGTAATCTTCAAATCCCTTGACGTTTTCTGGTTGGTATATCATTTTCTTATTCCTTTTTTATTTCACTTTCTTTATTTTTGAACTCTCTTGTTCGAATCTCCTCAACATGCTCGGAGACTCACTGCGGACTTCAAAAAAGCGGAAGGTGGGAATCGGACCCACTCCAACGGCGCCACAAGCCGGTATGCTACCATTACACAACATCCGCCATATATTTAATTCTTCTTCATATTTGGTATATAAAGACTGTGGATTGATGGATGATGTAAAACTGTTAGAACTAGGTTTGCTTTCTTTAGCGACTATGAATATACCTCTGGATTTGTGTATTCATAATTTGACAAGTTTTGAATAGTTTATAAAGTTAAGGTTTTTAATTGACTTATGATAAAAAGAAGGTTTAGGTTTTATGCGTTAAAATTATGTGGGATAATGTTCATTCTATTTTTGATTCAATTACTTGTTTCAGGGTTTACAGATCTTTTTTTGCTTAATTCAAGCTCCCATGTTCAGGTTTGGAGATTTATTACTTCTATATTTTTACATGGCGGATTTGCCCACTTATTATATAATATTTTTGCCCTTGCTTTATTTGGTAGTATGCTTGAAAGGTTAATTGGATCAAGGCGATTTTTGATAGTGTTTTTTGTTACGGGGATATTTGCTAATATCATTAGCGTAAACTTTTATGATTCTTCTTTGGGGGCATCAGGAGCTATATTCGGAGTTATTGGGGCTTTGATAGTTATAAGGCCTTTAATGATTATTTTTGCTTTTGGATTTCCGATGCCTTTGTTCATTGCAGGTATAATTTGGGCTGCAGGAGATTTGATAGGGCTTTTTGTCCCAAGTAATGTTGCTAATCTTGCTCATTTATCCGGGATGTTTTTCGGATTAATTCTTGGGTTTATTTATAGGAAAAAAGCTTTGAGGTGGATTGGATGATAAAAATTAAGCCATTAAAACAAACTAAATCTTATTGCGGACCTTATTGTCTCAAGATGGTTTTTGATTATTACGGTTGCTCTATTTCTATCAATGATATTTCTAAAATTTCAAGTACGATTATTAGTGAAGGTAATTCTGGAACTTCCCCTAAACATATGGTTGTTGCTGCGAAACATTTTGGCTTTAATGTAAAATATAAAGAAAACGCTAGTATTAAAGAAATTGAAAGATTGGTTAAGAATGGAATCCCAGTTATAGTAAATTGGTTTTCAAAAAATGAAGGGCATTATTCTGTAGTAGTTGGAATAGAAAGAGGTAACATTTATTTTATAGACCCAGAGTATGGCAAAAAAATTAAACTAAGCTTGATTGAATTTCAAAAAATTTGGTTTGATTATATGGGAGATTATATCAAATCAAAAAAAGACTTAAGAATTAGGCCAATAATAATTATAACTAAAAATTAATTCTTATCTACAAAATCATAAGATTCTTTGGATATTTTTCTAATTATATCTGCACCCTCTACAGAGCCTAAATTTCTTGTCATTACGCACAGGATATAGGGGTTTTTTTCGTGATAAATTATTCCGCAATCATGTAATTCTTCTTCATTATATATTCCGAATTTATGGGCAACTTCTACATTTGATGGAACTCCTTCAGGTATTAAGTTTTCTGTTTGAGTGTTTGTTGTAAGGCTTAAGGCAAATTTAGAAAGTTCCGGAGAAAGATAAGTTGAAAAATATAATGATTTAAAGAATCTGGAATAATCTCTTGGAGAAGTTGTTTTATCTTGATTTTCTGGAAGATATGGATTAGGGATTCCTACGTGCTTAAATATATCATCCACTTCATAAGAAAATAATTGTCTTATTAATGTGTTTTTGGCAGTATTATCTGAATTGGTAATCATACATTTTAACAATTCTTTTATTGTTACTTCTTCACCTGCCTTTTTTTCATATGTTGTGGGATAGGTATCATCTATGTCTTCACTTCTAATAACTAATTTACTATCGAGACTTAGTTCTCCCCTATCTACTTTTTTTAGTATTGCAATCATTATAGGAATTTTAAGTAGGCTTGCGGGGGCAAATCCTGTTCTCTCGTTTTTTCCAGCCCATGAACCAGTTCTTAAGTCTTGGATAAAAAATCCTACATTATCTTGAGTATTATTTTTTAAAATTTCTTCTTCTATTTTAAGCTTTAATTTGTCATAGTGTAAAATGAAGTCTTTACTTTCTACATTATTTGCGAGATTTTTATTAATTTCTGGTTCAATTTTTACTGCTGAACCAGTTATTCCAAAATCTGGAATTAATATTTTTAAAATTAATATGGCATTTAATAATATCGAAGATATTAAAATTACTGTAAATACTTTCTTTAAATTTACTTTTTTAGAATGATTAATTTCTGGAATTTTGTTTTCTTCCACTATAATGCTTGATTTTAATACTTTTAAGATTTGTTATACTAAAAATAATGCCCCAACCGGGGCTCGAAAGCAAAAACTTTTAGAAAAAGTTTTCCGCTGGCTTTCAAAACTTATATTGGGTTTGATGATGTAAACCTAATTTGCTCTCGCACAAAACGGTAGGAATCTATTGGATTCTTCGAATCCAAGAAATGCCCCAACCGGGATTCGAACCCGGGTTTCGGCCGCGAAAGGGCCGCGTCCTTGACCACTAGACTATTAGGGCGACAAAGTTAATTGAGAAAGATGCCTTTTAAACCTTTTTTATCCGTTTAAAGTTATTCATTAAATGATAGTAAATCTTTATGCGAAAAACATAAATACCATATATGTGGATAATCTCTATGTCCGGTACTCATAAGGGCCAAAACCTTTGGTTGCATGACATGTTATTATCTGCTTTTTTGAAGAATGGTTTTGCCCGTACTAATGGGAATAAGTCTTGGGAGCTTACAGATCTGCAATATCTTAGTCTAACTGATGATTTAGCTAAGGGTTTTTTAGCTTTCTCAACTACTCCTTCATATAGGAAACAGTTTTTTGAATTAGAATTAAGGATTTTAAAAGAACATTCAAAGATTTTGTCTGAAAATATAGGAGATGAACCTTTTAATTTAATTGATATTTATTGCGGAGATGGTTTTAAGGCTACAGAACTTATAAAAGAAATAGTCTCTAGAAATTCTTCAATTAAAATTAGATATTGTCCTTTAAATGCTTCGCAATACTTATTAGATTTAGCTGTGGAAAATATGAAAAAAGCTAATATCCCTAACGTTATTGAATACAAACCATTTCTATCTCCTGGAGATGGTCGTGCCCTTAGACCTATAGCTAAAGGCCTAAAATCTGGAAATTTTAAGAAAAATGTGGTTATTATTCTGGGAGGAGTTGTTGCTTGTTTTGATATAAATGAATATTTATTTGAATTGGAAAGAGATATGGCTCAAGGAGATGTTTTAGTTATGGGCAATGGTGTTAGAATTGGTGAAAGATTAGTAGATATTCACAAATATGTTGACAAATCTTTTCATAATTGGTTCAAGCATTTAATGTTTGGATTAGGTTTTGATCAAAAAGATATAGAATTTAACGCTAGATTTGGGAATTCTAGAATAGAGTTTTTTTATACAATTAAGAAGGAAGTAACCAAACAAATAGATGGAAAATCTTTTACTTTTCAACCTGGAGACGAGTTTGTTGTAGCTCATTTGTACAAATATTATGCTGAAGAGTTCGAGAAGTTTTGTAAGATGTATTTTAAGGATTCTGCAGTATTTACAGACACGGATAAAGAATATGCAGTAGTAGTTTCTAGGAAATAATTTCTAACTTACATTTAATTTCTTTGAAATTGAATTTTCAATTCATTTAATGAGCCCACCAGGATTCCTTCAACTCTAAGGAGTTGGAGGGACTGAGAGGACTTGTTCATCTCAGGATGTTCAAATCCTATGAGCCCACCAGGATTTGAACCTGGGACCCCTGCTGTTCTTAGCTTGTGTAGCTTAAACACTAAATCTCTATTGAGATCTATTCATATAAGAGCAGTGCTCTAACCGGGCTGAGCTATGGGCTCCTAATAGTTGACCCGAAATAGTTCTTTTTAATGTTTCCGTTTATGAAAATAGGTTCTTTAACCAGTTAAAGAATTTTAACACTATATTTTCTCCCTTTTCTTCTATGACTGGTTTGTAATCATAATCTGTAGGAGTTGAATTAGTTAGATTATTTAGTTCCTTTATTTCTTGAGTCTCCCCACTTATTATTGAATTGCCCATACACGAATTTGTTGTTAGTTTTCCAGTTTCAATATCTAGATATGCATAAATTAAGTAATTTTTACCTTTTTCAAAATTATATCCGCAGTTAGCGCCAGAATCCTTTATAGCATATAGGTTAAGATTTACAGATTCAGGAAATTGCGAAGGTTTCCAATATTGGATTGTTTTAATTGATACATCTTGCAATTCATCGTATTCTTGTCCAGAAAATTTTATATCTACTACTTGGCCAGAAAATACATATTCTGCGTTTTCTAGTTTTTGTTCTGTATTTTCGAGATATATGCATGAACAGGCAGATGTAAATCCAAGAGAAAATAAGGTCCCTATTATTAATAGAAGGGATATGATTAATTTGTTTTTCATAGTTTCTTTAAAGCTTTGTTATTTATAAGGATGGTGAAGCATTCAATTTTGTTTGAAGTAAATAACCTTAAAAACGACTTTTTTCTTCTTAATTTATGATTATTGGACTAGTTGGAAAGCCGAATGTTGGGAAAAGCACTTTCTTTAAGGCAGCAACGCTATCTGATGTATTAATTGCTAATTATCCTTTTGCTACAATAAAACCCAATCATGGGATGGCTTACGTTAAGATTCATGATTTAGCTGCAGATTTTGGAAAAGTTTCTAATCCTAGACAAGGATATGTTAGGGATGGGCACAGGTTTGTTCCTTTAGACCTGTTTGATGTAGCTGGTCTAGTAGAGGGGGCTTCTGAAGGAAAGGGATTAGGAAACCAATTTTTAGATGATTTGGCAGGAGTTGACGCATTTATTCATGTTGTAGATATGTCCGGTGAAACAGATGAGGGAGGGAAACAAACTGAAAATTATGATCCTAGTAAAGATATCATGATGATTGAAAAGGAATTAGATTTATGGTATCTTGGAATTTTGAAAAAAGTTTGGGTTGCTGTAATGAAATCCATGGAGACTCAAAAGGGGAATTTTTCAAAAACTGTTGCCAAGCAGTTTTCTGGTTTAAAGGTAACCGAAGATGATATTAATCACGTTATTATCAAAGAGAAGCTGGATATAACTAAACCTTCTGCCTGGACTGATGAGGCTTTATTTCATTTTTCACGAGCTTTACGTATATACACAAAACCTATGGTAATTGCAGCTAATAAAGTGGACAGGCCTAATGGATTACATAATTTGAAGATTGTTAAATCTAAATTTAATTACCCAATTATTCCTTGTTTTGCAGATGGCGAATTAAGTTTGCGTCAAGCAGATAAAGCTGGAATGATAAAATATATCCCAGGGGAAAATGACTTTGAGATACTTAAGGAATTAAGTGCTCCTCAAAAAAATGCTCTTGAAACAATACGTATGGTTATGAAAGAATATGGTAGCACAGGGGTTCAATTAGTTCTTAACAGTATCGTGTTTGACATTTTAAAATATGTTGCAGTATTTCCTGCTGGTAGTAAGATGGAAGATAGCAAAGGAAATGTATTGCCTGATTGTTTCTTAATGCCTCCTGGTTCAACTGCTCTGGATTTTGCATATAAATTACACACAGATATAGGGAACAAATTTGTTAAAGCGATTAATTTGAAGACTAAACAAGCCGTTGGAAAAGATTATGTGATTAAGCACCTTGATGGTTTAGAAATATTGACAAGATGATTATTAGAGTTAGGGTTAAGCCATCTTCATTAAATGAAAAATTTGAAAAGTGTGAAGATGGTAGTTATTTAGCGAACCTTAAGGAAAAAGCTATTGAAGGTAAAGCTAATTTATCTTTGACTAAAATTATTTCTAAAGAGTTCGGAGTTCATTTTAGTAAAATTAAAATTAAAAATCCTAAAAGTAGATTAAAAATTATAGAAATTGTTAAATAACTCTTCTTGTAATTTATTTTATGAGGTATGATTATGCTCCCGATTTAAAGGAGAGACTTAGTGATATAGTTATTAAATTAAATATGGATCATGTTGATCTAAATCGTGTTGAATGTTTACGTTCTTTTGGATCAAGTACTAAAAGAACTATTGCTAGATGCCATACTATTGGAAAGGTTATGCAGAAAGGAATGAAGGTTCCTGCTTTCTATACTATTGAATTTCTTGAAAAGTTTGATAAATTATCCGCGTCTGACCAAGATAAAGTGATTATACATGAGCTACTCCATATTCCAAAGACTTTCGGAGGTGGTTTTCGTCAACATGATTTTGTATGTGAAGAAAATATCGCTAAACTTCACAGGAATCTGGAGTTTAAGAGAAATTTTAAGCTATGATTTTATGTAAGAGAACTCCTTATTTTTATTAGGAAATGCTTATAAAGAATGTTTGTTAAATTTCTTGAATAAAAAGAGCTGTAAGAGAACTCTTTTTTTATAAAAAGTGGTGCACAAAAAATATACGTATAAGGATGGAAAACGTTTTGGTCCATATTATTATGAAACTAAGCGGGTTGATGGAAATGTCGTAACGACTTATTTAGGAACTAAACTCCCCCATAAGAAAATTCATTTATCTCTAATAAAAAATGTCTTGTTGGTTTTTGCTTTTATTTTGTTGATTGTTTCTGCTTATTTTATTTCATCAAATATTACTGGTAACGTTTCTCTAGACATAAAAACAAATTATGATCTTGGAGAACCTATTAGTGGAAAACTCGAGTTAAATCTTTTAGAAGGCGAACTAATTCCTGCAAATTCTATGGTTCTTGTTGAATATGGTAATATTTCTAAGGAATTTATTTTATCGGATCTTGTTTTAGATGATTTATCAGATGGAGATTTTTATGTTCAAGGAAAATCCATTTCAGGAAAGGGTTTAGGTTATGGATTAGCTGGAAAAATCGTTACTTATCCTTCAGTTAATTTTGATTTTTATCTTTCTGAAACTGGTTCTTCAGGTTCTCCAGAACAAAATACTCAGGAGAAAGAAGAATCTGATAGCCAAGGTGGAGAACTAGTTTCTGAAGACGTTAATGGAGAAAATTTAGATGAGTCTAATACTCAGTCACCTGAGGCTCAATCATCTGAGTCTATTGATACAAGTATAACAGGCGCAGTTATATCTGACTCAAATATTATCTCAGGAGTCGTTTCAAAAGAACAAGATTTTACTTACTCTCTTCTTGACGGTCAAACTGCTTCACTTGTTGAAGGAAGCGTAAGTTCCGAAGGAACTAGTTTGGAAGATAATGTTATCGAATTTGATTTGAATTCTAATGAGATTTTAGTTACTACAGATTATTTTATTGAAAGAGAAGGATTTGGTCAAGATTATATTGGAGACAATTCTAAAAATCTCGTTTTAAATCTTGACTCTTTTGAATTAATTGCAAACACAGAATCAGATATTAAAATAAGTTTAGTTTATGATTCTAATATTTTAGTAGAAGCATCCGAATTTATAACACTCTCAAATACCGAAGCTCTGAATAGTTCAGAAATTAATGAAAATCAAGAAGGAGTTAGCGGGGTTTCTGAAGTTGTGAATGAAACTATCCTAAATGAAACAATTAATCAAACTAATTTTAATGAAACCATTGTAAATCAAACTCAAATTGAAAATGTAACAGCTCTAAATGAAACTTTGGTTAATGGCACTTTGATAGATGTTAAAATCACTCAATATAATGCGGTTATAGGTCAACCAGTTAGATGGGTTAAGACTATTTCTTTAGATTTGAATGATAGTCTCAATTTAACAGTTGAAATCCCTGCAAGTGCGGATAATGTTACAGTTAATAAAATCACAGGATCTGAAACATTAGAAGAAAGTATTGTTGAAGTTCCTGAAAATTCTGAAGAATTTGATTCAGATTTAGTTGTAGGGATTACTGGAGAGGTAACTGCAGATTTAGATTTGGGAAGGGAATCTATATTTAGTAAGATATTCAAATTTTTTAGAATTACTGGGAGAGCTATAGAAGATGAGGTTGAAACTCAAGAAATATCTGTTGAACTCTTGGAGGAAGATTTGGGTATTGAAGTGGAATATTATACTGGTGCTCCTATTGCTATTGAAAATATAGTTAATGATAATTTCAAGGAGGTTTTAGTTTCGAGTCCAGAAGATATTCATTATGAAAATGTTCTAGTTTATACAAACATATTAGATAGTTCTAAAATTAGAAATATCTCTTCAGTTAGGGTTGAATGGGTGGAAAATGATTCTTTACTAAATGTCTCCTTCTATAATGATACTAATTTAGATGGGTATATCGATTATATTGAGTGGGTTGCCCCTCATCTTAGTAACCAGACTTTTAACATAATTTTGATTATTTCAGCATTACACTTAGATGAAAATAGAAATTTTGTTTCAGATATTTATAATGAAACTAGGGAACTTGATGGTTATTGGTCAGAAAGTATTCCTGAAGGACACTATGTAAGAGTTACTTTTGAGAAAAACCTAACTAATGAGAATGATATTACTATTTTCCCTAGGGCTTCAAGCGGAGACAACATTTCAGAAATAAATATCGAGATTTTTGAGAAAGATTCTAACATATCTATTGCTCAATTTTCAAACTTAATTGAAAATGAATATAATAAGATATTTTTGTTAAATCTGAACAATAGTCAAGATACTTTTGACTTATTAATCAATGGAGGCAATATAGAATTTGATTATATCACAGACCCAACTGTTAGGCTTAACGGACCTGCTGGAGATATAGACATTATTCCTATAGATGAGGTTACTTTTGTTGTTGCATGGATAAATGCTACTGGGAACTTAACTCAGTTTTCAGTGATGAATCCTAATGGTACTACTGTTGTTGGTCCAGTTACTGTTGGAACAAGTGTTGGAGTTTATTCTAGGGTTGGTCTTGCTACAATAAATCAAACAAAATTTGCAATTGGTTGGGTTAATCAGTCTACTGGAGATGATTTAAATCAAATTTATAATATTACGGGTTCGGCTCTTACTAATCAGTACTTTTTTGACGGGGCTATAGGAAATAACAGATATGATATAGGTCTTGCAAATCTAGGAGACAGATATGGTTATTGTTATGTAGACCAGGCAGAGGGAGACGTTGACTTTATAGACTTCTTCCAGAATGGTTCTAGAGTTACAGGGCATAATGAATTAGATGTAGATACTGCTGCGGCTCCAGAAAATAATAGGATGAATGTAGTAGATTGTGTTGGAATTAATAGCACAACTTATGGATTGGCATGGTATGATGCTGGGACTGCAGATGACATATTGTTTAGAACGATTAATTCTTCTGGATCTAGCCTAAACATTTCTGGAGCTAACTCTATAGATACAGCAGTCAGTAATTTTGGTCAGGTTGCAATGTCTAATTTAGATAATAACAGAACGGTTATTGCTTTTTACGATCAGGCAGATCAAGATATTACCATAACTATAAGGGGAGCATCTAACCAAACTCTTCTCGCACCTACAGATATAGAAGTGAATGCAGGAAATATGTCTTCTGTCGAAGTCGTTACTCTTACTAATGGGACAAGTACGACTAGAGACTATTTTGTAGTTATATGGTATAATAAATCTACAGAAAGTATAGTCGCGAGACCCTATTATGGAAATATAACTCCGACAAGGGGGCAGTTTACAATAGAATCCTTTGCTCAGAGTCTTGCTAACTCATCTTTGACTGCAAATAGTACATATCCGATATTTTCTGCTGCTGGTAAAGACCCAATTACAGGACAATCTTTATGTTCTGGAGGGTTCGTTGTAGGTTATGTAAATAGGACTAATTCTACAGTGTTAAAATCTTATTGGATTAACGGTACTGAATGGGATGGTACTTGCGTGATTCCAGTTGTTTATTATCCTAATTTCTTTAATTTTAACGAAACTGTTGCAAATAACTCTGCATATTTGATTAATAATGTTTATCGTTTTAATGTCAGCATAAACAATAGTAACGGTACTGCTGGAATAGAGTTTAATGGAGTTAATTTCAGCGCTACTAATTTGACAAGTAATATGTTTAATAGGACTATTTCTAATTTGGGGGCAGGAACTTATTCTTATTATTGGTGGTCCTATAGTACGACATCTACGTACAATAAATCTGCTAACTTTAATTATGTTGTTTCTAGGAATAGTTCTGCAGTTCCTATTTTGAAATTAAATAACTCGCAGTCTAATATATTCATTCTTAATAATACGTCTGTTTTGCTTAATGCAACTATAGGGGTAGGAGACCCAGGAGCGACTCTTAGTTTACATGTAAATGGTAGTGCTATAGGACAAAGAGCTATTGAAATAAGTAACTCCACTAATTTTGGTAACGTCTCTTATATTTACAATGTTACTGCAATTTATTTACAAAGTCAGAACTATACTCAAAGTTCGACCAGATATGATTCTGCAGTTTTACCAGGGCCATATAAATCAATATATTTAGTAGATGCCCCTCAAAGTTTTTCTTTTTCTAGCGATACTTATGATCAACCTGTTGGAATTGTAAGCGAGGGGGCAAATTTCTTAGTTCTACAATTAGCTATTCTTGGAGGTGCGCTTCCGCATGATGTAACTTATGATGGTTCTGGAATGCAGAGGGTAGGTACTGGATCTTTTAGTGAAAACTCAAATTTTGATGCAGAAATCTATTATTTAGAGAATCCTAGTATCTGCGGTGGATGTAGGCTAACCATTAATCTAGATTCTAGTGCTGATGCTGAATTTTCCTTTTTTAGTCTTGCAAATGTTAATTTAACTCATCCATTAGAAAACTTTAGTTATACCACTAATGTTAATGTAGAAAATATAACTACGAATATCACTACATATGCTTACCGTTCTTGGTTAGTCGATACACTTATGTTGGAATCTTCTGGTGCAAGTCCGGGGGTTAATATTACTAAAACACTTGAAGGTTCTCTTATCGATGCATACGGCGGTTATAAGGCTAATGTTACTCCTTGGCAAAACTCAATGTCATGGAATTGGACCACTTCGAAAGAAATTGCTCACATAGTTGCATCCTTTAGACCTTATTTCGATACAGATTTATTGCCTCCTGATGTCACTTTAAACTCTCCGGCAAATTCGGCTACATTTAATTTAAGTAATCCTGTTAATTTTAATTGGACTGCAACAGATGATTGGGATAATTCTCTTCTATGTAATATCACTTTAAATGGGATAACTAACGCAAGTAATATTGTTTCACCTAATGCTACGGCTACTAACTTTACGGTAACAGGGATTAACGTTGGCACTTATAATTGGTATGTCTCTTGTACGGATGATGCTCAGAACGCTGGCGCTAGTTCTTCTAGAAGCCTTAAAATTCTTAACGCCCCACCTTCTAATTCTTCTATAGTTGTTCTAAATTCTACTCTTGGCACAAATAAAACTTTGGAAGACTTAAATGTAGGAACTACTCTTTTTGATCTGAATAATCATACTATGAATGTTACAGTTAGATGGTACAATAATTCTGTACTTCACTTGACTCAGATGTATAACAATAGTTATGCTAACGGGACTACTTTTATCGCTACTCTTGGAAATGGAAATACAACATTAAATGAAAATTGGTTTGTTAATTTGACTATAAATGATGGATTTAATTCAACAG
>CAYOYN010000007.1:0-29316 GCA_964408235.1 Candidatus Woesearchaeota archaeon | reverse complement strand
ATTTACTACAAAGTTTAATATAGAATAATAAGATATAATATTCATGTTTGATTATAAAAAATATAAATGGTTCTTCACTAAATCTGGAAAGCTTGTTGTTGGAGGTAAAAGTGCAGAAAGCAATGATAACTTACTAAATGAATTGAAAGGTATGCACAAGGATCTAATTGTTATGCATACAAAGTCCCCTGGAAGCCCTTTTTGTGCGATCATTGCGCCTATAAACGCAGTCTCTAAAGAAGATTTGGATGAATGTGCGATCTTTACTGGTTGCTTTTCAAAGGCTTGGAAAGAAGGGAAGAAGTCAACTAATGTGCACTCTTTCAATTTATCTCAATTGAGTAAGGATTCTTCTATGAACAAAGGAACTTGGGCAGTCAAAGGAAGGGTCAAAGACTTTAAAGTGGATTTGAAATTAGCTGTAACTTATCAGAATGAAATAGTTAGAGCGGTACCAGTTATCTCTGTTTCAGAAGAAGAAATAATTATTTTTGCAATTCCTGGAAAAATTGATAAGACAAAGGTTAAAATAGGCAGTTTAAAAATTAATAGAAAACAACTAAACTCCGCATTGCCTGCTGGAGGGGTTAAACTTACACAATGAAACAAGATACACTCGCTTTTCAAATTGGAAAAAATGGTCTAACTAAGACAGGGATAGAACACTTAGCAAGTGCTTTCAAAACTCGCAGAGTGATCAAAGTTCAACTTTTGAAGAGCGCTGTTTCAAGTAGGGAAAAAATAGAAGAGATTGCTCAGACCCTTATGGCAGAACTACCTGGTAAATTTAATTATAGAGTAATTGGATTCACAATTATATTGATGAAAAGATCAAATAGAAATTAATTTCTAAACACCCTAATTCTGATCAAGAACCCAGGATTGGAGATTGGGCTATGAGTTTGTTTTCGTCTAGCCAATTACAACGGGAAGAATAATCCTGATATAAAAATGGGCTTATTGGGAAGTTTTATAAAGCGTCTTTTTTAGTAGAATTCATGAATGCTGTTAAATCAATTCAGTCTGCAAAATATAACCAATTGTTAGCTGAAGCATTAAAAGAACATGAAGAATTCAAGGCTCCTGAATGGCTATTTTTTGTTAAAAGCGGACATGGTAAACAAAGACCTATTGAAAATGAAGATTTCTGGCATATGAGAGCTGCAAGTATTTTAAGACAAATTTATTTACGCGGTACAGTTGGAGTTCAAAGATTAAGATCAAGATATGGAAATAGAAAAAATAGAGGAAAACAACCTGCAAGATTCGTTAAGTCAAGCGGAAAAATTTTAAGAATGATTTTACAGCAAGGAGAAGCTGCTAAACTATTAACTAAGTCTGAAACAAACAAGAAGGGAAGAATGCTAACTGAGAAAGGTAAGAAATTACTTGAAAGTATTAAGGAGAAAAATTAAATGTCTGAATACCATAAAAAAATAGTTTTAGGAACACACACCAAAAGAACTAAGTGGGCGCCTGTTTGGGCTGTAGTTCGTAGATTTGGTAAAGGTAAAAGAGTTCATCCTTCTGCAATAACAGCTGTAAGAAGAAACTGGAGAAGAACTAAATTGAAGATCAAGCCAAGACGCGCGACTAAGAAACACCTAGGTTAAAATGGCTGAACCACAAACAAACAAACTTGAAAGAGAATATACAATACCTCTTAGAAAAGAATGGACTAAAGTTCCTTCTTACAAGAGAACTGCTAAAAGCATAAAGGCAATTAAGGAATTTATCGCTAAGCATATGAAAGTCCCAAATAGAAATCTTGATCTTGTAAAGATTGATTCTTACTTAAACAATGAAGTTTGGTACAGAGGAAGTGCTACTCCTCCGGCTAACGTAACAGTTAAGGCTATTAAAACTGGAGATGAAGTTAAAGTTACATTCGTTACTGACCCTGCACATGTAAAATTTGCTAGGGAAAGACATGCTAGAAGAAATGTTAAGATTGAAAGAAAAGTAACTGCTCCTTCAGTAGAAAAGAAAGAAGAAAAAACAGAAGAAGAAAAGAAAATAGAAAGTGAAAAAGAACAATCTGCTGCTATTGCTAATGAAAAGTTAGCTGAAACAAAAGCTAAAGAACAAAAACATGTTCCTAAAGATAACGCAGCAAATAAGAAAGTACCTTCTCAAAGAAGATCAATACCTTCTAATTAATTTTATTAAAATTTTTAATTATAGATCTCGGGCTTGAAGAGTTCTTCTGCCATTTGCCTTTGCGCGTTCTGCTGCATCTTTAAGCATTTGATGAACTTTTTTGTTTAAAGCTTCTGGAACTTCTCCTGCTACGCTAAGATCTGGTACTGCAGACTTAATTTTACTTTTTATTACTAAATCTATTTCCTCATTCATTTTTTGCCCTCTTTCTTTTCTAAGTTTTCAGGACGCATAAATGGGAAAAGTATAACGTCTCTTAATGATTCTTGACCTGTTAAAATCATTGTTAATCTGTCTATTCCCATCCCATAACCTGCTGTTGGAGGCATTCCGTGTTTTAGAGAATTAATAAAGTCTTCATCTAAAGGCATTGCAGATTCATCTCCAGAAGCTAAATATTCTTGTTGCTCTTTTAGCCTTGCTTCTTGATCTAGAGGGTCATTTAACTCATCATAAGCCTTCATTACTTCTGCACCATCTATTATCAGTTGGACAGAATTTATTTTGCTAGGGTCTTTTTCATTTCTTTTTGCTAGAGCAATCATTTCAACAGGATAGTGGGTTAAGAAAGTAGGCTGTATTAATTTTGGTCTTGCTACTCTTTTGTATAATTCATCTAATAACGCACCATAGTGATGACATTCTGAAAGATTTATGTCTTTGATCTTCTTATCGGCAATTGCTTTTTTTAAAGATTCAAAAGTATTAGTTTTATCAATATCAATACCGGATTCTTTGATTAGTAAATCTCTGAATGTAATTCTTTTGAAAGGAGTTTTAAGAGATATTTTGTTTCCCCTGTATTCGATTGAATCTTTTATGTCTAAAGATTTTCTTAACCTATTGAATAATTCTTCTGTGAACTCCATATGAAACTCATAGTCTTTATATGCGCAATAATATTCCATCATCGTGAATTCAGGATTATGCTGATGATCTATACCTTCATTTCTAAAATTTTTACAAATAGTGAAAACTCTATCTAAACCTCCTACGACTAGCCTCTTAAGATAAAGTTCTGGAGAAATCGAAAGATAAAGATCTATATCTAAAGCATTTAGATGAGTCGTAAATGGTGCAGCACTTGCACCTCCATACATTGACTGTAGTGCAGGAGTTTCTACTTCGATAAACTCTTTTTCCCTTAACAAATCTCTTAAAGTGGAGACTATTTTTTCCCTAATTATGAAAACTTTTTTCACATCATCATTGATGATTAAATCCAAGTAACGTTTCCTGTATCTTTCTTCTTTATCTTGAAGGCCGTGCCATTTTTCTGGTAGAGGTAATATTGATTTTGTTAGAAGAGTCAAATTTTGGACAACTACAGATAATTCTCCTCTTTCTGTCCTCCATATAGTACCTTCTATTCCAACTATATCTCCTGAATCAATGTATTTCTTAAAGAATTCTCTGGACTCATCCGGAGTAACTCCTGCTTGAAGAGTAATCTGAATTTTACCTTTTCTATCCCTTAAAACTCCGAAAGCTATTTTGCCAAAATCCCTGATGCTCATCAAACGGCCTGCAACAACAACTTTCTTTTTTGATTTAGCCCCAGGTTTTAGAGATTTATGGGCTTCTTGTAAATCGGAAGAATAATCTTTTACTTCAAAAATTTGAGGATATGGGTTAATACCGTTTGCTTTTAAGGCATGAAGTTTTTTCAGCCTTTCTTCTATAATTAATTCTTCTCTACCCATGATAACTCGTAGAATATTTCATTTATATGCGTTACTATTCGTAAAATTTATAAACTTAAAGTATAAATTTTTCCAATGGCAAAAGAGTTCGAAGAAGACGATTTTGAGGAAGACACAGACGAGGAAGAAGGGGAAGAAGAAGACGAAGAATTTTGATTTTTATTAAAAATCCATTGTTTTAAAGTCTTTAAATCCCTGAAATTTTTCTTCTTTTTCTTGAGTGTTTCTAATCATAGAATGTTGAGGCCCAGTTTTACAAGCCATAACCATTGAATTTACATCGTTCATATTCCCTTCAATAAATATTTCTACTATTCCATCCCCTTTGTTCCTTACAAATCCTTTTATTGAATACTTTTCTGCAGCTTCCCTTATAAATTTGTTAAAAAATACTGGTTGAATAGAACCTTGTATAGTTAGTCTAACACTCTTTTTCATGGTTTTGTTTAGTTTTTTTACTTAATATTACTTACTATCTGGAAGTTTCCCTACTAAATGATCTACCCCTTCTACTTTAGGGGCTTGAGAGAAGCTTTCATCAATTAACCTTATATGAGGCACATTATTCCAATCTAAACCAAATAATTTAGTAGTTTGTTTGTCCATATCTAAAGGTTTACCCGTAATTAGAAATCCTTTGTCTCCTGCATCAATTATCGCTAAATCAGGCATCTTACACTTCAAGATATCATGTATTTGGTATTTTGTAGGGTGCTCCTTTAATTTCTTTTTAGTGCTTGAAAAAAATCCCCTATATTTGTAACCTGGAAAAGCTCCAAGCATAGTATCCAGGGAAGCAGATAAACCAAGCTCTTCATTTAATCTGGCAGGAGTCGCAGTAATTACAAAGCTATTCAGTAGCAACTCAGGATAATGAATAGACTTGAATCTTAAAAATTCAGGGTTTTGTACTTCAACTGAAGAAGATTCATTTAAGTCTATTAATCCAAGACTATACTTTTCAGCAAGTCTTGTGAAACCAAATTCATCAAAAAGGTCTCTTGTTTCTGCACCATCACATCCTTCCGCCAGGATTATATCCGAACCAGGATTCTTATTAGCTACACAAAACTGAACCAATGGTTCGAGGAATTCTATTTTTGTAGAATTTTGAGGTTGACCTGGAACTAGATGGATCTTGATAACAATATTCTTATGTTTCTTTAATTCTTCTGATAACTTGATTAAACCTAGAACCTTTGGAATTGTCTCATCATAAGACTTTAACCTAACTGCTAAACCTTTGACCATACTAATTTCTCAAGACAAGAGTTTTTAACCATTATTGTGGTTTGATGTAGTTATTGATTATCTTCTTTCAAATTCCTCGTCTATCTAACTCGTTATTTACTATTGCAACTGTGTGAGATGCAAAATACTCTTTATTGCCTATAGATACTGGAGTTGCTATTTTTTTTAGGCGCTTGTATTCTTTGTCCGGTAAACCTCTGTGGTCTCCTAGGATGAATACTGGATTTTCTTTTATTTTAGCCTCGCGAATATCTTCTCCATCTGGGTCAAGGATAAAGACTTGTTTACCTTCATCAATCAACTCATTAACCAATTCCATAAAATTTTTCTTTTCGATCCAATATCCTGGAAAAACTTCATTCTTCTGACCTTGTTTATATTTGTAAAGCATTTTTTTAAGGATATCTTGAACATTTTTTTTACTCAAATAGATTTTATCTATCCCTGTTATTCCTTCCATTACAGGTTTTAATTCTAAATGCTTAACTGGATCTGGAGGACCTGCAAATAACAAATGTAACTTGACGTCTGTCCTCATTTTATGACTTAGAAAAAAAGCAGCGATTACTGAATGAATTGCAATGTCTAACCTGCCAGATTTCATTAAGTCTTCCTTGATTACGTGTCCGGCAGTTGGAGCTGTTCTTGAATAATAAATAAATTCTCTCATGTTTAATTCAATACAAACTCAGGTTTAGCTATTAAGTCTTTTGAATTTATGAATTCATAAACTCCTACAAATTTTTCACCGCAATAAACAACTATTTTGCTTAATTTTTCTATCTCGTCTATATTCTGCTCTTTTTCTAAAAATGATCTGAATATTGGGCTACCAGTATAGAGCTTCTTTAAAACATCTTTTCTTATATTGATCTTAGGGAACATTTCATTAACAATCTCTCCAGAGATCAAAATTTTCCTTAGAGGTTTATCATTTCCATTTTTATATTCCTTAATAATTTTATCAAAATCATAAAGACTGATAGAATTTTCTTCCTTGAATAAACCTGCTTCTATTCTTCTAAGTTCAAGCATATGAGCTCCGCCTATTTTTTCGCCTAAATCGCTACAAAGTTTTCTAATGTATGTTCCAGCTTGTACCTTGGTCATGAAAAGAAAATCTTTACCATTCTCTTCAAGAATATCAAAAGATTTCACTTCTCTTTCGCGAACTGCCCTTTTAACAGATGAACGAACTGGAGGAAGTTGGACTATTTTTCCAATAAATTTTTTTGCTTCTTCCCTTAATTTTGCTAAAGAAATTTCTTTATGAACCCTAATTATACCTACATAGGTTTTGTCTTTGTGCATTAGATATTCATTAAGCCTACATGCCCTATCTAGTGCTATAGGTAATACTCCTGAAACTTGAGGATCTAGTGTACCCAAGTGAGAAGTTTTCTTTATTCTAAGAGATTTTGAAACATATTGAGAAACTGTAAAGCTTGTAGGACCTGAAGGCTTATCAATATTAATTATTGAGAACTTTAAGAGTTCTTTGATTGGTTTTTCCATCATTAATTGAGAAACCTTTGCTTTTTAAGTCTTAGACTTTAGTAGATATTAAAAAGATGAACGGTTTTTGAGATTTATGTCAAATAAGGCGAAGGGTTCTAGGGCTGAACGCGAGTTATTAGATAAGTTTACAGAAAATGGATGGAGGTGTGCTCGAGTTGCAGGATCAGGAACTAATGAGAATACATATTGTGATTTGATAGCGGGTAAAGTTAACTATAAGGCCTATGCAATCGAAGCCAAGTCAAGTAAAAGCCCGAGAATTTACATTACTAAAGAACAGATAGATGAATTTATGCAATTCTCACTTATAATGGGTCTAACTCCTGTTGTAGCCGTGAGATTCAATCGAGAGGGTTGGTTATTTCTAAAACCAGAACAACTTGAAGATTCCGGAGTAAATTGGGTAGTAAATTTAAAAAATGCTAAAGTTGTCGGAAAAAGATTTGGACAGTTTTTTGAAGAAAGTTCTATGAATGAGATTATTTAAGATTTTTAGAAATATATTCGTATGCCGAGAAAGCTGCTGTGCAACCTTCTGCTACGCCAGTAATTAATTGTTTGAAAGGTTTATCTCCAACATCTCCAGCTCCAAAAACACCTTTAACGCTCGTTTCACTAGTTCTATGATCTAAAATAATTTCCCCTTTCTCATTTGTTTTTACACCTAAAGATTTTGCTAAATCTGATAGAATTATGTGTCCTATCGCTACAAAAACTCCTTGTAACTCTAATTCATTACTTCCCTTGTAAGGTTTATCTAAGACTACTTTTTCAACAAATTTATTTCCTTTTACTTCGAGGATATTTGTGTTGTTTATAATTTCTATTTTTTTATTTTTCATTATTCTTTCATAATTTATTGGTTCAGGCCTTATCTTTTCACCTCTATAAATTATGTAGACTTTTTTTGCATGTTCTGCAAGTACCATTGCGTCTTTTGCTGCACTGTCGCTTCCTCCAACAACTGCGACCACTTTATTTTTGAATAATGGAGCATCACATAAAGCGCAATAAGCAACTCCTTTATTTTCATATTCTTTGCTACCCTTACACTCTAATTTTCTCCATTTTGTACCTGTAGCAAACAAAATTGTTTTACCTTCATAAGATCCTTCTGAAGTTTTTACTATAAACCTATCCCCTTCTTTTTTTACAGATTCGACTTTTTCTTCTTTCAAGGTTACTTCCGGATAAGACTCTGCATGCTCCCTTATTTTATCTGCTATTTCTGTACCGGTTAATCTTATGAATCCAGGATAATTTTCAACAACGTTAGTAGTGGTTATAACTCCCCCTAAAGGCAATTCAGTACCGTGTGATGAACCAAAGCAAATAGTCTTCATGCCCAGTCTAGCCCCATACATTGCCGCTGCTAATCCTGCGCCACCTGCGCCAACTATTATAAAATCATATTCTGAATTTTCTTTTTTCATTTTAAATTTAGAGCTTTTTTTATTGCAAGTTCATCAAAGCCAACAATAATGTTTCCATTTATATCTATGACTGGGACTCCTTGTTGACCTGACTTTTTGATCATTTCCTTTGCAGCCTTTTGATCTTCAACATTAACATCTTTGAATGCCACCTTTTTAGACCTTAGGAAATCTCTAGCCTTATGACACCATGGACAACTAGAAGTTCCATATAAAATTACTGCCATTTTACCTCTCAAATAATCCGAGTTAAACTTATATAAACTTATGTCTAGTTTTTTACATATGAAGAAGATATTGTTTTTTATTTTAGGAATAATTATTCTTGTAGCAGTTTTAGGTTTTTTTACAATTGATAAAAAGACAGATAAAATCTGTTTTGAGAAAGAATGCTTTATTGTTGAAGTAGTTGATACGCCTCAGGCCAGACAAACAGGCCTTATGTATAGGCAAGAACTAGACAAAAATAGAGGAATGCTTTTTATTTTTGATTCTGAAGGTAATTATCCTTTCTGGATGAAGAATACTTTAATTCCGCTTGATATAATATGGATAGACTCTTCTGGAAAAATAATTGATATTAGACAAGCGGAACCTTGTGAAAAAGATCCTTGTCCTGTGATACCTCACGCCGGTTCTGCAAAGTATGTTTTGGAAATTAATAAGGGATTAAGTTCTCAACTTGGGATCGAAGTTGGACAAATGTCTGACTTTCATTTAAAAAATAATGAATAAAAAAGCTTCTTTTATTTTAGCTTCAATGATTACTCTAGTGATCGCTGGAAATTATATCTTCTTTACAGATCAAGGAGTTGTGAGAGAGAAGGTCGAAATATTAAGAGTTCTTGATGGAGATACTGTTGAACTTTCAGACGGCAGAAAAATAAGGCTATTAAACATAAATACTCCTGAAAAAGGATTGGCTTATTCTGAACTTGGAAAAGAATACCTTTCTAGTTTTTCTAATGTTGAATTAGAAAATGGAGGGTTAGACATATATGATAGAATACTTGGAAGATTATATTATGGCGAAATTTACTTGAATCTTGAAATAGTAAAAAGAGGTTTTGCCCATAGTTATTTGGTTGATGAATCTGAAGAAAAATTATTTGAAAATGCTGAAAATTATGCCAGAAAAAATGAAGAAGGTTTATGGAAAAAGTCTGAATTTTACGGATGCATAAAAGTAGAAATTAATAAATATGAAGAGTATCTAGAAATTATAGATTCGTGCAATATAAACTTTATATCATGGAATATAAAAGATGAAAGCACAAAGAGCTACAGATTTGAAAAAGACCCGGGTGAAAAATTTAGATTGTACTCTGCAAAAGGACAAGACAGCATTAATGAACTGTACTGGGGTAGAGAAAATATATGGAATGATGGACATGATGAAATCTTCGTTCGTGATCCTAATGGGCTTCTTGCTTATTACGATTCTTATGGTTAATGCTTCTGCCCTAAGAATTAATGAAATAGAAGCTAACCCCTCTGGCGAAGATTCAGGATTTGAATGGGTGGAACTTTATTCAGAGGATAATGTAAATTTGGAAGGTTATTATTTAGAAAATGGAGATGGTGGAAAATACAACTTGAGTAGTAGTTTTTCAGGTTACTTAATAATTAATTTTTCAGGTAGATGGTTAGATAACCAAAATGAAACAGTTTATTTGAAATTAAACGGAGAAATAATCGATGAATCTGAAAATTTTGATGATTCTAAAAATAATGATTTAACCCATAGCTTTTGCAATAATGAATGGTTGTTCATAGCTTCGACTAAAAATGAGGAGAATACTTGTGAAGTGGCTCAAACTAATACAAATAATAATGAAGACAATCAAGAGATAGAAAAAAAGGAATCTATAATTGAAGAAAGCCCTAAAATTAAAGAAACAATTAGAAAAGACAATATCTCAGATTTTGTTGAATTAGTTGAAACAAAAAATTCGAAAATATCCCTTACAAATAGAGATAATGAAGTTAATTATGAATTTACAAAAACTTACAAAACTAGGAATTTAATCATCTATTCTTTCATTGGTTTTTGCGTCTTACTCGTAATACTTATCGCATCTAAAAAGATCTAACTAGCAAGAAGAAATCGAAAATAATTCTGGAAGACATTTGTTTATTGCAGTAGCTATCTGATCTTGCAATGCTACTGGGCTTTGAGGGCTTAGATAAATAGTCTTTTTACCATTTTCATCTAATAAATTACAAGAGCCACACATTTGCCCGCATGCAAATGATTCGCCTTTGAAGTTGATATCTAAATAGGATATTTTTTCGCCTAGGCCAGTATCTAGACTAAGCTCTATTTTACCATCAGAATTGAGGCAAGCGCCGTTTATTTTTGATTTCTGAGAAATACAATCAACTGCTGGAGATAATTGATTTTCAAAATTATTAGATAAATCTGAAACATACCCCCAAACTAAAGAAAGAGCCAATACGCTAAGAAAAGTTAAAAGAGTAATTTGTAAAACTGAAGAAAAGCCTTTTTTATTTAAACCTTGCATGCTGTTACTCCTGCTTCCGCCGTATTTATAGTGCCGATTAATTGATTATCAAAGGTTATTTCTACAATGGGGTTTTCATTATTTTTTTCTACATATAAACTTAAAGGTATTTCTGGATGAAGATATGTCTCACCATTTAATGTTTCATCAGTATGTTCTTGAGCGTCAGTAAAAAGAACATTTATGTTACAAATATTTCCTATGCATAAGGCACCAGATAAACCCTTATCAGGAATACAAATTTCTTCTAAGGCGTTATCTGTTTTAATATCAAAACCATTTTCTGATTGAAATATCTTTATTTCCTGAGCTTTTTTTGCACACAATCCGCCTTCAAAAACCTGGTTTCCTGTAATTGAGCTAGTTTTAGGTTTATTTTTTTCGAGAAGTTCTGTAAGTAATGCAATATCATAAATTCCATAATTATCTGTTATTAGGGACCTCATCACTCCTGTTGGAATTGATCTATAATGGGTTGAAGTGGAACACTCTTGAACACATGAATCTACTTCCCCTTCAAACTTATTACACTGAGATTGACAATTTTTTGAACCAGGGGGTATTTTTGCACCACCATATTCTTCTGCAAAATTAGCAATTGCGTGACCCAATTCGTGGATTAAAACTGAATCTTCATGAACTTTGTTTATGCTCACAACTTTTCCGTAAGCTGAACTCCTTATTTGCTTTTCATCTTCTTTTAAAACGATCAAATAATCATGTTCGCATTTTTTTGCTAAGTCCAATATCTGATCTGTGTAACATAAAAGGGCTATATCCTTGTAACGCTCACACTCTACTTGTTCATCTAAAAATTGAACATTAAAATAATCCCTGTAGGTTTTGTAGGGTTCTACAGTAAACAAGTAATCAGAATAATGCTTAGCATCTTCATAAGAAGAAATAAACAATAAGTCAATACGGTCCTCCCCATTATATTCTATACTCTTACACTCACTTACAGAATCAATATTTGGAGCAAGAGAAGAAGCTTGTTGGATATTAAGATAACCGAAAACTAAGATTATCCCTAAAATTGGAATTGCAGTAAATAGAAAAATTTTGTTTTCCATGTTAAGCTATGATAATTAGTGCTTAAATAAATTGTGTAGCAACATTTAAAATAGTGTTTCTTTTTTATAAAGAATGGTTGCTTTGAAGGCTAAATTTATAATTGAAATTCTTGGAAGGCCTATTGAACACCTTGAAAAGACATTATCTGATTTAATAGACAAGCTAGGTACTGAAAGGGGAGTTTCATTACTTCATAAAGAAATCAATAAAGCAAAAAAAGTTGAAAAGGCAGAAAACTTATGGACAGCTTTTGCAGATTTAGATTTAGGATTTGAAAGCCTGCCAATTTTCATGAATACTGTTGTTACATATATGCCAGCACATGTAGAAATATATGAACCTGAAGGTTTCAAGATGAATGCTTTTGAAATGAATGAATTTGTAAACTTTGTAGTTTCAAGATTGCATAATTATGATGCACTTGCAAAAAGAATGATGGGTGAACGCGAAATATTGATCAGTAAATTAGAATATATTCGTAAAGGTGGAGATCCTAAAGAAGTTTTCAAACCAATTCCTCAACCTATGCCTCAACCACCTCAAAAAGAAGAGAAAAAAGAGAAGTCTAAGAAAAAGAAGAAATCAAAAAACTAAATAGGTCTTTTGAGTACTGAATTTATTGCTAGATTTTTTGGTTTAGGAAGCTTTGCTTTTTTATACCTTAAATAAATGAATATTATAGCTACTAAAACTAGCGCCACTAATAAATAGACTACCCATTTAGAACTTGATTTTTCCTCTAAATTGCACGAGCCTACACAACACAAACCGTCTAATGCTTGGATTGATTGGCCAGAGCAAACCTCAACAGCAGAACAGAAACTACCCCCTAGTTCGGAGCAGTAATATTCGGGGTTTGAACTATTTGTTACTTGGCTATCATTTTGAGTAAAAGAGATTTGAAATGTTATGTTAGCAAGCATATCACTTCCCAAAGCTATTGAAATTATTTCATTAAAATTTTGGGTTGAATTTTTTAAAGTAACTGATAAATTGATAGACTCATTAGGAGCTAATGAAAAAGATTCCCTATCTAAAGAAAAGATTTCTTGATTATAAGCAAAATACAGATTCTCTATTGAGTCATTGCCGTTATTAAATATTGAGAAATTATAAGACTTTAAAGAATTTAATTTTAAAACCTCTTTAACAAATTTAGGAAAGACAGAGATTGAAAAATCTGATTTCGTTGATTGGGACTTTATTATTTGAATAGGTACCTTATACTTACCAATAGTGGCTAGATAAAATCCTGAAGATTTAGATGAAACATCAAAATTTAACTCGTTATTACCAGGATTGATGGTGAAAGTACTTTCCTCTGGAAAATCTGAAGATATTGTTGTTTGCTGATCTAAATTAGATTTTATAGTTAAAGAAAAATCCTTATCTGTAATGATTAAACCTGGATTAATTGAATATTCTGTTAAATTTCCAGAAACTTCGAAAGTCTGATTAAAATCTACTATTTGGTTTTGACCGTTTAAAGTTGTGGATATATCGTTGATATATAAGGTATAATTATTAGAACTCAGAGGAACTTGAGCATAAAGATAATATTTATCTAAAATTCTTTTGACATCATAATCTACTGCTATTGCAACATGAGCTCTTCTGAAAACAATGTCTGACCTATCTATAGGACTTAGAATATTCCCTTGAATTTCTATAATCATTGTTTCTCCCGGCTGATACGTCGGAAGCATAGTGGTGCTTATTCCAGAGGACAAAGGAATCAGGACTAAAAAAAATAGGATCAAAAATTTCTTCATTTTACTTACTCATTTCTTTGAGCTTCGCCATTGTTTCTTCCATTTCTTTGTCTTTATTCGTAGAAGGTCTTCTCATTTGTGGGACTGAAGATGGTTGTATGACTCTAGGTTGTGCCCTTGGGTAAGGCATAGGACCCCTGAATGGAGGAAATGGAGGCCTTGTACCTGGAGGCGTTGGCCTTCCAGGACTGCTAGAGGATGTACCTTTATTTCTTGATTTGAATAACATCATTTTTAATTTATTTCTCATTAATATCCCAACCACTACAAGTGCTATTAAGATAACTAATAAGGTAATCCACAAACCTAGATTACTAGAGGAGTCTGACTGTCCAGTTTTTTGCTTACAACAAACTTCGCCAGATATTGAACATGTGACTGAAGAAACTTGTTCTTCGCTATCTAAACATGAAGGGAAACAACCAGTTCCTCCGACTGCCTTACATGCATCCTGTTGAGTCTCTTGAGTACAAGTTCCAAGACAACATGTACCTTCAGAAGATTTTGAAGAAGATCCTGAACAAACTTGCCCTGATGAACAGATTGTTCCAGCCTGTGCAGAACAAGATTCTAAAACTGGAGACTCAGAACAACAAACTTTTGTTCCAGGACAGGAATACTCTCCAAGAGATTCTCCTTCTAACCCTTCACAAGTTAATAAGGATGTACAAGTAAATCCTCCAGATTCACATGTTTGAGCGTTACCTGAACCTCCAGAACCGGATCCTTGGGAAACCGCTCTGGACCAGCCTGCATAAAGTAAGAAACCTGTATCTCTTATGTTATTATTATTCCAACAACCTTGAGGCGTAGTTATAGTCTCGAAATAAGCTTTGGAATTTGATTCTTCTACTGAATTTGCTCCTTGTAGGGCTAATATTGCAAGCGCAGAATCATAATATCTATTATAAGGAGTATTTGGTGCTTGCCAAAACTTGGACTGTTGTTGTTCTTGAACTAATTCACTATACTGATCCTGACCATCTGTTAAGATATGCAAGAAACTACTAGGTAAGAACCTCTTATTAGATTCTGATAAAGCAAGTAAGTAAGGCAAATATTCATTTGTTGAAATGCCTAATTTGTCTAATGCAATAGCTGCCCATAAAGTCCCTTCATAATCGCAAGATGTTGATGCAGAAGAAAGACACTTAGAATTAATCTTTTCGGTTGTGGTTCCAAGAGCTGCTGTTGAATGAGCTACCGGAGAAACAAATATTGTTGATGAACCAGTTCTTTGATATAATGTAGAGGTTGTGAAGTCTTTATCGCAGGAAACTGTGTAATTGTAATCAATGCATGTGTTTGCTACCCTAAGCCAAAATCCTGATGCAGCTATAGATAGACATGAACCTGGATTTCCTGAAAGAGTCATATCTTCATTTACATTAACAGTTCTTTGCTGTTCATTGTTATAACTTATAGTGCACTGTGAAGATTCATGATTATCTATGTCTATTTCTATAAACCATGTTAGATCTGTAGCAGCTTTGCTTTTTGAAAGAGTCCAATTCTTTATATCGTTAGTGTTTTTTCCAATTCTATTGTAAGCCAACATTGCTTGTGCTGTGTCTTTAAGAGGGTTTGAAGTCTCTTCCCAATGATTATTTGTTTTTATTTTACTTTCGATTACAGATACTAATTTTGAATTGCTGCCTAGTGCTAAAACTCCAAAAACTGCTTCTTGCAAAGAAATAGTATTCTGAGCCTTGGCTTCAACTTCTGATTGAAGACATTGATAAGCTTTAGAAATGGTATTTGTGCTACTTGAAGTTGTAGACGGAATTGAAGTGTTTTGAGCTAAAGCAAAAGAAACTAAAAATATAGATAATATAATTATTAGAACACCTTTTTTTTGCATAAACTATTAGAGGAGAAAGTGTTTATAAAGATTCTTAAAAAAGTATAACAAAAGGTAATGTTTAAAATTAAAGAGGTTCTAAGTCTTACATGTTAAAGAAGAGGATTGCATTATTCGGAATAATCTTATTTTTATTGGTCTTAAGTTTTGTAAATGCGCAAATATTTCAAGATGACGAATTAGGAGACTTTTTGCAAGGTAATTTTAGCAGAACATTTTACAATTCATCCGGTTTTGTTCAATTAAATATTTCTCAAGGGTTTACCACAGGGAACTTTTCATCAAGAGTTTTTGATGCTGGAATAAATTCTACTTGGAATAACATATCATGGACAAGTGAATTGTGTTATGGTTGCGAACTAGTAGGCAATGGAGCAATAGAACAAGGTAATTTCCTTAGGCTATTAAACATGAGCGGAAATATTTTACTTGCCCATATGAATGAACAAAGTGGAAATATAACTGATTCATCTGGAAATTTAAACCACGGAAACCCTAGACTTTTTGAGGGCAATGAATACGGTTTGGCAGGAAAATTTAATACGAGTATAGATTTTGAAAATGGAGTTGGGTCAAATGGGGAATATATCAATTTCACAACTCCTTCTTTAATAAATAGTCTTGAAAATCAATTAACCTTGGAAGCTTGGATTAAACCTGAAAGTTTTCCTAATGATCCTACTATTATAGATAAAGGACCTTCTTTACTTTCACTTTATGTTTCTTCCGGAGCAAACAACCTTTTGACATTTATATTAGATACAAGTTCAGGTGGTGCCACAAGCTATACTGCAGATACTGACATGTCTCCTGGAGAATGGTACCATGTCGTTGCAACATATAATGGTTCGCAAGTTAGACTTTACTTAAACGGAGAATTAGATAGCACTCCTTCTGCAAGAACTGGAACTGTTTCTACAAATAATCTTGACCTTGTAGTTGGATCTGGTTGGAGCGGGGCAAACCCTAACGCATTTCCTTTTGATGGGTTAATTGATGAAGTAGCCATCTATAATAGATCTTTGAATGCCCAAGAAATTTCGGATAGATATGCTAGAGGAGTTTTGAGATTGAATTTGAGTTCTAGAGTATGTAATGATCAGGCATGTTCTGGAGAATCTTACTCTTATATTAGTGGATCTTCTCCTCAGAATATTAACTCTGTAAGCGATAGATATTTCCAGTATAATTTTGAGTTTACTACAGAAAATACAGAATTTACTCCAAGACTATATAATGTTTCCATAGATTATTTGACTGCTAACGCTCCTCCTTCTATTAACATAACCTATCCCTTAAACAATACTAATTACACTTTACTACAAAGCAACCTTAATTTTAGTGCAATAGACAGTGACTTGGATAGTTGCTGGTATACCTTAGATTTAGGCCAAACAAATAATAGTGCAATCTGCGGATCTAATATTACTAGCCTAACAAGTAATCAAGGCATAAATATTTGGAGAGTTTATGCTAATGATACCACAGGAGAAACAGTTTCTAGCACCACTTCATTCTTCATAGATAGTTTGGGGCCAAATATTTCCATAATAAATCCTTTAAACAATTCATTATTAACTAATAGAACTGTCCGTGTTAACTACACCATATTTGATAGTGGCGTTGGATTGAGTAGATGTTGGTGGACAAACTCTTCGGGATCAATAAATAATACAGTTACATGTGGCTCGAACTTTACATTTACTGGAAGCGAAGGAAATAACTTTGTAAGAATATATTCAAATGATACTTTTGGAAACCTAAATTCTCAAACAAATACGTTTTTAATAAATACCCAAGCTCCTAGCGTGAATATAGTATACCCTGCTACAAGTTCAGTTGTCGGGAATCAAACAGGCATTGCGTTAAACTTTAGCGTTATTGATCCTGCGTTGAATGCATGTTGGTATACCCTTACAGAAGGATTCGTAAATACGACTACTCCTTCAATTTGTCAAAATACAACATTTAGCGTAAATGGTGATGGGGTATACGAAGTTTTTGTTTATGCGAATGATAGCACTGGAAATATAGGATTTGATTCTAATACATTCATTGTAAGCGTTAATCCTCCAAGCGTAGACTTAGTAAACCCTATAGAGACTTATTTTGGAAATGCTTCGTCTCAAAAAATTAATTTTACTTATGAACCTCAAGATTGGGACTTGCAATCTTGTAGATTATGGACAAATACCACTGGAGTTTTTATGGTAAACCAGACAAATAATACCATTAATTCGGATAATCAAAATTACTTTTTCTTAAATCTTAGTAACCATAATGAAGGCGCTTACTCTTGGAGCGTTTCATGTAATGATACATTAGGCCATAATTATATGGCAGATAATCAAACATTCTACATAGATAGAACAAAACCTAATGTTACCTTAAGTGAACCTGCCGGAACATATTCTAGCCTATCGAATATTCCGATAACTGTTTCATATACAGACTTGAGCCCAGTTCAATGCTATTATAATGTTACATTTGCAGCTACTGGAAATACAGTTATAGCAAACACAGAATTGCCAAGTTGTTCTTCTACGACATTTACTTTAGATACCGAGTCTAGTTATTTCTTTTATATGAGTTTAATAGATTCTGCAGGAAACACAAATACAACGCGTAAGAGCTTTACTGTGTCTGTTCCATCTGGAGGATCAAGTGGTGGAAGTTCAGGAGGAGGAAGTTCCGGAGGCGGAGGAGGAGGTGGCGGAGGAGGAAGCGTAAGCTTAAGACAAAGTTTTAGTGCTGAACTTGGCAATATTGAAAAACTTAAAATAAGAAGAGGGGAATCCGAGTCGATAGAATTGCCTGTAAAAAACAATGGACTGCGATTTTTGAATAGTTGCTTTTTCACTAAAGGAGCGGGAGTTTCAGAATGGATCTCTGGAAATGATGTTTATTCATTAAGCCCTGGAGAAACTACTAATTACATATTTTCAGTTAATGCACCAATAGATGCTGAAATAGGAGATTATTTTACCACATTAGGAATAAATTGCCAAGAGATTAATGCTAGCTTCACATACCAGATAGAAGTGATAGGCGGAGAATTTGAATTAAACATAATTAATTCTGAAAGAATTGGTGCAGAGCTTAGGGTAAATTATGCTATTGAGAACTTTGGTTCAGCACCTAAGGACTTAAACATTAATTATAAATTAGTAAATTCAAATAATGAAATTGTTTCTGAAGGATCATTTGGACAGATAACGGTTGAAGCAAGTAATACTGAAAGTTTTGAAGCAAATTTTGACCTTCCCAAAAATTCAATAGGAGATTATGTTTTGATAATTGAAGCTTCTGATAATTTAGATGTTAGCCAAAAACAACAGGCAGTTAGATTTACTACTGGAGGAATATCTGGATTTGCTATATCTGACAATAACTTAAGAACTGTTGCTTGGTTTGGAATAGTTATTTTAATTGTGTTTGGAATGTTTATAGTAATTAAAGTAATTAGAAACCAAGTAGCACTTAGGAGAGCCAGTCAAGAAAATGAAAGGCAATTTATCACTATTGATTTGAAGTAGATTTTCTTAATTTTCTAGATACTTCTACAAGAGGATTCTTTGCTTCCGGAATTTTGTCCACTAATTTTAAATCTTTATAGAAGCTATCATTGCTATAATTTGGAGGAAGAATTTTCTTCTTTTGTTTGAAATGCCAATCCAATTGTGACTTGACATAACCTTCTTTTAATGGAGGGTCATTTTTTTTATTCCAATCATGAACTTTTTGAGAAATATAATCATCTGGATAATTTAGGCATTTTAGAAATGTAAGTAACACGAAAAGCCCTCTCTTTCTTCCCTCCTGTAACCCTTGAAGTAATTTCTTTATGGCCATTGGATACATATCTTCTGTAACCCCTGTATAATCTGCAACAAATTCCTCGGAAATTCTTTTCTTTTCTTCCTTAGGCTCATTCTCTAATTTCCATTCGATTGCTTTTTTCAAAAGATTTGTAGCTTCTCCAGGAAGTGCATCTTTGTAAAAAGGTTTTATTGTAATCTTTAGAGGGTTTGCATTTGCAGGAGTAAATGAATCTAACTCCTCTTTATCAATAACTACACTTGCTAAGGCTGTCTTTTCATGTAAGGAATAAGGCATTCTAAAAAGATGCCTTGGAGCAACTAAAACTAAATCTAGAGGAGCTATTTCTTCAGTTTTCAAATCTTCTTTAAATTCAGAAGCGTACTCAGATTTTGATTCAATAGTTACTTTATTACGAGAATTAAGGCTTGTCTTTGTTTTATCATGCGTAGAAAAACCACATTTATCGCAAAGGAAATATTCTTCTGATTTGACTACCTCAAAACTTCCACTACACCTATCGTCTATGCACTTTAATTTCTTTGCAGTGATTTTATAATCTAACCTTTCTAAATCTGTTTTGCAAGAATTACATTTGAAGTAAACCTTCTGTTTCATATGTGCAAGACCATTGCAATTAGGTTTTGGACAATTTATGGATGTTAAGTCTTCTTTCGATAAATTCATTCTTTCTTTTATTGCTTCGAAATTTATATCTGAATTCTTTAATTTTTTTGTGAATTCTGGCTTTATTTTTTGCATTAAATATTGGACTATTGCCCTTGGCCACTCTGGAAACATAAATCTTGATTTGACTCCGTTAAATTCGACAGGAAATGCCTTTGCCGGAATTACTATGTGCATTCCTTTTGAACCTGAAAACTTTAACCCATAATTATTTATCCCAAATGATTCTAATTCTTCAACAAGAAGTTTTGCAGCTATTTTTGAATAATCTAGAAATGGGGAATCTATATCTATTAAGAGGTCCCATGATTTTCTTACTAAAGACATTTCTTTTTGAGTCATGTCGGAATTTATTGCTAGAGGGTCAAGCCAAATTTCTTCAGAAGCATGAAATGAAGTAGCCCCTTTATTGACTAGACCCATGATGTCTGAATTATATTGTAAAGTGTCTGGCCTTTTACCAAAACCTTCAAAATATCTTGGTACAACTTCGCGGTCTTTTGCAAATTCAAGTAAACATTGTTGGACTTTTGGATTTGAATAGTATAACCTTGTAATTGCCCTTATTCTTTTTTCTTTTTCTGAGACCTCTTCCATAACTTTGAAGCACTTGATAGATTTATATGAATTGCTATGTCAAAGTGTATCATTACACATCCAATCAATCTTAGATTTTATTTTTTCTTACTCTTCTTATCACCATAATGCTTAAAAGTAAAATATAGCCCTAAATAACATGAGGTTAAAATTAGAGGACCCTAGAATTTTATCACATCTGATAAGCATAATTTCTGAACTTGTTACCGAAGTTAGGATTAAAGTTACTAGGGAAGGCATGAGTTTGACTGCATTAGACCCAGCGAACGTTGCAATGTGTTATTTTAACATTCCATCTGAATTATTTTCAGAATTTGTTTTAGAAAAAGATGAAACTTTAGGAGTTAACTTAGAAAATCTTAATTCTATAATGCGTAGAGTAAAAATGGGAAGTTCTCTTGTAATTGAAAGAGAAGAGAGTTCATTGAAGATTATAATTAATGACAAAATAAAGAGAGAGTTTTCATTAGCTTTGATAGAAGTTGAAGGAGATGATAAACAAATGCCTGCTTGGGAGTTTAAGAGCGTAGTAAAAATAGATGCTCAGGCTTTTGTAGACGCCATTGAAGATTGCGCAGTTGTTGCAGATGCATGCACATTCATTGCTGCACCAGATAAGTTCATTATTGAATCAAGTAACTTGCACTCTGCTAAGACTGAATTTTCTAGTGATGAAGCTCAAATATTTTCTGATGCTAGCTCTGCACGTTTCTCTCTTGAATACTTAAGCAAATTCATCAAGGGTGCTAAAATAGCAAATCGTGCAGAAATCAATTTTTCTGATAATCACCCTATGAGGCTTAACTTCCCTAGCGGGAAAGTAATGCTTTCTTTTGTTCTTGCACCAAGAGTAGAACAGGACGATTAAAGAAGGATATAAAAACAAAGTTTCATGTCTAAAAATGAGGCATGATGTTTGATAAAAAAGGGCAAGTTACAGTTTTTGTTATTGTTGCTTTACTTATTGTAGGGATTATTTTTGTAGTTATGATGATAAATAGAGATACTGTTAGTTTGAGAGAACAAGATTTTGATGATCCTCAAGCTTATTTGAGTGTCTGTATTAATGAACGCGCTAGAGTAATTCTAGACAATATGTTTTCTAATGCGGGGCTTTTATCTGCTGAAGATAAAGTCTTGTACAACAATAGAGAAATTCCTTATTTATGCAAGAACATAAATAATTTTGAACCTTGCGTAAATCAATTCCCTCTTTATGTTTCTCAAATAGAAAAAGAATTTGATGAAGCAATACAAAATGATGCAGAACAATGTTTTTCTTCTTTAATATCTGAATTAGAAAGTAGAAATTATGATATATCTAGCAATGGAAATGTTAAAGTTGAATCTAGCCTTAAACCAGAAGTAGTGGAAATTAGTTTTGAAAATGAATTTACTATGACTAAGTCAGGCGAATCTAAGAAATTTTCAAAATTTGATACTTTTGTGTTTACTAAACTTCAAAGTATAGGGTTTGTAGTTAGCGAAATAGTTACACAAGAAGCTAAATGGTGCTATTTTAGCAATGAGGGTTTTATGGCCCTTTATCCTGAATATGACATACGCGTTTACTTAATGGAAGATACAACAAAGATTTATACTATTAAAAATAAGAAATCTGGTGAGGTTTTGGAATTTGCTACAAGGGGGTGTGCATTACCAGCAGGATGGTTTTAACTAAAAAGTTTATAGGATTATTTGAAATTATTTTGATACTTCTTAGCGGAATAGCTTTTTCTTATATAATGAGTGAAACTAATGATTTAGAGTATTATGGAAATTCTAAAGAATCTAAGTTTATTTCATTTATTAGAGAAAAAGCTTTGAACTATTTATCTGGAGGACTTGTTTCTGCTCAGTCTACATCTATTCAGACTTGTTTATTAGATAATAATGGAAGTTATTGTCAAGAATACCCTTCATCTGTTTGCAATAGCGAATGTACTTCTTCTTGTTTTCCAGGAAGAAGAACAGACTTTTCTTCTTGCCAGTTAGGAACATGTTTTGATACAGATTTAGGTTTGTGTTCTGCTGGAAGTCCTAGAGCATCTTGCGAAAACTCAGGAGGAACATGGTATGCTCAAGCACCAGTACAATGTAATAGAGGGTGTTGTTTAGTTTCCCCTGATAGCTCTGGTGGTGCACAACAAGCAAAACTATCCACTAGTCAAGAATGCAATAACCTGGGACAAACTATAGGTGCTCCAGTAAACTGGGATTCTCAGATAACTGGAGAGATCCAATGTTTGCAGAAAGTTAGGACTCAAAGAGAAGGTGCTTGCGTCTTGGAATTTTTAGACCAAGAACAAAAATATAACTGTCAATTTACAAGTGAAGTCAAATGTCTAACTAATGGTGGAGAATTTTATCCAAATCAATTATGTACAAATCCTCAACTAAACACAAAATGCGAGACTACTGAAAACGCCCAGTGTTTTGATGACGAAGATGGTTTGTATTTTGTAGACTCTTGCGGAAATAAAGCAAATATTTACGATTATGAAAAAAGAAATGTTGCTTCTTATTGGAATTCAGTTGTACCTATCGAACAAAGTTGCTCTTTAATAAAAGATAGTAGTGGAAGAATAACTAATGAACAAAGATGCGGAAATTGTGATTATTTACAAGGAAGTATTTGTGGAAGCGCTAGAGCGAGTCTAGATACAAGCCCTTTGAATGGTGGACAATATGTTTGTAGAGATTTAACTTGTGTTGATGAGGCAGATAACAATAAAGTAAGAAAGCACGGAGAAAGTTGGTGCGCTTTTGATTCTTGGACTGGGTTAGATGGTGCGGAGGGAACAAATCAGGAACGCGCAGTTGATGTACCCGGAAGCAAACATTATCGAAAACTATGTTTTGAAGGAGAAATAAGAACAGAACCTTGTGCAGAATACAGAAACGGAGTTTGCGTTGAACAAGATGTTAGTAATGATTTTACAAATGCTCAATGCAGAGTCAATACTGGAGCTTTATGTACTAAGTATAATGAGAATGCTGATGAACTTGCGAAATGTGAAGAAAGCCCAGACTGTTATTTGAAACATGTAGAACTTGATAAATTCAAGTTCGATGTCTGTTTACCTAAGTACCCTACAGGATTTGAACTAACTGATGAACCGCAACCTGATTCTGCTGCAATATGTAAGGCAGCTACACAAACTTGTACGTATTATGAAAAGAAAAATATTGAAGGAAGATGGGAATGTAAAATAAACTGCCAATGTAAGGATGCGGAATTTGCTCAAACAATGAATAACCTTTGTATGAGTTTAGGAGATTGTGGATCTCATGTTAATTTGGCAGGAGAACTTGGAGATGGTTACTTAACTTCAGGAAACAGGCAACCAGATATTTCAGATTCTTATATTGAAGGGTTAAAGAAATATATAACTCCAAAACCAGGGCAGAGAGTAGATGGATTTACAGAAGAGCAAATTGAGGCTGCAACAGGATTAGACTTTAGTTTAGATCCTGATGCTCTTGCTGGTCAAATCGCTCAATTAGGTTTAGGCGCAGCCGGTTATTTTTATGCAGGCGTTATTTCCGAAGCTATAGGTTTAACAGCCCCTGCTGCAGGAGTGGCCCCTGCTACAGTATCTTCATTCGGATCGGTATTTAGTACTGCTGCCGTTGGGGCAGGAATAGGATATATTGTAGGGTTAGCTTTTGGATTGGAAGGAGATGACTTGACCATAGCAGTTGTTGCAGGTGCAGTTATAGGATATGCTTTATGGGCGACAGTAGCCCCTCAAATTCTTTCAGCTACAGCCCTACCAGTCGTAGGTTGGATCATTGCAATTGTTGTAGCAGTAATCGTAGCAGTACTATCTATTGCAGGCGTTGGAAAATATAGAGAGAGAAAAGTTGAATTTACTTGCTTGCCATGGCAACCACCTTCTGGAGGAGACAATTGTTCTAAGTGTTCTGAATTGGGAGTAGAATGTACCGCTTACAAATGCGCCTCATTAGGAAAAACTTGCGAACTGATAAACCCTGAAACTGAAAATGAGGCTTGCATAAACATAAATCCTAATGATGTAACTGCTCCTGAAATATCATTTAATTCTACATCATTACCTAGCGGATATAGTTTTGTTGAATCTGATAACGGTGTCGAAATTAAGTCTTCTGCTAGTGATGGATCTATTCAAGAGTATACTGCAGTGACTTTCGGGATTATTACTAATGAACCTAGTCAGTGTAAGATATCTCCTATAAGACCTGAAAACGGTTATGATGATATGGAGAATGTTTACTTTGATAGTAGTTTGAATGCTTATGTTTCAGCTCATACAGATAACAGGGCAATGGAAACTTTGGATGAACTAGGAGCATCTGGTTCTAGTGCAGACCCTAATCGACGCGCAGACTATAATTTGTATGTATTATGCGAAGACAAAAGTGGAAATGGTAATAGTGTTGAATATAACATCAGATTCAAGGTTTCTCCTGCTGATGATTTTACTGCGCCAGTGATAACTAAATTTATTCCTGAAAGCCCAGGAGTTTCCGGCTTAATTTCAACTACATTCAACATGCAATTTTACACTAATGAACCTGCAACATGCAGATTTAGCTCACAAGATGTAGCTTATGAAATCATGGAAGGAGAAGCTAATTGTAATAATGGTTTGACTCAATCCACCTTAAATGGTTGGCAATGTAGTGCAACTCTTCCAGTTACAGGAGATAATAGTAAATATTATTTCAGATGCGCTGATCAACCATGGCTTGGAGAAGATATAGGACAATCCGGAATTAATTTAGAAGAAGGAAGAAATGCTAATTCTCAAAGCCAGCCTCAAAATGGTTACGAAATTAGAAAGACAACTACTCCTTTAACAATTTCATCTATAAAACCTACAGGGAATACGATACTATCTGCAACTGAACCAGTATCTGTAACTCTTGAAATAGTTACTTCTGGAGGAATAGATAATGGAAAAGCATTTTGCGAATATTCTTTTGATGGAGTAAATTATGTGGACTTTTTCACAACTGGTTTGAGCAACCATAAACAAATATTTAACTCTCTTTTCTCTGGAAACTATGATATTAGATTGAATTGCACTGATAGAGCTGGAAACCCTGCTAGCGGAAACTCTCAATTTACAATACAAGTGGATAATCAAGGACCTACAATAACTAGACTTTACAATTCTGGAAATTCATTAGTTGTCGTGACTAATGAGGCATCTATTTGCGAATACTCTTTAGACTCTTGTTCATTTGAGTTTGAGACAGGCACAGCACTAGCTGGGGCAAGCAAGGTCCACACAATGCCTTATCAAAGCGGAAATGTGTATAAGATTAAGTGTAAAGATACTTTTGGAAATGTTGGAGCTTGTATGACTGCAAGCCAAGGATATTAGTGAGAATTTATAAATTAAAAATCTCTTGGATATTGATGATGAAAGAGAGGTCAGGACAAGTTACAATGTTTGTTATTCTTGCATTGCTTGTTATTTCAGTTATTATCATAATCTTTGCTTTTCCTTCTGCGAATATTTTTTCTTCAAACGTAAATCCTAGTTCTTATTTGAGAACTTGTATAGAGCCTGAAATTGAAAATATAAAAAACACTTTGAGCGTTCAGGGAGGTTATACCGTACCAGATAATTATGCAATGTACCAAGATTTAAAGTTGCAATATTTATGTTATACCTCACAATATTACACTCCTTGTTCTGTTCAACAACCTCTTTTATTGAAACACGTTCAAGATGAAATGAAAAAACATATTGAACCTCGCGCTAGACAATGTTTTGAAGATTTGAAAGACCAATATGAATCTAGAGGCTATGAAGTAACCTCTGGATCTACCGAAATTTCTGTAGGAATTGTTCCTGGCCAGATATATGTAGATTTCATTGCTCCTTTAACCTTGAGAAGAGAAGATACTCAAACATTCCAGAAGTTTTCAGTTAACTTAGATTCTGAATGGTACACTTTAATAAACACTGCAGTGAATATCATTCAATATGAATCGACCTTTGGAGATTCTGAAACAAGTTTATATATTTCTTATTATCCTAATTTATTAATTGAAAAAACAAGACGCGATGATGGAAGCACAATTTATCAGCTTAGAGATGTTACAACAGAAGATAAATTTGCTTTCGCTACAAGAAGTCTTGTATGGCCACAAGGATTAGCATGAAAGATAAAAAAATAGTTTTAGTTTTAGGAATCATCTTATTAGCTGGCTTAGCTTTTGCACAACAGTCTGGAACATCTAACAATCCAAATTTGGGAACCCAAGTTGCAACAGTTTGCTGTGAACAAACAAATACTGGAGCTTTTTGCCAAAATGTGCCTTCAAGCGAATGTAAACCTGGAAGCAGACAAGTAGCAACATCATGCGAGTCAACTAGTTATTGTAAAGCTGGAACTTGTTATGATTCTACTGAAGGTACTTGTTTAGATAATACTCCTCAATTAGTCTGCAATGCAAATGGTGGTGTTTGGAGTGAAGAAGAACCACCTCAATGTTCGTTAGGATGTTGCGTACTTGGAGACCAATCAGCTTATGTTTCATTGGTGCGATGTAAAAGATTAAGCTCTTATTTGGGGCTTGAAACAAATTATGACACGAGTGTTGGAAGCGAACTAGCTTGTATTGAAAAAGTTCAGCAACAAGAAGTTGGAGCTTGCGTATATGAATTTGAATTTGAAAAAACATGTAAATTTGGAACTCGCGCAGAATGTAACACTCAAACCGGAAATGCTTCTCTTGTTGGAGGAACATTCTATGCTGGAAAGTTATGTTCTGCAGAAGAATTAGGGACTATATGCGGACCTAGCACTAAAACAACTTGTGTCGATGGAAAAGATGGAGTTTATTTTGTAGACACTTGTGGAAACCCTGCTAATATTTATGATGCTTCAAAATTAGAGGATCAGTTATATTGGAGCACAGTAATCTCTCCTGATGAAGCTTGTTCTCCTGGAAGTGCTAACGCAGGAAGTTCTTCATGTGGAAATTGCGATTATTTACAAGGAAGCATTTGCCGTAGCGAGAATGATGCTGGAAAGTCTCCGACTTATGGAGATTATATTTGTGCAGACTTAAATTGTAGAAATACTCAGAATGGAAATAGTTACAAACACGGAGAAAGTTGGTGTGTTAATAATGATGCTGGTGGCCAAGGCAACTCAGATAATTCTGTGGGAAGTAGATTCTACAAACATATTTGCATAAATGGTGAAGAAGTTTTAGAACAATGCGAAGATTATAGGGCGGAGGAATGTATTGAACAAAAAATTGGAGATTTCTCTCAAGCCGCATGTAAAGTAAATAGATGGCAAGATTGCGTAAATCAACAAGATCAGAAATCCTGTGAAAATGAAGATGTTAGAGATTGTAGATGGGAAGAAGGAACTATTTTACAAGCATTGAGCAATAGTTCTGCAATTAAGGTAACTGGTACTTGTTTTCCAGAAAATAAACCGGGATTTAATTTCTGGGAAGATACCGAAACAAGTAAAATATGCGCATTAGCTAGTGAGACTTGCATAGTAACTTTTGAGAAAGACGTATTTGGAGGAAATGAAAAAATAACTTCTGGAGAAGAATGTTGGGATAGAAATAAGGATGGAGTTAGCGACGGATGGGTTAAAAAGAAATTGGAGATATGTGAAATGCTTGGAGATTGTGGAAAGGGAATTAATTGGGCAGGACAAGATGGTTATGGAGGGTATAGTCTTTTTGTCGATAATGAAAAAGTTGACCAATAAGTATTATAAATAATAATTTACTAGTTAGATTATGAATTACTTTCTAATTTTACCTCTTGCAATAAGCATTATCGTTGTTATTACTTTAATGCCTTGGTGGATCCGCAAGGTAAAATCAATAGGGTTAGTTTGGGATGATATGAATAAGATTAAAGGAGAAAAAGTATCTGGATCTGGAGGAGTAATTGTTTTGCTCGCATTTCTTTTAAGCGTATTAGGTTATGTAGCCTACAGAGTTTTTATCCTTGAAAATCAAAATGGATTTTTGTTAGAAATATTCGTTATATTAACAATGGTTGTTTTCATGGGATTTATTGGATTTATAGACGATTTATTTGGTTGGCGTAGAGGAGGATTATCTGCAAGATCTAGAATTTTAATAGTGTTATTTGGTTCCATTCCATTAATTGCAATAAAGGCAGGGGATAGCATAATGAATTTTCCAATATTTGGAGCTGTTGATCTAGGTTTAATTTATCCACTGTTTTTCATACCATTAGGAGTTGTTGCTACAACAACTACGTTTAATATGTTGGCAGGATTTAATGGATTAGAGGCAGGACAAGGAATAATACTTCTTTCTGGTTTGTCTTTAGTTTCTTATTTAACTGGTAACGCATGGTTAGCAGTAGTCTCTTTATGCATGGCTCTTGCACTAATTGGATTTTTTGTGTATAATAAATTCCCTGCTCGCGTATTTCCTGGTGACGTAATGACTTATTCTATCGGAGTAATGATTGCCACCATTGCAATACTTGGGAATTTTGAAAAAATAGCTACATTCTTTTATATCCCTTACATGCTCGAAGTAATACTAAAATCTAGAGGAAGATTAAAGAAAAGCTCATTCGGTAAGCCGATGAAAGATGGAACTATTGAAAATCAATATAATAAATGGTATAGTTTGAATCACGTTTCAATTTCGTTGTTAAAAAAAATGGGGTTTAAGCCTACTGAAAAAAATGCCGTTAAAATAATCTGGTCTTTCCAAATAATTATTGTCTTACTAGGGCTCTTTTTATCCAGAAACGCATTATTCTAAATGTTGTAACTAACCAGTAATAGTAAAGTTTAAATATTCGTTTAATTTATGGATTATACCGAAAGATGAAATCTAGGGCTAAAAATCTAGGCTTGACGGGGTTGATCTTAGGTGCTTCTATCTTCTCTGGTTGT
>CAYOYN010000006.1:0-33013 GCA_964408235.1 Candidatus Woesearchaeota archaeon | reverse complement strand
ACAACGTAGAGACTTGTTGTAAATACTGCAACACAGCAAAAAATACAATGTCAGAGCAAGAGTTTATCAATTTTATTAAAAGAGTATATGAAAATTTTAAAAGAAACTGGAGATTATAAAACTGGTGTAGCGTGTCAAAATCTCAACCGCAACTACATCCTTATAGAAAAAGAACAAGAATACATAGACATTATCAATAAACGCTTAGAGGAGAAAGTGCTAGTGCGTATTTAATAGGTTTATCCACATATAAGACTTGACTGTATTTGTGTATTTGCTATTATTTATATGTAAGCAATTTGCTTGCCACGGGAACACCTAAAGATTTAAACAACCTTTTCATGGTGTGCTTGAGTGGGAGAAATCCCCGTTCGGTTTAATCCGAAGGCTCAAGCTCCCGTGAAAGGGTTTTTTTATTAGGTGTGTCTATTGGGAATATAGAAACATTTACCTATAGAGCTAGAGCCATAGGAAAAATGAGAAAGTAATGCTGCAGCAGACACTTTCTGTTCCCCACAGGCACATCTAAACATCTTCATAGAGAACCTTGCTTTAAGGGTACGCAAGTAAAACCACTCTTCTAACCTAAAGTGTATTCAGGTATTTATGGGAAAGCACGGGAAAACAGTTCCTTTACCCCAGTTAAAATGTTAAATCATTTTCCTCTGTCCGTGCCTTATGATAAGTATCGGAGTACACAACCAATCTATGAAACCATACGAGCCGTTACTAGGTATCTAGAGCAAAAGGGGGGAAGAGTATCTAATCATCAAAAATATGAGTAAAAAATACAAAAATAGGATAAATATAGAAAAATCAAAAGAACTTCTTGAACAAGCATTTGGCTTTGAAGTAGAAATTATGAACTATTATCAATTTCGTATTCGTAGCGAAGAAACTGAACGCTTTTGGGACTGGTATCATACTACTGGAAGTCTAGTAGATAACAACAATGGTTCTTGTAGAAAAGTAAATGGAGAATTTTTAAATGCCGATATTCTTTCTGAATATATCCTTAGATTTATAGCTCAAAACATATAAAAAGTTTTCCACAGGTATCTATTGCATTACATTTGTATATCGCTATAATGAATAGGTAATAGAAATAATCACGAGTTACTTATGGAAAACATACCAGAACAACACAAAGAAGAGCTAAGGAATAGAGATTTAGAAGATACACCAATGTTGGGAGAAGTAGAGGTCGAAGAAGATAACCGAGTAGACGAAGAATAATTTATGGAAGAATATAAAAAAGAATTGGCAGATTTAGAAAAAGCACTTGAAGTAGATTTAGTTGCATTATCAGACGCAGCTAAATGGGTTAAAAAAGATATTGAAGATATTCGCATTTTAAAAGCTAAAATGAAAAACAATGGATAATCAAAACTGGTCAATAATGTCTATATGGAATGATTCACTTGAGCGGTCAGACCGTAAAATTGAACCACGAGAAAGACTTTGGGCAAGTGAACTTGGTGGAAGCATGATTGATAGATACTTGAAGCTCAAAGGAACTCAGTATACTAACCCTCCAAACTCTCGTTCAATGCGAAAGTTTATGGCAGGAGATATATGGGAATGGATTATTAAAACTGTATTGATTCGTGCTGGTATTCCTTTCACAACACAAGACAGAGTGGAATTGAAATACGAGGGCATGTTGCCAGTCACAGGACGCATAGATTTCATTGCTGGAGGTGATATAAACTACGATGAAGCCCTTAAACGCATTGAAGTAGAAGATATACCAGATTTCATTAAAAAACCCGTACAAGCGATTATAGAGCGTTTTAAGACCGATTATCCCGATGGTTTACCTAAGAAGATTATCGAGATTAAGTCAGTAGGGTCATATATCTTTGAAGATTTGCTTGCAAGGGACAATCCACGAACTCACCACATGCTCCAAGGGGCAGTATATGCTCTCTCAACAGGTCTCCCAACAGATATTGTCTATGTATGCCGTGATGATTGCCGATTACTCCAATACAGCATTGATTCAATCGTTCCAGCTCTTGAAAAGGAAATTAAAGAAGATTTGGCTAAAGTAACTGAGTTCTACAAGAATGACCAGTTGCCACCGAAAGAAGAAATGATTTTGTGGGATAAGGATGTTAAAAAGTTTAAGACAAACTGGAAAATTCAATACTCTCCATATCTATCATTGCTCTACACTTGTAAAGATGAAAATGGTGTAGAAAAACAAATTGATACGCCAGATGAATACTTTGAACAGTATAGCCCGATGGTTTCATCTTGGAATCGTGTCATTACACGAATTAAGGAGGGAAAGGAAATGACTAAATCTAACCTTGAAAAAATTGTCGAAATGAAGTCAAGAGGATTTGAATTATCAGCACTAGGATTTGAGTTAAAAAATGAAACAAAGTCTACAGCTTCTTAAGGAAGCAGGAATACAACCAAAACTCCGCCTTGGAACAAAACTTACTGGTGGTGGAACAAAAAGTACAGGAGCACATAGAGTAAAACTTATCCAAGATAAGATTGTTAAAGGTAAACATCCTAAAACTGGAAAAGAAATTGATTATGTTCGCTACCTATTGGAAGAAAATGGAGAAATTAAAACCTATCAAACTAAAAAACTTAGCGATGATGGAGAACTATCATATTTGGTTCAGCGTCTTGCAGAAGTAAAAGAGGGAGAAGAAGTTATTCTTGAAATGAAGAAACAAGGAATAAAAAACTATATTCAAGTTTCTCCTGTTTCAAGTGGAGAGCATGTAGAAATTGAAGATGATGAAGCAGAAGATGAAACAGTTATTAATTCACAGGAAGATATTGATTTATGATTAAAATAAAGAATTTTTCTATATTTAGTGGTTCAGAAGTAATAAGAGATGGACAACCAAGTCATTCATTATCTACAAAAGTTGGAGAAGATTTTATAAGAATTGGTGTTGCTTGGACTAAAACTGGCTCAAAAGGTAGCTATCTATCTAGTAAGTTGCAAGATTCATGGGTAGACCATACAAATCCAGAAAAAAGTAAGAAAGGATTTGTGCTTGTTCTTGAAGATGAACTACGAGAGCTTGAAGAAAAACTTGCGATGCTTGAACACCAGACAGATGAGATACCAAAAGATACTATGACAACACCGAGTGCAGATTTTCCTGATGGACTTGATGTCGAAAATATACCATTTTAACTTTTAAATTATTTTATGACTGAATCAAAATTAGTTCTACCAGCAATTATACATCCTCCAACAATTCACAAAGATGGCTCAGTTAAACTCAGTTTTGAGAGCCGTGAATTATCAGCAGAAGAGTATATGATGATTATGGGATTTCGTAATACTGAGGGCTGGCTTGCTTTCCAGCCAACAGATAGTGGTATTCCTGATTTGCCAAAGGAGCGTGCAGAAGTAGACCAAAAGACACCAAGTGAACGCCTACGCAACGTATTATACGTCTGGTACAAACAAGAGAGTGACGGTGGAAGATATATTGGAACATTTGAAGCATTTAAGGTCGAAAAAATGGAAAAGATTATTGATGGTATTAAAACCAAACTTCAATAATGAAACTTTCACAAAAACAACGTGTAATAAAAAGACTTAAGGAGACTGGTCAAATAACCCGTAATGAATGTCTTAGAAATTTCATATCACGATTGTCAGCAATTATCCTTGAACTTAAAAAAGACGGTTGGGACTTTGAAACAAGTGAAGTAGACGGAGACTATATTTATAAAGTTTTTCAAACACCACGAATGGTAAAAGATAAGTATATTATTACTGGTCGTAACCCAGACGGAAGCCCTATACTAGAATTAAACCCAACATATGAAAAAACTACCAATTAAAGAATTAAAAAACCTTCATAATTATCGTGCCTCACAGTATGAAGAAAACACCATAAAAACTAATTTTAAGCGTGATGGAGGTAAGAAGAAATGGAAATCACTTAGTCGTTATAAGGTTGCTTTGATGACAAAAAGTTTTCCACAGGTATAGCTTGCATACAGATATACAAGTAGTACAATGAATATATGGAAAAATTACCAATAGATAGTGAAGAAGTTTGGGCAATGCCAACTCACAGGAATGAGAAAGCGTTGTGCATAATCGGTGCAATATTGTTTAGTGCTATTATCATAATTTTACTAATAATTACTGCTCACTATGCCTAATAATAAAAAGTTTAAACCAGTTCAAGTGTTCTGGAATGGTAAGCCACTTAAAAAGATTTACCCTTATGCAACAAAATTTGAAGTGTTTAAGTATAAGCTCAAGAAGTTGTTCAGAAAATTAATCCTCGGAATCATTGGAATTAGTATTATTGTTTATGCTTTCTATTTGTTTAGACTTTCATTCCCAAACATACAGTATAAAGTTGTTGAACGTGAAGTTATTGTAGATAACCTTACTGCAAAGATTACTGAAATGAAAGGAGAAATTCTTTCAGATTTGAAGAAAGGCGAATCAAGTAACGCTCCAGAAAGTGCTGGAATAATCATTTTTGATTCAAATAAACTTGCTTCAATCGGTTCATACCAATTCCAGACAAAGACAGTAATTTACTATTACAAGAAGTTCTATGGTCAGGAAATCACACAGAAAGACGCTATTTTAATTGCACTTGATGACAATAAGGCTGGCGAACTTGCTTCAAAGATTATTTTCTCAGAGAAAGACGGTTGGAGAAATTGGTATAATACTGGTCGTACATATAACTTTGAGAAGCGTCTTGATACGATTAGAACGCTTGAAAAATAATAAAGAAGAACGACAGGCTATGAATAAAATATTTAACAGTTAATTATCAAATGTCTACATATAAGACGAGTTAAAATATGGGAGAAGAAGTAAAAATTATAGCAATTCAAGCGGAGAATGGAGCAACACTAATACAGGTTGATTTTGAAGTTGGAGGTAAAAAAGACCGTATGTTTATTGAAACTAGCTCGATTTTGAAAGCACTAAACAACTTTATCTACAAATCTTACGATAAAGAACTGGAAAAAAGGGGCTTCGAGCTTGAAGACCCTGAAAATTATAAGAACCCAAATCTACTTTGAGTTAACCCATGTCCTCTAACCAAACAAGTAAGAAAGAAGAATATTTTACATGCACAAATGGTCATGTTTTGACTTCATGTCCAAACTTTCCACACTGTGAATGTGAAGCGTGGATAGTAAGTACTACTACCGAAGAGACTATTGACGGGTCAAAAATTATTAAAGGAATAGATTTTTCCTATGAAAACCGAAAGTAAATCCCAAACAAGTAAGAAGAAAGTAGTACGAAAGAAAATTAAAGGTTTTGCTGTAGTAAATACAGACATAAACGATGTTTGTGTGTTCGTTGTAGATAAAGAAGTGTGCGGAGCTGCTGTGTTTACTTCTGATTGGCAAGGTACAGCAAAATATGAAGCACAAGAATACATTAAAAAACAATTAAATGGAAAAGCACCTAAACGTGTAAAAATATTACCAATCACCATCACCTACGTTTTACCCACTACTAATAAGAGAAAGAAATGAAACCATCAGAATTTGTAGAAAAATATAAGCATACACATAACGGACTTGGAATGTGTAATGTCTGTAACGATTTTGCGGCACAAAGAGTAGAAGCAGTAGTTGCATGGCTCGATGAAGAATACGAGAAGAATCAACCTTGTAAACACGAGGAATGGCAAGAATTTAGAGGAATGAAAGAGTGTTTTAGATGTAAAGTAGTATTTGTTTAACCCCTAAATCATATATATCTATGAGTGAAACAAATCAATGTGCTGGTTGTCAGCAAGGATTTCCAAAAGAAGGGAATTTGCACCGTAAAGGAGAAAAATACTATGTTGTTTGTAGTAAAGACAAATATTCCTCCCCACAACCTAAAGAAGAACGAAAATGTGACGGATGTAAATTATATGGAAATATGGGAGTTCATTCGTTTACTTGTCCCATAAGAAAACAGCCTATAGAAATATCATTCTTATGCCCACAAACTAAAGAAGAATTGCAGGAGATAAAATCAAAAAGCGAAGTAATTAACGATAGTTTATGGTATACAAATCCTAAGGATATTCAGAAAGCAATAGAAGCCGCCGAAAAAAGAGGATATGAGAGAGGTTTATCCACTATAGAACCTAAGAGTTAAGAGTATGAATATAGTTGTATGGAAACAAAAGATTTAATCGCAATAATTGAACCATATTGTGACAGAATACGACAAAATAAACATTTCGTATGCTATCCAAAAGATTTAAAACGCACAATCGTAATTAGTTCAAGTCCATCTTATAAACGTAACCGACATAGACAAGTTTATAGAGAATTTAGGAGGGCTGGAATCATTATAAAAGAGTTAGAAAAGTATTTACATTAGTAATTTAAAAGAGTATAATATTCATATGATAAATAATAAAATCTATGACCTTGCAAATACATTGCAAAATCTAAATGTTAAAGGTGCTAAGTTTAATTATGCTATGGCTAAAAACTTGGATGCACTCAAAGCAGAAGTTACAGCACTCGAAGCTGGATTGAAGCACTCAGAAGGGTTCGCTGCTTATGAAAAGAAACGTATTGAGATTTTAGAAGAAGGTGCAGTTATTGATGAAGCTACAGGGAAACCAGTAATTGAAAATAACTCATATAAGCTTAAAGACCGAACAAAAACGCTTGCTGACCTCGATGTTCTATTTAAGAAGAATAAGAAATTCATTGACGAATATAACAAGCAGGTTACAGACCACAATGGACTTCTTGAGCAAGAGAATACTTCATTCAAACCATACAAGGTCAAGCCAGAAGATTTGCCAGAAGAACTCACAACCCAAGAAATCAACTCAATATTTGACTTGATTGAAGAATAAAGATTATTAGCCTTAACATATATACTCATATGCCAGAAGAAGAAACAATCACACAGAGTGAAGCCGATGCTGCAGTAGCAGGTGCTATCACTCGTGAGGAAGCAATCGAACAGGGTGTTGATGTAGTCGCTGCAGAAGCAGAAGCTACAGAAGTTGAAGTTGTTCCAGACGTAGCAGAATAGTTTTTATATAGGAGTGATTAAACTGAGCACCTATAGTCACTCTTATTATAGAAAGTATGGTATAATAAAAAGTACATATGGCACACGCAGGAGGACGACCAATAGAATACTCACAAGATATTGTTACAAAAGCTCGTGAATATATTGCTTCATGTACTGATGAAGAGAATGAATTTCATAAGACACGAGGAGACAAATCAGATAGCTATGAACGCTTAGTCAATGTAAATATTCCTACAATTGGAGGACTTGCAGTTTATTTGAAAATAGCACGCTCTACTATCTATGAATGGGCTAAGGATAAAACAAAGCCTGAGTTTTCGGACGTTATTGACGAATTACAAGCAGAGCAAGAACATAGATTGATAAATAATGGTTTAAATGGAACTTATAATTCAACAATTGCAAAGGTTTTGCTCACTAAACATGGCTACCGAGAGGGTATTGAGAATACAGGTAAAGATGGAGAACCATTGATACCTGATAAACAGTCTAAGGATAAAGCAGACGATGCACTCGAAAGCTTTTTAAACAATGGACAAAATAAAACAGATTCTAAATAACGAAAATCAAATGGAACTTCTCGCTCTCTTCAACTTTACTGTTGCAGATGACAATGAGCGTATTCTTTTAAAGTTTAACCTATGGGGTAGATACTTTTTCCCACAATATTTTAAGAGTGAGGATGCACCATTTCACAAAGATATAAACTTAGGAAATCTACAGGTCTATAAAGGAGAACTTGACGCTTTCTTAGATGGAGCATTTCGTGGAGCAGGTAAAGACGTAAAGACACAGCTCTTTATTACTTTTGCCATTCTCAATGACACAGAATCATTCCGTAAGCACTTCAAATGTCTTTCAGATGACCTCACGAACTCAGTTCAGTCTGTAACCGACATATACAACATGCTAGTCAATCCGAAGATTACTAAGGTATATTCAAACGTATTTGAGAAGAGTATGTTCAAGCGTGAAGAACGTAAGGACACTTTTACAACCTCAAAAGGTATCAAGGTTATTGCTGATACTGTTGGAACAAGCCAACGTGGAGCAAAGCAAGAAGAAGCTCGACCAGATTTCATATGGTTTAACGATTTTGAGACACGCAAGACGCTACGTTCTGCTGTAACTACTCGTGCTATTTGGGATAACATGGAAGAAGCCCGAACAGGTTTAGAATTGGGTGGAGGATGTGTTTACACGTTTAACTATATCTCAGAAGTTGGAAACGTGCATAGATTGATTACAGAAAAGAAAAGCCCTCGTAAGAGAGTGCTCCTTGTTCCTATTAAACAACCCGATGGAACGCCTACATGGGATAGATACACGGTAGATAACATTAAGGAAATGGAAAAGACTGACGATGACTTTGAGGGTGAGCGTATGTGTAAGCCATCAGCATCTAAGGATATGTACTTTGACCGTGAGATGATTGAAAAGATGGAAGTAAAGCAACCAATTAAAGAGATTGGAGGATTTAAGATATTCAAGGAATACAATTCTGCTCATAAATACGCTGGCGGACATGACGTTGCTGGTGGTGTTGGATTGGATAGTTCTACATCAGTATTTATAGATTTTGATACATTTCCTGCACAAGTTGTTGCTACTTTCGCAATGAATACGATAATGCCAGAAGCCTTTGGTGTAGAAGTTTATTCTCAAGGGAATCGCTATGGCGGTTGTCTTTTGGCTATTGAAAACAACAAATATGACCAGACTATTCTCAAGGCAAAACAGTTAGGTGCTCAACTTTATATGTCAAAGACTGGTAAGACTACTACAACTGGATTTGCACTACCAACAGTCTATGGATGGAATACAAATAGCCTTACAAAGACCCAAATGCTCTCAGGGCTTAGAGAAGCAATAGAAAGCGGTCTTATTGCACTCAATGATGAGGATTTGATAGCAGAAGCGAAGAGTTACACACGAAACGATTTGATAGATAATCCAATTGATGTTCGTCTTACTACAAGACACTGGGACTTACTCACAGCATGTGCTATTGCTTGGCAAATGAAAGACCATGCGACAAAAAAGAAGCTGGAAGTTTGGACAACTGTTAAAAAAGATGAAGTAAACCCTGCAATCTAGTTTTTATTATAAACTTTATATGATATAATTATGTAACATGGCTACCACTAAAAAAGCATCTACAAAAGTTCCAGTTAAAAAAGAAGTCAAACCAAAGAAACCAACTCTCAAAGATGGTCAGTTTCTATTTACCTTAACAGTGAATGACCGAACATATCAATGTGTCACAGATAATATTGATGAAGCTATCCAAGCTATAAAGATTTTTAATATAAAAACTCGTGTTCATTTCATAATCGAAAAGAAAGAAGGCAAAGTATGGAAGAAGTTTGAACGAATGATGAATGTATTTGAAGCTAAGCAGATATTTAACAACAGACTATACCGATTTGTCTTTATCAAACGCCTAATATTTAAATAAAATGTACGAACAGAATGTTTTTGACTATATAAAATCTGAGGAGACACGTTGGGCAACTGACCGTGTTCCTTTGACTAAATCTAAGGATTGGAACATGAAAGAGCATATTGAGCGTTGTACAAACGTATCAAATGGCTGGTATCACTCAGGAAAGAACGATGGATTGCGACCATACGATGACATTGTTACTCCTATCTTGAACGTAGCTTTTCGCTCAGAAGGTTTTGATGTTAAAGACATTGTTCCTTATGTAAACGATGTATCTGAAAGTTACAAGTCTTTTGTTGTTAAGAAATTCCATCCTCAATGGGCAAGAAAACACGAACTCGATACTTTCATTGATGATGTTGTTGAAAGCTCAGTCATTTATGACTTAGTGCTTGTTAAGAATGTGAATAACGAACGTCCAGAGGTTGTAGATTTGAAAACAATAGCTTTTTGTGACCAGACAGACATCATGGCTGCTCCTATTTGTATCAAACATCAACTTACACCGACAGAACTCAATGAATACAAAGGTAAATGGTATGACGATAAGATTGATGAAGCTATTGTGCTTGCAAAACCTGAGAAATCAGTAGCAATTGCAAATGATAGAAAAGTTCATACTCCAAGTAAATACATTGAAGTATATGAATTACGAGGAAGTTTACCTGAGTTCTGGCTTAATGATGACGGAGAAGTATATAAGACAGTTCCACAGACACAAATCGTTTGTTTCTATAAAGATTCAAAAGGTGAGAGATGCGGTATTACACTTTATAAAGGTAAAGACAAGCCACTCTCAGATAACTTTAAAGCACTCAAAATTGACCGTATTCGCTCAAAAGGACGAGCATGTGGACGTTCTATCGTTGAAACATTATTTGAACCTCAAGTATGGGCAAACTACGATGCTCAAAAGATTAAACAGCTTCTCGATGGTGCAATCACAATCTTTCAGACAGACGATGAGAACTTTAAAAATCAGAATGTATCAGACATAAAAACTAATACTATTCTCTCACATCAGCCAGGTAAACCAATTACAAAAGTTGATGGACAAGTACAGAATCTCCCAGCTTTCCAAAGTCATCAACAGAAAATGGAATCAGACGCTCGTGTTCTCGGTTCAGCTAGTGATGCACAGCTTGGAACAAACCCAGTATCAGGAACACCATTTGCTCTCCAACAGTTAGTTGTTCAGCAAGGTCAAGGATTCCATGAATACCGACAAGGCAAGATTGCAACTTTCTTTGCAGATGTACTCTATCGTGATTGGATTCTCAACTACTTGGTAAAAGACCTCAATACTGGTAAAGATTTCTCAGAAGAACTTACATTGGATGAAATGATTGAGATTGGAGATACTATTGCTCGAAACAAAGCGGAAGAGAAAGTAATTCAACTCATGCTTGATGGAAAATATGTTGAACCATCTCAAAAAGAAACATTGATTGAAACATTCAAACAAGAGTTTATGAAGGGTGGAAGTAGAAAATTCTTTCAAACAATTAAAGATGAATTTGCCGAGATTCCAGTTGAAGTATTTGTGAACATTAAAGGCAAGCAACGATATATGGCTCAGAACGCTGATAAAATCTCAAACTTGCTCACACAAATTATTTCAAATCCTCAAGCTTTTAGTCAAATCCCAGGTGTTGCAAAAGCCTTCAATCAATTGCTAGAAGAATCGGGAATGAGTTCTATAGACTTTAGCCAGATTACAAAAGCTCCTGCACCTCAGCCACAGCCTACACAACCAACTCAACCAGAAGCAACACAATCAGTTGAAACACCACCAGTCGCAGGTGGACAATAATTATTAATTTAAAAGAGTATAAATGAAAGAATTTCTAGATGAATTAGAAGTAGCACAGATTGAAAAGTTTTGTGCAGACGAAAAAATGTTTGAAGCAGTCAAAAAGGTATTGTTTGGAATTATGTTTAAGGATGGTGTTATCGAGCCTGGAGTAAAACCAAAATATACAAACGGAGCGTTTAATATGGTTGCTAGTGCATATGAATCAGGAACGAAATTATCAAATGAAGATATTGGGGCTCAATTGAGAGCTAAGTTTGAAGGAGTTCACACATTGGTTGCTGGATTCAACGAGCTTAAAACTATTAAAAGTAAAAAGGAAAGTGTCGAAACTCCTTATAATGAAGCTATATAATGGAATACAATAAATATAAAAACATTACCGAGAGTGGTATTGTAAAGACAGGATTTGGAAAGTTGAACAAGGTTATTATCAATAGCCATTCATCAGGAACATTGGCTTTTGCTGATGGTACAGAATTTGGTGTCGCAGCATCAGGAACTCTCACAAGTTCAGGTGCTTGTGTGCCAGCTTCTCATGGTCAGAACGTGCTCACATCATCAGGTGCTATGGTTGCTGGAACTCACGCAGTTTCAGTATTCACTTCATCAGGTGTTGTTGTTGATGGTGAAACAATCACAATTGGCTCAACAGTTTACCGAGCTAAAGGAACACCATCTCAGGCATACGATGTCGCTATGGGTGCTAACGCAGAAGCTTTCTTGGCTAACATGAAGGCTGCAATTAATGGAACAGGTTACGGTGATTCTCGTGGTTACTACGAAGGCACTGTAGCTCATCCATCAGTTGTTTGTACTGCAAGTGATGCAACTACATTTACTATCCGTGGACGAGTTCCAGGAACTTCACTCAACACAGTTGCAACTACTGAGACATTTACTAACGGTTCATTCCCAGATACTACTCTTGGAGGTGGAACAGGTGCATCAGACCCAGGTGTAACTACTGGAGCAGCGACAGTAACTCTTGGAGCAATCACATATACAATCGTTGATGAACTCTCAGAAAACTATGGTGCAGCAGCAGTTGCTTACCAAGTTAAAAAGGGTGCTAACGAAGCAGCAATGCTTGCTAACCTTAAATTGGCAATCAACGGAACAGGAACAGCAGGTACAAACTATTCTACTGGTACAATCGCTCATACCCAGCTTATCGCTTCTGCAGCAGATGCTACAACACTCACAGTTGTATCTCGAACAGTTGGAAACACAGCTGCAACAGCAGTTATCAATGCTTTGGCAACCACTGAAACAATGGCGAACACAGCATGGGCTGATACAACATTTGGAGGTGGAACTGGAAACAGTAACCCAGCAGTTGCGACAGATGCAGCAACAATTACTATTGGTACACGAGTTTACACTGTTGTTTTGGAACTCTCAGAAACATCAGGAGCTACAGCAGTTGCAGACCAAGTTCTATGGGTAACATCAGAAGCAGTTTTCTTGGATAACTTGAAACTTGCTATCAATGCTACTGGTATCGCTGGTACAAACTACTCAACTGGAACTACTGAAAACGCACTTGTTAAGGCTACTACAAACAGTAACACTCAGCAGGTTATCGTATCTAAAACAATTGGTACTGGCGGTAATTCAATCGCAACTACTGAGACAATGGCGAACTATGCTTGGGGTGGAGCTACTCTTGCAAGTGGAACTGGTGCTAATGGACGAGTTATCTCAAGTACAATCACACTTTCAGTAAACGCTACAACAGGTGAACGAGAACTTGATTTTGGAGATTTGGCTTTTGACAACGGATTATATGTAACCATTGGGGGTACTGCAGATATTACTGTTGTTTATAAGTAAAATTATTATAGCGTAGTAAAATATGCTATAATTAGTGCATATGGTTATCACACCTAACAAAAGTGATTTATAAAAAGGTATCATTCCCTAATTGAATGACTAAAAAAACATATCATTATGGCTAATGAAGATAAAGACGTAGTTGTGGCAACAGATGAAGTAGTTATTGATAAAGATGTAACAACAGAAGATGCTGCAGATGACACGCACGATGATTCTGGCGACACCACAGGTAAAGCTGTTGAAACCCCAGAAGCACGCAAGGCTAGATTGGAGCGACAACTTAATCAACTTGGGAAGAAACATCCTGAATTGTTTGAAAAAAAAGAAGTCAAAACATCTAGCAAACAATCAGATGAATTAGATTACGGTAAAAAAGCTTTCTTGGTTGCTAACGGTATTAAAGATGGTGCTGAGATGAAACTCGTTAAGGAAATTGCTAAGGAAACTGGCAAATCACTTGAAGATGTTCTCGGAAGCAAGTACTTTCAAGCCGAACTTAAAGAAATGCGAGAACTTAACAACACCTCTGCAGCTATTCCAACTGGTAAAAGAACTGGTACATCAGGAGTAGACACTGTAGACTACTGGATTGCAAAGGGTGAACTCCCTCCTAAAGACCAAGTAGACCTACGAAGAGCAGTTGTAAACGCTCGTATTGCTAAAGATAAATCAAAAAGTCCTTTTTACAACGCTTAATTTATATCATTTGATAAATTATCACGTTTAATTTATTAAATACTTATTATGGCTATCGCTTATAAAGAAGAATTTGAGACAAAGCTCCAAGAGCGTCTCTCAGAAAACAACAAGTGGAAAGAAGTTTGTACTGTTACATATACTGACAGTAACAAAATGCACAACCCTTACCTCACAGATTCAACTGTCGGTACTGGTACTCGTGGAACTGGTTACACATCAACTGCAGTCGCTACTACAGACGACACTGTAACAATTGACACATACAAATATTCAGCACAGCACATTGACCGTGCAGACTTGGCTCAGAAAACTTTCTCTGATTTCATGGAAATTGCTGACAACATGGCAATCATGTTGAACGAAGCTATGGAAACAGCTATGCTTGCTGCTCACGCTTTATTTACAGACTTCGACAACGCAAGTATCGGAGGTGCTGCTGGTAACATCACAGTTTCAGAATCAAACGTAGACGACATCATCTCTGGTATCGTTCGTGAAATTCGTGAAGCTAACGGTGAAGCTATGCTCGAAAAGAATGGTGGATTCATCATCTGGCGTGCTGCTGACTTCGAAAAAGTTCAGAAATACGCTGCTGCTCAGGGCTTCAACACTGCTGACGATGTTCTCAAGAACGGAATCAAGCAGGGATTCAAGTACGGTGGTCTCGAACACTACTCATCAAACAAGGGTGCTGCAGGACACGTTTTTGCTGGTGTTAAGAAAGCTTTCCATGTCGGTATCTGTAAGTCTACTTACGGTCTCATGACAGAAGTGCAGAACCCAGTTGTGTCAGGTGCTCAGATTTCAGGTATCGGTCTCGAAACTCGTATTGACTACAAGTTCAATGCTTGGGCAAAGATGGCTCCTGTTCTCTTTGATGTCTTGGTTGCTTAGTTCTATATAGTCGTTAAAATTATTATTAAACGAGTATATAAATTATGGCAAATCCAGATGGAAAAAATCCAAAGTTTGATACAGTAGGATTCAAAAAGAATCTTATCTCAGGACTTGGTGCAACTCGTACACTTGATACTATTGAATCAGGTTCAACGATTTTGCTTGATAGAGCTGCTGGTATTGTGCTTACATTGCCACTCGCTGTTCCAGGATTACAGTATGAATTTATTGCAACTGTTTCAGTTACAACAAACGCATACAAAATCATTACTGGTGCAGCTACAGAACTCCTAATTGGTGGTTACATCAGTAACGATTCTGACACAAGTGGTGCATTGGTAGCCTTCGATGCTAACGGTTCAACACATATTGCTCTCAATATGGCAGGAACAACAAAGGGTGGTCTCATTGGTACACGAATCCGAGTTACTTGTCTCTCAACTACAAAATGGTTGGTAGAAGGAGTAAACGTAGGTAGTGGAGAAGTTGAAACTGCTTTTGCAACTAGTTAGTCTCTTAACTCAGGGGATAACATCCCTTGAGATTAGCAGATTAAAGCTAAAATTATGGACTTTACAACAATATTAAATCTCATAAAAAGACGAACAAATACACAAAATACGACCACAAGCTCGTATCCTATTGCTGATAAAGTTACAGATGTAAATAACGCTCTAAACAAGTATTTTATTATTGCAAACGGTGCTGCAGGAAACTGGAGACCAGTAGACGATACAAACCAAACTGATTATCCAATTATTCAGGGAAACTTGGTAACAAACCAACAGGACTATACACTCGCTACTGATGAAGATGGCAACCAAATTCTCGACATCTATAAGGTTCGTATTCTTAATCCAGATGGAATTACTTGGACGACACTATCACAGATAAACCAAGACCAGATTACTGATTCTGATTTACAGACCGTTACTTCTGGTGTTCCAAGTCAGTATTACTTGAACTCAAATGGTATTTTCCTTGTTCAGAAACCATCATATACAACAGTAAACGGTATGGAGATTTGGATTAATCGAACTCCAACGTATTTTACTGTTTCAGACACTACTAAAAAAGCTGGTATTCCGTGGGTTCATCACGAATACCTCGCTCTTAGACCAGCATGGCAATACTGTTCAGATAAAGGACTATCAAACGCATCAGATTTAAAAGAACAACTCTTTGGGAAAGATGGTAAAAGTGGCTTAGAGGGAGACATCGCAAAATACTACCGAGACCGTAATAAAAACTTTCAAGTGCAAATTACTAGTGAACCAATTAATAGTATATAAATAACATATGGCAACATTTAATAAATTCAATAGCTTCGTTGAAGCAGTAGCGGAAAAAGTACACAATCTTGGGTCTGATACACTCAAGGTTGCTCTTACTGACACACTACCAACAGCTTCAAACACACAGTTATCAAACATAACTGAAATTTCGTATACAAACATCTCAGCTCGAACACTCACAACATCGTCTTCTTCTCAAACGAGTGGAACATATAAACTTGTGATTGCAGACTTGGTGCTTACAGCGTCAGGCACGGTTCCTCAGTTTCGTTATATTGTTATTTACAACGATACAGCAACAAACGATGAACTTATCGGATGGTTTGATTATGGCTCAGAAATTAACATGATTACAAACGATACTCTCACGTTAGACTTTGACGCAACAAACGGATTACTTCAATTAGCTTAATTACTATTATTATATGGCAACCGTAAAAGCATTAGTAGTCGGTGGCGGTGGAGGCGGTGGAAACGCTGGTACTTTTTACGGTGGAGGTGGAGGTGGAGCATTTCCAAACTATGATGCCGCACACAGTGTTACTGCTGGAACATATCCAGTAGTTGTTGGTGGTGGAGGTGCATCACATACAGTTGGTACCGATTCTACTTTTGATACAATGACTGGTGCTGGTGGAGGGAGAGGTGGAACTGGTGTAAACGGTGGAGCTGGAGAAAATGGAGGTAATGGTTCTGCTGGTGGCGGTGGAGGTGGAGGTTCAACTGGTAATTCTTCTGGTGGTACTGGAACTGGAGGTGGAAACGGAGGAGCTGGTAATCAACTTTCAAACGGAGGAGCTGGTTCTACTGCTGGTGGTGGTGGAGGTGCTTCTTCTACTGCGATTGGTGGTGCTGGAGCTACAGGAACAGCTAACTCAATTTCTGGTGTATCTGTAACTTACGGTGGCGGTGGTGGAGGAGGAGGAGCTACTGGAGCTGGTTCTGGTGGAACAGGTGGTGGAGGAGCTGGTGCTAATGCTTTTGGTAACGGAACAGCAGGTACGGCTAATACTGGTGGTGGAGGAGGAGGAGCTGGAGGTGGAACTAATACTGGAGGAGCTGGAGGCTCTGGAATTGTTATTATTTCATACACAGATGATGGTACTATGAATAATACTGGTGGTACTATTACTACTTCTGGTGGTCAGAAAATTCACACATTCACTTCAAATGGAAACTTTGTTGTTCGATTGAATAAAACAGTTTCACTTACAAATGGTTCTTTTGTTCTTACTGGTCAGGCTCTTATTTTAAGAATGACACGAAGAATTATACTTGCTGTCGGAACATTTGTATTAACAGGATATACTCTTGGTATTACTCAAACAAGAAATTTTGTGAATAAAGCAAAAAGTGTATCAACTTGGGTAAATAAAATAAAACCATAATATTATGAGTGCAAAAGTAATTATAAATCGTTGGGATGGTGGACAAGCTGAGGATGCTCGAACAACCTCGATAAATCAATCTCAAAAGTCTCAGAACTTCAATATTTTTTCTGAACCACATCGTCTATCTCCATACTCAGATAGTGTGGCTGATACTGCAGATGTAGCAATCGACACATCACAAATTTCAGATGTTGGTATTTGTGCTGTATCTGGTGTTGAATATATTGTTGGTATTGGTTTTGAAAGTGCTATTTCAAATGCTGTAACTTTTTATACTAAAACTTCTGTAACTGCTGCATTTGCAAAACAAGCTAGTGCAACTGGTAATACCTTTGTTAAGGGTTCAGGTGTCACATATAAGACACAAGCATATGCAGTTGATGATAACGGTGCTGGAACATATCGTTTGATTAGATTTAATAGTGCTGCTTCTGTTACAACAATTGGAAGTATTTCAGCTACAACAGGTAGAGTTGTTAAGAGTTTCGTGCATCCAGAAGATAACGTACTTTATGTAGTTGTAGACAACGTGATTGCTCGTTGGGATGGTTCATCATTTACTACAGCAACAACAATTCTACCTGCAAACTATGCTGCTACCTCACTTGCTGCATATGGTACATATCTTGCAATTACAATGAACGCAACGTCTGGAAATAGAAATCCAGTTTGTTTACTTTGGGGAAGAGATACAACAATCAACACACTTCAAGGTTCAATTGATTTAGGAGAAGGCTATGTTGGAATTGTTGCAAATCTAAACAACAACCTTATTTTCGTGATGTCTCCATATACATCATTTAGTACAAATAATCAAAACAAGATTATAGTTAAAGGATGGGCTGGTGGTGCAGTTGAAACACTTACAGAATTAAATGATAATTCAACACTCTCAATTGGTCAGGTTTCTACAGTTAAAGCTCTAAAGAATAATAGAGTTTACTTTGGTTTTAATAACTCAGACTGTATCTGGACTTTTGGTAAAAATAAAAATGGTCAATATGTAATTACTCAGGATAGATTTATTACGAACGGAACACAATCAAGTTCTTCTCCAATGACACAATCACTTGGTGGTATATCAATTATCGGTGATGTTATTTGGGTTGGCGGATTTACACAAGTTGGTACATACACATTAATGCGTTCAAAGATTGTAAGTGGAGAAGGTCTTACATATGCTTCAACTTCTATCTATAAAACAAGTATTAATCCATCAATGCCGCTTGATGATAGATATAATGATAAGCAGTTGGTTTCAGTTCAAATTGCAGTATCAATGGTAAGTGGAGGAGTGGCAACATTAAAGTATGCGATTGATGGTTCATCTTTCACTAGTCTTATTAATGAAACTGGTTCTGCTACAGAAGAAAAAGTATACCAAGCAACCGCAGAATCATCTGATGGGAACGCTCCTTTATCTGGAAAAGAAATTGAATTTCAATTTGAATCAACTGGGGGTGTGAAACTAAAAGAAATCAGATATATTTATAGTAATCTTAACTCTGTTATCTAATGGAAAACCAAGTACAACAATTGAAATCTCAAGTAGAAAAACTACAAAGTGAACTCAATAAAATGAGCGACCTATTTTACCGTATGCACGGTATTGATAGAGATACATTCAACAATGCTGTTTACATCAACGGTAAATTTTACTTTAAGGATGGTTCAACACTTTCAATTGGCGGTACTACTGGAACAAAGTTTGGTTTAACTGGAGAAAAAATTGGATTCCTTGGTGCAACACCATTAGCACAACAATCAGCGATTACCGCACCTACTGGTGGAGGAACAATTGATTCTCAAGCTCGAACTGCGATTAACAGCCTGATAGCAGTAGTAAAAAACTTCGGTCTTACTGCTTAACGTGATATAATATATATATAAAATCTCTATGGATAACACTAATAATGCAAATTTAATCACATCGGGTTCTCTTAATCCTGTTCCAACAACCCAAACTGTTCCTGCTCCACAAGATACAACAAACTATACTGGTATTGTTGGTGGTGTTACTGATTCTATTGCAAACGATTACGCTGGTTTAAATAAAAAAGTTCAGCAAGGTCAAGAACTTCAATCACAAACAGGTACAGACATCGTAAGTTTAATGAATGAACTTACTGGAAAGACTGAATATACACAAAAAGCAAATGAACTTGCTGGTGTAAACTCTGAAACTGCTAAAACTAACGCACTTGTTGAACAACTTGCAGGATTGAACTCTCAAGCAAGTATGCTTAATCGTGAATCTCAGGCAATTCCACTCATTACTCAAGAAAATAACCGTAATACTGGTGCTACTGATGCTGGTATTGCCCCACAAAACGCTGGTGCTTTGCGTTTAAATGCGATTAAAGCCCTTTCTATTGCACAGCAAGCAGATATTGCAACTGCAGCTCTTACAGGCTCTCAGGTACGCTTACAGGCTGCTAAGGATAAGGTTCAGCAGATTGTAGACCTTAAATATAAGCCAATCGAAGAAACAATTGCTCTAAAACAGAAACAATATGATTTGAACAAGGATATTCTTGATTCATATGATAAAAAGCGTAGTGAAGCACTCCAAGTAGCACTTACGAAAGAAGCAAACCAACTTGCAACAGCAAAAGAAAATGAGAAAGCTTCAAGTACTTTCGTTCTTAATGCTATTCAAGGAAATGCACCAGCAGAACTTATTGCAAAGGCTCAAGACTTAATTAAAAAAGGTGCTAAATCTACTGATGTTGCTAATTTACTTGGACAGTTTTCACTTTCTTCTGCAGATAAGCTTGATATGGAATTTAAGAGAGCATCTATTGATGAGAAACGTGCAAATGCTGCTAAGACACGAGCTGAGATTGCTAAACTAGCAGAAGGAACTGGTACACCAGCTAAAGATTTGCCTTTAATTATCAAAAAATCTGAGGATAAAATTAGTAAGATTCAAAGTCTTATTGATAACGATAAGGGTCTTTCAGCAAGTGCAGGTACATTTAAGCGTGCTGCATTTCTATCTAATTCAATTAAAGATTGGCGTTCAGATATTAAAAATGTCTTGGCTGATTTAACTGTTGATGAACTTGGACGTATTAAGGCAAGTGGAGTAACTTTTGGTGCACTTTCTGATGGAGAAAGAGAGTTGGTTGGTGCTGCTGCTTCTTCACTTACATCTGCAGCAAACAAAGATAAAAATGGAAATCTAACTGGTTATTTTGATATTTCAGAAGATAAAGTAAAGCAAGAATTAAAGACAATCCAAGAATATACAAAGATTGACTTTGAAAGACGTACAGGAATGAAATATGATGATTATATTGCTTCTCAGACACCACAAGTAACAAAGGAAGATTTCTGGAGTAAAGTTGATACAACATTCAATACTACTTCTAGTCTTTATCAAAATGCTGGATATGATACTGGTGCTGGTACTATTAAAAATACTCTAACTAAATAATATGGTAATACCTAAAGACCAAGTAAATGTTTTAATAAAGAACGGACAAGCCGCAGGACTAACAGGACAAGAAGTCCTTGATGGTCTTGTTGAACGTGGCTATCAGCCAGAAGGTGTTGATATTGCTGCAGCAAAACAACAGCTTGAGCAAAAGAAATCAGCAGAAGCACAACAAACATTTGGAGGACGAGCAAAAGAAGATATTGTTACAGAACGTCAAAAAATCGCTGATATTAATAGTTCTGATGCTCCACTTACTACAAAGATTGCTGAAAATGCAGCTGTTGTTACAGGGCTACCATTCAAAATTGCTTTTGACGCTTTACCAAAACCAGCTCGTGAGGGACTTAAATTTGTTGGTGATGCAATCGCAAGTGGATTTAAGGTTGGTGTAGATAAACTTGCAGATACAAAATTGTTTACAGAAATTGGAAACCTTGAAGCTCAAGGATATATTAATCCTCAGACTGCACCAGAGTTTTATAAACTTAAAAATGCACTTGCTACAACTAGTGCTGTTGGAGAAACTATTGGAAATGTAGCTGGACTTGAAGCTGGTGCTTCTACTGCTGTCAAACTAGTTGATAAGGCTGTTAGCACGGTTAATTCTGCTATTGATACTGCTGGTAATGCCTTTGATGCTTTGAAGAACGATACAACGAAAGCATATAATAAATTCTCAGACAAAGTTGCTTCTGGAAAAATTGATACTCAAACTCAGACAATTCTAAAAGAGACACCAGTTCAGAAACTTGATGAGTATATTCAGCAAGGACAGGAAGCACTCACAGACCCTCGTGTAAATACACCATTACAAAATGCTGGATTACAAGCAGAAGAAGTTGCGAAAACAATTAAGGCTGATTTGGGAACAATTGGTGCTGATAAGTCAGCTCTTCTTGATACTGTTGGTAAAACTCGTGTCCCAGATGTTGCACTTAAACAGATTAGTAAAGTTGAACCTTTCTTACAAAAGAAACTTACTGCTGCTGAACGTAATTTAGTTAATTCATATCTCGAAGAACTTAAAGCTCTTGGTAAGAATCCAACTGCCCAAAGTGTTGATGCGACAATTGATAAATTACAAGCTACTCTTTTTGAACAAAAAGGTGGCGTGGCTGTTCCAACAACAACTCGTGTTCAGTCATTCATAAATAAATCAATTGGAGAACTTAATACAGAACTTAAATCTACAGTAGATAAAGCTCTTGGGTCTGATGCTTACTCAACACTTAATGCACAGTATGCAAATAAGATTAATGTATTTAATCAGCTCAATAAAGCACTCGGAGAAGGTGGTGCAAAGGGTGGTTCTATAATGAAAAGATTCTTCTCACCACAAGATGCAGGTATTAAAAAATTATTCCAGACAATTCGTGGTCAGTATGGTATAGACCTTGGTCAAGAGGCAACACTTGCTAAATTTGTTATGGAAACACTCGGAGATACAAGAGCAAATAGTTTCCTTGAATTACCACCAACAACTGCTACTGGAGTTTTAGGTAAGGCTGTAGATTTTGCAGAAAAACAACTTACTAAACCAGAAAAGGTGTTTAATAGTGCAAGAAAAATGACTAAATAATTATTTTAGTAGCAAAAACAAGATTATTAATCCAATAATCCATCCGAAAACAGCAACTAACGCTGCTCCCACGACAACAATAACTGGAATTAATGCTATAATTAATATAAGTCTCATAAAGTGATAGTGCCATATAATAAAACTAATGTAAAGTAACTTATCCACATGCCTGATAAAAAGCTTGAAAAACTCAATAAATTGCTTGAATTAATGCAGAATGATACTGTTTCTCCTAAAGATATTCAGCGTTTTGTTCTTGCAGTCGTTACTGTAATTAAGCAGTCAAAAGATGAACTCGGTAATGCTACTATTGAAACACAAAAATCTCTTAATCAGGCAGTTAGTTATCTTGAGGAACAACAAAAGAAAACAGTAGCAAGTCTTACAAAAGAAACTGTAATGGCTAAGGCTGAAATGGTTAAAAAGCTTGATTCATCAATTGCTGAAATGAAAGCAATGTGTGAACAGATGATGCTTGATAAACCAGAAGATGGAGTGGATGCTGACGAAGAACTTATTGTTGAAAAGGTACTATCACGTATACCAGAAGTTAAGCCAACTGAACTAGATACACCAGAAGAAATACTAGCTAAAATTAATTCACTTTCTACAAGTGATGATAAATTTAAGATTGATGTTTCTCATATAAAAGGACTAAAACAAGGACAAACTACAATTTCAGCACCTCGTATGCTCGCAAAATTGCACGATGTTGTTATTACTGATGTTCAAGATGGAGATACATTAGCTTGGGATGCAGCAATAGGTAAATTTGTTAATACAGTTGGTGGCGGTGGAAGTGGAGTAACCACAGTTGGAACAATTGATTCTCAGACACCATCAACAAATGGTGCTGTTATTTCTGGTACATCTATTTATATGCAGAGTGCATCTGCTACAAAACCTGGACTTGTAAATAATACAACTCAGGCATTTTCTGGTGTTAAATTATTTTCAGCAGAAATTTCTGACCCAGCATCATTAGCATACGGTCTTTATTCGATTACTGATTATAGTAACTCAGTAAATAATAATGGAACATATTTAGGTTCATTTATTAGAAGTCGAAAGATGGATAATAATAATGAATCTGGTGCATTATTGATAGGTCTCGAAGCTAATGCTGAAATAACTGGAAATGGAAATATAAGCACATCAGTTGGTCTTGTTGGAGACAGTAGTACACAACCAACATCTAGTGCATCTGCTGATGCAATGCTTGGAGTTATTGGCTCTGTTACACATAATGGTTCTGGAACAATTGCTGCATTAATCGGTGTAAACGCATCTGTTGATAATAATTCAACTGCTACAGAAGCAGCTGGTTTGTATGTAACAATAAATAATACTGGAACACTTGGTACTTCATATGGTGTTAGAATAGCTGCATTAGCAGGAACAACTAAATATGGTTTCTATAATGGAGTAAGTAGTTCAATAAACGTATTTGATAATGTTAGACCACTTACATCTGCTGGTTTTCTTATTGAATCAGCTAACGGTACTGATATTGGTTTACTTGGTGCTGGAAACACAGCAAATGCTGTTTGGTATGGTTCACATAATTTTAGTGCAGCAACACAAGATACAATTGCTGCTTTTGTTGGTGCAGGTAAAACACTATCATCATTAGCAACAGCAACATATCCATCTCTAACTGAACTTAGTTATGTAAAAGGCTTAACATCAGCAGTACAAACTCAACTTGATGGAAAACAAGCTTCTCTCGGATTTACGCCAGAAGATGTTGCAAATAAAACAACGTCTATTCCTACAGATGGAACTTCAAATACTAAATACCCAAGTGCTAAGGCGGTAAAAGATTATGCCGATTCACTTGTTGTTGGTTTACTTGATTACCGAGGTGCATATGATGCTAGTGGAAACGTATACCCTAGTTCTGGAGGTTCTGGAACAGCAGGAGCAATTCTTAAGGGTGATATGTGGATTATCTCAGTTGCAGGAACAATGGGAACTCAGGTTGTTCAGGTTGGAGATAGTTTGATTGCCAATGTTGATACACCAGGAAGTACAGACGCAAACTGGAACGTACTTAATTCAAATATTTCATATGTTCCTGAAAACGTAGCAAATAAAGTTACGTCTATTTCTGGTGCTTCAACAGATACTCAGTATGCAAGTGCTAAACTTCTATACGACCAACTAGCACTTAAGGCTCCACTTATTTCTCCAACATTTGCAACTTCAATTACAGGAAGTTATCTTACTGCTTCAACAATACTCATAGCAGATGGAAGTAAGAATATTATCTCTGCAGATACAGCAACATATCCTTCACTTACAGAACTTACATACTTAAAGGGTGTAACTTCATCAATCCAAACTCAATTTGGAACATATTTACCTTTAGTTGGTGCAACTTACACTACAACAAGTGGAAATGGTCTTGCTCTTACAACATCAACTCTTACAACTGGAAACCTTGTATCACTTGCATCAACTGGAACTGCTGCTGGAAGTAATTCACAAACTGTATTAAACATTGCTACATCTGGTGCAAACGGTACATCTACACAGACAACATATGGATTAAAAGTAGCAAACACACATACTGGAACATCATCAACTAACATTGCTGGTTATTTTACTGCTTCTGGTGGAACAAATAACTATGGATTAATTGTAGCTGCTGGTTCTGTTGGAATTGGCACGACGACACCTGGAGTAGGAACTAATGTGGATACAAAATTACACATAGTTGGAAGCGGAACAAGTCCTACAGGCCGAACTGAATTTAGAGTTGAAAATACAGCTGCTAGTAGTGCAGCTCGATTTACAATGGTTAATAATGCTGGTGGGCAAATTAGTATTCAAGCTTCTGGTTCTACATATTTAGCTGGAACGTATGGGGCAGTGGGTACTTCTTTTGGGTTAGATTTATATCTAACCACTGATGGTGATTTGACGAGCGGAGGTTCAAAAAGTATCTATTTTAAAACTGGAGGATTTAGCGTTACCCCAATGGCTATATTTACTTCTACAGGCAAGGTCGGTGTCGGTACAGTGTCTCCAACAGCATTACTTCACCTTGCAGCAGGTACTACAGCAGCTTCAACTGCACCACTTAAATTTACTTCTGGTTCTCTTATGACTGCACCAGAAGCAGGAGCAGTAGAATTTCTTGCAGATGCTTACTACGGTACTATTACAACTGGAACAGCCCGAAAAAAGTTTGCATTTATTGATAGTGCAATGAGTATTCCTGCATTTATAAACCTAAATGCACCAGAAGGATTCTTAATTAACGGTAAAATCGTTCCATCAGTTGCAACCAATAACCTTACAGTAGCAATCAAGGGTATGGATGGTAATGACCCATCGGCAACAAACCCTGTTTATTGTCGTATTAACGGTGTTGTACGAAGTATCACAGCGGCTCTTTCAGTCACTAAAAATGCTGGTACAAACTACTTTAACTCTGGTTCAACAGAACTTGCCGCAAAAGAAATTGATTACTTCGTATATCTTGGTTATAACGCAACAGACGGTGTAGTAGTTGGATTTGCTCGTATTCCGTATGCTTCTCAGTATTCAGACTTCAATACAACAAACACAAATGAAAAGTATTGTGCTATTTCAACAATCACTACAGCAGCTTCAACTGACTACTACCATGTTATCGGTCGCTTTGCTGCTTCACTTTCTGCAACTGCTTCATTTAACTGGTCAGTTCCAACATTTACTGCAATCAATTTGATAAATAGACCAATATACGAAACTCGTATTCTTACATGGACTGCAACATATACTGGTTTCTCAGCAGACCCAACAGGTTCAACAAACCAATACCAAATTATCTCTAATCGTATTCTTCTTACGAGACGTTATGCAACTGGTGGTACTTCAAACGCAGCAACATTTACTATAAATGCTCCATTTAGTAATAACTCAGGTGTTCAAACTGGTGGTATTCCTGTTCGTGTCCGTGATAACGGTTCACCAACAACAACACCTGGTCAAATGTATATTGCCAATGCTTCAAACTCACTCGTTCTTGCAATTAACATGAGTACAGTCGGTGGAGGTGGGTTTACTGCTTCTGCTGGAAAAGACGCTGAATTTATATTTTGGTATCAAATTTAACAATTAATATTATTAGAATGATTAGTCAATATATCTCATCAACAATAGACGCAGTAAACAATGCTTGCACAATTACAGTCGCAAAATGTGCAGTGGCAATTTTAGTTATCTTTGCAAATATTATTTTTGGTGATGTTGATGCAGCAATTCTAGTTGGTGTTGGTGCTTTAACAATCATGGATTTCGTAACCGCAATAATGCGAGAATACAAACTTGGAAGAAAGATTGAATCTCGTAAGGTTGTGAAAACAGCAGTAAAACTATTTGTATATGGTCTTATGATTTCTGCATCATATGTTACTGAATCTGTAATTGGGATTAAGGCTTTTAATTTACCTGTAACAGAAGTTATGGCAACATTTATTGCCGTTACTGAACTAGTTTCTATTCTTGAAAATGTTGGAGATATGGGATTTGTTATCCCTAAGAAGTTATTAGGGTCACTTAAGGAATATACTGAGAAAAAATAATATGGAACACAAAGACGAATTAACTGGTATTTGGGCAGTTGCAGAAGATACTAGAACACCAGAGGAAAAAGCAAAAGACTATCCACACCAAGAATTTCTTGGAGGTGCTATTACTACGCCAGCATGGATTGATAATAAACCGTTGGTTGTTTTGTCTCTTCGTAAGCAGATTACTTCATCTTCTTGTGGTGCTCAATCGCTTGCAAAGGCTCTAGAAGCGTTCAATGGTGGAATTGTGATGTCAGCTACGCCACCATATCATTTCCGCTCTAATTTCCCTAATGAGGGTATGTTTATTCAGAATATTGGTGAGGTTGGCAAGAACGCCAAAACAACAACAGAAGCTCTATGCCCATCTCAATTTATGACTGAGGAGCAAATGAACGCTGCACCTATTCCAGACTTACGTCCATATGGTATTTCAGCATATTACCCACTACCAATAGATATGGATTTAATTGCAGCTGCACTTGAAAAAGGTCATGCTGTTATATTTGGTATTGGTTCAAATGGAGAAGAATGGCAACAAATACCAGCTTATAATGGGAATAAGCCAACATTTTCACACTTTGTTGTATCACACTCAAAGAACTATTTACTTCACAATGGAGAAAAATCAGCTGCTATTGATGATTCATGTAATGCTTTCAGTACTATTGATGGAAAAGGTCAAAGAATACTAACTGAATCGTTTTTACGACAAAGATGTTGGGCAATTCTTGCAGTTGTTCCAGATGTTACAGTTGAAAAACCAAAACATATTTTTAATGTAAACATGGTTTATGGAGACAAAGGAGATGAAGTAAAAGCATTGCAAGAATGTCTTATAGACCAAGGATTGCTCAAGAATGGTCTTAATACTGGCTACTTTGGTACGTTTACTCTTCGTGCAGTTATGGCATTTCAGTTGAAATATAAAGATGACATTTTGAAACCAGCAGGACTTTCACAGGCAAATGGTAAGGTACTTACTTATACTAGAAAAAAACTTAATGAGCTATATAGTTAGCAGTTTTCCACAGGTTATGCTATACTTTATACACGGTAACATGAACCGTTAAATAGCTATCTACTCAATCTCCTACCAACTTTTGATTTGGGGGGGATTTTGTTTTCCACAGGCATTATTTATTTTATGTGCTAGACTTTTATCTATGCCGAAAGAATATAAAGAAAATGATATGGTATTATTTATGTCTAATTGTGAAAAATGTGGAATTGAAACACTTTATGAATATAAGTTATGTGATATTTGTATTTTTGAAGTTGATAAAGATACTCTTACTAAACAAGAGAAATTGTGGAAAACTTTGAAAAAAGAACACAAAAAGGTGCTATAATTAACAAATAGGGCTTGGGGTCTCAATTACTATAATTCCCACATGGCTCTATATTTATATGGATATAACAACAATATTGTCTCTCGCAGTTGTAGGAGCTTTTAGCTCAGTTCTTGTTCAGTTTTTAAAAGAGGTATTTGGTACGAAGTCTCTTAAAACAAAACTAATTACAGTTTTAGTTGCACTTATTATGGGTGGTGTTTACTACCTCGCAACAACATTTGGTTTTATAGAATCATTTGTATCAATTCTTGTAACATCAAGTACTGTATACGCTTTTCTTCTTAAGAAATAGTTTATACAAGCCATATGGGAGGCTTTAAACCCATATTATGTTAAGAACATCAATAATAGTATTAGCGATTATATTCCTATCATATAGTCCTAGTGCTTCAATAGCTCAAGCTCCTAACCGTGGAATTAACGAGTACACAACACAGGAGTTAATTGAGTATCATGCAAAATATTATGGAGCCTCAAGTAAAATCTTGGGTAGTATGAATTTTTGCGAAAGTGGCGGTCGTCAGGACGTTAAAGGTGATGGTGGTAATGCACACGGCACAATGCAAATTTGGAAAGATACTTGGAAAAGATTTACCAAGGAAATGGGAGAAGATTTAGATATAAACTCTAAATCAGACCAAATCAAAGTTGCTGCTTGGGCAATCACTCATGGTCATGGAAACGAATGGACGACATACCGAGCGATTATGAATGGTGGTGTATATACGTTCTATTCTAATCGTGAGCATCGTTGGATTACCGTATATTGTAAATAAAAGACCGCCATCCTTAATTGGGTGGCGGTTTATGTTTTGCTTTCCATTCTTTATACTTTCGTACTAGAAACGGAATAGCGACAGTAAGAAAAAACAGCGTAACCATAGATACAGATTTAGTCGAGGAAAAAATCTTCATCATCTTTGTATAAAAGCATGGCGTTCCATGCAGCGGTAGTAACAGTATATGTTGTGTACTTTATTGGTGTAATTAGAAACTTCTCAGTCTCTTCTTTCCAATTGCAGTTACAACCACATTCATGTATTCCACAATATGAAGTATAAGTGACCATCTTACTTTTAATGTCTGTAATAGTCATTATATGAGGAGTAAAACCACGTTGTCCGTATTGTGTAACTTGTCGTACTTGATACTTTTGATGTTTGCGACCTATCGTAACAAATAAATCTTGTTTTGATGGTTTGTGTTGTTTGTAACATTCTTCACAATACGCAATCCTGCATATCGTGATGTGCGTTTTGTTTGTTTCCATAGTAATTAATTTAGTGCCCTCACTGTACATTGAAGACTATTAGCTATCAGTTAGGTATATGTACCGATACTAAGTGGGGCGTGTTAAAGAAGTCTCTCTATAATTATACAACTTTATTTGTAGAAAGTTATCAACAGGTGGTATAATTATAGTAATAGTCGTCTACTCGTCTAGATGGCATTACTGTTCTTTCTCTAATAATCCTAATCGTATCAAAAATTTTACATAAAATTCTTAGACGAAACATTAGACCCCTCACGGGGTTTTTGTTTTATAAAGTTTTCCACAGCCTTGTATATTGCATATTAGAACATAAGTGTGGGATAATAATTATGTGAAAAAAAACACTATAGCTAGACAATTTATAAAAGATAATTATTTTAGAATGTCGAATAGCGAAATTGCTAGAACTCTTAAAATGAGTGAAGCAAATGTACGGAAACTTTCTCAAAAATTAGAGTTACCTGCAAAAAGTTCTTTAATGACTAAAAGTGAACAAGTAATCCAAGGAACTTCTATATTTGAAGAGAAGATGAAAGAGAACGGATTACCTCATAAGTGGGAATATGGCTGGCTTAAAACATCAGAAGCCAGTATTTTTGTTAAAAATCCACAAGATATTGAAAATCTTGAGAACTTAAAAAATGAATGGCTAGAATCAATAAAGAAAAAAGCACCTATCTATAAGGCATTTCAATATAAAAAAGTTAGTGACCCACATTTACTTATTATAGACCCTGCTGATGTTCATATCGGTAAATTAGCGATAGATTCAGAGACAGGAGAAACATATAACGTACAGACTGCAATCAATCGTGTAAAGGACGGTATCAATGTCCTTATACAAAAGACACAGGGATTTCCTATAGAGAAAATTATACTTGTTATTGGTAACGACATACTTCATACGGACACAACATATGGGACAACGACCAAAGGGACACCACAGGACACTGATGGTAAGTGGTTCCAAAACTATCAGAAAGCTCATGCTCTATATATTGATGTGATTGATACTCTTTGTAGTGTCGCACCAGTCCATGTTGTTCATTGCCCAAGTAATCACGATGTGCAGTCTGGATTCTATCTAGCTCAAAGTATCGAAGCCTATTACCATAAAAATAGTTCAGTTTCATTTGACGTTTCAATCAAGCACCGCAAGTATTATCAGTATGGCAAAAATCTCTTGGGGTTCTCGCACGGAGACGGAGCAAAGGAAGCTGACTTAATGAATATAATGGCTCACGAAAGTAAGCAGAAGTGGGTAGAAACTGATTATCGTTATTGGTATCTTCACCATAGACATCATTACAATAAGATTAAGTATGCTGATGGAAAGGACTATATTGGTGGTACGATTGAATACCTTAGAGCCGTATCAAGTACAGACGGTTGGCATGACCGCAATGGTTACTTAGCACCACAATCAATTTATGCTTTTCTACACCAAAAAGAACAAGGACAAATTGCTAGAATAATGCACCATTTCACATGAAACTCTCTAAAAAACAATTTGCAGAGAATTTACTAAAAATGGCACAACACCGAAATGCTCTTATGTATATTCCACAAGAAGAAAAAGATGACTACTGGGATAAAATTAAGCATCGTGATAATATGAGCTTGCTCTATGAGGAACCCAATGAAAATTCCAAAAACGATTAAGATAGGTGGAATAATATATAAGGTAATTATTACAGACTATTGGCATGACAGAGGTGGTGCAGATGGTGAGCAATTTAATACAAAAAAACAAGGTAATGTAATTTACATAGGTAAAGACCTTTCTAAAGAAGCACAGGAAGTTACGTTTATACATGAAGCGATACATGCTATGAACACAACAATGAATCATGAATTTTTAGATTCATTATCGGAACAAATTTATCAATTTTTAGTAGATAATAATTTACTTAAATGAGAACATACGAAAGAATTTTTCAAAACAAAGACAAACTTGCAAAGTTATTTAGTTTATATGATTCTGGAAAAGGTATGTCTATCTTGAAACTTGCTGAATATTTTAAGGTAGATAGAACATCAATACGCTATCAATTAAGCAAAAAGTTTAAGCTTTTAAAAAGAATTAAACCAGCTTTATGTCCGAATTGTGAAATGAAACTTAGTAGTCCTTATCATATTAAGAATCCATGCAAGTAGAAAAACAAAAAGAAGAAAAGATTGAGTTACCATCTTGGTTGTTCTTTGGGCTTTATAATTCTGAACCATCTTGTAAGTGGAATAAAGAAAAACAGGAAATTGGAGAACGTATACTTAGTTGTTTAAAGAAAAAAGCAGAATTGCATTGCTGGGATATTTCAAAGATTATTTTTCATAATCCAAAAGAGGGTAATGGTTATTGGGATAGTAAAATCATAGATAATGAACAACGTACCGCAAAAACTAAAAAACAAGTGGGAAACGGAAAAACCTGTATGTTGCCGTAAAGATGAAGGTAATTGTTCTGGTCGTTTAACTAAAGACCATACGATTACTTGGAAAAGCAAGCAACTGCAAGAGGATTGGGCTATAGTGGACGCATGTGAGTACCATCACGCTGTCGGACGCTTTCAGTCAGGTGGAGACCTAAATAGAGAGAAACACGTTTATATTGCATTGGAACGTGCAACAGATGACCAATTACGAGAAATTAGTAAAGCAATAGATTATATAGCATTAAGAAATAGACTAAGAGTTAAATATGGCAATAAGATTAGTTGAACAAAAAGAACCATTGGAGCGTGATATTCAAAAAGCAATTTGTGATTATTTGGCATTGCGAAAACACTTCTTTTGGAGACAAAATACTGGTGCAATCATGGACGCAAAATCTGGTGGCTATCGCTCTATGCCTAAATATGCAATGAATGGTGTCCCTGACATTATTGTTATCAAGGACGGTTTCTTTATAGGACTTGAAGTTAAACGACCAAGCACAAAACAAAATCCTGCTCAGAAAGAGTTTCAAAAGAAATGCAAGGAAGCTGGTGGAGAATACTATGTTGTTCGTTGTGTTCCTGATGTTCAAGAGATTGGATTGTAGTTTTCCACAGGACAAATAAAAGAATAGTAGTATACTTACGTTATGGAAGGAATAGCACAACTACTCCAAAACAGAACACTTAAACCGCAAGATAAAAACGAACGGCGGTTTATTCTAAAACAACTAGACGATATTCACCACTCAGAACATGAAAGAATTTTACGCAAAAAAGAAAATTGGAAGCGTTATATTATTTATTTAAAAACCATCAAGAAAAAAGACAGCAAAGAAAATCAGGCAATATTCAAAAAAGGTAAAACATTCCTCAAAGAGAATAAGTCTCTCTGGTTCTTTCTTTCACACGTTCCTACTAAAGATTTATACGCTGCGTTATCGGTCGCCAAAGATAAAATGA
>CAYOYN010000005.1:11800-53288 GCA_964408235.1 Candidatus Woesearchaeota archaeon | reverse complement strand
AGAACTTTACAGATTCACTTCCTACTAATCCGCTTGAACCAGTCACAAGAGCTTTCTTAACGACCATATTTCAACCATAAAGATATGCTTTATTAAGATTTCGTAATTAACTAAAATTCAAATAATTGATAACTTTACTCAAATAAATATAAAAAGCTGTTTTTTGCTTCAAATTAATGAAATCTTCATCTAGTGAAAAAAAGCTTAACAAAAAAGTCCTTAATGCGGCATGGGCATGTCATAATAAAAAATGGCATACGTACCAGCTATGGGATCAACCTTTAAGAGATAAGTTTCAAAAAGTTATTACTTTCGACCCGCAAGAAATATTTTACAAATATGGTAAAGATGAAATGAATAAGAGGTTTTTAGAAGTTTTAAGAAAGGAAAAACCGGACTACATTTTTTTATGGCTAATGTATCATGAATTTGATTTAGACACTCTCATTAAAATAAAAAAGATTCTTCCAAATAGTATCGTCTTTTGTTACAATGGAGATGATGATTACAAATTTGATAATTATACAATTAATTATTTTCCAATGATAGATTATTTTATGATTACTCAGGTCCCATATATTGCTCAAGCTGATAAAGGTGGCAAGAAAGCATTCTATGGTTGTGGTGCAGATATTACGAAGTTTAAGCCAAGTAATCTGAAAAAAGATATAGATGTTAGTTTTGTAGGAACTCCAAAAAGCGAAAGAGTAAATTATATGAGGCACCTTTTGAACAACGGTGTAAATATTAGGGTTTTTGGAGCAGCATGGCAGAGATATCCGGAATTCAAGGATCATTTTGGTGGAGAAATAGATGAAAAAGGGTTTATCGAAGTAATCAACCGTAGTAAAATAAATATTTGTTTATCTCAAAATTATTTTGGCGGAACACATATATTAGAAAGGTTTTTCGAAATTAATGCTTGCAAATCTTTTTGTCTTACAGAGTATGCTTCAGGTTATTTTCCGACATTCAAGGAAGGCATAGACATTGCAACTTTCAAAAATAAAGATGAATTGCTCTCACAAGTAAATTATTACCTGAAGAATGATAAGAAAAGAGAAAGCATTGCAAATAAAGCTTATTTGAGAAGCACTAAGGATTTTTCTAATCATAACTTATTAAGCAATCTCATAGCTTATGCTGAAAAAAATGGCCCTAGAATAAAAGGATTAGATAAAATTTCTAAAAAAGTAATTTATCTTACAAAGAGTGATTTGAAGAAGGGCAAAGATTACCTCTCTAACAAAACTAATGGCTATGATTATATTGGTTTTAGACAAAATAGATACAAAAATCTGCCTTACAAAGATTATTTTCAAGTTCACGCATTAGAATTTACTAACAAGCCTATGTGTTCCTCAGATTTATTGGTAAGGTCTAGCATAATTGGAGATTGCAGTAGTCTAGCATTGCATTATGCTTATGACTATCTTGATAAAAAATATTTTTATGATAATCTAAAGATTGCTCAATTAATGGCAAAAAGGGATTATTTCTTGAAGAATTATCCAAAATTTTTAGCAATGTACTATGGAAAGCCAGCAATTCATGTTAAGAGGGAAAATACAGTCATGAGCTCCCTCCCATTAGTCAGCACTTCAAAGGTTCCATTAACCCCTACAGAAAATATAGAACATGTTCTATTTCCATATTACGGCGACAAATTATTGGCGATAAAGAATCAAGGCAAGCTATGGGCAAATTCTTACCCTTATAAAATAATAATTTATTCTTTGCTATTTAATAGAGATCTCTTAAAACATATAATAAAAAGAGACTTTTCAAGGTCTAAAATAAAATTATTTGAAAAAATTTCTAATAAGTTTAAGTAATCATCTCTTAATTTTATTTATTATGCTTCTAAATATCTTTAAGTCTTCATCATCAAATAATTTAAAGAAGTACAATGAAGTCAAATATAATATACTTATTAATATGCTAAAGAATATAGTCATAATAATACTTAACTGATTTCTTACTAAATACGTTCCAGCAATTAAGAAACCCACAAATATTGCACTCATTCTTTTCCTAATTGATATGATTGGATTAAATCCGTATAATCTTCTTACTTGCAAAACTAATGTAATTGCAAAGGCTACTTGAGTGGTTAAAGTTGCAACTGCAGCACCAACCATACCATAAGGGGGGATTAATAAAGCATTTAGGGCTATGTTTACCAATGCAAAAATTGTAAAGTCTAATAGTGTTAGTTTTGTTTTTCCTTTAATGGAGATTAAGTTAGTAGATATTCCTACAACTCCAGAAAACAACGCGCCTACAACTAAAATCCTTAGTATATTTGTGGAAACTAAAAATTCCTCTCCAAATAAAATTGTTATCCATTTATCTGCAAATAGGAATAAAAGTAAAAATAATATTATGTTTAAGAGATATATCCATTTTGTCACTTGTTGAGTTAATTTTCTTATAATCTCTTTTTTTCCTTCCGAAAATTTAACTGCGATTAATGGAAAGAATAATTGCATAAATAAATCGGGCGCTATACTAAACAGGGCAACCAAAGTTACTGCGGCATTGTATAACCCTACATTTTCCGCATTAGTTAAATATCCTAAAAATAAAGAGTCTATCCAATAAAATATGCTATAAAGTATTCCTACGAATATTAATGGCCAAGAATACCTCAATACCTCAGGCATTACTTTTTTAGAAGGTGGTATTTTTTGATCTGGCAAGTTTATCAAATTTTTATTTGCATAACTTCTAGATATTAAAAATAAGCCTATAAATACGACTACGTAAGATATTGAAATAGCTTTCAAATCAAAACCTATAAGCAATAAAAGTCCTAATAAAATAAATCTGGCACTATTTTGGTATATATTCACGAGGCTTGAATATATCTTTATTTTTTCAAAACCTTTGAGTATTCCAAGGTACAAATTGGAAAGTAGCAAGAAAGGCATGGCCATGGCCATACCTCTTATAATGGGTGTAAATTTATCGCTATGAAATATTTTTTCAGCAATTAAAGGGGCAAATAAGATTAAGGCTATTGCGCTAATAATCCCCGTAGTAAGAAATATTTTTTTAGAGCTTATAATTAACCTATTTAATTTCCCGAATTGTTTTTTTCCTCTATAGAATGAAACGTACCTTACAAGTCCGTCTCCTAAGCCTAAAACTGCTATGGATGAAACCAAGCTTATTACTATGAGCGCTAGTGAAAACAAACCATAGATTTCAGCACCCAAATACCTAGCAATAAGAATTTTATATCCATAACTTGCTAGTTTAGATATTATTGAAGCAATCAATATGAAAAATGAAGATTTTACTAATAGCTTAAGGTAGTAGTTTACTTCATTTTTGTCTTCTTGGTTATTCATAAAAATATGTCGTATTTTATATTAAAAAGTGTATGTATTAGAATTTATTAGGTAAATCAATAAAACCTCTTCTTATTTTTCCTAATCTGCTTAATGAGTATATTATTGCGTTAAAATATATCTTCAATTTAATTTTATTTATTTCATTTGGTTTAATCAAAAATTTTGCGATGTTTACAGAAGTGATGCTTAACAATGCGAGATATAAAGAAAGTATATTTTGAAAATTATTCAAGTTTTTTGATTGAATATAAAGGTGATTAATTAGGTTCATATAAATCAACTCTGGCTTAGGAGTCCTACCAGCTTCAGAAGTTCTGTGTATTAGCTTTGCATAAGGAGTGATAAAAAGACTTTTTGGATATTTCTTGTTTATTCTTGTGCTAAATTCAAAATCTTCTGCTAAACAATATTTGAAGAAACGTTCATCAAATTTTTCAGATTCTAATATTGTCTTCTTATATGCCATATTAAATCCAGAAAGCCATTTTGCATTGATTATTTTTGTCAGTTTATATGGATAAGAAGCGCCAAATGTAGATAGTACATTTGCTTTATTAAGTGTCCAGTTTTCAATACGAAATATTTTTCTTAATATATTTTCGAATCGATTTATCTTTTTTATAGGGAAATAATATCCTGAAACTCCTTTAGACTCAGGGTATTTATTAAAAACCATTAATATGTTTTCAAAGTATCCTTCCTTAAGAGATACATCGTCATCTAAAAAGATAATTATTTTAGATTTTTTATCTGTTTTACTTACTCCTAAATTTCTGGCAAATGTCAATGAATTTTTTTCTGATGCAACATATTTTAATTTTTTATTTGAAAATTTGCCTATTATTTTCTTTGCTTTCCCATCCGGATTATTATCTACTACTATTACCTCTTTAATTTCTTTAATTTTTTTGCTAAATGATTTGATCGTTATTTCTAAATCTTTTTCTCTTTTATATGTGACAATTACTACTGAAATGTCTTCTAAGGAGTAAGTCATTTTATTGTTTCTAATTCGACCTTTAAAACTTCAGCCGGAATTAAAAAACTAAGGAAGTATACGTAAAACTTCTGCATTTTTTGGCTTAAATTGAAAAACCACGTAAAAAATGGTAGTAATCTGGAAAAGATTATTTTTCTTTTAATTATCCTAAATCTGGCTTTGCTATAGTAGTTTAATCCATCATTTGGTCTAAAGTAGTTAAATGTCTGATAGGTATAAAACGATTTATGGGTTGGGTCTGCCATAGATCCAACACTTGGAAATATCGGGACCTCTATCATTATTTTTGCACCATTTTTGCTTATTCTCCAAATTTCCTCAATTGGCTTTATGATTCCATCTAAATGCTCTAAAACATGCGATGAATAAATTAAAGAAAATTCATTATCTTTGAAAGGCCATGGAAATTTGTTTAAATTGTGAATTACATCAACTCCAGGTAGTTTAACAGAATCCAAATTGATATAATCTTTCTTTATGTCGTTACCAGAACCTAGGTTTAATTTATCTTTTTTCATATAATTCAGCCCACTCATTTTCAATATAATGTTTTAGGGAATCTTTCCAATGGCCCATATTATCCATATTTTTAGACTGCAGGTTTTTATTTACCATTCTTTCAGAAGTAGCTCTCTGTACTGGAAAGTCTTTTTTAAAAAATTCACTTGAAACTGGTTCAATGGCATTTGGATCTTTTCCTAAAAGTGTTAATATGTGTTTCATCATTTCGTGTCTTGTCGTGTCTCCATGGCAAGCCATATGATAAAGGCCATAATGTTTAGTGTTGAATAATTTTTCTAAGTTTTTAGCAAAGTCGAGGGTATAAGTTATTGTTCCGTAAGTATCGTTTACTACTTTGAATTTTTGTCTTCCCTCTTTAATTTGTGAAAGCATATACGAAACAAATTTTTTGTCTTTCTTTCCGCCACCAACCATCCATCCAGCTCTTACAATAAAGTATTTTTCTAGTAGGTTTTGCACAGCAATTTCAGCATAGAGTTTTGTCTTTCCATAAACATTAATGGGGTTAGGAAAATCTTCTTCAGAATATCTTTCAGCTTTCCCATCAAATACTCCTGCAGTACTGATATATACCATCGGGATGTTAAGTTTTTTTGATATGAGTGCCATATTTCTAGTACCAAGATAGTTGGTTTTATGAGCATCTTCCTTATTGTTTTCGCAATATTCCAAATTAGTCAGTGCGGCTAAATGTAAAATTATATCTGGCTTGAATTTAAGGGCTACTTCTGTTGCTTCATCTAAATTTCTTACATCTAGCTGGCTTAACCAATCCTCATCTAAATCTATGTCTGTAGCCATTACCTCATAACCTTTCGATTTAAGATAAGGGTATACAGAACTACCAAGCATTCCTCCGCAACCGGTTATAAGAATTTTTTTTATCATTTGCTTAATTTTGCAGAAGTTTCATTAAAGACTTTTTTGTAATCTCTTGCTGCCTTCCACCAGGATTTAAGGAAACTTCCAGCTCTTTTATAGAATGTTAGGTGGAAAAGAGTATTATGCAAGCTCTTTGCCTTGTAGGGGTCTACCCTTGTAAGGAATACTCTAATAAATTGTTCTTTTACAGTATTTATTTTATCGAACCATTTCCCATGCCTAAACCAAAAAACCATTTGCCCATAACTTTGGTGTCCATAAATAAAGTCCTTCGCGCCAGATCGCCCTGAAAAACTACCTACGTGAATTGACTTTGCATATCCGTTATATATGACTTTAAATCCAGCCATATTTGCTCTAAAACAATAATCTATATCATTAGGTCCATAAAAGAAATGTTCATCGTAATAACCTATTTTTTGAATTACCTCTTTCTTGATGATGATACATGCGCCCCCAACAGCTTTAGTCTCTCTAACAAAATCATATTGCCCAACATCCTTTTCAAGATACTGTGAATGTTCTCTTTCAAAGTATAGTAATTGGACTCTACCATCAGGGAAAGTTAATTTGCCACAACCTATTCCTCTTTCATTTGACTTTTCAAGCTCATTAATCTCTAAACTTAACCAATTTCTTTGAACTGTTACTATGTCACTATCCATTGCACAGATATAATCTGCTTTAAGTTTTTTCAATCCATATCTCCAACCGACATTAGTAGCTATAGTATATCCGTAATTTTTGTCTAGTTTTATCACTTCCATTTCAGGATTTATTTTTATTATCTTTTCAAGCGAACCATCGCTAGACCCATTATCTACAAGAATTACTTTGTAATTTGGATAATCAGTCATTTCTAAGCTCTTTATGCAGTTAATTATTGTTTGACCACCATTCCAATTAACAATTACTATTGCCACAAGCGGTTTTTTACCATTAGAAGTCTTACTTTTAGAAGATTTCATTTATTTAGACAAATTAGTCCATATTAAAACCTTTTTAATCCGCTTTTTTATAAGCAATTAATAGGCCGGTTTTTTGGCTTAATCTGTCAATTATTACCTTAAACCTCTTATTTTCTAAGATCTTTCTTAAGACTTCTTCCCTTCCGGAGTGATACTCCATAAGAATATTTTGAATTTTGTCAAAAATCTTATTATCTAGATTTTCTAATATCTCATATTCAGACCCTTCACAATCCAATTTTAATAAATCACAATTTTTTATGTTGTTTTTAGAAAAAACTTCTTTAAGATTTGAAGATTTAACTTTTTCTACGGTTGTTGTTTTACCCCAAATCTGTCCAATTGAGTTTCCTTCAAACATGCCCTCATATATTCCAAGATTAACAGTTCCATTTTTATCGGTTATTGCAGCACATTCTACCACTACATTATTTACTTTGTTTAACTTCAGATTAATATTCATTAAGTCAAATGACTCCTTGAATGGTTCGTAGGCATAAATTTGACAATTTTTAAAATTTTTAGCGCAGTCTATCGAAAAACACCCTATATTTGCCCCAACATCAATTATGACCTTGGGATTTTTTATAACTTTTAGATATTTATTATAGTTTTCTTCAATTTCATTTTCATTTATTGTATTGAAATCTCTTGATTTGACTCTGACTAGGTAAGTTTTATTATTTTTTAGGTTGAAAAGGTGCCATTTATTTTTATTAAATAAATAATAACTTAGCAACTGATCAATATGGTATGTCCTAACTAATCCAGTTAGAAGTTTTAGTTTATTCATACTTTAAGCTCTTTGTCTTCCCATTAAAAAACCTTTCCAAAAACCTTGGATATATTTAACATGGGCAAGTAAAAATGCAAATGGCGAAATTAAAATTAATTTTTTAGGCTTTAATTTTATAAAATTCTTAAAGAAAAAAGGTAGCCCTAAAATGGGAATTGATTTTAGAAATCCTAAATACCATCCAGGTAATCTTGAGCCATATATCCTAACCAATGTTCCAAAACCTTCAGCTAGCTGATATTCTTTTTTTAATCTACTTTTTGTAGAATAAGGGTTGTAATGCATCACTTTAGTATGAGGGTATGCAATTTTACCAATAGAACTTAATTTTAAGTAGATGTCAAAATCTTCTCCAGCAGTTCTAAAATTAAATTCGTCAAATAACCCTACTTTATTCAGAGCGTTTTTTTTATAAGCGCAGCCTTTTTCATCAAGCAGAGGAGTTATAACTTTTTGTTCCTTAGAACTTAATATCTTTGAAATATTATCAAATTTTTTCCATAACTTGTAAGGCAATTCAACATCTGAAACACTCGCAACATATTCTTTATTTTTTAAAGGAGCTATTAATTTTGAAATCCAATTTGTTCCTACCGGGATACAGTCCTGGTGCAAAGTTATAACAATTTCATTTTTTGATTTTCTTATTCCTCTGTTCATATTTTCAGCAAGCCCTCCTCCAGATTCTATTAAAAGCTCATATTTTCCATCAAATATTTGTTTTTTTAAAGAATTAATAATCTGATTCATTATTTTTTTATCTGGTTTATGCACTGGTATGACTATAGAAACATCCATAAAAATAGCTGACCAAGCATATTTATAAAAGTCCTCATTTTGAGATTATAATGAGGATTTTAGAGGTAACTAATTACACTGCAGGGGGTTGTGGGGTAGGTATGAGGGTATTAAAAGAGTCAAAATTGCTTTCAGAGAAAGGACACAAAGTCATTGTTTTTTCAACAAATTATAAGAAAGGATCAAGAGAAATATGTCCGCCAACCGAAAATGTAAAAGGTTTAATCATCAAAAGATTTCCTGCAAAAAAATTACCCTTTGCTGGAGAAAGTTACAATGTTTGGAATTTTGAAAAAGAAGCAAAAGAATTCAAACCCGACTTAATTATTGCTCATTCTTATAGGCACCCTCATACTAAACAAGCTTTGAAGATTGCAAAAGATATTGGTTGCAAGGTTTTCTTAGTGACTCATGCTCCTTTTGCAAGAAAAAATACAAGAAACCCAATTCAAAATATAGGTGTTTATCTTTACGATTTATTTTTCGGAAGGAACCTCTTAAAAAAGTTTGATAAAATAATAGCAATCTCTAAATGGGAAATCCCTTACTTAGTCAAACTGGGAGTTTCAAAAAATAAGATTGAGTACATCCCAAATGGGATAGATAAAGAATTTTTTAAACCGATAAGTCTTTTATCTAATTCCCCTAGAGTTATAGGTTATTGGGGTAGGATCAGCGGAATAAAACAATTAGAATCTTTAAACAGGGCTCTTTTATTTTTGTTGGATACTAACTATCTTGTAAAGATAAGGGGTCCAGCAGAATCTAGCTATTTGGAAGATTTAAAGGCAGAAATAAAGAGTACAGGTTTGGAAGAAAGGGAAGAAATTAATGCAAAATCCTATGATCAGAGTGAACAAATCAATGGCCTTGAGAGTATAGATATATTTGCCCTTCCTTCTAAAACTGAAGGCATGCCTCAAACCCTTATTGAAGCAATGAGCAGAGGAAAAATTGTTGTAGCCAGCGATAATTTAGCCAGCAGAGATTTAATTGTAGATGGAAAAAATGGCTTTATTTTTGAAAATGGTAATCCTAAAAGTTTAGCAAACCTTTTAAGAAAAATAAAAAATCTTAATCTTTCTAAGCTAAATTTAATTCAAAAAGGTGCAAGGCAGACAGCAGAGAAATTTAAATGGGATAAAATATTAGGTAAATTGGAGAAAATAATAAGATAATGGCCATCCAAAGGCATAGTTTGAAAAACCTATCTAAAAACCCTAATTTTTGGTTAGCAGTAATTTTATTCTTTGCATTTTTAATAAGATTAATCTATTTCACTCAAACCACTTATCAGGCAATGTGGTGGGATGAAGCAGAATATATGTCTGCAGCAAAACATTGGGGCATTGGAGTACCTTATCAACTTAATGAACAGAGACCTCCTATCTTTCAATTGTTTGGGGCAATTTTAATTAAATTAGGGTTAGGCGAATCTGCACTTAAGTTTATGTTATCTTTATTGCCCTCTTTAGTATTAGTTGTGGCAACTTACTATCTCGGAAAAGAGCTATTTAATTCGCAAGTTGCACTAATTGGAGCTCTAGGAACCGGTTTTGTATGGTCTTTGATATTCTGGAGTTTGAGATTTCAACCAGATTTCTTTTCAGTAACTTTACAAATTATGGCCTTCTTATTTTTCTGGAAATTTATTAAAAAACCATCCAATAATTCTGCAATCTACACAGGGTTATTTTGTGCTGCAGCGTTTTATTTTAAGATTTCAGCTCTTTTAGTCCCTCTTTGTATGGGTTTATTTTTACTTTACAAAGATGGTTGGAAAATTGTTAAAGATAAAAATAATTGGGTGATTTTAGGAGCATTTTTAGTAGGTTTAATACCTTTCATGATTTGGCAATTAATTAAATTTGGAAACCCATTTGCATTTGGAGTAACCTATTCAGGAGATTTTAATGAAGGTAGGTCATTGGGATGGATGGTCTTTAACTTTTTCTACAGTTTTAAAGACGCATCTTATTCATTTCCTAAGCTTCTTTTCTTTTTGTTTTTCTTATTTGGTTTAATGACATTTTTATCTAAAAAGTTAATTTCGTTTGATCTTGTGTTAAAAGATAAATCTCTAAGATCTGATGGTCAAACATTTTCATTTATCGTATTGTTGGTAGTATCTGCGTTTTATTTATTTTATATAAGGGGAAATATAGAAGACAGATGGGTTTTTATTATAATTCCATTTATTTTCTTTTTCGCAGGGGAATCAATCATTTATATTAAAAATAAAATAAATAATCATTCAAAGATTTTCTCTCTTTTATTTTTATTTGTAGTTATTGCTTTATTTTTATTTTCACAAATTGGTTATGCAAATAATTTGATAAAAAGTAAAAAAGACACATATTATCCAATAAAAGATTCTTCATTACTAATAAAAGAAAATTCTGATCCTTCTGAAAAAATATTAAGTATTTCTTATACTCAAGCCACAGCTTATTCTGAGAGAGAGATAATAACTTATTCTGATATGCCTTTAGAGAATTTTACCAAGATTCTTAATGAAAAAAGGCCTAGTTATATAATGGTTTCATTATGGGAACCGCATCATCCAGCTTGGATATTGCAACAAGTTTCAAATGAAGAGGGTTATCAAGGAACTCTTTTCCCTTATTTCAATTCATCTATAATAATTTCGCCACAGGGTCAGTTAGTTCAGTATGATGTAAAGAATAAGGTCTCAAATGACTTCGCAGAATTTACTCTCTTTTATCCAGTGATCCCAAATGAATATAATGGAGTTTTGGTCTATAAAATAGATTACAAATCATAATGTGCGGAATATCTGGCTTTTCGTGGGAAGATACTCATCTTATCAGAAAGATAACTGATTGTATATCTCATAGGGGCCCAGATTCAAAAGGTTATTTCACAGATAATGGCATTTCTTTAGGGCATAGAAGGCTAGCGATAATAGATCTCTCTTCAAATGGGAACCAACCAATGTTTAGCGAAGATAATAATTTAGTGATAGTTTTTAACGGAGAGATATATAATTTTAAGAGTTTAAAGTCAATTCTAGAAAATAAAGGATATAATTTTAACAGCGGGAGCGATACAGAAGTGATCTTAGCAGGTTATATGGAATATGGTAAGAAAATATGTTCTAAATTAGATGGGATGTTCGCTTTTGCCATATGGGATAAAAAATCTAAGGAATTATTTTTAGCAAGAGACAGGATTGGTAAAAAACCATTATATTATTCGATAAATGATGGGAAGATTGTTTTTTCTTCAGAAATAAAATCTATCTTAAAGGCGGGAGTTAGTAATTCTATAGATAAGGATACTTTGCTAAAGACTGTAATGTCTAGGTTTTCTCCAGGAAATAAAACGGTTTTTTCAGAAATTAAAAAGTTACCTCCTTCTTCATGCGCAATATTCAAATCCGGAAAATTAAAAATTTCTAATTATTGGTCATTACCATTTTCAGAAGAAAAAAATGATGTTTCGATAGATCAGATAGATTTGTTATTGGGGTCTGCTGTAGAAAAAAGACTTATTTCAGATGTTCCAGTAGGTGTTCTTCTTTCTGGAGGTTTAGATTCAAGTGCTATAGTTTCTTATATGAAACGTAAAACTGACAAAATTAAAACTTTTTCAGTAGGGTTTAAGGAAGGGTTAGATGAATCAAAGTATGCGAGACTTGTTGCAAATCATTTTAAGACAGACCACACAGAGATAGTTTTAGAAAAAGATATCTTATCATATCTTCCAGAAGTCATTTACCATATGGATGAGCCAATATCAGACCCAGCATCACTTCCAACATATTTACTTTGTAGAGAAGTAAGTAAGAGTGTCAAGGTAGCACTTTCAGGAGAAGGAGGAGACGAAGTATTCGGAGGTTATGATACAGTTAATAGGCTAGAATTTTTAAAAAAACTGGATAAAAAAGGTAAATTGTTAAAAAATTTTGCTGCTAAAGCTATGAGTTTTATTTCATCTTTTAATAAATATCCTAAGAAACAAATCTATTTGTTCGGTGCAGAGCTAGCAAAGAGCAAAGATATCTATGAGGCTTATAAGAAATTGTATTACTTTCCATTTAATAACGGCGAGATGAAAATCTTTTCTGGAAAAGATATACCAGATATTATCGATGATTATAAAGAAAAAGATCTTTACAAAACTTCTGTTAAATTTTATTTTAGTGAATGGTTGCCTAATGATCTTTTGATGAAAGTAGATAAAATGAGCATGGCTAGTGGTTTAGAAGTAAGGGCCCCATTTTTAGATAAAGATCTAATTGAAACAGTTCTTCCTCTTAAGAGAAAATATAAATTTAACAAATCTTTATTCAGGAAGACGGTTTCATCTCATATCCCTAAAGCAATTGTTAATCGTAAAAAACAAGGTTTTAGCCTTCCAATTTCAACATGGTTTACTAATGGGGGTTTCTTAGATAGGGTGAAGCCCCATATTGAAGATTTAAAGAAAAGAGGTTTATTTGAAGTATCCGAACTAGATAAATTGCTTAAAAATCCAACTAAATATAGAAATGATCATAAGTTATGGACTCTTCTAAATCTTGAATTATGGTATAAGATTTACATAGATAAAATTGATCTAAAAAAGGTGGTTGTTTAATGGTAAAAGTTAGCTATGTTTTAGGAATATTAAATGCAAGTAGTACCTTAAATGAATGTCTGGATTCAATTTTAATGCAAGATTATCCAAAGGAAGATTACGAAATATTAATAGTAGATGGAGGGTCCACAGATTCAACATTAAAAATTATAAAAAATTATCAAAAAAAAGAAAGAAACATTAAACTATTTCATAATCCCTATAAATTATCTGAAGGTAAGGGTATGGCAAAAGATCAAGGAGTCTCTAAGTCTAAAGGGGAATTTATAATTTTTTTAGACCATGATAATATTTTAACTGATAAAAATTGGATAAGGAATATACTCGAACCATTTAATGATTCGTCTATTATGGCCTCGCAATCTTTGACCTCTCCAAGAAAAAAAGATACTAATTTTCTTAAATATGTGAACTCTTTAGGCGTAGAAGATCCATTTGCTACACCTTATTCTCTAGTAGCGCAAGTTGTTCTTAATGAATCAAAATTTAAATCCTTTAAAGATTATTACACCTTCGATCTTTCAAAAAATAATATCTTATTCTTTGGAGCAAACGGTTGTGCATTTAGAAGATCAGTTTTTAAAAAAATTAAAGGGTATACTCGTGATGTGGATGTATCTGCCTCAATGGCTAGCAATAATATGAGAGTTGCAGTTTCTAAGAAATCTAAAGTATACCACAAGACTTCGAATAATATGTTATCATTTCTAAAGAAAAAAAGTACTTATTTTTATCGTTTTATGGATAAAGAATATGCCTCTAAAAAATTTCAATGGTCCAAAATAGGTAGTCCTCCAAGCACATTAAGATTTTTTTTAATGGTTTTAACAAATTTGACTTTTATTGTCCCATTCTTAGCTATAGCCCATAAGTTAATTAATTCAAGACAGTTTTTTTGGATTCTTCATCCATTCTATGTATTTTTTCTAACTCTAATTTACGGATTTATTACTCTCTCAAAAATAAAGAATTTTGTTAAATATCTCTAACTTTTTAATGCCACAACTAAAGAATCAAGTCCTTTAGATGGAGAGTTATTTTTTAAATAAGTCTTATCTTTTTTACCTGTTAAGATAGCAAACTTAACACTCTTTCTTAAGATATATTTACAAAATAGATGTACATACAAATCAATTATTAATTTTGGAGACTCTACAGTATTATAGTATTTAATCTTAAAACCTGACTTTTTTAAAATTTCCAATAATTCCTGTAAGTTATAATGTCTTTCATGTTGAGTATATAATAAAGGATTTAAGAAATGTAACGGGTGTTTATTAGGGACAGAGATTATTAGCTTTCCATTTTTCTTAAGCATTTTTCTTATATTTTTTAATGCTAAATAATCATTTTTTAGATGTTCTAAGACTTCAAGCATTATTATTGTGTCAAACTTATTGTCCAACTTTAGGTTTTGTTTGGTTATATCTCCTTTTATGAAATTTGTTTTTTTAGCGTATTTTTTAGCGTGTTCTATTTTATTGCTATCTAAATCTATACAATTTGATTTTTTAGTTTTGAGTTCTATTAATTTTTCTATTTCTGGTATATGTGCAACTCCTACAGTTAAAACTGAATCATTTTTTTTTATTTCGGAAATATTTATCACAAAATCTGTTCTATTATCTGCAAATTTCATAACTCATCTATTGCACTCCTTATTTTATTCTGTAACTTATGTAATCCATCTAGTTTTATTTTTGGTTTTCTATTATAGCTAGTAAGTAGTTTAGGGGTCAAGTTTCTCATATCCCTTATCATTAGAACATTAGCCCTCTTAGCAAAATATTCTGCAAATTCTACTTGATGGTCGTTAATGTGTTCTTTATATCTAGATTCTCTTGGAATGGTTATTACAGGTTTGCCATATTTTAATAAAAATTCTATGAGGGAAGTTGCAGATTGTGCGATTACTATTCTAGAATCCTTATAGTATTTGTCAATATTATCTGTAAAATCAAAATATTCAACATTCTTTGGTTTATATTTAGTAAAACCTCTCTGGACTATTATTTTTTCTTTGATCAATGGGGCAATTTCATCAATCCTTTTTATGAGTCTATCAAATTGATCGGGATGAGTCCCTATCGTCACGAAAATCATACTATTCCCCCTACATATTTTGCTTTCTTACCGTATTTTCTTGCCATATTTTGGTGTTGAACCCAAAATTCATTAGCAAATGGATAAGATGCCTTCGCAGACCAATTTGGAGTCTTAACTCTAATTACAGTATCAATAAAGATACTTTTTATTCCAAGAATTCTAGCTGCAATAACTGCAGGAATAGATATCTGAGCACCATTAGTAAATATCAAATTTATCTTTTCTTTTTTTAATATTTTAATTAATTTAAACAAGGTTCTAATATAGGTTATAGGATTTGGTTTTAGCAATACATCCTTTTCTAGATAGTAAGTAGTATACTTTCCCAAAAAGGAGTTTAATTTTACTCTTGGTTTAAGATCTTCAGTTATTAATATGCATCTATCATCTTTCAAGGTTTTTTCAGAAAAGAGTAATTTCATTTGGCCCAAATGTCCTCCTTGAGATGTTATTATTGCAATATTTTTAACCATTTTACATTGAAGGTTTGAAAAACCTAATAAATCTATCATATAACCTAATTATTTTTTTTAATGGGGAGTTAATTATCCTAAATCTTAAAACAGACATAGCCATCCAAGGTCCTGATTTCCAAAAGTTTATTTTAGAGTAATCCCTATTGGACCAAATTGTTGGAACCTCATTTATTTTAAATCCATTTTTCTTCATTAAATAAAGCATTTCAATATCAAACGCCCAAGAGGTCATCCCCATTTTATTTATTATTTGGTAAACTGATCTCCTTGTAAATATTTTAGCTCCGCACTGAGTATCCCTATAAGGGATTTGAAGGGTTGCCCTTATCAAAGAGTTATAAACTCTTGAGGCAAATATTCTCGGCGCAGTATTTGGAGGGTTTAACTTAGCACCTTTAAGATACCTACTAGCAATAACTCCATCATTATTTCCTATTTTTGAAAATAATCTATAATATTCTTCAGGTGAAGTTGACATATCGGCATCAACAAAACCAATATGGGTATAATTTCCCTTTAATGCATGCTTAAAACCTTCAATAACTGCGAATCCTTTTCCACCCTTCTTGAAGTTTAACATTTCTATATTTTTGCAAATATTTTTTTTAACTATTTTTTCAGTACCATCTGAACAATTATTTAAAACTACTATTATCTTAAAATCTGCTAAGCTTTTTTTAGATAAACCTCTAAAGTATGACAAATAAGATTTAAGGGTCTTTTCTATCCTTTTTTCCTCATTATAGGCAGGGATCACGATCGCTAACTCAGACATATTTAGCCTTAGATAGTCTTATTTTAAATATGTCGGTTTTTAGAGATTCTAAAGGAAAATAAGGCTATTATCATAAGGAGCCCGGATGCCAATAAAAAGCTTTTTGCAAATGACAGTATGTCAGACCTATTATAATAAAACAACACACTTTCAACTAAAACTAATAAAAATATACTTAGGGCATATTTTTTGTTAAGCGTTTCTTTAGAGATTTTATACAATAATATCATATTTGAGAATGCTATTAAACTAAATGCGACGACTAGATAAGGTAATACTGCTACAGCACCAGTCAATTCGCTCCCGTAGAAGAGGGTTATTACTTCTTCGGAAAATAAGGTCATGCCTACACACAAGAATATCAAAAACAACAATATAATTATCGAGTTTCTTAGGATATTTTTATTCTCTTTATTGCCTTTAATATTTTCAGCAGCTAATGGGAACATTGCTTTAGAAACAGGAATTGACGCCCAGAGTATTATTTTACCCAGTAAAGAAGCAACTGCATAAGTTCCAGCAATTTCTGGTAAAAATAACCATCTGGCGAAAACTACATCAAGGCTATAGAATAGGATGATTCCTGCGATTATGAAGCTGTTGTTGAAGGCATAATCAAATATCCCTCCTACATCCATGTGTTCTTCATTAGACTTGTAAATTTTCTTTAATGGCTTAAATGAAAATAAAAATGCAATTGACGCTCCAAGTATAAATCCAATTATTGCCCCATAAATTTCAAAACCAATTAAAACTAATAATATACTAAAGAATAGTTTTAATCCGGATTCTAAAACCAGGTTTGCGCTAAGGCTTACAAACTGCTTACGTCCTTGAATAGCCCCTCTAGTAACTGGTAAAAGAAACATAAAATAAAGAATTAATCCAGTAAGTGCAAGAAGCAAATAATTTATCTCAAGAAACCAATAAAATAGGATTGCAATTACTAAATAAAAGAGAATGGCAGTTTTTGCAAATTTTTTACTCTTTCTGAAAAATCTTTGAAGTAAGCCCTTTAATTTTCCATCGTTGTTTCCTGCTAAAACTGTATACTTTGCTACTACCGTCTGTATTGATTCAGAAAATATTGCAAAAATATAAACTAAGCTGAATAAGGTCGCAAGTATACTTAGCTCAGAGAGTGTTAATAGTCTAGCCATAGAAAATTGGTAGACTAAATTTAATAGGTTAAAAATTCCGAAGCCAATAAGGAGAATTAAGCTTCCCTTAAAAATATTAGATTTCATAAATTGTATTGTATTTGCTTATTTTTAAATTAACTCTAACCATATAAAATTTCTTCAGGGTATTCAGTTTGAAGGAAATCTTGATTAACTTTCATGTCAGACGGATAGTTTAACTCCCATATTTTTATTGGGCCTCTAAATTCATTTAAGAATACAAAATCTCCTTGTATTACATTCTGAGATTTAAGCAATTCCACAAATTGGTCTGGTTCCGAATGGGCTAGCTTGAAACTATTCGATTCTGCGCCATAAAGATAGAATCTTGCAACGTTGCTCATTACAGTTCTAGGGCTTAGGTATAATGCTGCCCCTCTAGGCTCTATATCTCCACCGCCCTGATTATTCAAGTTCACCTTTGGGAAGAAGAATGCTCCTCCAAAAATACCCTCCCCTCTATCTACAAGTCCAACTTTTTGATCCCAATAATATCTCAATGGCAATTGGTAAGTTTTATCTTGGAAGTAATAGATTGCATTAACATCAGAAATTAAGTCATTACTATCTACTTCAACAATTATTGCTGCAACATATGTTTTTCCAGAAGGCAAGAATATTTCAGTTCCATTAAGGTCGTAAATTATATCTTCATCAATCATAGAACCTCCAGGATATACAAAAACAGTTGAATTTTTTTTCTGAGTTGTTTGAGCGTTATCTCTTATTAATGTAGGGATCCAACTAGTCCTGTCATATGTAGCATCAGAACCTATTGTGGAAAATGCGCTATACTTACCAATATCTGTTGAGTCGATTAGGAAATGGGTTACATTGTGGCTATAAAGAAATTCCAAGGTCTTGCTAAGGTCAGTTTCTGTCAATGCATATCTTCCCATTAAATGATTCCAGTAGCCAAGCAAGTTTCCCCCATCAAGCACAGTAGCTCTTTCCCCCATTGTTTGTATCCAGTAACCATAATCCCACCAATGGCCGAATACAGCATTTGTAGGGGTACTTTCTCTTACCCATTGCATAGCTTTTTGCCATTGTTGAGTATAGCTTGAAGGTACATAATTTCTGGATAGCTCCTTGCTTCCTTGAAGATGATAATAGCCAGAGAATATGATTAAAATTATTAATGATATACTGACCAAACTATTCAAATTAAATAGGTCTTTTCTAATAACTGATCTATAAATTTTATTTATTGAAAGTACGAAAATGTACCCTATTAACATAGATGCTGGAGGGACAAGCATTAAAACTAATCTTATGAATGCTCTCGAAGATACGACTCCGATGATGAAAAATGCAATTATTAAAACCACTCCAAAAGGTATTTTTTTGAATAATTCTTTATTCTCTTTATTCTTAAGTTGGACATAACCAAATGATAGGAAGAGTAAAATTGCTCCAAGGAAATATGTTGCTACACTTATGAAGTTAGATCCATTGAAAAGACCCTCTGAAGAATATCTTGTCATAACTATTGCAAATGTGAAAAATGCAAAAGAGCTTAAGATAATCGTCTTATGTTTTCTAGAAATTTCGGAATTTTTAAGGGAATTAAATATTAAGGTCAGTGCAGATCCAAAGAATATCACAAGTAGTATAGGTATCGAACCAAAATATGGTCCGAAGTTTCTAGCCCATTCAACAAAGAAAGGTTGCCTATTTTCTGCAACAGTTTGAATAAGTCTCGAAGTAGCAGGCCTTACGAGCTGATGATAAAGATTAGTTACTTGGTTTAAAATATATTCATGGCCTAAAAATATTGTCCCAAGTAAAGGAATCACAATTCCAGCAGCGATTATCGAAGTGAGCTTTTTATAAGGTCTAAGCTTATTTGGGATATAGCGAGTTAGTTTTCCATGCACCAAAAAATCACAAAGGAGCACAAAAACTGTAACTGCTGCAGTCATTCCCTCAACGCTTGCTGCATGGCTTAAAATGTCAAATCTTTCTGAAAAGAAGGTAAATGGCATAATCTCTGCAAAAAATAAGAAAATCACATACTTTAGTTTGCCTTCGTTTGTCAAATTATCTAAGAAAAACAATATTAGTACAGTAGTATTTAGAATAAGAAGTACATAAGCATATCCTCCCCAAATAAGGCCCATTGTTCCTGCAAAAAGGCCCCCTAACAGACATAAAATGTACCCTTTCTTCCCGCTAGAATTCCATCCCTTGATAAGTAGGTAGAACCCCATAAATAAAAAGAAGAATGCTGCAGACTCCTTTTCAGGAATTCCGGCAATAGTTCGAGGTATAAAGACAGGGATTACTGATAAGAAAAACGATGCAACTACTGCGATATATCCAGCGTTTCTCTTTCCAGCAGTTTGTAAGAATGCTTCTCTAGCCATTAAAAAGAATGCTACTACTGTTATTGCAAACATAAACACTGGAAAATAAACTGCAGATTGTTCTACAGAAACACTTCCAAACAAGATAGCTACTTTGTGGAATATCGCAATAAGATTTGATAACAACGGATATTCTAAACCAGTATCAAAACCAAGAGGCACATACCTCATCATATCTATCGAAAATAAACTGCCGTTTTCAACTATGTATTTAGCCCATCTAAGGAAAAGAAAAGGGTCTAGGTCAGGCCCAAGGGTCCAACCACCAGTAGTAATATCTCTAAGACCTGGTGTATTTAGGGTACGTATCCAAACTGCAATATAAACGACTAAGGCTAGTAAAACATAAATCAACCAATCCACCTTTTTGGCAAGAAAACTTGATGCTTTTTTTACTCTATCTAAAACAACGTTGTTTACATTAACACGTTCCATAAAATAAGCTGTAAACTATCTTATTTAAATCTATTATTTTACTGCCTCGACATTGTATCCCATCGTCCAATCTCTTTTTTTATCTAGAAAATCTAAATAAAATAGCAAAAAAGGAATTAATATTTGAGTGAATGGATAACCTATTATTGCAAGAGGGTAATAAAAAAATGGCTTTTTCTTCAAAGGTTCTAGAAGATTGTTAAATCTTATCACATCTGCTAGAAACCAAAAATACCCTCCCTGACTTTTTATTTTTATTTTTGAGAATCCTGCCCTTTCCAGTAGAATTTTCAAACCGTAGTGCGTAAAATAAAAGTAGTTGTAAGGGGCTTGATGTATCCTCCATGATTGAGGGGTAGTTAGAAAAAGTTTGCCCCCCTTTTTTAAAACTCTAAAAAATTCATTTATTACCCTTTGGGGATTTTCTACATGTTCTAAAACTTCCGTGTTTAGAATGATGTCGTAATTATTTTCTTTTTTAGGGATGTTTTCAAGATTGCATACAAAATTAAGGCAATGATATTTATCAAAAAAGTCTGTAGCTTCATATTTGGCATGTTTAAAGAATTTTTTATAAGGGCACGGGCCTGCTCCTGCATCAAGTACTAATTCATTGGGTTTTACTTTTTTAGCAGAGGTTTTAACAAAATTTTCAATAGAATAACGCCTAGGATTCAATTTCAGCCTTAATCCCTTAGGTATCAAATCTATAACGGATTGCACTAATTTATTTCTTCCAGTTAGAATATCTGTAGCCATTACCTCTGAGATAGTTTTGGTATATTAAATATGTTTATCTAAAAAATAAAGGTGTAAGGAAGACTTCCATTAGTGCAGATATGAATAATAGTATTATCGCAAGGATTATCAGATTCAACGAATCTTGTAAAACCTTCCAGAATCTTTCAGTACCTATCTCTCTTCTAATTACTGCAAAGGATATCATTCCGCCAGCTAATGCGGCTATGAAATAAGATCCTATTTCTGGCAAGCCGTGTACAAAATATCTTAACATAGCAGCGGGTAGGTAACTCAAATCAGATTTAGTGAATATTGCAATTGCGGCGGCGATTACACTGGCGTTCCAAGCAAGTATGAATACTACTCCTGCTCCAAATAATAATGAAAATATTAGTGTAAATATCAAAACATAAGTATTGTTTGCAAAAATTAAAAACATTCTTTCTTTATTCGTAGCAAAAGCAGTAGGGCTCGTATTAGGATCTCTAACTAAAACTGTGTTTTTACAATTTGGATCATTTGGTCTATTTATATTACAAAATGTATCTAGTTGTTGTTCCAGAGTCCCAGTAGTCGGCAAAAGTATATACCAAAAAGAGAAACCTATTACAAAACCCACAAATAGCCACATAAAAGCCCATATGGCTCTTCTATGATCCTTTATCATTTGAAACGCGCTAGATCCATCTTGTGAAGATTTAGTCTCTTCGATCCTAAACATATAGAACATAAAAGGGATGGAAAACATTACTGTGAATGTAACAACTAATATTCCTCCAGCACCACTTAAGACAGGATCATTTTTGAAAATCCATTCGACAAGAAGAATTGATATACTTGCATAAAAAACCCCTACAAAAAACATTTCCCAAGGCTTTCTTTCAGCTTTGGCCGGATTAATAAGCATCTCAAACATGAATCATCACAAAAACAAAAAACCAACTACCTTTTTATATATGTTGTCTCTATAGGTGGATGGATAAGTTTTCCAAGATATGTGCAGATATTAAATCAATTAAAATACAGGGCGCAACTAATGTTGCAAAGGCAGGAGTCGAAGCTTATTGTATTCGCCCCAAAAAAAGTTCAATAAGAATTCTTTCAAAATTAAGGCCAACAGAACCTATGCTCTTTAACGCTTTAAATGTTGTTAAAAAATCTTCCATTCAAACTGTATTGAATCATTTTGAAAATGCTCAAGAGTTCATAAACCACTATGTTCAAAAAATTATTCGAAACAATCAAGTAATTTTTACCCATTGCCATTCAAATACTTTAGCTCAGGCTTTGATAGAATCTCATAAAAACAAAAAAAGATTTTCAGTGATAAATACTGAAACAAGGCCTCTTTATCAAGGTCATTTAACTTCTAAACAATTATCCAAAGCAGGAATAAAAGTTTCTATGTCCATAGATTCAGCAATTTTAGAAGATATAAAAAAATCGGATGTTGTCATGGTTGGTGCAGACGCGATTACAAAAAAAGGCGTTTTAAATAAAATTGGTTCAGGGCTTATTTCTAAAATTGCAAAGGATTTGAAAAAACCCTTATACATTGTAACTGATTCTTGGAAATATTCTCCAAAGAAAGTTAATATCGAAAAAAGGTCTTGGAAGGAAATTTGGAAATATTCTCCAAAGAAAGTTAATATCGATAATCCTGCATTCGAGCTTATTCCAAAAAATCATATCTCTTATATAATTTCAGAATTGGGTATACTAAGTTATAATGATTTTATTAAACAGGCTAAAAAATCTTTAAAGAATTATTAAATAATTAGACTCTGAAGTTCTTTAGTTAAATTATCTAATTCTGAGGATATTTGTATCTTGAAAGATTCAAGTCTTTGCTTTTGTTCAAAGATTACTTCTTTTGTTTGAGAAATATCTTTTTGGACAAGAAATCCAGAACCAACTTCTACAAGTAATTTTTTATTGCTATTGACTTTGACAGGTGCAAAAACTGATTTGCCTATAGGGGCAAAAATTTCCGAATTTCTATTAGCATTTATTACTTCCAACTCTTCACTGAATATTGAAAGTTCTGAAACCTGTTGTTCAACCAATCTAAGTTGTTCTGTAAGCATTTCATACCTAGCATTCAGACTGTTCAAAATTTCTATTTTTTCATTATCCATCTTGATTGTCTAAAAATATCTTATAAAAATCTTCCTATTAATGCACTTTCAATATTTTTCTCCAAATTATTGAAGAAATAATAAAGAATACAAAATACGCCCAAAATCCTGACATGAATCCTAAAACCTTAACAGGATTTTGAGTAAAGTAAGAGGTAATCCACCTAAAAAGGATGATAAATGGTATCGCAGTGTAAACAACAGGCCTCATAGTTATAGGGAATGTTTTGAATGCAAGTTCCATCGATTTTTTGGAAAGCTCCATGGTCTTGTTAGGATTATCCTTGTAAAGCTTCATTTCTTCATTTACAAGTTTTTGTTCTTCTTTTATTGTCTTTAGCATGTCCTGATCCGTTACGTTTTTATGAATCAACGTAGTAATCAGATTCAAAATAACAGTCATTATTATCAGCCCCAGGGTCACATTCCAATCAAGTAAACTTCCAAGAGTAGGATCAAGAACCGTATGAACACTTTCTCCTATTATTGGAACTTTATCCCAGAGCGTAGCAACTCCTAAAGAGATAATCATTACCAAGAATACTAAACCCATACCCTTCATGTTAAATCCTATTATCTTCCACTCTTTTTAAATTATGTTAATTAATTTTCTAAATCTAGCCACCCATCATCTTCCTTAATGCAGGAGACATATCCAGTGAGTGTTGTTGTGCAATATTCTGGTAAAGCTGATACAAGATCATTACTGCTAACAGTATGGATGTTCCGCTTGTTAAAGCACCCAATAAGTTTGCAAATGAAGCAAGTAATCCTATCGCAAAACCACCCATTATTGTAAGAGGGAATATGTATCTGCTTAATATGCTTTCAATTATTCTAGGGTCTTTTCTGAATCCTGCAACTTGTAATCCTGAGTTTGCAATATTCTTCGCTTGTCCAGCGGGATCCATTCCAGTAGTTTTAACCCAAAATATAGAGAAGATTACCGAAAATATTGCATAAAATAATATGTGGAATATTCCTTGGAATATCTGAGAAGTCAATAAACTTCCAGTCAAAACAGCTTGTAATAAATTAGGTGTTCCAATCCAAAATGCAAGGCCTGACACTGCTTGTCCATTTTGGAATCCGCCTAAGAATGTAGGGTGTCCAAGCCAGGATTCAAACAAACTTCCAAATAACTGCAAGTTAGCAGATAATGCTGCAACTAATATTACTGGAAGAGTAGAAGCATAAAAGAATTGTAGGGGCCACTTTACTCCATATCCTCTTAACCTATCATAACTTAGTGGAACTTCAACTTTCAAGCTCTGTGCCCAAACTACCCCTAAAAAGATTAATGCAGTAACCGCAATAACTGCGGCTGCAAGTAAAGCTCCGGTAGCATCACCATTAATGATTGATTGTATTATTACAAGAATCTTTCCAGAACAAGGAGTCTCTCCAAAATTCACCAAACAATTGCTTCCATCAGCTCCAATAAACTGGAATAATCCTATGAATATTTGTAATGCAACTCCTGCAACTATAAACAATGAAACTCCAGAACCAAATCCCCATTTGGAAACAACTTCATCCATGAACATTATCGCTAATCCTCCAAGTATAAGTTGGAAGATTACTATTGATTCATATCCTGGGTTTGCTTCAAGACCTTTCATGAGTACAAAGATACAAGCTTCAAATACTATGAAAAATAAAGTTCCAAGTTTTTGTATTCCTTGAAACATTCTTTTTCCTTCTTCAGTTTTAGTGTTTAATCCAATTATTCCGCTTCCTACTAATAACTGCAAGATAATCGAAGAAGTTACTATAGGTCCGATACCTAAACTAATTATTGCTCCAAAATCTGTTCCGAGTATTGTAGATAAGAAATCAAACCTTTCCAAAGCATTTCTTGATAGTCCGTATAACTTAATATTATACATCACAAAGAAAAAGCCTAATACTGTTAATGTCCACTTCAATTTTTCATTAAATGAGATTTTCTTTTCTGCAGGTTTTCTTACTTCTGGCAAGAACTGCATAATTTGTTTAAGTACCATAATATAATCATAAAATACAGGTTTTTAAAGATTGACTGTTTGATGAAATTATGAATAAGAAGAAGGTTATGTTAGAAGACCGGACAAGTTATAGCGGAGCAATAGTTCTCGGATTAAATGACGCCTTGGTTGAATTATCTGGAGCTTTAGTAGGTTTATCTTTTGCATTAAATGAATCAAAAACTATAGCTACCGTCGGATTAATTACGGGTTTTGCAGCCGCTCTTTCAATGGCAGCTTCTGAATATTTATCGGTAAAAGAAGAAAAAAATAAACAACCAGTTAAGGCAGCAACATATACAGGAATTGCATATATTTTAGCAGTTTTAGTTTTAGTATCTCCTTATTTTATCCTAAATAATGTATATGAGGCTACCGCAGTGATGTTTGGATTAGTAATATTGATAATCGCAGTATTTACAAAATACGATTCTAAGTTGCATAAGGAAAGTTTCAAGTCAAAATTCTTTGAAATGCTTACGATAACTTTAACAGTTTCAGTAATCTCGTTTCTATTCGGAACATTAGTAAAAAATTTAATTGTATAAATAAACTATTTTAACTAAAAATCTAAAAAATTACTTTAAAGTAATTTTTCCGCCGTGTTTTTCGACAGACTTAATTGCTCCAGGGCTTGCTGCACCAGCAATGATATTCAACTTGATATTTTTACTAAGTTTTCCAACAATCTTGTAGTCTGTTAGGTTCTTTCCATCTTCAATATTATCTGGAATTCTATCTAGGTTAAAAGTCCTTAATTTTGGTTTACCAAAACGCATTTTAGTCTGTCTTTTTCCAAAGTAATCCTCCATTTTGAGGTCCAGTATCTTTGTTTTTTTCTGGTCTCCTCTCTTACCTGAACCTGCCATACCAAATCCTCCTCTGTGTCCTGAACCACGAGCTTTTTTCTTTCCACCTCTACCATGAGTATGACTACCTCTGAATTTGCTTGATTTCCTCCTCTTCTTATATTTCATTCCCATTATTCTTCCTCCCCCCAATCCTTAGCTCTTATTTCTTCCATTAAGTTTTCATCAGCAAGTTCTGCTAAATGATCCTCATCAGCTTCAACATAACTATCTTCTTCTCCGCAACGTTTACATTCTGTAGGAGGTAATTTTCCATAGGCAATTGCTCCACAATCGCATTCCCAAGCTGTTTTTACTTTACTCATAACATTCTCTCCAAAAGGGCATTTATATGCTCTTTGTTATCCCCAAGAACTCCTTTACCTATTCCAAAGTGTTTCTTGCTTTCAATTCCTTTTCTAGGAGGGTGTAATCTGAAAAATGGTTTCAATCCTTGTTCTCTCAATGATTTTTTATCCAGGTTTTTTACCACGGCTTCAGCATCAATTTTCTTACTATCTGATCTTTCTCCGCGCATTGATATTAATTTAACAAGGTTTTCATTTGTGATTTTTCCGAAAGCAACAAAACTTCTTATTTGATTTAACATTTTCATGTTTTCAGGAGTTTCTTCAATTAAGATGGCAGCATATTTTCTTCTCAAGTTTATGTTATCAAGTAAATGATTAACGTTCTCAGGTACGTCTACCATCCCAGATATTCTTATTGCTATAATCATGATAACTTCCCTGTCTTCTTTAAGGCTTCAAGACATGCGTTAGCGAAATTAATAGTTGATCTACCGTAACCTTTAGTGTATGAGTAAATATCGCGTATTCCTGCTAATCTTAAAATTTTCTTACATTCATCTCCAACTACTAGACCAGTTCCTTGAGGAGCAGGGATTAATTTTACTATAACGCTTCCACATTTACCTTCGACTGCAAATGGGATACTGTGAGGTTCAGAACATGAACAGTCAAAGTGACCGCATCCTCTTGTAACTTTTATTACATTGAGTTTAGCAAGTCTAACTGCCTTTTCTCTTGAAGGTAATGTTTCTTTTGATTTTCCAAGACCAAGACCTACATGACCATTTTTATCTCCAACGACTGCCAATGATGAGAATGTAAGCACATTTCCTTCCATTGTTTTCTTTTGGGTTTGTCTCCAGGCGCGTCTTTTTCCTCCGCCGAATTTACCTTTAGACTGTCCAACAAGAAGTAAATCTTTTTCCAAACTTATCAGACTATCCACGATTTCTGGTTCAAGTATTTTTTTACCGCTAGATAAAATCTCATCAATATCTTTTATTTTTCCATGCTTAACATCTTTACCTATCTGAGTTTTAGGGTGCCAAGCTTGAATAGGTGTTTGATCTTCCTTCTTTGTTTCTTCAAGTAATAATTCTTCCTCTGTTGCAGGAACTTCAAGTTTTATTCCAATCTCTTCTTGTTTTGCTTCAGCATTCATTTCAGCTTCTCCTTAAGTTGATTAATAAGTTTTGCTGTTTTTTCGTTACGGTTAATCATTTCTTCATCAGGTATGACTTCTTCTTTTACAGGGATATCAAATCCGGCGTCTTTCATTCCTTTAACGAATGCATAAATTCTAGACTTTGGAACGTGGCTCAAAAGTCCAATGTCCAAAACTCCACTGTTTATTTTTGATTTTTTAGCAAGTAGATATCCCATTAAATAAGCAGCAGGTAAGCTCTTAAGACTTCCAGATAATTTCTCAGGCCAACCATAGCTTAGCAAGTCCTTTGTGCTTACATTTACAAGAACTTTATCTTTAGCAATTTCAGAAACAACAACTTGAGCTAGTAAATATTTATTTGTTTTTCTAAATACTACTCTAGGTTTTCCAGATTTAAGGAGGAAAAATCTAGCCTTGTAGTCTGTTCTTCCTTCATATCTTCTTTTCCTTATTGTTTTTTGTACGCCTTGCATTTTATTTACTTCCTTGCATAAGTTGTATATGCTCTTTTAGGTTATTCTTATTCTTGAAAGTCCTACTTCTAACTCCCTTTCTAAGGGTTGTGAATTCTTCATCTGTGATCTTACCTTGTTTTCTTATTTCGGATAAGTAAGCTCTTAACTTTCTAGTCAATATCATATATTCTTGCTTTCTGTTATTTGGCCTCATCCTAATACTTCCAGCTCTTCTTCTCTTTCTAGGAGGGTTAGCCTTTCTTCCCTTTATAGGGTTAACTAAAATGGCTTTAGCAACAACTAAATCCCTAATGTCTTGCTTAGTAATTGCTTCTTTTATTTCATTAATGTTATTCGAATTAAATCTTATTCTTCCAACTCCAACTCCCAAAGTTCTAGCAGCAAGTTGTTTTTTCTTAGTTAGATCCATTTTGTCCTCCAGATGATTTAACATTCAATATTTCTATTTTCATTTCATTTGCCTTTTTTATCATTTCTATTCTCTTTCTAGCTCCGACTACTCTTGCAATAATCAAAATATTATCCTTATTAGCTTTAGACATTTCACTCATATTTGTTATTCTCATAGGTATTTTTCCATTAATCTTTCCTGATTCTGATTTAGGAGATTTGAATCCTATTCTAGGTGACTTAGTATACCCGAATCTATTCTTTCTTATCTTGCTGTGTCTCCCTACCGCAGCTCTCCACCTGTGTAACTTACGTCTTCCAAGCCCCATTCTTGAGTGCTTTAATGTACTTCTTCTAACTACAGATTTCATTCTTCAGCTCCAGGTTTTTTAGTTATAAAGATTCCATCTTGGAAAATTCTTCTATCTTTCTTGGTAACTGTAGATGCCTTTTCAATATTTGCAGCAGTTTGTCCTGCTTTTTCAATATCTGCACTTGAGATAGTTACTTTTGTTCCAGCAACTTTAACTTCGACACCTGGAATTATTTTAGCAACCCTTGGAACTTTTTCTCCTAAGAAGTTTGTGATTACAAAATTATCTTTATCAACTTTGACAGTCATAGGGAAGTGAACATTACAAATTTCCATTTCATAAACAAATCTTTGATTCAATCCTCTGAATAGGTTTCTTATGTGGGCTGCAACTGCATTAACATTTGCAACTCCTTTTTTGTTTGCTCTTTTACAAGTTAATACTATCTCATTTCCCTTTACTAAAATTGTCAAAGTGTGAGTTTCAAAATTTCTAACTAGTTGGGTGTTTCCTTTAGAGCAATTAAGGGTGCTACCGGAAGAAGTGCAATTAACTCCAGCAGGAATTTCCACTATAGTTTCATATAATTGTTTCATTAGTAAAAGTAAGCAACTATGCTTCCTCCGATTCCTTTATCAATTGCAGTTTGGTGAGTTACTAAACCCATACTAGTAGAGATAATTATTGTTCCTATTCCACGAGCAGGCAAATATCTTCTTACATATTTATCTATGTCCTTTACCTTAACAATATAGCGAGGTTTTACTGCTTTACACTTATTCAAGCTCTTAAATTCTACATGCAATCCTTTAGGAGTCACAGAATATTCAGAAATATAATTTTTCAATTTTCCTATCGCCAAAATATTCTGCAAAAATTTAGAGTGATGTTTTAGTGTAACACTAGTCTGCCCACTAACTTTAGCATTCATTATTCGATTTAAACCGTCTGAAACAATGTCTTGACTCATGAGTATTTTTTGAAACCTATGTCTTGCGCAATTTCTCTGAAACAATGTCTGCAGAGGTGCAATTCATATTGATTTAAGTGAGCGCCAAACCTACCACAGCGTTTACATTTTTGGGCTGCAATTCCGGTTTTTCTATCTTTTGGTTTATTGAACTTCAAGAACTTTTTAGCCATTGCTGGTTTGTTCTTGATCTGTTTCAATACCTTATTCCAATCGCTTGCTGTCATTTTAATCTATTATCTCCGTTTTAAAGTTATCTTTCATATAATCTGCTATTTCTCCAGGCGTAACGTGCTGTCTGCTAGGGACCTTACCTGTTTTAATCCTTCTCTTTTTAACTCTAGTCCCAGCTCTTTCAAAAACAACTGTTACATTAAATCCTCTGATACCTATTTCTCTCAAATATTTTATTCCTGGTATGTTAATGTATTCAGGAATTCCAAAAGAAAAGTTGTTTTTATCAATTGATGAAATTTTTAATTTGTTGTCTATTGCCCCCAATAATTTTCTCAACATTTCAATAGCGTCTTGATTTCTTAGTGTAACGCATGTGCCTAATTCCATTTTAGGTTTAACTCCGAAAGCAGGAATTCTAGTTCTAGCTCCAGATTTTGTTATTTGAGCTTTCTTCTCAGAAACTATTTCTAGCAATTTCTTTGCTTTTTCTAAATCTTTGTCAACAGCTCCAGCACTAAGAACGACTCTTGTAATCTTAGGGATTCTCATAACGTTATTCATATTGTAATTACATGTGATTTTTCAACCACAGCTTCCTCCTTGTCAAACTTAACAGTTACTTTGTCTCCAGAAATACTTTGAATTTTTCCTTCCCTTCCAATATAACTTCCCTTATATGCAAAAACTTCTTTTCCTTTATCAAATTCTATATGTTTCATAATTTTATTTTCATCATTTATTATCAATGTATCTCCGACAAAAAATTCTTTATCTGAAATTACATTTGTCCCATCATGTAAGGAATATTGTAATTTCTTTCCCCTAAGTAATCTCTTTCCAATAATCTTAAGTTTTCTTTGATTATCCTTTGTTTCAACAAAAGAAAATCTTCCAGTAGGAAGTATGGTCAATAAATAATTTTTATCTGCTTCAATTCTCGAAAACAAACAAATTGGGTCTGTCAAAGTCTTAGCAACTCTTCCATTAATCTTAATTCTTTTATTGTGAAGCATCCCCTTTACTTCTTTGCTAGTATTAGCTAATTTCAACATATCTCTTACTGCAACTACTAATGGTACAGAATTAGAACTATTTCTCATCGCACGAGCTACATATTTTGTTCCTTTTCTAGCTAAAGGTAATGCTTTGATGACTTCACTTCGTGTTTGGTGCATTGTTTTTTTCCTCGGATTTCTTTGTTTCGCCAGTTTTTCCCTTTACAGGAACTCTGCGCGAATCATCCAGTTTCAACGCAATTATTTGCAGTTTACTTGGGTTGAAATACACATTTAATTTTGTTCCATCTGCTTTTTTTCTAGTAATGTTTTCAAGAGTTACTCTTGACTTATTGACTTCAACATTCATTACTTTGGCTTTTTTGCCAGCAAATGTTCCGCGCATAATGTTAACTTCATCTCCTGATCTAACAGGTAATGAACGTATTCCGTGTTTTTTGCGTAGGTCTTCTGATAATGGTGCACTTAAAAACTTATGCTTTATATGTAGTGGAGCTTCATATCTATACTTTCTTTGTTTCCTAGGTTGATGGCTTTCCTTCCAAGAAGTTGAAAATTGCGTCCTCATAGTACGAATTGAGCTATTTTAGCAACAGCTTTCCACCTTTCAAAAACTTCTTTACTTATTGGTCCTTTGATGAATGTCCCTTTAGGGTTTCCTTTTTCATCTTTTAATAAGCAAACAGCATTATCTTCAAACATTACTCTCTCGCCAGTGTTTCTTTTATATGGTTTCTTTTGTCTTATAACTATAGCATCAAAAACTTGACCTTTCATGTCAGGCTTTCCAGCTCTAACTGAAACTTTAACATAGTCTCCCATTTTTGCATATTGTTGAGTTCCCTTTCCTGTTTTTCCTTTTTTAACTCCTACAATTCTTACTAAACGTGCTCCGCTATTGTCTGAAGCAACAACCACGCTTCCAACATTTAATCCTCTTGTTACTCTTGCAGGTACTGCTTTCATTGTGCAACTCCTCCTGCATTAGCAGATCTAATTATTTGAATAACTACTGAATGAATCATCTTGCTTAATGGTCTGCATTCTTGAACCTTAACATAATCTCCAACATTAACATTCATACCCTGAGGTATTCTTGAATGCACTCTTGTAGTCTTTCTCATAAATCTCTCATATTTTGCAATCTTAACAGTTCTGTCGAATTCTATAACTGCTCTGTTATCAAATTTTTTCATTACTGTTCCTTCAAATATTCTTCCTCTAGTTCCAACTACAATTGTTTTTTTCTTTTCTTGTGTTTTTGTTTCTGTTTTTTTGTTTGTCATTTTATTCCTCGATAGACTCGTCAGAGAATCCTATCTTTACTAAGATTGCTCTAGCTTGTCTTTTGTGGTCGCCTTGAAGTTCAATCGTTTGATCTCTTATTGTTCCTCCGCAAGCTAAACCCTCTTTAAGGGATTTCGCGGTGGCTTTTAAATCAATGCCTTTATCAAAGCCTGAGACAAGGGTTATAACCTTGCCATAACGACGTTTTTCAGTCGCTATCTTTATCTTTTGTTGGCCCTTAGCCAAATCTTCCCAAGCAATTGCCGTGACTGGTAATCCTGTTCTTGGGTCTATTTCCATTTACTTTCTCTTCTCCTCAAGCTTTTTAGCTGAGTTGAATGTTTTTAAGCGCGCAATAGCCCTTTTTATCTCTTTTGTTTTACCAGCAGATTTTTGAGCGCCAGCTTGAGATTTCATTAATTCCAATCTCAATTCATTAAGCCTTTCATTTCTGGATTTTGCATCCATTTTAGCAGCATCCTTTGCTTTTACTATCGCCATTATTCACTGGCCTCCTTCTTCTTTTTAGGTTTTTTAGCATGAACTCTTTCAGCTTCAGCAGTTTTATTTTGTTGTATTAAATGCATCAAGGCATCATTTACTTTAATCTGGTCATGTATGTGAGCACCAGGTGGAAGTATACTTACTTTTATTCCTATGACTCCCATTTGAGTTCTTGCTTGGGCAGTTGCTTTATGAACCACTTTGGAAGGGTCTCCAGTTTTCTTAAGATATCCTTGAGTGAATCTCCAAGTCTTAGCTCTTTCACTAGGCAATTTACCTGAAAGTGCTAATTCTACTCCAAGGGCTCCTGCTTTCATTATGCTGTCAAGCGCCTTATATGCAATTATTTTGAATTTCAAAGATCCTTTTCTTTCAAGTTGAATTGCAATTGAATCTGCAACTAGTTGCGCATCTAATGCTTCGTTTGAAATTTCTTTTATATCAATATGAGGATTATCTAGTGCAAATCTCTTTCTAAGTACGGAGGTTAACTCTTCTATTTTCTCTCCTCTTTTTCCAATAACAAGTCCTGGCCTGTTTGTAGAAATAATTATTTTTTCTCCCACTGGAGTATATTCTATATTCACGTCACTAATTCTTCCTTTTCCTAAAGAGTGCTTTACATACTCTTTAATTCCAAGTTCATCTTGTTTGAATTTTACGAATTTTTTTTCTTCCATTTTATTTATTTGCTCCAATTTCACGTGCTTCTATGAATACGGATGCTCTCTTTCCTTTCATGCCGCCTCTTCTTTGAGGTCTAGGAGCAAAGTTAGTATATGCTGAAGATATTCTTGTTTTTGTTATGTCCATACCGTTGTACAAAACAGCTCCCTTTAAGTTCTTAAGCATAGGGATAAATATTTTAGATGCAGCGACAGGATAACGTCCAGACATGATATCTCCTTTTCTATGAGGGATTTCTCCTTTGAAAGGTACAGCTCTCTTTAACATAATTACTTCTTCAAGCTGTTTAATTGCTACGTCAACTGTCTTTCCTTTTATGAATGAACAAATATACATTCCATGTCTCTTTGAAATGTGTACGCTATCGTTTCTAACTATTGCATGATCTTTCTTGACTCTCTTTACTTCAATTTTTTCTTTTTTCTCTTCATGTTTGTGATCTTTTTCATCATGCTTATGTTCATGTTTAACTTCTTCTTTATGCTCATGACTATGAGTAGCTTGAGTTTTTTCTTCTTTCATTGTTGTTTTTTTATTTTCAGTCATTTTACTTCTTAGCCGCCTTACTTCCTCTAGTTGCTCCTATACCAGCAGCAGAGTGATTTACTTTCTGTCTTGTTAGTGCAAATTCTCCAAGTCTATGTCCTATCATTTCAATGTCTATAGCAACATCTTCAAAGGTTTTACCATTATAAATTTGAATATTCATTCCAACCATTTTAGGTACAATAATCAAATCACGTAAATGAGTTCTAATTTTCTTCTTTCTTGATAGTTTTTCTTCCGCTGATTTTACAAACTTTTCAACCATTTCAGGATGTCTCATGATTGAACGTCTACTTCTAGCAGGCATGTAGTTTGTTACGTCCTTTAATGAAAGTTCTTTCAACTGCTCAAGAGTAAGACCGTAAAATTTCTTCTCGCGCATTTTTATTACTTCTTTTACCATTTTAACGCTTTGTCCTTCCTGTTCTTCTTGGAGCTAAGTGTCCTACTCTTCTACCTGGAGGAGAGTTTCTCTTAGCAGTCTTTGATTTAGGTCTCTTACCTCTTCCTGAACCGAATGGGTGGTCTACAGCGTTTGTCTTTAATGCTGAAGTACGAGGCCATAGTTTGTTTCTAGCATGGGCTTTATAGTGTACTGCTCCAGCTTTCATAAATGGTTTCTGTTTTCTTCCGTCTCCGGCAACAACTCCAATAGTAGCCCTACATTCTCCATCAAGTTTCAATTCATTTCTGTTAGGCATTAAAACTCCTATTTTTCCATCATCATATTTCTTGTAAAGTTGAGCGCTACTTCCAGAAGTTCTTATCATTTTCCCTCCGTCTCCAGGGTTCAATTCGATATTGTAAATCTTTGTAGATACAGGTATTTCTTTTAACGCAACTACGTTTCCAGGTGTAGGCTCTATTCCGCCAAGAACAATATTTTGGCCACGTATAACCCCATTAAATGCTACATTATAGAATATACTCTTTCCAAGCTTTAATTTTATCAATGGAGCAGAGTGAGCTGCAGAGTGTAATATTTTTATCACTTCAGCATTACCGGAAGCAACGTCACTTGGATATCCAATCCTATAAATGAATGCTTGTTTACGTGCTTGGTAGGATAAACTTCCCTTACCTCTTGCCTGTGAAATAATTCTCTTACCCATATTAGATCATCCCTAGTTTAGTCGCGACATCAATTGCCGGATTTTCTTTAGCTAATTTAACGTAAGCGTACTTTTTGTTTCCGCGAGTTAATGTTCTTACTTTTGCAACTTTGACTTTGAAAATGCTTTCAACTTCTTTTGCAATTATATCTTTGCTTTCCCTTCTATCTGTTTCAAATAATAAAGTATTCTCTAAATCTATCAATTTTACTGCTTTTTCGGATGTAATTGGTTTTAACATTTTATTTTAGCTCCTTCAGTGATTGCTCAGTATATAAAGTAAGTCTTCCCAGAGGATATAAATCTGCAATTGTCAAATCTTTTGCATTTACGACGTCAACGCCTTTCAAAGAAATCTTTTCATCTTTTGCTTTAACAAATAATAATCCTGCATTAGACTTATATTTTCTATTTCTCATTTTTCCTTTACCGCTTCTTACATCTTTAACTTGTAATGCTACCTCATACTTATCTCCAAGCATTTTCTTTAATATCTCAATTAATTGTTTTGTTTTCATTTTTTCTGCATGAGATATAATCATTGGAATTTCTCCTTTGAAGTCTGCCAATCTTTGGTATCTCTTAGATACAAATTCTTTTTTAGCAGTTGAGGCAATTGCAGAATGCATTGCTATTTTCATTTCATTTTCATTTATTTTTCTCTCTCTGTAAGATACTTTTGGAGTGTGGACTGCTCTTCCGCCTCTTGCCATGTTAACTTCAGCACCCACCCAGTAAAACTGAGTTCCACGCCTCCACATTGCCTTTCTTGGGTTTCTTGAAATACCTTTACCGTAATGCCCTTTCCATTCATGTCTTCTGTGACTTATGGTTCCAGAAGCAGAGTGTTTTCTTCCAGCAAGTGGTGATGGTGCATAAGGGTGGAATTCCTTATCAGCTTCATAATACTTCAATACTATATCTTCTCTTATTTTTGAACCAAATATACTTGGTAAACTAATTTCAGAATTCTTTTGACCCTTCAAGTCGTAGGATGTTGCTTTCATATGTGTACCTCTATCATTTCAAGTTTCTTTCTTGTTTGTTTTAAAGAAGGTCTTAAAGGACTAGTCAATAAGATTTGTCTCTTTGCAGGACCTTGTACGCTTCCATGCAATACGATGTAATTAGATTTGATATTTCCATAATTTCTGAATGACTTTAATTTTACTTTATCTGAAGCCATCGAACTTGAAGCTAAAACTTTCAAATTGTAATGAGGTCTAGAAAACATACCTAATTGTCCGGACAAAGGTACTCTGAAGATAACTCTAGCAGGGTGCCATGGACCTAAACTACCAGGCTTTCTAACTCCCTTTTCAGATTTGTGTTGTTTCAAGCTAATTCCGAATCTATGTACTGGTCCAGATAATCCCTTACCCTTTGTTAACCCTCTAACATCAAATAAATCTCCTTTCAAATCTGCAACTGTTATGTCTTTTCCAATATAATTCTTAACAAAGTTCAATTTGTCTTTTCCACCAATACCAATTTCAATCATATCAGGTGTTTTTTTTAAGCCTATTTCTTTAGGGACTGAATATGCAATAACTCTTATATCATCATATCCCTCAACAGAATCAACATTCTTTGTAAGATTCTTTGAAACTTTAACAATTCTCTTCAATTCGCGATCATTAGAAACAACAACTTCAGTCATTACCTTGCCATTCTTATAGAATCTTACTGAATATATTCTCATAGGTGGCATTTCTAGGAAAGTAACTGGAACTGCCATTTTCTTTCCAGGAGTCATTGATTTAGGAGTAGCATCCTTTACTATTGCAGTAGCCATTCCAGCTTTGTATGATATAAATCCTAAGAATCCCTCACCTTTTATTGCATCCCAGTTTACACTAGGTAAAAATCTTTCTGCCCTTTTACGAGGCCAAAATTGCAAACTTCCATACCTTGGTCTTGATATTTTCATGTTCCATTGTGTTTATGGAGCAACTCTTCCGATTTAAATGTCGTCGCGTTAGCAACCGCTTGACATTCGATTCAACTTCTACTTCTTTTTTCTTAATTGATAGTATTTAAACCTTACCTAGAACTCTGGTCTTGATCTATTATTTAATAATAAAAAATAAAATAAATAGGAAAAAATCAAATTACTTTGATTTTCTAAGCATCAAATAGTTTGATGCAATGACTAGGTGCATAAGTACTGAGGGCCATTTGCCCCAGTTAACAGTCAATCCTGCCACTAGCATAATTACTATAGGCGGCCAAACTGTATAATGCAATCTCCAGTTAGCTAAAATCGCTATACCGAAAACAATTTCTGAAATGATTAATACCCAAGCCCAGAAAGCTGGTGCCCAAGAGAATAATGCAATTCCAGATAACATTCCGGAAACTCCATCTGCGCCACCGAATAATTTCAATAGCCCAGGGACAAGCATAACAAGTCCAAGAAGTATGCGATTTACTAATGCAATATTTTTAGTATTCATAAAAACCTCCTAAACAAAATAATTTTAAGAACTATATAAAGTTTTCAATTACGCTGAAAAACTATATTCCTTTTGGCTTTCAGAATCATTGACGATTAATTTCCTTATTATCTTTCCTTTTCTTATTGCTCTTTCTCTCATTTTTACTGGATCTTTTTCATCTTTAGGAACTTCAATATCTAAGATGTTAAAATCATGTCTTGCCTCAGCTTTTTTGAATTCATGAGAATCAAAAAACAATTTTTTAGCAAATTCAGGGTTAGTAGTTTTTAATTTACAAAAATCTACTTTAACATCCTCATCATTAGTGCCAGGTTTAGCAGATTTAGGAGCCTTAGGTTTTATTTTAAGTTCACTTTTAGGAGTGGAAAAAGAAAGTGCAATAAAAGCCCTAGGTACAGAATCACAAATAGAGATTATTTCATCCCCTGTCATTTCACCAGAAATTGAATATTTCTTTACACCCATAAATTGAGAAATATCTCCGTATCTTATATTCTCAGGAAGAGCTTTAGTAGAGATTATTACCCCTTCAATCTTTGCTTTTGAGTCTCCAAGTTCTTCAGCACAAGCTCTGACAAATTCTGATGCATATTCACTGGTAGTTACAAAAGAATAACTATCTTTAGAATATTTTGCCTGCACTATAGCTTTATTCTTGAACAAACCTCTGCTATATTTTTCAAACTGCAAGTGTGCAAGTTCATCTGTTTTACCAGAACATAGCTTGTGAATGAAAAAATCCATAGTCTATCCTGTAAAACTTCCTTTATAAATTTTTCAAAAATAATTTTTCGATCGTTTCTGAAGTCTTACGAAAATTTATATATAGAAAAACCGTCGGAAAACTATGGCATTGTCAAATAAGGATATTAGGCGCATATTTGTTTCAGCAGTTCTCTTGCTTTTGGCAATAGCTGCTTTCTTAATAATCAGACCAATTGTGCTTTCTATATTCGGTGGATTAATTTTAGCTTATATTTTTTCACCTGTTTACAAAATAGTTTATAGAACGATCCACGCTAGAAATATTTCAGCAACAATAATGTGTCTTCTAGTCCTCTTAATCATTATAATCCCTCTATGGTTTACAATTCCGGTTATAGTTCAGCAAATTTTTGACCTATTTAATTTAAGCCAAAATATTGATTTTTCAAAAGTCGTTACTCAACTTTTTCCTTCCGGAACAACAGAATTTAATGAAAAATTAACCACTATTATAATTCAATTCACAGGTAATTTGGCCTCGACAATATTCAATTATTTCATAGGGCTTTTACAAAGTCTTCCAACTGTACTTCTTAATCTCGCAGTAATACTTTTCGTATTTTTCTTTGCATTAAGAGACCAAGAAGGTTTACGCGAGTTTATTTCAGGGATATCTCCTTTCAGAAAAGATAAAGAAACAGTTTTAGTTACAAGATTCAAGGATATCACTTCTTCTATTATCTATGGTTACATCATAGTCGGTATAATTCAGGGTCTTGCACTAGGTCTTGGATTGTTAATCTTTGGAGTTCCTAAGGCCCTTACATTAACAATTCTTGGAATGTTCGCATCCATGCTTCCAATGGTTGGTCCATGGTTCATTTGGATCCCTGTTGCAGTAACAATGTTAGTTGCAGGAAATGTCGGTCTTGCATTAGCTTTTGCAGTTTATTGTGGCTTTTTTGTGTCAACCATAGATAATATTCTTAGGCCTTACATAGTATCGAGAAAAGCAGGTGTTTCATCAGTTGTGGTACTAGTTGGAATGATTGGAGGATTATTCGTCTTTAACATTATAGGGCTTATTTTGGGACCATTGATCTTAGCTTATCTGATATTGTTCTTGAAAGCCTACAAAGATGGAACTCTTTCAGACATGTTCTCTCCAGCGGAATAATTTTTAAAGATCTTAATTCTAACTAGTTAAATGAGGTTGAAATTAAAACTTTTGAAAATTTCTGCAGGTAAACCTGTAATTTTCTTGCATGAGTCTTCTGCAAAAAAAATGGGGGTTCATACAGGTGATAGGGTTGCAATAAAGTGGAATGGAGATACATTTATCGCGGTTGCAGATTTAGCCAGAGGTTTAATTAAAAAAAATGAAGCGGCCATATCTGAGGAATTAGCTTCTAATATCAAACATAAAGGATATGTTGAAATTCTCCCTTCAGAAATAGCTGAGAGCTCATTTATCTTACAAAATCAAAAGGGTTGTCGCGAGTACTCATTAAAAGAATTGGAAAAGATAATGTCTGATATAGTCAATAATCTTTTAACTGAAGCAGAAATAGCCTATTTCATTTCTACCATGGTTCATTGTGAGCCTTCTCTTCAAGAAACTATTAATCTAACCAAGGCAATAGTAAATACTGGTAACAAGATAAACTGGCCTTACAAAATAGTTGCAGATAAACATTGCATAGGAGGTATACCAGGGAATAGAACGACTCCTATCGTCGTGTCCATTTGTGCATCTCTCGGAATAATTATGCCTAAAACCTCTTCAAGGGCAATAATTTCAGCTGCTGGTACTGCAGATACAATAGAATCAATTGCACCAGTAAATCTTTCAATTTCAAATTTGAAAAAAGTTGTGAGAAAGACAGGAGCTTGTTTGGTATGGGGTGGTTCACTAGGGCTTGCTCCAGCAGATGACAAATTAATAAGGGTTGAAAAAATTCTTAGAGTAGATCCAGAATCTCAATTAATTGCTTCAATTTTAGCCAAGAAGATTTCAGTAGGAAGCACGCACGTCCTAATTGACATCCCATATGGTGAAGGGGCAAAGGTATCAAAGGAAAGAGGAGAAAAGTTAAGTAAATTATTTGCTTTAATAGGGGGCAAGTTAGGCATCAAAGTAAAAACTATTCTAACCGAAGGTAAGGAGCCAATAGGTCAAGGAATAGGTCCAATATTAGAAATGAAAGATGTTCTAAGAGTTTTAAAACAGGACAATTCTCCAAAAGATCTAGAAGAAAAAGCGCTTTTACTTGCAGGAAATATAATTGAAATGGCTGGAAAAGCTAAGCAAGGCAAAGGAATAATCAAAGCAAAAGAAGCTCTTTATTCCGGTCAAGCATACAAGAAATTTTCAGAAATAATTTCTGCTCAAGGCGGAGATGCAAAATCTTGGCTTCCAGAAGCAAAATTTCACCATACTCTAATATCTAGCCACTCCGGAACAATACAAAAAATAAGCAATCAAAATATAAATTATATTGCTAGAATTGCTGGCTGTCCTGTAGATAAAGCTTCAGGATTATTTATTTACAAACATGTAGGTGAAAAGATTTCAAAAGGTGACAAATTAATGACTATTTTCTCAGAATCAAAAATAAAATTAAAGGAAGCAGTCAAATTTTTCATGAAACAAAAGCCAATTGTTATTACTTAATCAATAACACATGAGCAACATAATGTTTTTATATCAAAATCTAATGAATTAATTATGAAAAAAGATGAGACTTATTTAACAAACACTGTAAATTACATAAAAAGGAATCTAAAGAAAGGATACAACAGGGAATCTTTAAAGTGGATGTTAATAAATCAAGGCACTTCTAGGTCGGAAGTAGAAAAAGCATTTGTTCAAGCTGAGAAAGAAATTGCCTATGAATCTGCTGAAGCTGTGAGGCGCATGCAATCCACAGTGCCTGCTCCAAGAATTGAACCTATTATGCCTGAAGTAGAAAAGAAGAAAGGTTTCTTTTCTCGTTTTTTTGGTAATTAATTCTAATTTAAGAAAAAGTTCAAACTAGGCCTTCAATGCTTGTAAAATTTTGATTTACCGATAATGTCAATTAGAGAGTACTTCGATTCCATAAGAACGCCGACACCCGGAATCGAACCGGGATATCCCGAAGGAAACTGGTTCTCAAGACCAGCGCAGTACCATTGTGCCATGTCGGCTTACAAATATCTCTTTTTTATTCTTATTTAAAAGTTGCTTTACAACTTTTAAGCCAAAAAATTTTAATTTTTGACGTTTAAAGATAACTAAACAAGAGTTCATTCTCATTTCTATCCTCCGTAAAACTAACCTTCCAATAATGCAAGTCTTACTAAGAAAACTTTATCCGGCTAA
>CAYOYN010000005.1:0-11700 GCA_964408235.1 Candidatus Woesearchaeota archaeon | reverse complement strand
GTAAAACTAACCTTCCAATAATGCAAGTCTTACTAAGAAAACTTTATCCGGCTAACTAAATAAAATAAAAAATTTAACCGAATAATGATGCTAATCCAGCTGCAGATTCAGAAGGTTTCTCTTCTTTCTTTTCTTCTTTTGCAGGTGCAGCAGATGCAGCGCCAGCAGAAGGTGCAGCTACAGCAACATTTGCATTTGCAAGTTCAGCGCTAATATCAACGCCATGCAAGCTAGCAATTAATGCTTTAAGCTTTGATTCATCAACTTGGCTTCCTGTAGCATGAATAACTTTTTTCAAAGATTCTTCTGTAACAGCATGTCCAAGCTTATGCAATAACAAAGCTCCGTAGATGTATTCCATTTATTGACCCTCCTTTGCGGTTATAAGTTTCATAAGGGCTTTTTCTTCGCGCCCAGCCTTAGCAATGAAGTATCCAATAGTCTTTTCAGTTGGGAATTTGATGTTAATTGCAAATCCAAGCGCCTTTGCTACACAATCTCTTAAACTTTCAAGTGTTCCAACTTTATCAATAACTAAGTTAGAATATACTTTATCTTCTTTAGAATCATAAGCAACAACTGGTATGAATCCAACTTTCATTGGGCTTACATTTAACTTTGAAAGTACTGAGGCTACATTTGCCTTTATAGGTTCCCCTTGTTTAGCAACAATGGCTCCCTTTATGATTTCTAATTTTCCATCTGTAACTTTTACCTTCAAACCTACTCCAGATAACTCTGAAATTGCAGGTCCTGCAACCAAGTCTGTTGGGCCAGGTTCAACTTCAATGTCATTAGGTGCAATGTCTCCAGTTTTAGCTCTTCTAGAGCTCTGGAAATCCATTAAAATGCTTGATAATTCAAATGGCTCAGTATCAGAGAATAGTATTACGATATCTGCATCAATATGCTGTTTTAAATTTTGAACTCCGCCTTTTTCAGTAGCCTCGATAGCCTTTGTTACTGCACTTTTCTTTGCAACCCTTAATTCAGCCATTCCTCTAAGCTTCTTTTTTATTTCGTTAAATTGTCTTCCAGGTAATCCTCTAGATGAAGCAATCATGACAGTTCTATTCATCTTCATTAAGTGAGCTAAATCCTTTACTGCTTGTTTCTTTGCTTCAGAAACAACAGATACAAATTTTTTCTCAGAATTATTTGAAACCATTATTTGATCTGCACCTCTACAGGTTTACTCATTGTCAACTTAACAAGAGCTTTCTTAACGTTATCTGATTTCAAAGGTAAGGCGTTAATTATTCCTTCATAGATTGATTTTGCATTTTCGATTATTTTGGAATCATCCATGCTTAATTTACCCACAGCTATCTTGATGCTTGCGTCTTTAACTCTTATTTTAGCAGATTTTGAAATCTTAACAATCATGTTCTTGATTTCTTCAGCTCCATCTTTCATCATAACTCCAAGAGCAGGGGTTGGCATTTTTCCAGTAGGTCCTAAGACTTTACCGAAAGTGCTAGCTACAGAGGGCATCAGTGAACCGTGAGCAATGAAAAAGTCATATTTCTTTACTAAACCCTTAAGAGCTTTCTTGTCAGTTGCGAATCTAGCAAATTCTGGCTTAGTGATTGTTGAAACAAGTTCACTTTTTTCATTCAAGAATGCACATACTGTTTTTTCTTTGAATTTATTAGGAACATTAACTACAAATGACAAGTTAGTTTTACGAAAATCCATTCCCTTTAGATTTACAATTAAGTCCACTGTTTGGTCAAACTTGCGTTCTTCGCTTGTTCTCAATTCCTTTAATGCTTCTTTCAATTCCATTGTGTTTTTTGTGTCTTCTACAGTCTGCTTCAACTCCCAGAAATTCAGGTAGTCAAAGATGTAGTTTAATGACTTTTTAGGTTAATTTTGAGGGTTTATAAGTATTACGTTTATTGTTTTTCAAGTACCTGAAGATATTCTTTAATCCTTTGAACTGTCTGAGGGATCAAAAACTTCTCAATTTTATGTTCAAATAAATCGTGCAAGCTTGCAAATTCCGCGACTCTGTAAAGATTATTCTTTTTTTCAATAAGCATAATATCCCTTAAGCGTTTTAATTGTCTACGAATATTACTTTCTGCGATTCCTTTACTTTCGAGAGAGTTTTGTTGGCGCATTTGTGTAACAATATCTCTAACTTCAAAACTAGTCAATTCTTTTTTATCTTTGCGAGCTTCTTCAAGAGCTAAAAGAATATCTACGACAATATCTCTACTGTCCCCGGGCTGTAACAATCCAAGAGACAAACATATTTTCCTAATTATTTCTCGTTTTGAAGAATCGTATGGCTTTTCATATTTCCTAAGAGTTATTTCGTGTAAAGGTACATCTCGAGCCATAATCATACAATAACCATAATCATTATAAATGTAATCTTTCAAATCATAAAGTTGTAAAATGGAGTTAGTTGCATTTTTGGGAGATGATAAAGAAACTTGGGGGCAAGTAACAGGTTTAATTAATCACGGCGAATGGGAAAAGATTATTCTTGTTAAATCAAAATCCTCCGAAGAATATAATTCTCCAAAACCTGCAGATATTGTTAAAGTGGACACTTCAAAACCTTTAGTTGAATTAAAAGAAGATATTATCAATAAATTGAGGACTAAGTTTGTAGGTTTTGATGCGCATGTTTCAATTGCATCCGGAACAGGCAAAGAGCATATGGCTTTAATTTCAGCATTACTGAGCGTCCCAGTAGGAATTCGCCTAGTTGTATTTACAAAGAATGGTGTAGAAATTATTAATTAATTATTTTGTAATCTGATACTAACCCTAGATGTAATCTTTCTATATGGGGCATTAATCTTCCTTTTTCATCCAATGCATAAGAATACCATAATTCTTCATTTAAAATTCCTCCAACATACACCTCTTCAATAGGGTTTCCTCTTTGAAAAATTAATGTAGCCTTTTCAACCCCAAAAAGGCAATCATCCATGCCTTTTCTTTCCAATCTTCTTCTCAAAGAAACTAAAGAAATGTCATCAAGCACCATTCATATATAAAATATTCAAATATTATAAGTTTAATTAAATTTTAGAATAAATTAACAAACCACTTACCCATCATTATGGCTAACAATGCTAATATGAACCAACCCATCCAACCATATAATCTTCTAGCCCACTTGACGCTTCCAGTGATTCCTAATATTGTTAGATAAAAGAATCTTCCACCGTCTAGTATTGAAACAGGAAGCATGTTCATCAATGCAACTAAAATATTAATTATTACAACCCACCACAACATATCATATATGAATTGAGCAAATTCTCCATCCCATGTTGGGGAATAGTAAACGTTAGGGTCTCTAACCTTAGAGATTCCCTTTGCAATTAATCCTCTGAATCCCTCTCCTTGATTTGAATAAAATCCAATACCTAAGTAAGCTTTATCATTTTTTTCGCCAAGGGTTATTTCATATGAGTGAGGAATCTTTTCAGAATCAATTGTAGTTATTGTTACTGTTTGTCCGGGGCTTACATAATTTAATACTTCACTTAAGTCTGCTTGCGTATTAATTTCCTTTCCATCAATCGAAGTAATTGCCCCAACTAAATTTTCTCTTATTGCAGGAGCATCATCAAACATGATCACTTGTTCATTATTTTCTAAAACTTCAGCATTCAAAATCTCTTTAGGTGCATAATAGGTTTTTCCATTTGCGGTAACTCTATTTAGGCCTTCAGAAACCACTGAAGGTATCAAAGCAATAGATGTTACTGAGACATTTCCAATGTGCGTTATGTCTGAAACATTAACCACACTTTGAGCATAGGCATTGAATATTACTCCATCAGCTGAGAAACTAAATGCAAAAAACGCCCATAATATTAATCCAAATAATACAAACATAACTATGTTAGCAAAAGTTCCAGCAGCTAAAATTGAGAGTTGATGTTGTTTAGGCGCCTTACCCATTTTCTTCTCATCCGGCTCTACAAAAGCTCCAAAGAAAGGACCAAAGAATGCAAGTCCTGTTGTCTTAACTTTTATATTCCAAAGTTTAGCAAACAACCCATGAGCAAATTCATGAGAGATAGTTACGACTGCAATAGCAACTAAGAAATAGGTAAAGTAGAGAGGTGGAAAAACAGATTCTAAATTAAACAATTTAGGGAAGTAAGGTATTAATGGAGCAATTGGGGGTAAGTTTTTCAATTGTTCTGGAATTGGTAATGTAACATATGTCCAAACGGTTCTTGAAATCAGCCATAAAATGCTAAACATCAAAATATATCCGGAAGTAATAACTACATAGCTCAACGGTCTTAAAATTTTTCCAAATTTAGAAGCACCCCACTTCATCAATTCTATTCCGACTTTAGTGTGGTATAAGAACATCCATCCTTGTCTTTTCAAATTCTTTCTATCGCGGTGAAGCATTACAAATGCAAAAATTCCAAATAGAATTAAAAATATTAAGTCGTACACTATAAAACTAGCCATTCATCAATCCTCATTTAGTCTTCTTCATTCTTAAGGTGCGGAATGCGTGTTTTCCACATTTTCTACACTTTATTGTCTTAGAAATTACTTTCAAAGATTCTGAACGCATTTTTTGGTTGCAGTTCTTACAAACAAACATATTCTTGAAAAGCCTGACTTGAGCTGCAGGAAGTTTTGTACCCATTATGTAAAGATCCTCATTACAACTCTCTTGCCTTCAACATCCCAGTATTCTACTTGCTGTTCAGGAGCTAATTGATCTTTTAATTCATCATCATATGGTATGCTGAAATTTTCAAAATTCTCTAAATCCATTATGCTTACCATATCTCCCTCTACACTTAAGACTTGAGCTCTCTTCTTTTCAACACTAGGAACTTCAAGAGATTCGCTTCCAGGTAATACTCCGATTCTTTTCTTATGGTCAAATAATCCAACGACTTCCATTCTACACTTCATACTTCCGTGTTTTCCAGTCTTACTTTGGTCGTTTGATCTAACAACACATGCAACTCCATCCCATAGCACAGTTGTACCAGGTTTAGCAGTTGTAGCAGATATTAATTTGAGTACCATATTTGTTTTTTCCAAAGAGCGTTTATAAATATTTGTCTCTGGCCTATCTCCTATTAAGAAATGAAAGTTTTTTAAAGCTTGTCTTTGACTATGGGTCAATGGAAAATTCAAAAAACATAAAGAATGGAGACTTTGTAGAATTAAAATTCACAGGTTTTGTGGATGGAAAAGTCTTTGATTCAAATATCTCAGAAGATTTGAAACAAGTAAATGATAAGGCTACTCCAGAAAAAACAATAGTGATAGTTGGTCAAAAAATGGTTGTAAAGGGTTTTGATCATTTCTTAGAAGGAAAAGAATTAAACAAAGATTATGAAGTTACTTTATCTCCAAAGGATGCATTCGGTTCAAGAAAAACAGAATTAGTAAGGATAATCCCTCTGAAAGTATTTCATCAACAAAGATTAAATCCTCGAGCTGGAATGTCCTTTGTTTTTGATAATCAGTTAGCTAAGGTAATTACAGTATCCGGAGCAAGAGTAATAACTGATTTCAATAACCCTCTATCTGGAAAAGATATTACTTACAAATTTAAAATTTCAAGAAAAGTTGAAGATTTAAAAGAAAAAGCTGAAACTGTCTGCAAATTAGTTTTCAGATATGTTCCTGAAATTTCAGTTGAAAACCAAGAAGTAACAATTATGGGTCCAAAGATACTTGAAACCTTCATCAAACAAACTCAAGATAAGTTCAAGGAATTTCTAGGTAAAGAAGTTGCTTTCAAAGAAGTAGAAATCAAAAAAGAAGAACCTGCGCAAAAAGAATAACAATCCTTATAAATTAACTGCGATTTGCTAAAATATGGCTGATGATTATGACAATTCTGATTCTGAACTTAGAAGCGTATCCTCCATCGATAAAGAGCTTGAGCAATTAGTAAAAAAACAAGGTGCAAGAGTAAAAGTAATTGGTTGCGGTGGTGGAGGAGGAAACTCTGTTTCAAGAATGAGGGAAATAGGTATCAAAGGTTGTGAAGTAATCGCAATAAATACAGACGCTCAGGATTTATTATATGCAAATGCAGACGTCAAAATATTAATCGGTCGTGAGTTAACTGGAGGATTAGGTGCGGGAAGCAATCCTAAAATAGGAGAAGAGGCGGCAAAAGAGTCAGAATCCGAAATAAAAAAAAGATTGGCAAATTCAGATTTAGTTTTCATTACATGTGGTTTAGGGGGAGGAACTGGTACTGGTTCAGCCCCAGTCGTCGCAGATATTGCAAAGAAAGCCGGAGCTTTAGTAGTAGGAGTAGTAACTTTACCTTTCACAGTAGAAGGTCAAAAAAGAATTGAAAATGCTCAATATGGTTTGGAAAGGTTGGAACAAATAGCAGATACATTAATTGTAGTTCCTAACGACAAACTTCTAGAATTAGCTCCAGAACTTCCAATACAAACAGCTTTCAAAGTCGCAGACGAAATTCTAACTAATGCAGTAAAAGGAATCGCCGAATTAATTACCTCTGCAGGCTTAGTAAATCTTGATTTTGCAGATGTTAAAGCAGTAATGTCTAATGGGGGAGTTTCATTAATTGGAATAGGAGAATCAGATAATGTTAATGATAGGGCAATTGAAGCAGTCGAGCGCGCCATTCACAATCCTTTGCTAGATGTAAATATTGAATCTGCAAAAGGGGCGCTAGTAAATATCATCGGAGGCCCAGATATGTCATTAGATGAATACAGAAGAGTTATGGAGAGGGTAAGTTCAAAGGTAGCTCCAGATGCTAAAATAATTTCAGGAGCAAAAATCTCTCCAGACATGGAAAAGAATATCAAAGTTTTATTGATAGTTACAGGTGTAAAAAGTCCTCAGATAGTGGGTTCAAGTTCTGAATTCAAAACAAAAGGAGATAATACCTCCTTAGGCACTGAATTAGGAATAAACTTTATTGGCGAAGAATAGTTTTTTAAACGCTTTAATCCAAAAGATAACATGGAAAAGATAAAATCCTTTTTTGCACAATGCAGAAGAGTTTGGACAGTTCTTAAGAAACCTTCTCGTCAAGAATTTTCATCAATATCAAAAATATCTGCAATTGGAATCCTTGCACTTGGTTTAGCAGGGTTTGTTATTGGGATATTAATGAGAATTTTCGGTTAAATGGATAAAAACAATATTAGGTTTTCCCAAGATGGAATAAAAATATCTTTAAAAGATCTTGAAATTACAGGGGAAATAGCAGAGGAATATTTTAATACGATAGGAGATAATAATCAAATAGAGGTTTCAGAAGAAAATGCTCTTTGGATACATAAAAATCAGAAGTATCTAAATATTATTTTCTACGGTAAACAAATAATTGGTTTTATTTTTGTAATTCCAGCTACTAAAGATTTGATGAAGAGATTTCTTTCCAATAAGCTTACTGAAAAAAACATGTTCGAAGAAATAAAAAATCTCAAGTTTTCTGAAAAACTAGAAGCAATATACATTTGTTCTGCAATGATTAAAAAGGAGTTTAGGAGAAATAAGTTGACCCTAACTGCCGCAATTAAATTAATAAAAAACCTAACAAACAATCTTAGTACGAAACCAGATCTATTTTACGAACCTTATTCGAAAGAAGGAGATTTATTTGCTAAAAATCTTGCCTTGAATCTAAATCTAAAGATATTTTCCAAATAAATTCAAATTTCTTTTTCAAAGTAAAGTTTATATACCCAATAAAATCTCAATAGATACTACTTCTTGTTATCAAGTCGTAGTCGGAACTAATCAAAATGATTTTCATCCTAAAAGTAACCACAAACAAAGAAGAAAGAGCAATGGAAATGATCCATGAAAGAGCTATTTCTAAATCTCTTCAAGTTTATGCAGTTACTCGTCCACACGGTCTTAAGGGTTATTTAATTATCGAAGCAGCTGACAGAGATACTATTGAAGAAGCAGCTTTCAATTTACCTTATGTAAAAGGAATAATTGGAAAGACAGTTACTTACGAAGAAGTAAAGAACATGATCAAGCCAGAAGTTCAAGACTTCCATATTGAAGTAGGGGATATAGTTGAAATGATTGCAGACCACTTCAAGAATGAAAAAGGTAAGGTTATGCGTATTGACAAGAAGAAGCAAGAAATTGTTGTTTCTCTATTAGGTGCAGCAGTTCCTATCCCAGTTACAGTAAAAATGGATAACGTAAAGGTTATAAGGCGTGATTCTGAGTCAAACGAAGCGAAAGAAGAAAAGGAAGAACAATCATGGCAGTAATTAAACTAATTGTAGACGGTGGGGCAATGAAACCTGGCCCAACAATAGCTCAGCAACTAGGTCCTAAGGGTATTAACATTGGAAAAGTTATAGATGATATAAACAAGGCAACTGTTAACTTCAAAGGTGTCAAAGTTCCTGTAGAATTAGATGTTAATGAAAAATCAAAGACTTATGAAATCAAAGTATTTTCTCCTCCAGTTGCAGAATTATTAAAGAAAGAACTTGGTTTGGAAAAAGGTTCTGGTCAAGCAGGAAAAGTGAAAATAGCTAACGCAGGAATAGAAAACATAATCAATATTGCTCAAACAAAGTTACCAAATATGTTAGCTCGTGACTTGAAGAACGCAGTTAAACTTGTTTTAGGTTCCTGCGTATCTCTAGGAATATTAGTTGAAAACAAATCTCCTGTAGAAGTAATTGCAGAAGTTAATGCTGGAAAATATGATTCAGAAATTAAGCAACCTAAGACAAGTGTATCTCCTGTTAAAAAAGCAGAGTTAGATAGCTATTTCGTTAAGGTAAAAGCTCAACAAGAATCTCGTGCAAAAGCAGAAGCAGAAGCAGCCGCAGCAGCAGAAGCAGCAAAGGCTGCAGCTACAACAGCCGCTGGCGCAGCAGCACCTGCAGCAGCAACACCTGGAGCTCCAGCACCTGCAGCAGCACCTGCAGCAACAGCAAAAGCACCTGCAGCAGAAAAGAAGAAGTAAAATTTATTTTATTTTTTATTTTATTTTCTCAAAGAACAAATTTATATACGCCTCTTTACAAAATCCATTATAGGGGATATGGGGTAGTTTGGTTAGCCTTCGAGGTTTGGGACTTCGCGACCCCGGTTCAAATCCGGGTATCCCCATTTATCTAAAAAATATCAATTTAATTTTACCATCTATCTTTTTAAATGATATTCTCTAAAAAAAGAAAATGGTTCAGATTAAAAAAGGTTTAATTGGCAGATTAGCTGAAAGAATAACTTCTGGAGAGGATGTAGCTGATTTGGCTAAGGATACAAATCTTCCGCTTGAAGATATTCTTGCTATTGCTCATGGCGTTTATGGCGTCGAAGTGAAACCCTCGGGGACACTCACTGAAGAACAATGTGATTATCTGAGGTCTTGCATACAACACAGAGTTTCTTACGAGTCAATTGGAGAATGGTTAGGAGTAGAAGTAAACAAAATGGATTCAAAAGGACACCAATCTAAAGATGTACAAGGGAATAGACCTAAACTAGTTATGGGGTCCAAATTGAGCTATGATTGGTTTGATGCACTCGATAAGATAGGCGAAAGAAGCTCAAGAGACCCAGATCTAATGCAAGAAAGCGCAGAGATGAAAATAGCTTTTCTAATAAGTCAATTTGGAAAGATTGCGAGTATGTATGCAACATTGAATGCAAATAGAGAAGCATATCAAAGATTCCCAGAACATATAATGGCAGGAATTCGTTTAGCAGAAGCATTAACTCAAGATATAGCTGCTTACAAAGAGGTATTTGTTGATCGTTCTAGCCCAATATTCGCTAAATTAAAGGGACCGTTAGAAGAGATTGAAGGTGATCTGGAAAACTTAAGAGGCGTACTTACTGGCAGGTTTCTAGCCTTGGGTTAATCACATAGCAATATTTAAAAACACACTCTGGAAATACCAAATATGGTTAAAACAAAAAAAGTAAAAGCAGCAGGCCGTTTTGGCGCCGGATACGGTACATCTTTAAGAAACAGATTGAATGCTGTTGAAAGTCTTCAAAGAAAAAAACAAATTTGTCCACATTGCAAGAAATCCGGAGTAAAAAGATTAGCTGCAGGAATATGGCATTGTGAAAAATGCGGAGTTCAATTTGCAGGTCACGCATACACACTAAATAAATAATTTTAAAAACACACAAAAACAAAACTAACCATGGCTCAATACAAATGCTTCAGATGCTCAAAACCATTAACTAACAAGGTTCTTGACAAGGTTTTCAATTGTCCTAATTGCAATTCAAAGATATTCTATAAGCCTAGAACGCACGTAGTTAAGATAAAGGCAATTTAATATGGATGAAAAAGCAAGGCAAAAAATCCAAGATTTACAAGTTTTAGAACAAAATCTACAGTCTCTTCTAATGCAAAAACAAAATATCTCAATAGAAATGAGTGAAGCTTCTAATGCCTTATCTGAAATAATGAAAACAAATGATTCAGTTTACAAGATGGTTGGTTCAATTATAGTTTCAGTTGATAAGGCAAAAACCATTTCAGAATTAGAAGAAAAAAAGAAATTACTAGAGTTAAGAAATGCTTCAATAGAGAAGCAAGAAAAATCAATTGAATCGAGAGCAAATGAGTTGCAAAAAGAAATTAGGCAAATTCTAGAAAAGAAATCTCCGTCGGAAAAATAAACAGTATAGTCTATTTTAAAAAACGATAATGTTTATATACTGAACAATTTATCAGACAATATGGTGTTTGGTTTCAAAGGGGTTTTCAATAAATCTCAACCTTCAGATGATTACGTAGAACTTGATTTAAATCAGTCAAAGGCTCGTAAGGAAAAAATAAAGATTCGTCAATTTACTTTAACAAAGTATGATGATATAAATGAAATTCTTGCTGCACTTCGTGAAGGCTATACTATAGCATTTATCGATATTCGCAAGTTAAAGAGCAAGGATATTATCGAACTTAAGAGGGCTTTAACAAAAATCAAAAAGACAGTTGATGCAATGGAAGGTTCAATAGCTGGATTCGGAGATCAAGCAATTATTGCTTCTCCTGATTTTGCTGAAATTTACAGAGGACCATCTGGTCAAGCCCAGGCAAGTCCAAAAGAAGATTCTTTAATGTAATTTTATATTCATAAAAAGAACTACTCATTATAATTCTTCAAGATTTTCTTAACGTTGAGATATAGAGAATAAGCTTCTAACTGCTACTACAATGGTTGCAGGTACAAGTAATACTAATAAGGCACCCAAGGTTGATGAGACTATGTTCCCTATCTCCCAATTCAGGAATTCTATGTTTCTTACTCCTGCAGATCCGGCAAAACTAACTATTACTAAAGATACGGAAGAAGTCATGAATTTGTTAATATCATTAGGGGCTACTCCGATAAACCCTATTACTAACCCTACAATAAGTAACATTCCAAGAAAGAAAGGATTAAGGTTTCCAAACAAAGCACTTAAGATTCCTCCTAAAACTGCTAAGACTATTCCTATAAGGAATGCCCATGCACTCACAACATTTTCACGAGACCTTATTGCCATGGAAAATCATAGGTGTTAGTTAATATAAATTTTTCCTAATTTGGGAATAGTAAATATCTCCAAGTTCGTTTAACACCGAAATATTTAAATAGCCAAAATCTTGGTGACTTTCAACACAAAATGAAATTTGCAAGATTAGCCTCATTGTTTGCAGTTGTTGCATTAGCAGTTCTAGCGTTAGGTTTCACAAGCGCACAA
>CAYOYN010000004.1:0-57348 GCA_964408235.1 Candidatus Woesearchaeota archaeon | reverse complement strand
CTCTTCATAAAAGGAAAAAGGTCAAACAAGTTATAAATTTATAGCCCCGCCCGGAACTCATTACTCCGTAGCGAGTTGTTAAACTGCAAAGTTTAATACATGTTGTGACTAGTTCACAACTATGTCCGAGCATGTTGAGGAGAGTCGAGCAAGAGAGAAATGAGGATCACTTCGAATCCGGCTTATAGCCCCGCCCGGATTCGAACCGGGGTCTCGGGCGCCAGAGGCCCGAATACTTGACCACTATACTACGGGGCTTTCTAAACTAAAAACAAAAAACGCACTATTTAACCCTTTTTCTTAATATTTTCTAAAAAAACAATTAAGGTTAAATATTAGTTTAAGCAAAAATTGAGAATGGAAGAAAAAAAAGAGTTTCAGACACAAATTTTAACTGAAGACCAAGAAAAAAATGGAAAGTTAAAAGCAACTGAAGAAGAAATAGATCAAGTTTTGAGAACTGTTTCTCCTGGAACAAATTTTAGAAGTGCTTTGGAAGGAGTAGTACATGCAAAAAAAGGAGCACTTATAGTAGTAGAAATTGAAGGAATATCCTCTGTACTTGATGGTGGCTTTAAAATAAACTCCAAATTTACTCCTCAAAAAATAGTAGAACTATCAAAAATGGATGGAGCAATTATTATGTCAAAGGATATGAAAAGAATAATTCAGGCAAATGTTATGGTTTACCCAGACAAAAAAATATCTACGAGAGAAACAGGTACAAGACATAAAACTGCAGAGAGAACTGCAAAAATGCTTGGTACCTTAGTGGCTACAGTTTCTGAAAGAAGAGGAGAAATGACTGTTTATTACAAAAACTTTAGACACGTTATAAAAAATGTAAATGAATTATTAAGAAAAGTAAATGAACAAACACAAATAATAGAGAAACAAAGAGAATTATTCGATTCTCACGTGGAGAAACTAACTCAGATGGAGCTTAGAAATTATCCTAATCTTCAGCAAGCATCTGCAGTAATACAAAAAGGAAGACTAATAGAAAAAATGGCTGAAGATGTAAAAGCTTCATTTTTAGAGCTCGGAAATGAAGGAACTATAATCAAAACAAGAATTAAAGAATTAACAGCAAATGTAGAAAAAGAAATAAATTTAGTAGTAAAAGATTATACTAAAGTAGATCTAAAAAAATCAAGAATTTTAATAAATAGCTTAACATATGATGAATTACTAGACTCTGAAAATATAATAAAATCTCTTGCATATGGAGAGAATATAAAAGTTGATAAAATAAGGGGTTGGAGAGTCCTGTCAAAAACATCATTAGAAGAGTCAGACATAGCAATGCTAACTAAAGAACTAGCAAGCCTTGGTAAAACAATATACTCAAACTTGAATTCATACAAATCAATCATAGGAGAAGAAAAAGCAAATATCTTCAAGCAAGAAGTAGATGAAATAAAAAGAGCTTATTTCACATAATGAAAAAAATATTATTCATATGTAAACACAATATTTTTAGAAGCAGAGTTGCAGAAATGTTCTTCAATAAGTTAAATCATAACAAAAATTACAATGCAAGTAGTGCAGGTTTAATACGCTGGAAAAAAAGAGACCTTAAAGGAGTTGAAGGTTTTTTAGCTGAAAAGAAAGTAGCAAAAAAACACGGGCTAAATTTGAAAGTAAGATCAAAATCAATAAATTCCTCAATTTTAAAGAAAACAGACATCCTCATAATAGTAGCTAACGATGTTCCAGCTTCAATTTTCAAAAAAGAAAGATCATTTAATGGTAAATTAATAGTATGGAGTATTAAAGATGTAAAACAAAAAGATAAAAATAAGGAACTAGTAGCTGAAAAAACCATAAATTTTATAGAAAATAAAGTAAAAAACCTAGTTGATAATCTTTAAAAACCCAAAATCTAACACTATAGCATGAAAAGATCATCAAGAAGATGGAAAAAGAAAGGACAAATGCGCTGGAAATGGCAACGCAAGCGTCTAAAGAAAGAAAAGCGTAAAAGAAAAATGAGAAAGTCTAGCTAAAATTTCTTAATTAGATTTATCAAAAAAACCTTGAAAAGATTAAGTTTTTTGAATGTTTAAAGTATGTTTATCAAGAAGCACTTGTGACATACCCGAGCATAAAAAATAAACTACTTAAACGATTAACATACCTATATATTTGAGGCCTAATTTTACCTTCTCTTAGTAGTTTTACTAAATAAGTCTCTAATTCCCTACAACGGACCCTACATTCATTGAACCATATACTCCGCTCATTAGTAAATCTAACAAATTTATTAGGGGGCTCCCCAATGGAATCTATATATTCTTCAAGTTTGGTTAAATCTGAGTCTGTAATTGGAGAAATAATACACTCTCCAGGACAATTAGCAATTTCTCCCGAAGCCTGCCATAATTTTTTCTGTACTTCTTGTAAAAAATGAGAGTGTTCTGCAGATAAAATCATGCTCATATCCAGAGCACTTTGTAAAAAGTCTATTTTTCCATTAGTTAAAATTAGCAAATCATCCTTTGGTAACTCCTTTCCTGCATAGTCTTTAGTAAATCCAGAATCTCCATTAGAAGTATAAACCTTAGCCACAAAAAGACCAATAATTCTAAGTAATAAACATTTTGTCACCACAATGATTATATATGAAAGTCCTTGAATTCAAATAGTTAAAAAGGGAGAGATAAAAATGAGCCAAAGTGAAATATGGACAGAAAAATATAGACCAGCTTTATTTGAAGATATGGTCGGTCAGCAAGAAATAGTAAAACGTGCAAATGCCTTAGTGCAAGCTATGAATATCCCTCATATAATGTTTGCAGGACCGTCTGGAACAGGCAAATCCACATTAGCCCTAATTATAGTTAAAGAATTATTCAAAGATAAATGGAAGGAAAACTACCTTGAACTTAATGCCTCAGACGAGAGAGGAATTGATGTAGTAAGACAAAAAGTAAAAGACTTTGCAAGAACAAAGTCAATTGGAGTAGTTCCTTTTAAAGTAATTTTCTTAGATGAAGCAGATGCCTTAACTCAAGAAGCCCAACAAGCTCTAAGAAGGACAATGGAAAATTATACAAACACTTGTAGGTTTATCATGTCCTGCAACTACTCCAGTAAAATAATAGATCCAATCCAATCTCGTTGCGTGGTATTCAGGTTTAAATTATTAGAAAAGAAAGATATAATTTCCGTAATAAAGAAAATAACTGAAAAAGAGAAATTAAAGATTACAGATGATGCACTAGAAACATTATATGAAATGTCCGAAGGAGACTGTAGACGCGCAATTAACTTGCTTCAAGCTACAGCTTCAATTGCACTAGACATAAATTCTGAAATAGTGAAGATGATTGCATCTTCAGCAAAACCAACAAATGTAAAAATAGTTTTAGATTATGCATTAGCAGGAGATTTTCTTAATGCAAGGGAAAAACTTTTAGATATTATGTTAAAAGACAGCGTCTCAGGAACCGATATAATAAAATCAATTCAAAAAGAAGTTTGGAATTTACAAATAGAGCCTCAAACAAAAGTAAAACTAACTGAAAAAACTGGAGAAGCAGAATTTAGAATAGTAGAAGGTAGCGATGAATTTGTACAATTACAAGCTCTTCTAGCTTCTTTTGTCCTAGCAGGATTAAAAGAAGAAATATAATGAAAGCATCAAATTTTGCAGAGAAGTATAGGCCATCACTAGTTCAAGATATAGTGGGTCAAGAAAGTGCTATATTAGACACTCAAAAATTTATAAAAGAATTTCCAAAAAAGAAAGGACTAATATTGCATGGACAATCAGGAACAGGCAAAACTACTTTAGTTCATGCTATCGCCAAAGAAAATAACTTAGATATTTTTGAATTAAATTCGTCTGATTTAAGAAACAGACTAAAACTAGAAGAAATACTTAAACCTGCTAGCGAACAACATAGTTTATTCAAATCCGGTAAAATACTTCTAATGGACGAAGTTGATGGAGTTACAGGTACTGATATTGGGGGAGTTCCAGAACTAATTAGAATTTTAGAAAAAACAGCACATCCAATAATAATGACTGGAAATGATATTTGGGATTCTAAGTTTTCGGAATTAAGACCTAAATGCAAATTAGTTGAAATGAAACCTCTTTCCGTAGACAATATCGTAAAAGTTCTTCAAAGCATACTAAAAAAAGAAGGAGTAACTGAAAATGTACATTATTTGAAGCAAATTGCAATTAAATCTCAAGGAGATTTAAGAGCAGCAGTAAACGACCTTCAAACATACGTACTATCTGACACTTCAAATGTGGATTTTCTAGAAGAAAGATCAAAACAAGATACAATTTTCAACATCTTAAAAAAACTTTTCCAACAAAGAACAGATAACCTAAATCTATTTGACACAACAAAAATGTCATTAGATGAAATCTTATTATGGATCGAAGAAAATATCCCAAGAGAATATAAGGGAAGAGCCTTAGCAAGGGCATACCTCGCCTTAGCAAAGGCCGATATTTTCAGAGGAAGAATATATAGACAGCAATTCTGGAGATTCCTAGTTTATCAAAATATCTTCCAGTCAGCTGGAATAAGCTATGCAAAGGATAAACCAAAGGCTTCATTTACAAAATATGAGCGCCCTCAAAGAGTCCTAAAAATATGGCTTAATAATAGAATCACAGGAAAAAAGAAAACTATATCTCAAAAATATGCAAGATATGTTCATTGCTCAACCCATCGAGCGATGCAAGATTTTCAAATAATAAAGAAAATAATCTCGAGCAATGAGGAAATAGCAAAAAACCTTAACTTATCCGATGAAGAAATGGATTTTATCAAGAAGTAAAATTCTCTTCAACTTTTTTCCAATTAACAATATTCCACCAAGCTTCAATAAATTCAGCTCTTCTGTTCTGATACTTCAAGTAGTAAGCGTGCTCCCAAACATCAATAACGAGCAAAGGTTTCTTTCCTAAAGTTAAAGGACTATCTTGATCTTTTGTATTAATTATCTCTAGTTTACCATTAGATAATACAAGCCATGTATAACCGGATCCAAATAGCGTTGTAGCATGTTGAGTAAATTGCTTCCTAAATTCGTCAAAGCTCCCAAAATCCTTGTTTATCTTTTCAATAATTTTACCCTTAGGAGAAGATTTACTATGTGGAGACATACATTCCCAAAACACATTATGATTTACAAAACCGCCCCCAAAGTTACGAACCTGTGTTTGAATATCTTTAGGTACTTTATCCAAATTAACCAATAATTCTTCAACTTTCTTATCAAATAAAGAAGGGTGTTTCTCCAAAGCCAAATTTAACTTATCACAATAAGTTTGATGATGTTTAGAATAATGTATCTCAACAGTTTTTGCATCCATATAAGGCTCTAATGCATCGTAAGAATAAGGCAATTTTGGCAAGACGTGTTTATCCATAAATAAAGCGAGTAAATGCTCTTTATAAAAATTTAGGAGATCTTCCAAAAAACCTTAAAGCAAGACTAGAAGCAGCCCAGCCCGACCAATACATAACTGTGTCCATATTATCCATAACATTCTCAGGGGTAAATGGAAAATACTCATGAAGGGTACATAAAACTGGAGGAACCATGCTAAGAGCAAGACCATACTTTTTATTAGGGGTTAGATAGTGGCTTAAAGAACTAGCTGCAAAAACTCCGGCTAAATCGCTTAGATGATTTGTAATAAAGTTATTTGAATTTGATAAAGCTTGAGCAGATTCTCCTAAAACACCAACAACAGCTCCACTAAGCCCTGCTAAAAAACTAGCCTTATATCTTGCCTGTTCATCTGTTAAATCTTCTAAACTCATAAAATGTCTCAAAATTAACCCTATTTAAGGCTATGTAAAACACAACCTATTTAATCAAGGAAATTAGTAACCTTTTATGTCATATGATATAATCTTAGGTAGAGATAACTCAGATAAAAAGAAGTTTGGTAAAAATGGCTTAATCCATGTAGGCAAAGGTTATGTCACAATGGGAAATTACACCTCCATGTCAAATAATATTTACTTAGATGTAGCCCGTTCCCATGTAATCCTAGTTGCTGGAAAAAGAGGAAGCGGAAAATCATACACTTTAGGGGTAATAACTGAAGAAATAGCAAATCTTCCTCAAGAATTAGCACGCAACATAGCACCAATAATATTTGACACGATGGGTATATTCTGGACAATGAAATTCAAAAATGAAAAAGATAAAGAGATTCTAGCAGAATGGAATTTGGAAGCAAAAGAATCTCCAATCAAAGTATTTGCGCCAATTGGAAAAATGGAAGAATACAAAGAAAAAGGAATTCCGGTAGATGAAGCTTTTGCCCTAAAAGCCAGCGAGTTAGATAGCGAAGACTGGATAATTACTTTCAACCTTGCAATGACCTCTCAAGAAGGAGTATTAATCACAAATACAATAGCAGGATTAAAAGAAAAAGAAGACAATTTCACCATTCAAGACATAATAAAACAAATTAATCATTCACATAACGTAAGTCAAGAAACAAAGAATATTGCGTCCTCCTTATTTCAAGCAGCAGAAAGTTGGGGAATATTTTCTAAAAACAATGAAGGTACAGAAATTACAGATTTAGTTAATGCTGGAAAAACAACAATAATTGATCTTTCTGTTTATTCTTCAATTGGATCATTTAATGTTAGGGGCCTAGTAATCGGATTAGTAAGTAAAAAATTATTTCAAGAAAGAATTAATGCAAGAAAAAAAGAAGAAATTCAGTCTATTCAACACGGAATAGACTATGCATCATACAACCCTACACGTGAAAACCCACTTATTTGGCTTTTTATTGATGAAGCCCATGAATTCCTAAAAAAGAATGAAAAAACCCCTGCAACAGATTCACTAGTACAAATATTAAGAGAAGGTCGTCAACCAGGAATTTCATTAGTACTAGCAACCCAGCAACCGGGTCAAATACATAATGATGTAATGACTCAATCAGATATTGTAATATCCCACAGAGTAACATCAAAACCAGACATTGAAGCCCTAAACCAAATAATGCAATCCTATCTTCTAGAAAGCATAAAGTCTACAATGGACAAACTTCCATCAAGTAAAGGTTCCGCCATAATCTTAGATGATAATTCAGAAAGAATATACCCTATGAGAATGAGGCCAAGACTAACTTGGCACGGTGGAGAAAGCCCAAGTGCAGTCAAAGGCGAATCCAGCATATAACCGTAAGCTTTTTAAACCACTCCCAAATAGTAACAATATGAAATTAGAATATGCTTTAGCCGCAGCGGAAGAATTTGGAGATAGACTTAGAAGTAAAAGAGATCTTTTGAAAATAGATGATTTAATGATTTTTGGGTCTGCTGTAAGAGGAAAACAAGAACCAAAAGACATAGACTTGTTATTAATTCATAACAGCGATATTTTACAAGAATTTCAAGACCAATATCAAGATAGAAAAGATTTGAAAGATACTGAAAAATTAATGGCTTTAGGCCAACTTATGGGAAGAGCAGGAGTAAATCTGTTTGAAATAGTGTCTGGAACAAGAGTCATGGATTTAATAGAAAAAGGATTATTTAATTTAGGTTATATGGGTGGAAGATTCTTTACAGATCAAGCATATAATACTCAATGGAGAGCTAGAAATATAGGAGTTCACGGAGAAACAGAAGGAGTAGTAAAATTTGCAGAAAACATATTTAGAGAGGGAAGATTATTTAATTGGGAAACTGGAAGATACGATTCTAAAGCAAGCGATAAATATAACCCGACAATAAATTAAATTTAATCAAATAACTTTAATATCTGCTCTATACCTAAACTTTCTTGAACCAATATCTCCAGCTTTTACAATTCTTAATATCTTAACTTTCTTTTTAGCCTTAGTAGCTTCAGACAAAATCAATTCCTTTAATTTATCAATCTCGCTTTCAAGATAAAAGCCATAATAATGAACGTAACTTCCAGATTTTACAACTCTAAATGCAACATCCAAAAAGCTATCTTCTAAGTTAGGCCTAGTCATGAATATCCTATCAAAGGTCCCCATTTTAGAAGAAATAACTCTTCTCACATCTCCTTGGACAACATGCACGCGTCCAGTTAACTTATTGCGTTTAACGTTTTCAAGAGCATACTTACTACAATCTTTGCCTAATTCAACACTATATACTTCAGAAGCTTTGGAATGTTTAGCAATTACAATAGGAAAAGGCGCAACTCCAGCAAACATAACTAGAACACGTTCGCCTTTCTTAACAAAAGATGCAACATTTTTTCTCTCTTCACTTAACCTAGGAGAAAAATAACAAGTCTCTACATTTAATCTAAATTCGCATCCATTCTCTCTATAAAGTGCTTCTAGGGTTTTATCTCCGGCAAGCCACTTAGTCTTCAAAGTTCTAAGTCTACCAGAAAATTTACCAACCTTCTCAAGAACGGTTGTAACACTTTTATGTTTATTCAAATAGTCAAGAGCAAATTTCTTTTTATGATTTACACTCAAATCCCTATCAAATTTAATAATAGCAATATTCCCCATGACATCATATCCAATCCTCATAACAAAATAAAACAAATGGAGTATAAAAGCCTATCAAAATCAAAGAGATTTAATTATTGAATCTCTCGTAGCTTCGAGCCTCTTAATAGCAGCCTTACGAGCATGTTCTGGCATGGCAGCAGCCTGAAACTTAGCTATTTTTTCATTCAAATCGTTAATAGAGGCCCATTTTACCTCTGTCTGACTAACTTTAATTTCTCTAACCCTCAACCAGTTCATGAACCAAGTATCAATAAAGAATGCATAAATTAAAGCAGCCAAAGCTCCCCATAAATATATTTCTGTGTAAGCCTCAAGAGTTGTTGTAGCCCATAATCCAAAATAAATCACTGCATAAAATATCCAGGCAGTTTTTCTAATCCATGAATTTTCTGGACCCTTCAAAGAACTCACAAAATACCAGTAGATTAAGAAAGGCAAAAATCCAGCAACAGAGATAAACAATACTTGATATTGAACAAGAATAGTTCCTATCCAAATATAATTTAAGTTCCTAACTCCTAATAATCCAATAATAACTGCGACTAACCTCAATATCCCTTTATTTTTGAATCCTTGGAAGAAAGGCAAGTTTCCTAATATGACTCCTACAATTATAGAGATAAGAATGAACAAAAGAGTCTTCTCAAATAACAAATATCCAGTCCAATCATTTCCGCCTAGTAAGGCCCTAAAAAGAGGCTCTAAATTCATAACTAATGAATTAACTACTTGTTCAGTACCATACCAAAAACCTCCACCAAATTGAGCACTAACAAAAGGCATAATAGCAAAAAGCAAGAAAGCAAAAATCCCTTTTTTCATATTATTATTAACGCTAAATGTATTATAAAGCTTTTGAGCAAATAAAAATCAAGAACCTGGAAGCTCAAAAATATCTACGGAAATTCCATTAGCCCTAGCCTTATTACGTATCTCCTTAATTATAGCCTTAGCAACATCAGGAGTTATGCCACCGGAGTTCATATTATCCATCGTCTCATTATACTCCCTTCTTAGCTTTGAAAGAACCTTAATATTATTAATTTCATTAAGATTTGAATATCTAGATTTAAAAAAAGATCTTTGTATAGTCTGATCAAGGAAAAGTAAAATCAAAGAGGCCAAAGCACCATAAAGATATATGTGGCCAGGGCTAAAGAAAAATGAGTTATTCCTACCAACTAAAGGAGTATCGTACCTTGAAAAATAAAGAGCTACAAAAATAACTGCAGCAAAAACCCAAGATATTTTCCTTAAAGCAGGTTGACCTACAAGGCCTTTCTCAACAAAGAAAAAGAAAAGAGCAAGAGGAATGATGACTGTAACCGCAATACCAAAAGTGGTGTAAGGAAGAATAACAGCCTCAACCCATTCAGCAGTAAGGACACGAACAGCCAAAGCAGAAACTATAACTGAAATAATAGTTGCCCTATTTCCTCTAGTAGGCTCAAACTGATTTGCAGCATAGTGGACCAAAAAAGCCAAAAGTAAAAATATCAAAACCTTAGAAAAGAAAAGTTCAGGTTTACCTCCAACAGTATCTCCTAGTAAAAATTTAGCAAATGGGTCAATGAGCCCATCATAAACGCTCTTGAACAAACTAGAAATTCCTTGAATTGGTCCATCTGCAGACTGAGAACTAACAAAGCCAGTAACTAAAAACAGCGAAAGCAAAAGAAACAAACCTAACTTTTTCATAATTGAATTTATTCAAAGCAGTATATAAACATTTCTCGAAACAAAGATTTATATTAAATAATGGATAAATCAAATAATGAATAAATTTTTATTTATAACCGTATTACTAATCCTTACAATAAACACAGTATCTTCTCAAGAGATAAAAAAAGATTTAACTCCAAAATTAGATTCAATTATTGAAAAAAACTTGATACTGGATCAAGATTATCTGAAAAGCATAAAGTTTATTTTCGGAATAAATAAAGATGAAATACCCTTATCCGAAGCAATAACCTTAATAGCATTTTTTATAGCATTTTTTATAGCAATAAAAAAAGTAATTAGTGCAGTAAACCCAGATTTTCTAAATGAAGAAATAAAAAAAATAATCTTTTCAATAATAATAACCCTATTAATTTCAATATCAGGAGGAATGCTATTCTCCTCACAAATAAGCTCTGACATTAGCAACGTTTTCAAATTTCTAGATAATTGGGAATTTGCAAGTTTAATAGTCCAGATCTTATTTATAGTAATAGTAATAATATTAATTTCAAGCTTGACTTCAAAACTAAAAAGATATTCTGAAGATGAAAAAAGAAAAGAAAACTTAGAAATAATAAAAGAAGGAAGTAAAAAAATTAAGTAATTTTAGGATTTTAAAGACTCTCTAGCTTTAGCTTCAGCAAGAACATTAACTGTATCCTCTGTGTTCTTTATAGATCTCTTAAATCTTTTTTCATCAGAATCCTTCTTATGTTTATCGATATATTTAGCCAAACCTAAATGCGCACCAAACCAAACAATTATGAAAATTAACGCAACAAAAAAGAAAGAAATCTGATATAATATGGAATCTTTATAGAATATCATTGAAACCATCCATTTGCCAAAATATTCAAAAAAATTAGTTTGAGCCATAACTACTATAAAAATCAAAGAATAAAACCAACTAATCAATCCTGAATTCAAATTAGACATATACCTATTAATAGAAAGAAATGTGAAAACCCAGAATAAAAATGCAAAAAACATCTGAGGAGTAAGATCCCAACTCATTCCAAATAGAACAAGGAAAACAATATTTATTTTAGTAAAAAAAGAATCTACACCTGAAACTAATTTATTCTTAAGTAAAAATTCCTTCCATTGGGAAAAAATAAAAGTCCATGAGTCTGGTTTTTGAAGATCTCTAAATTTATCGACACCTTCTTCTAAATCCTTCGCCGCTTTGTCTATATCTTCCTGAGTTTTATCTAGACCTTGAGCAAAAACAAAAGTAGTGACTAATAAGAATATCAAGATAAAAGATAAAAACCTCTTTGAATACATCTAAAAAACAAGAAAAATCAATTTAAATAATTATTTGATATTGTTTTTTATTTCTTCCAATCTATCAAGCTTCTTTTTCTGGAGATCTTTAACAATTTGCACTCTTATTGCATTATAATGTCTATCTGCAGCATCAAATATTTGAGATCTAGCTTCAAAATCAAAAGAAGATGGGTCAAGATCTCTCCTGTAAAATTTTTCTGTGCCTTTCTTATCCGTATATGAAATAAATTCAAGCTTAGCAGCAAGAGCTTCAGGAGCCCTAGATTTAAAATCAATTTTTTCAGCAGATTCATTATCTTCATAATTTACTAATACGTCACCTTTTAGAGCAACCATATTTCCACGTTGAGAACCTTCATAATATGAGACTTGCCAACCACCAACATCTCCATCAAACATGTTAGAACTTTTTGGATAATAAGCATAAGCAATAGCTCCTAAAGCAATAGCAGGCAAACCAACAAGAGAAGCAATCCCTAGCTTAGAATACCTTTTCTTATTAATTACAATTGGTTGTTGAATACTCATAAAAAAAAGGCTGAAAAGTATTATTTAAACCTTTCTGTTGTAGTAACTGGATAGTTAGAACAAACTAGTCTGTCCTTTCTTAGCCTTAATCTCTCTAATTTTAGCAATTTGATTTTCAATACGCTCTGCAGAAAACTCATGTCTTGTAACAAGAATTTCTTTTATTTTATCCTCGTTAAATTTAGGAAAAATAACTTTTTGTTTTGAAACATTTGGTTTCTTAAATATCTCAAATATCTCCATCCAATTAAATCCGAGGTCACCGTGTCTTTCAATAACATTCTCAAAAATTTTAACAGGATAAACAAATTGCTTAACTAAAGCGAGTGCCTTCTTAGGTCCAATTCCTTTAACCCCCCCAGGGTTAAAATCAGTACCGACAAGTATCGCTAAACAAATCAATTGATCTCCAGTAACTCCAAGTTGATTAATAACAGACTCAAATTCAATCATTTCAGGAGCAATATAAATAAAACCTGAAGCAGTTTTTCTTTTTCTAGCAAGAGTTAAATTCTGAATCAAACGGGTACCTCCAACAACTAAAGCATCGTAATCTTGAGAAGCAACTGCATAAGCTTGCCCGTTCTTTACTAGTTCAGAAGCTTGCATTTCTCCCTCTCCAGGAGCTTGAACAACTGCAATACCCATAGCTTCTAGCAATTCCTTACTTTCAGCAATCATTTTAGTGTCTAGCTTAGTAAAACCACGAGAATATTTACCCATTGCTTCAGTATCTTCTTCATCGACTGCTTCTTCGTATTTTTCGATCATTTTATCTTTAGCAGCTTGCCTAATTTCATGAGTCTTTCCTTTCAAAACATGATATTCGCCATCAAAAACGTAAATTAAATTCAGCCCTTCTGAAAGCAAAGCAGTGTTCCTATAGAATAGCCCGGATAAATGCGAAGTAACGTTACCCTTAGAATCCATTAGGGGGGTCCCATCAGGTTGCCTAACAGAAGATAAAAATTGATAAATTGCATTAAAAGCATCTACAGCAATAGTTTTGCCTTTCAAATCCTTGAAAGTAACTTCCTTTCTATTAACTAAATCCCCTATTTGTAAACCCATAACAATATACCAATCAATTAGAATTTAAGGATTTGGATAATTAAAAATCAGGAAATGTAGGTTTAGAACTTCTTGCCTTATCAGCTAAAGCAAAGTATAACCTACTCCACTCTTCTTCACTAGCTCCCACCATAGGCTTTAATGAACTTGGAATAGAACTTCCCAGCCTAACAATTTGACGAAATCTAGCCATGTAATCTTCTCTATCTATGCCCTTATCCCCTAATGACTTAAGGTAGTCTATAGCAGCCCCACTTAAAATACAAGAAGAAACATCTAATCCGGAATTTGCTTTACCGATAAATGAGCGAGATCCATTTGAGCCCAAGTAACCTCCAAAAGGCCTTTTACCCTCAGAATACAAATGAGGTTGTCTGGCTTCAGAAGGAATTCCCAATTCATCACATAAAGACGCATAAAGTCTAGCATTACCCTGTCTAAGAGCTTCTCTCATACTAGCCTCAAGAGGTGCAAATCTATCTTCTTCAATTTCCTGCATGAAAATAAAAAAACAAGTTATTTTTAAACCTTTCTATTTGTCTAACTATTAAGTAACAACATTAAACTCTCGAATAATTAAGAAGTTATTAAAAACAAAGAGAAATTAGCAATAAAATGAAAGGTTACATAGTTAATATTGCTTCAATATCCCAAGACGACAAGACTTACATACAATTATTCGGAAGATTAGAAAATCAAAAGTCATTTGCAACAATAATAAATTTCACGCCATATTTCTATATTAGAGAAGTAGATTTAGCAAAGGCGAAAAATGTTTTAGAGAAATCAGTTATCGAAAAAACGGAGTTCTTTAATAAAAATAAAGAAAAAGTAGTAAAAATATCAAATAGTGATAAAACAGAATTAACAAAAATTGCGAAAGCAATTCATCAAAAAGAAATTAACACATATGAGTCCGACATAAGTCCAACTTTAAGATATTTAATAGATAACGATATTTATAGCACAATAGAAATATCTGGTGAGACTGAACCTTCAGAAAAGGTAGATGTAATTTATAAAAATGCCATAATAAAACCAGCTAAAGGAGAAATTCCTCTGAAGATAGTTTCATTGGATATAGAAACGAACAAAAGAGGAGGAGATTTGTTTTGCATAGGACTATATGGCTATAATTATGAAAAAAATATAATAGTAAGCAATGAACCTGTAAAAAATGCAATAAGTTGTAAAACAGAAGAAGAAGCATTAAGAAAATTTAAATCAGAAATAGACAAATTAGATCCGGATATAATCACAGGATGGCACGTAATTGATTTTGATTTAGATTATCTAAAAAAGAAATTCGAAGAAAACAATATTCCGTTTGATATAGGGAGAACAAACGAAAATGCTAGAATTAAAATAGAAAGTAATTTCTTTAGATCTTCAACTGCAAACATTCCAGGAAGACAAGTCTTAGATGGATTAAATCTAATAAAAGACCCATTCATTCAAGAAGCACCTTCAATAAAAAATAAAGAATTTGAGTCATACACTTTAGAGGATGTATCTCAAGCAATGCTTGGTGAAGGAAAATTAATTTCAGGAAAAGATAGGCACGATGAAATAGAAATATTATATAAAAAAGATAAAGAAAAATTAGTGAAATATAACATCCAAGATTGTAAATTAGCGTATGATATTTTAACAAAAACTAAAATGCTTGATTTAGCTATAGAAAGAACAATGTTGACTGGCCTTCCACTAAACAAACTAACCGGCTCAATTATTGCATTTGATTCATTATACATACGAGAAGCAAGAAAGAGAGGGTTTGTTTCTCCTACACTACATTACACGAAGAAAGAAGAAAGAATCAAAGGAGGCTTTGTAATGGAACCAAAACCTGGAATTTATGAAAACGTATTAGTGTTAGACTTCAAATCACTATACCCTTCAATAATAAAGACATTCAATATAGATCCTATATCTATGTTAGATAAAAAGGGGAAAAATTCAATAGAATCTCCAAATAAGGCATATTTCAAAAATGAAAGTGGAATTCTTCCAGATATAATTGAAAAACTACATAACGAAAGAGAAAGAGCAAAGAAAGAATCTAGAGAGTTATCCAGTTATGCAATTAAAATAATAATGAATTCATTCTTTGGAGTTTTAGCCTCCCCTAATTGTAGATACTTTAGCTTAGACATGGCAAATGCAATAACTCATTTTGGACAAGAATTAATACAATTAACTGCTAAAAAAATAGAAGAAAAAGAGTTAGAGATAATTTATTCAGACACTGATTCTGTATTTGTAAAGTTGAATGCAAAGAGTAATCCTAAAGAAACCGGAGAGATTTTACAAAAATACATAAACGATTTTTATCAAAAATACATTAAAGAAAAATATGATCGAAAATCTTATCTAGAATTAGAGTTCAAAAAATATTACAAGGCTTTTATGCTTCCAAAAGTTAGAAATGCTAAAGTAGAAACAGGTTCAAAGAAAAGATATGCCGGCCTAGTAGAAAAAGGAAACAAAGAAGAATTAGAGATAGTAGGGTTAGAAGCAATAAGGGGAGATTGGACTGAAGCTGCAAAGGATTTCCAAATAGAACTATTAAATAAAATATTCCATAAAGAAGATCCAATCCAATTCATAAAAGACTATATCAAGAAAATAAAGCAGGGAAAAATAGACTCCAAGCTAATATATAGAAAATCTATAAGAAAAGGTTTAGATGAATATACTAAAACTACTCCCCCTCATGTTAAAGCTGCTAGATTATTAGATAATTTAGAATCTAATGTAATAGAATACTACATTACTGAAAATGGTCCTGAACCAATTCAAAAACTGAAGTCAAAAATAGATTACGAACATTATATAGAAAAACAAATAACTCCTATTGCAAATACAATATTACATTTCTTTAATACATCCGTAGAAGAAATCACTAAAAATTCAAAACAAAAGAAATTATTCTAATTACCTAAGGTTACTAACAAGTCCGCCAGACATAGCAGTTTTAACACCAGACAAATTGGAAGTCAAAGTAGTCTTCTTTCTATCTTTGATAGCCCTAACAATCAAAATTAAAAGAATAACTATCATAATAGAAATTACTGAAATAAGTAACCAATAAACCATATTTCTTAACGCAACATTAGAACTAGATTGGTTACCGCTAAGAGTTTGGGTTCCACTAGATCCAGTAGTTGTACCAAAAGACGAATTGAAAGGTGGTATTGTTCCACTTCCACCGCTACTTCCTCCGCCAGAACCTCTAGTTGAGCCACCGCTAGAACCACCAGATGAACCCCCACTTGAGCCACCGCTAGAACCAGTACCACCACCGGTACTAGATCCGGTAGTATTGATTACGCTGAAATTAACTCTCGAAGTTAATCTTGTACCATTTGAAAAATTAGCATATGCGATAAAGGTATAGTTGCCTAGCGAAAGTTGATCTTGTTCATAATCAAAGTCAAGGCTATTTGTAGTATTCATAGTAGTATTAGTTAAGCCATTGTTTAAGCTAAATTTAACAGTACCATTTGAATTAAGTTCAACATCAAAGTTTACAGGGAAAGCATTACCATGTGAATATTGATCATTGTTATCTGGTTCATTGATTACCATTGTCTGTGTAAAAGCAGTCGTAGTATTAGTTGAATTAGTAGTGTTATTTGGTAAGCCCGCTCCAGAAGACCAATTGATAGTATAGTTTGTCCAGCTAGTTACATTAAACCTGTAGACTCCTTGTCCGAGATCGCTAACTGCTAAACAAACATTGCTCGGACAAGAAAACCCATTTCTAAAAACAGTAAGATTAGTTATATTATTAGTCGGTAAACCGGAGAAAGTAATTATTGCAGACCTGTTCAAAAGAGGATTCAAATCACTTCTAACTTCTGCAAAATTAAATCCATATTTAACGTGATCTGTTAAATTATTTCCAATAGTGGCAATAGCAGAACCAAATTCAATCATAGAAATGCCATTTGAATCAAAAAATCTAAGGCGAGTAGAATTAAGATTATATCTAGAAATATAACTATCAATAATGTTTAAAGAAAAATTACTAATTGATGAGCCTGAAAAATAAGGCACATATAAATCATAATAAGATGAATTTCCATCTAAAACAGTTACATTCGAAATTTGTAATGCATAAGATGAAATATTTGAACTAGTAAGAGGATAAACTGACAAACCCATTGCCCTAGGAGAAATAATTTTTGTATCTCTCACGATATTACGCTCTGCTGCAATAGTATTTATTCCAGCATAAGATGGAGAATATAGTAAACTATTCCTTATCAAATTGCCATCTGAAACCCAAACTAAAATAGAACTATTTGTCCCATTAATTATATTTCTATCTAAATCATTAGAATAACTATTAAGGAGATAAATTCCAGTAAATGAAGAATTTAGGCTATTAATTTGATTATTTTGTAATAGTGTAGAATTAGTATGGTGTAAAAATATACCAAAAGCAGAGTTAGAGATCAAGTTATTAGATAATATATGATTTATAGCAAATTGGTTTGGAGGATTTCCCTTAACCATAATAGCAGATTCAGAAGCATCAGAAATGAAATTGCCTACAATAGAATTCTGGTTGCCATAAACTAAAATTCCATTTCTAAAAATGCCATTAGAATTATCAGATAAATTGAAGCGAGTTATAGTAACATTACTGCCAGTTACATTAATAGCATTATAAGCTAATCCAGGTAAGCCCGTATTAATTATGTTTTGCAAGTTTCCATCTAAATAAACATTGCTTCCATTTACAACAAGGCAGGCCCCCAGAAGTCCTTGAACAGTGAAATTAGTCCCCAAGGTTTGATTTACAAAATAATATGCATTACTTTGACTTAAAACTCCACACTTACTAACATTAATAGCATCAAGGGGTTGAAGAAGCAACTCTGGATAATCAATTCTAAAAACAAAAACTAAAATCAAAAGAGCGACGATACATACGACAAGCATAGGAACGCTATAGTACAAAGGTACCTTCGGTAAAATTTCTCTTTTTTGTATCATAAAAATATCCCAACTCTCACTTTTTATAAAATACAAGGCAATTTATAAACATTGTCGGCGCAGTTCGGCGCTACGCGCCTCACCCTTACCGAGGCAAATTTCTTTAATTTTAAAAAAGCAAAAAAAATCAATATTGATCTTTATTCCTTCTAATCAAAAAATTCTTCCAAACCAAAATATAACATCCAAGAATCCCTAAAAATAAGAATAAGATACCTAAATAAGTTGAAGCCCCACTATAACCTATAGCTGCCCCTGTAATAGTAGGATTTGAAAAAATTAAAGAAAAAACCAAGAACCCAACTACATGTGTTCCTTTAAACTTTCCAATAATCCATCTTAGAATAGGAGGATAACTATGCGTTTGATGATGTAAATGAGATTTTCTTTCAACATCTTTAATTTCTTCATTAACCTGATATATTAATCCTTCAAGTTTACCTCTTAATTTAGGGTGACCTTCTAAATCTTCTAAAGCCTTTTGATAGCTTGAAAGAGCTATTTTATAGTCGCGGGCAGCAGCATGATAATCTTTATCCTCAACATCTCTCACTGCGTCACTATAAAATTGGTCTCCTATTATTTTTTCCACTTCAGGAGGATTATTCCTTTTTAATGTCTTGACCATAAATAACAAACACAAAATAACTTTATAACTTTATTCACAAAAATCCGATATTCAAACTTCTAAAATTACTCCATCTCTTCCAACATTAACTACTTTCGTTCCCGCAATTTTATCTTCAGTTCCGAAAGTCTCATGAATATGCCCGTGTAAAAGTAAATCTGGCTTAAACTTTTTTATAGCCTTAACAATAGAGTCACTTCCTCTAAATCCGACAGCTTCAGAAATCCCTCCAGATGGATGCATATGAGTTAACATTACTTTCTTTTCTATTCCCTTTAAACCAGAATGAGCTTTTTCAAGTGTCTTTAATAATTCAGTTTCACTTATTCCAGACCTGGGCCCTAAAGCTGTTGAAGCACTCCCTGCACCAAAGAAACCAACGCCTTCATAAACTGCGCTATATCCATGAATGTTAGTTACATTGTAGAGTTGAGCAAGAAAATCAGTTGTAGCAAATGAGTCCCAATTACCGGGTAGAATTAAAACTTTTTGATTTTTATCTTTAAAAGGTTTAATCAGATTTTTGCTTTCTCCAAATCCAGTTAGATCCCCGCATAAAATGACCAAGTCGACATTCTCTTTTTCAGCACGTATTGCGAGCCTTTTAGTAAGTTTACTGTCTCCGTGTAAGTCTGAAGCAGCAAGAATCTTAATTTTACGTGAAACCATAATTAAATCAAAGATCACTAGAATATAAAATCTACTAATGAAAATAACCAAAAATAAGTGAAAGCTAATAACTACTAAATAAGATAACAAGATGGCAGAAAGACTTAAAAGCGATATACTGGTTGGAATATAGAGATTACAAAGGATATATTCAAAAATGAGCCAAAAACCAAAAGACAGTTTTGACGTTTTCTTTAGAAGAAAACCTGCACTAATGTTAGTTTCACTAAAAAAACTTACAAGAGCCCGTTATGGTTCAATTTTAGCAAAAGAAGTTGATTGTACTTACAGCCATGCTGTAAAAATCCTTCAAATGCTTGAAAAACTAGACTTAGTAGTTTTCGAAAAGAAAGGAAGAATAAAATTAATCAAATTGACTAAACGTGGTGAAGAAGTAGCAAATAACATAGACAACATCAAAAGAATTATTTCTGGTTAAGATATTTTAGTTTATTAGTAGATTAATTTCAAACTCTCTTGTTCGACAGTCCTCAACTGGCTCGGACACTCACTGCGGAGTTTTAAATGGCCCCGAGGGGATTTGAACCCCCGACACCCGGCTTAAAAGGCCGGTGCTCTAACCAGGCTGAGCTACGAGGCCTCGTAGTTCAGAGAAAATAAATTCTCTAAAAATCAAAACAAAACTCCTTTTTTAAACGTTAGCAATAACTAGTTATCTGTAAACTCTCCAAGTATGTTCACACTTAGTACATTTGTAAAACTTAGTTTCGGATTCATCGCTACTTCTAGTCTGCATTGTCCAAAAGTAAGCTTCTTTGTGTTTGCAATCAGGACACTTAACTTCGACAATAGGAAGAGTAGTTAATTTAGACTCATCCACTACAGCAACCCTTTCAGGAACAGCAATTTTTTCAGAAGCTTGAAGCTTTAATTTACCCTTATGGCGATAACCACATTTAGCACAAACCGGAGATTTATCTCCTTCAATCATTAACATTCCACCACACTTAGGACAAAATTCCATAAATCCTCGAAATAATTTATCTGACTCAAGATTAAAAGTATATTAATCTTTCGTTTCAATTTTTGTTTCTAGATCAAACCCTCTAATTCTAGAACTGGTGGCCAGACCTAATAGAGTCCCAACAGCAGCTCCTTGGATAAGGTAGGGAAAAGGATAATTTCCAAAAATGCTTCTTCCAACTGCATCGATTAAATTAGAATCACAAAAATAACTAACAATAGGAACAGAAAGAACTGCACCCATAACTGCTCCAATAATAGGGACCTTATAATTCATATAAATTTCAATTTATTGAAACTTTTAAAATTACCTATTTACAAAATCCTCTTTGATCGCTAGGTCTTGCAGCCTCAAAAAAGATTAATTTTATCCACCCTAATCCTGGAACACGACCTACAGCTTTTCCAACAAATTGTTCAGGTTCTATTCCAAGCTCCCCAGGCAATTGGGCAAAATTATTATCTCCTTTTGTATCATAAGGATCTGTCCTAACAATCCTATGAATTAAAGGATATTTATATTGGGAATTGAAAATAAGAATATCTCCTTTTTCATAACTACCTCTACCAGAGACTAAAACAATATCTCCTTTGTTTAAACCATTTTTTAAAGTACTTTCCTCGAACTCTTCCTTACTTATTCCATGTTCTTCATACCATATACCATTTCTCGACCACCAAGATTCAAAATTATCTTGATGATACATCGAACAAGACTCTACTACAACTAAAGGCAATGGTGTAGCAAAAGCCCAACTTAAAGAGGGGAACAATACAAACTTAATCAAAATAAATGCGACGACTAATGAAACTATCCAAGACTGCCAAGTATCTTGTTTTAGAAAAGTCCAAAACCTCTTAAGATTATAAAAAAACTTATTCACAAAGGTCTAGATAATCCCATCTTTAAAAATCTAATTAAGATAACAAAACTATATAAATAAGAAAAATATGATTCTATTAAAAGATGGGAAAGAAATTATTATTAGGCTTAACATTTTCGATATTTCTAATTACATTTACAAGCGCAGGTTGGTTTAGCGATTTATTTAACAAACCTGATTTATCTCCTGTAGATGTAGGGGTTCAATTAGATAACTCACCTCCAACAATTAAAAGATTTTTCTCCCCAGGATCATTGGGTCAAGAATATACACAACCATTTACTGCAAATCCTGGAGCAGGGTTTGGAGTTTTCTACGTTGGAATAGTTGTAGAAGATGCTAATGGCCCTTCAGACTTGCCTCAAGGAACAGGATTAGCTCCTGCATCAAGCGCATACTTTGAAATAGCTGCTCCTGTAAATAGCATTAACCCAAGCATAACTAGGCCAGTAGTGCTTTGCGATTCATATTTGTGTAATCACCCTACCTTAGGTTCAAATTGTGATAATCCATCCAGACAATTGATGTATGTCTGTGCAGGAGCATTCTTACCATCAGATCCAGCATCATCTTATTCAGGAGCAAGCCCTAATGGAAATGACTTATGGAGAATAAGAGTCGCAACAATAGACTTAGCAGCAAATCCTAGCGATATGGTAACTAGTGGAGATGCAGGGTTTAATTCAGTCCCAGGAGATTATGTACAAATTAACGAACTAAGCGCTTATAATTTAGCGACAACTGCATTAAACTGGAATTCATTAAACATTAATACACCTAATCAAGTTGCAAGCGCTCCACTTATAGTAGAAAATTACGGAAACGTCCCATTGACCACTATTGAAATAACAGGAACAGATTTAACTGGAACTAATCCCGTAAATCCTTCTGCAATATTAAGCGTTGACGCATTTAGCGCTTCAGGTTCTTCCGGTCAAGCATCATGCGATACTCAATCAACAGCAGCAGTATTAAGACATCAAACCCCTGTAGGAATACCAGGTGTTAGCATCCCATACACTGCATCTGGACCTGGAACAGATAGAGATGAAATATATGTATGTGCATTCGAGCAATTAAGCAATGCAATATCAGGACCATCAAGTATAAGTTATGGAGGAACTTGGGACGTAGTAGCATCTTAAAATGAAAAAAATAATATTAACATCAATTTTAGCAGCATTATTACTTTCTAGTCTAACAAGCGCAGCATTAGGAATAGGATTCCCTGGAGAAATAAACCAAGAAAAAAATACAGAAATAGAAAATATGCTAACATTATTTACATTCGGAGATAAGAATGATCAAGCAATAATCACAGTTAAACAAGGTCAAGAATGCGTATCTTTCCCTGAAGGTACAACAGTAGACTTTGGAGGAAAAGATGTAGCTTATAAAAAAATAATAACTAAAACTACAAATGATTGTAATGAAGCAGAAATAAAGATCCAATTAAGCCCAGCAACATCAGTTACAAGTTCAGGAACAGTTGGAATGAATTTAGCAGTAGTAAAATCATTTGTAATAAAATCAGTTTCTTCTACAAGCACAGTTGCAATAATCGCAATAACTGGATTAGTACTAGCAGTACTCTTATTGGTAGCTGCAATGATTAAAGTTGCAAAAAAGAGAAATTAATCTTAATCTAGCAAACAAACACAATAAAGTTTAAATAGTATATCCCTATCCGTATATACATAAAAGATACACATGACAGACATATTTAACAACACAATATTATGCAATGGATGCAATAAAAAGATGGAGAAGACCATAGTTAACAAAAACGGCTTAGAATTAAGAGCCGTAATATGTAAAAATTGCAATCAAACAATAATTCACCCAGCAGATTTAAACAGCATGCAAAATTTCAATAACTTAAAAGATAAAACCTATAACGTTAAACTAAGAGTTATTGGAAATTCTCATGCTATAAGCATACCTAAAGAAATAGTAGAATTTATGAACCATCAAGAAAAGATGATGGATGATATGGTAAGACTTTGTTTTGAAGATATGAATAAGTTAAGTTTAAGATTTCACACTAGGGAGGACAATTGGTAATGGCTGAAGCACCTAAATTAATCAAATTAAAAGTCCTTGAGGCTTTGCAAGATGACGCATATAAAGGAATTGCTAGAATAGATACTGAAGTAATGCGCGTTTTAGGCCTTAACAGAGGAGACATAGTATCAATTCAAGGAGAACGTGAGACAGTTGCGATAGTAGACAGATCATATCCTGCAGATATAGGGGAGGGTATAATTAGAATAGATGGTTTAACAAGAAAGAATGCTAAAACTGGTATTGGTGAAAAGGTTTCAATAAAAAAAGCCCAAATCAAACCAGCAAAAAAAGTAACTATAGCTCCGGCTCAAGCTGGCATAATGGTTCAAGGAGAACCAGAAGCATTCAAATCAGGATTGTTAGGTAGAGCAGTGCAAAAAGGAGATCTAGTTTCATTAGGCGGGGCTCAAAGAAGACGCGACCTTATGCAAGATATGCAAGAAGCATTCGAAGATTTACAGGATTTGTTTTCTCGTGGCTTAGGCGGAATGGGCTTCCAGAATATAAGATTCAAAATAATTTCTACAACTCCTAATCAAGCAGTAATAATTACAGAAGATACTGAATTAGTTATCCACCCTAAAGCAACTAATGTAGAAGAAGAAACAATACCAGAAGTAACTTATGAAGATATTGGAGGATTAACTGAAGAAATAAGAAAAATAAGAGAAATGGTTGAACTTCCTTTGAAACATCCTGAAGTATTCGACAGATTAGGAATAGAACCTCCAAAAGGAGTTTTACTTCATGGGCCTCCAGGAACAGGTAAAACATTACTAGCTAAAGCGGTAGCTACAGAATCAGAAGCTAATTTTATATTATTAAACGGTCCAGAAATAATGTCTAAATTCTATGGTGAATCTGAAAAAAAGATAAGAGATATTTTCGAAGATGCAGAAAAGAATGCTCCATCAATTATTTTCGTAGATGAAATAGATGCAATAGCTCCAAAGAGAGAAGAAACTCAAGGAGAAGTAGAAAGAAGAGTAGTATCTCAATTACTTACAATGATGGATGGTCTAAATGCTCGTGGAAAAGTTATAGTTATTGGAGCAACTAACAGAATTAATTCTATTGATCCTGCACTAAGACGTCCTGGAAGATTCGATAGAGAATTAGAAATTTCAGTACCTGATAAAAAAGGCAGATTAAACATTCTTAAAATCCATACTCGTGCAATGCCATTAAAGAAAGATGTTAACTTAGAAGAATTAGCCTCAAAAACTCACGGGTTTGTAGGAGCAGATTTAGAATCTCTAGCCAAAGAAGCAGCTATGGCCGTACTTAGAAAAGCATTACCGGATTTAAACTTAGATGAAGATAAGGAAATTCCACAAGAAGCATTAGAAAAAATGATTATTGGTAAAGAAGATTTTGATAGTGCTTTGAAAGTTGTAAGACCTTCTGCAATGCGTGAAGTTTTAGTTGAAGTTCCAAATGTATCTTGGGAAGAAGTTGGAGGCCTAGATAATATCAAACAAGAATTGAAAGAAGCAGTTGAATGGCCACTTAAGCATAAAGAAAGTTTTGAAAGAATGGGAATATCTGCTCCAAAGGGAATCCTACTTTATGGCCCACCAGGAACAGGTAAAACATTACTAGCAAAAGCAGTAGCAAAAGAAAGCGAAGCTAACTTCATCAATATCAAAGGACCTTCATTATTATCGATGTGGGTGGGAAAATCGGAAGAAGGAGTCAGAAAAGTCTTTGAACGCGCTAGACAAGTTTCTCCTTGCGTAATCTTCTTTGATGAAATAGATGCATTAGCAGGAAAACGTGGAATGGAAATGGGTTCAAAAGTTACTGAACGCGTATTAAACCAAATGCTTTCAGAAATGGATGGAATTGAAGATCTAAAAAACGTAGTAGTTATTGGAGCAACTAACCGTCCAGACATGCTTGACAGTGCATTAATGCGTCCTGGAAGGTTTGATAGAATATTGCTTGTAGATATTCCAACTGAAAAGGGAAGAGAAAAAATATTGCAGATACATACAAAACCAATGCCTATATTCCCTACAGAAAAGGAAATTAAAGAAATTGAAAACTATCTTGTAAAAGATACTAAATTGAATTTAACTACAATGTCTGAAAAAGATAAACTAATCCAATATTTAGTAAAGAAGACAGAAGGATTTGTTGGAGCAGATATTGAAAACTTTGTCAGAGAAGCTGCAATAATTGCATTAAGAAAGAACATTAATGCAAAAACAATAGTCTTAGCTGATTTTGATGAAGCTCTAATAAAGGTAAAACCTTCAGTCTCAGAAGATACGGCAAAGCGTTATAAGAAGATTGAAGAAAACTATCTTAAGAAAGCAAAAATCGGAGGCCTAGATCTAGGTCCAATCTACGCTAATTAATTTTTATTTTAATTTTATTCTCTAGTTGTGATATACTTCTCACCATTCTCTAAAAGCAAAACAGTATGCTCTGCTTGAGCAACTTTGCCTCCAGAAACTTCAATCAATTGAGGATATTGATACAAAATACCAGCAGCTTCAAGTTGTTTCATTGCTAACATTCCTCTAGCACCAAATTTCTTATACACCCATCTAGAAGCAAAAGGTAAGGTCTTATACTCATCAGCAATCCAATTCAAAACCTCGCGAGCAAAACGATCACGAATAGCCCCCTCTCCATCTATTCTAAATATTCCGCTTCCTTTTCCATCACGAACTCTACCATTTCCATTAGTTGCAAATGGTTCCGTAGCATACAAACCCTCCTCAAGAGTATCCGTTTGTCCAGAATCATAATTAGGAACAGTCCAGCCAGCATGAACTACAAATCTTTCAATACTATGTCCTGATAAATTAGCAATAGAAGTAAAACCTTTTTTAGAAATTGCTTCACTTATCTTTCCGCCAATATCAGTTAATTTTTTGCCCAAAGAAAACTCACTAACAGAAACACTAACTGCATCTTCAGCTGCTTCAATTAATTTTTTATTCGTAGGATCATTTTCCAAATCAACAGAAAAAGCAGTATCTGCAATGTACCCATCAACTGAAATTCCAATATCCACCTTAATTAAACCGTGAGCAACGCCTTCATCTCCATGAGATGGAGTATAGTGAGCTGCAACTTCATTTATACTTAAGTTAACTGGAAATGCAGGTTTGGCTCCTAAGTGATTGATCTTATCATCTATCAAAGTTGCAATTTCAAATAAACTTTTACCCTTTACAACAATGCTTCTAGCATATCTGCGTAATTCTTGAGCGATTTTACCAGCCTTGATTATTTTATCAACTACAGACTTTTCCATAAAATAAAGTAAAAATCTTCCTTTATAGAATTAACTACTACCAAATCTAATAGTGCCTTTTTCGGTAGGCAAAATTCCTAATTGAGTAGCCAAATCACCTAATCTTTTATAGTTACTAGGTAAACCTTTTGCATATATCAAATAAACTACCTCTGGAATACTATCTCTAAGACAATAAGCTAATTTTATTTCCAATGCACCCTCTCTATAAGTCATAGCAACATGTCCAGGATGTCGAGTGTTTTGTTCAGTCTGAAGCTTCCTTGCAGAGTCTCCAGAGGACTCATTAGCTAAAAGAGCTAATTTTTCACCAATCATTTCCAAAGAAAAACGATTAGCAGGTTTAGAAGTTCTAAAATAAATAGGAGCTATTTCTCCACCAGTTGATCCGCCCATTCCCATAATAAAAACCATAAATCTTATTATTTAAACATACTTACAAAATAAAATAATAATTAACCAATTCTTTGGCTAAGCCTCTCGCCAGTTAATCTAGAAGCTCTCTTTAATTGCCTCCCCACTTCTTCAAGATCATCTGGAGTCATTTCGACAGGTGGAAGATCTTCTTGCACACGACGAGTAAAATTAAGATATTTCTGATTTTCAGGTTCAGGTTTTTTGTATGAATCAGCTCTTTTTCTACGATAATCCGCCATAGAAAACAAAATACTGCCTAATATTTAACTTCTCCTAATCCTTCTTTCTTTTGGAACAAAGTTAATTAAATGTTTTGTGTCTGATAATCCACAACCAAATACATCTCCTTCATGTTTAACAATCCACATTCCACGTTCAAGAGCAATATCTAGATTATTTCCAGTCATCCATTTTTCAAGCTGTTCTTTAGTTATTTCTACAACATTCTTTACAATTTGATCTTTGAATAATATAGTTCCATCAAAACCAAAACGAAGGTGCCCCATTTCTTCTTTAAACAAATAAAGCCCCATAAATTCTATATTAGTCAGCCTATCAAGTGCGTAAAGCTCATCAATTGTCAAATCTCCGCTAAAGCCTCTAACCTTTTCCCTACCAGTTTCAAAAAGGGTTTTAGGAATGTCTTTTATGCCAAACATTCCATTGAGTTTCTCAAGTAATTCCTTTCTTTGTTTACTATTATAAAATTCAGCTTTCATCTTCCACCCCAATACTTATTCAAAATATCTTTATGAGTAAAAGCAAGGTTCATCTTTGAAATTTGTGCCTTAGAAAACCAGCCCATCTCAGTTACTTCCCAATTAGTCTTAACCTCTCCAAGAGATTTAATTTCATACACAAAAACATTTGCATGTAACCCAAGTCTTCTAACAATCTCCTCATGTACAAAAAGCAACTTAGCGCTTGTTGCTTTAAGTCCAACTTCTTCCATAACTTCACGTTTGCAAGCATCAATTGATTTTTCCCATTTATTAGTCCCTCCACCAGGCAAGCACCATTTTCCGCCTTCAGCAAGTAAATTAGACCGTCTAGTAAGTAAGACTTTTCCATTCCTAACAATTATAGCAGCAACTGCTGATTGAATTCCTAGTAAGTGAACTAAAAAGCGACGAATCATTTTATTTCCTCAAGCAATTTAATTTTTGAAACAAAAAAACCTTCGCTATTGTTATCTTGAGGGTAAATCCTACAAGTCTTAGACATTTCCTTAGAATATTCAGCACCTTCCCATGAAGTGACTCCAACCCTACACTTAAGAGGCAAATGTACTTTTTCAACAGATACGGGAAAATTCTTCAAAGCAAAATCTACAATTTCTTCATTTTCTTCAGGAGAATGAGTACAAGTAGAATAAACTAAAGTTCCTCCAACTTTCAAACACTTAATAGCATTAGCAATCAATTTCTTTTGTTCGCGAGAAAGCTTGTCAACTACTTTGATATTCCACATCAAAAATGCCTTAGCACTACTACGTAAAGTTCCCTCTCCAGAACAGGGAGCATCGAGTAATATTTTATCAAACTTAAATTCTTCACGACTCAATCGATCGCATAACCCTACACCATCATTTCTAACAATAACTGAATTCATTACCCCGCAACGTTCAAGATTAGCTGCAAGTATTCTAAGCCTATCAAGCTTAACATCATTCGCAATTAAAGTTCCTTTATTTTCCATTTTAGCAGCCATCTGAGTAGTCTTACTTCCAGGAGAAGCACAAACATCAAGTACACGCTCACCAGGTTTAGGATCCAAGGCAATAACGCTCATCATACTACAAACTTCTTGAATATAATAATAACCAAGTAAATGTTCTAAAGCGTTACCAAGTTCTCCAGGTCCTAAAGCCTGATCAATCAACATTATTTCAGGATGTTCTTTGAATGGACGAACAACTTTCCATCTTTTATTTAATCTAGAAAACAAATCATCGCTACTTATCTTCAAAGTATTACACCGTATATAGTTCAGAGGTTTAGTATGTACTATTTCCTTATATTTCAGAAAGTCACTTTCATCAGTGAGCAATTTTTTCATTCTTTCCTCAAACAAAGGTTTCATTTCAGGTTTAGCCATAATAAAGCTAGACAAAAGAGGGTTTTAAAGCCTATTCAAAATGTTTTTTTGGAAAGATATTCTCTTTGTTCTTTTGTTAATGGGCCTAAAATTCCAGACTGCAGATTAGCACTTAATTCTTGAGAATTAGCAAATTCAAGAATAGGTTCTACACGAATAAATGAATCTCCATAAACTCTAGCTAATTGATGGTACTGTCTTTCTGAAAGTGGCCTAAAACTAACTAAAACAAGATTTTCAACTTCAGCCTGTGCTACCCTTTTTACTGCAGAAGCATAATGCCTTCCCCTAGACTCAAATAAAAAGAACCGAGTATCTGGAGTCTCCCTTAAGTAAGGCCTCAAAAAATCTCTAACAAAAGATTTTGCAAGATTATCTTGCAAACCATCGGTATTTCTATCGGTGGACACAATTATAGAGCAATTCAAAGTTTATATGTTTATCTAAAACCAATTATATCCATAAAGTAACTTATTTATTGCATAGTGGCTAAAACCCACAAATAGTTATATACCGTTATCTTTAGAATTTTGTATGGCTGTAGAAGCATTTCTTACTCCGACAGAAGCAAAAATAACCATAGAGAAACAGGTCAAACAAAAACCATCCACTAAGGAATTAACAAAAATAGAAAGACCAGGCAATTTCAAAGAAAAGCCCCCAGTAATAGCAAAAGAAAAGAAAGCTAGAGCAACTAAACCAAAAGCTTCTCCAAAAATAGAATCTCCAAATAAAGATATTACTTTAATAATTACGGAAAAACCTCAGGCTGCACTAAAAATTGCATCAGCATTAGGAGATGCAAAAAAATACTCTGAAGGAAATATTTCTTATTATGAGTTAGCTAGAAATAACAAAAAAATAGTAGTTGCATCGGCAGTAGGCCATTTATTCAATCTAACTTATGCACAAGGCCAAAAAGGATGGCCAATATTCAAATTAGATTGGATCCCTTCCTACGAAAGTAAATCAGCCGGATTTACTAAAGGCTATTACATGCTTCTAAAGAAACTAGGTAGGCGAGCAAAAGAAGTAATAATTGCGACAGACTATGATGTAGAAGGAGAATTAATCGGTTGGAACGTTCTTCGTTTTATTATTGGACAAAACGATGCCAAAAGAATGAAATATTCCACATTAACAAAACCAGAACTAGAAAAGTCGTACGAAAATCCTATGAAAACACTAGACTGGGGCCAAGCATACGCTGGAGAAACAAGACACAAAATCGATTGGTTATACGGAATTAATTTATCAAGAGCTTTAATGTCTGCAATTAAAATGGCTGGTTCTTTCAAACTACTTTCAATTGGAAGAGTCCAAGGCCCTGCCCTAAAAATAATAGTAGATAGAGACAAAGAAATAGAAAATTTCAAATCTCAACCATATTGGCAAGTTTTTGCTGATGTAAGAAACACCAAATTAAAACATGTAAAAGACATTTTTAATAAAGATGAATTAGAAGATTTCAAAGAGATTAAATCTGGTTTGGCAGAAACGACTGAAAAAGAAGAAAATTATCCTCCGCCTCATCCTTTTGATTTAACAACCCTACAAAGAGAAGCATATGCGAACCTTAGAATTTCTCCATCTAGGACATTACAGTTAGCACAGTCATTATATTTGGACGGGATAATTTCGTATCCAAGAACTTCATCTCAAAAAATACCTAAAGAAATAGAACCAAAAAAAATCATCTCAAAACTATCAAAAGTTTTTCCAGAAACGAAACTAGCAATAAGAGAAAATCCAGTTGAAGGGGAAAAATCAGACCCAGCACACCCTTCAATATATCCAACAGGAGAATTCAAAAAACTAAATGAAGAAGAAGAAAAATTATACTTGCTAATCGTAAAAAGATTTTTGAGCTGTTTTGCTCCAGATGCAAAAGTAGTGACTAAAAGAATTCAATTAATTTCAGACAATGAAAAAAAGTTCACTAAAAATGGAATGTCTATAATAGATAAAGGTTGGACCCAAGTTTATCCTGCAAATTTAGAGGAAGAACAAATTCCAACAATCCAAGGAAAAGTAGAGATAAATAAAATTACTTTCGAAGAAAAAGAAACTCAGCCTCCTAAAAGATATACTCCTGCATCATTAATTACATTACTAGAAAAAAAGAACTTAGGAACTAAAGCAACCCGTTCAGCGATCGTAGACACTCTTTTTGATAGGGGGTACTTAGATGGTAAAAGCATCCAAGCAACTCCTTTAGGAATGAAATTGATAGAAGCACTAGAAAAATATTCTCCAATAATAATCGATGAAAATTTAACTCGCGATGTAGAAGAGAAAACAGAAGAAATTCTAGATTCAAAACAAGGATGGCAAGAAAAAGAAGATAAAACAATTTCTCAAGTTGAAAGATTAATAACTGATATATCAAAAGAATTCAAGGCCCATGAAATTTCGATAGGGAATCAAATTCTTTCTGGTGTGAAAGACCTAAGAGAACATCAGAAAGAGCAAAGCACAATAATGCCTTGTCCTAAATGCAATGTAGGAAATCTTCAAATCCGTTTCTCAAAGAAAAGTATGAAATCTTTTGTAGGATGTTCAAACTATCCAAATTGTAATGCTGTTTATCCGCTTCCACCCGGAATGATAAAAAAGACGGATAAAAAATCAGAGAACAACCTTCCAATATTAGTAAGTTTAAGAAAGGGTAAACGCCCGTGGGAATTTGAGTTTAACCCTAATTGGAAACCAGACCCTAACTACAAAAAAGAAAATTAACTACTTATTTGAGATGTATAAGTGGTTAGAAATTTTTCTCTTTCTTCATTATTTAATGGAACTCTATCATCATCAAAAGAGCTAGGTACTTCTATGAATCCATAAATCTGTCCGTAAACAGAAGGTTGATTAAGAGCATCGACTAATAAATCAAGACTAGAAGAAAAAATGCTATGTTTTCCATTAGTTAATGAAAAACCCTTTTTGTCCCTAAAAAGAACATAAGAAACCATTTTAAAAATAAAATTACTTACCGCGTCTATTCCAAGCACGTAGAGAAGGCCTTACTTTCAAGTAAGGGCTATGACCGCGCCTTGTTATTAATCCTCTAGATTGTTTACCTGCAGATGTAAGTCCACGCTCAACTCTTCCATGATGGTGTCCAGCATATATCCAACTCATAGTTTTATCATTCTTAATTTCAGGCCTTTGAGGATCCACTAAAATTACTTCAAAGAAATAATGCTTACCATCTTTTCCTATCCAATATGAATTCAGAACTTCTAAGTTATTAAAGAATTTACTAGCTCTCATTTCTGCAACCCATTTATAACTCATTTTCAAAGTTTTTCTAATAGTTTGTTTTCTAGTTTTTCTACCCTTAACACCTGTCCTCTTTCTTGTTCTTCCACCACGCATAACTCTTACCCTAACAATTAGAAATCCTTTCTTTGCCTTATATCCAAGACTTCTAGCTCTGTCCAGTCTTAAAGGACCATCAACAACTTCTATTGCAGGGCTAGCACGCCAAGCAATCATACGCTCACGCATAGTTGCAGTGTCAGGCTTCTTCCAAGCTTCGCGCATATAGTGATACATACTTTGTGCCATGTCTATTCTTATAAAAACACCATTTTTAAAGTCTTCCATTTAGAAAAATAGAATAAACCAAGAAATAAAGATTAATAGCGTCAAATTACCTAATTAAATTTAGGTAAAAATTTCCTTGTATTCAACAAAGGTAAAAATTCAAAATGCGTAGGTTTATGCAATAATGTCCCTCTAGTCTTAGTAGGCGGAGCATGAGACTTGTAAACCATTACTAGTTCCCTAACTCCCCTCCAACCATCCCAATCAATATAGGCAGTGCTATTAGAATTATTTATTGTAACAAGACTAGTATTATAGCTCTTATTGGTTGTAGGGTCATAAACAATACAATCATAAATCAAAGTAGTCTCATTATTAGGATTAGTACCATTTCTAGGAGTTATATTTAAAGAAACAACAATTGCTGCATGGGAAACTCTAGGATTGGCAGCCGACGGATCTATTATTATAGTGACTTTTTTTCCTTTCTTTTTTCCTGTAATAATATCATCCATAGTTGGTTTTCTATCCACATTAACTACCTCGACATTTGGACCTGGTTTAGCATCTGACCTATATGCAGCAGAAGAAGTGCTAATATGTTCAATGGTTATTTTACTAGCTTGTTGAGCACTAACATTATCTGAAAGGGAGAAAAGAACAACTAAAAGGACAAGAAGAAAAAAACCTTTTTTAAAACTCATAATGAAGACAAGAACCTCACTGCAGCATTTATTATTACATAAGTATGATATGGATAATCTGAACTATGCAACCTCATAGTCGAATTCAATTCACTAAAAATTCTAGTGGTATTTGTGCCTATAGCAGAGTCATTTAGTGAAGCAAGCATGCTAGTCATACAAGCAGCCATACAACCAAATTCTACACTGCCAGCTTGCTCAGAAGAAAAGGGTATAAAATTAGGGTCTCCATAAACTTCTTGAGCAGATGTAAATGAAACTAAAAATAAACCAAGAAACAAGACTAAAAACAATTTATTCATTTAGCCCCCAACTTTTCAAACTTAACCTTTCCATCAACAACTTTTGTGAAATATACATTTTCACGAGAACCATTAAAATTATTAGGGTCAAAAGATCTATCTGCAATTACTAGACAATCCCATGATCCCCTCAAACTAGGAGAGTTTGCTATATCTGTTTGCATACCATATCTACCTTCAAAAACTCCCTGAGGAAGTGTATAATTATGAAGCTCTCTTAAACCTCTCTCAGCAAGGCCTACAAACTCTGAATCCAAAGGAATTCCAGGAGAATAAGCGGATCCTGTTGGACCTCCTCCAAAAGGTCCAGTAGCATACATTAACTTAACTCTTTGATTTCTAAGTTCACTAGTAACGTAATTGTTTTCAGGATTAGAAGACACAGAAGGAGCAGAACATCCAAGAAGAGTAGTAAGTGCTATTGCGCCGGCATAATTTTTTGAAACCATTGCATAGTTACGAAAGAATAAGAGTATTTATACCTTTCCAAAAAATTCAATTCAAAAATATAGTATTATTTATACGATAAATCAAGTTATTTCCCAAAAAAATATTTCCGGTAACTTCTGAAATAGGAAGAGCAACTGCATGTTTGCCATCTTGAGTAGAGACATAAACAGAATCTTCTAATATTTGGACGGTATAATCAAGCCCATTTAAGTTCAAAGGCAAGAAAAAAGATCTAGAGTATCCGTTAGCTGAGTTGTGAGCTAAATTTACCTCATCTTGAACAGTAAGGGCAATCTCATTTACTGCAACAGAAACAGCCTGGTTTTGAGAGTCGGCTATTTTTCCCTGAATAAAATAAAGTAAACCTACGAATAAAAATAAAACGGCTGTAATAATTATCACAAATTCTATTGCTGACTGCCCCTTAAAATTCACTTATTCGTACCTCGTCTTGTTGAGCCAAAACTTCTATCCTTTTAACGCCATCTGTATGTGAAATATTTCCGGATAAAGGTACATTACTTGTGAAAGACATAGTGGTTATACCAGAACTCGTAGTAAGACTAACTACAATTTCATTAGGCATTATCTCAAAACTATTTACCCCAATAGGAAGATAACCATTTAGAGTTAATTTAGAAGGTTCTCCTGCATAAAAAACAGATTCCGCGCTAGAGATTATTTTATTAGCAAAATTAGAAACCTGAGAAACTTTTATCTGATCATTAGTAATTGAAGTATAAAAGAAAGCAACACCTAATATTCCCAATACAAGAAATGTAACAAATCCAACTACTATCAAATACTCAGTGCTTACTTGACCCCTCTTAAACATAGATTAAGTTAGCAGACAAGGTTTATAAAATAAGTGACCTATCGAGTTCATATGAAGGATAAAAGGGGTAGAGGATTAAAGATAGTCATATCTCTGTTAGTTTTAGTTGCTTTAATTCATGGAACTACTCATATAGTTTTATTTGGTACAAACCTATCTTTAACTCAAACAATAGGAGTATCAGGTTTTGCAATAGGAGAAACCAACGTAGAAAATATTGAAACCTCAATAAAACAAAATGAAAAAATCCCCTTACCTTCAATATTAGTCATTATTGCTGAATGGGTTTTAGTATTCTCATTATTAGCATTATCTTCGATAAAAAAGCGTTTAGCAGAATCCGTACAAAAAGCAACACATATAGAGCTAGTTAAGAAGAAGAATAAATCTGATACAGATATAGATTTACTTTATGAAATGCTTAAAAAGAACAAAAGGATTTCATTATCTAAGTTAGCAGAACTATTCAAAGTAGATAAAAAAGTGGTAGAGGAATGGGGTAAAATATTAGAAGAAAACGGATATGTAGAAGTAGATTATCCAAGATTTGGAGAAATTGAAATGAGAATAAAAGAAGATGAAGAAACACAAAAAGCATAAAATAAAAAGAGAGGTAGTAAAAAAACATAAGCATAGCAAACGCATTGAAAAAAGAAAAAAACACAAAATAACTCATAAATCAAAGTTAGAAATTCATAAAAAAAATGAACTTGAGAGATACCCTCATGAAAAAAAGAATTTACATAAACCTCAAGTAGAAAAACATGCAATTCACTTAGTAAAAAATAATTCGAAAAATCAAAATTACAAAAAATTAGCACCCCATCAAATACATAGTGAAGAACACCAAATAAAAGCATACAAAAAAGCAGCAGAAGATAAAAAATCAAATTCTGAATCGAGTTACCCTATAGAAGTAGACGGTGCAAAAGTAGAAGTTGAAATAAAAAAAGAAGAAGATACTTATGTTTACAATATAAATTTACCAAAATTCAGCGTAGGAACTGAATCACTATTAAGATACGTAAAAAATGAATTGATAAGTAATGCTACAATAAACTTACAAGAAATGTCTGAACAAGAATCTTTTGTAAAGATGAAACAAAGATTTTTAGGGGAAATAACCTTAGTATTAAAAGAAAAGTTACCCCATATAGATCCTGAAACAGAAAAGACACTAGCAGGAATGTTAATGCAAGATATGTTAGGTCTTGGAGAAATAGAATTTTTAATAAATGATCCGAACTTAGAAGAAATTGTAATCCAGTCTTCAAAAGAACCAGTAAGAGTTTATTCAAAGAAATATGGTTGGCTTAAAACTAATATATTCATACCTACAGAAGACAGCATCATAAACTATGCAAATATAATCGCAAGAAGAGTAGGTCGTCAAATAACTACGTTAGACCCTCTTCTTGATGCACACTTATTAACAGGAGACCGTATAAATGCTGTACTTTACCCAATAAACTCTAAAGGTAGTACTATAATCATAAGAAAGTTTTCAAGAGACCCATATACAATTATAGATTTGATAAAAAATAAAACTTGTAGCTTAGATATTGCTGCCCTTTTATGGTTAGCAGTAGAATACGAAATGAATATCCTAGTGTCCGGAGGAACTGCATCCGGAAAAACTTCTTTCCTAAATGCGTTCATGCCCTTTATCCCACCAAACCATAGAATCATTAGCATAGAAGATACTAGAGAATTAGTCTTACCAGACTTTCTTTACTGGAACCCACTTGTAACTAGAACTCCAAATTCGGAAGGAAAAGGAAAAGTAACAATGTTAGATTTACTAGTGAACTCGTTACGTATGAGGCCAGATAGAATTATTTTAGGAGAAATGCGTAAACACGAAGAAGCAATGGTACTTTTTGAAGCGATGCATACAGGACACTCTGTTTATGCAACGTTACACGCAGATTCCGCTCCTGAAACAATTTCTAGACTGATAAACCCTCCAATTGATATTCCAGCCAATCTTCTCAAAGCAGTAAACCTAAACGTGGTAATGTTTAGAGATAGAAAAAAAGGAATTAGAAGAATCTTACAAGTTGCGGAATTTGACACCGAAGGAGATAGAGCTACTTCAAACATAATTTATCGTTGGGTTCCTGAAAAAGATCAAATAATTGAGCACAGAGAAAGCATGAGATTTTTCGAAGATTTAAGCAGACATACAGGATTATCAGAAATAGAAATAAAAAAAGAATTAGCAGAAAGAAAAAGAATATTAGACTGGTTAATTAAAAACAACTTAAGATCCATTAAAGAAGTTGGAAATGCAATAGAATTATTCTATCTTGACAAACCGTCATTAGATGAAGTAATAAGTAAAAATGAAATTAGTAAAATCAAAGAATGACATTCCACATACCATTTACAATATCTTCGTTAAACAGACTTAAAATCAAGTCTAAGAGATACGTTAAAATCTTCTCAGTAAAAAGAGATTCAAAATTAAAAGATTATTTGGCTAAAGCAGAAGTAGATATCACAAGAGAAGAATACTTAGGAATAGTTGCTAGAAGCACGTTAATGTTTTCAGTAATTGCATATATTGCATTTAGTACTGCTATATTTATACTTAAACAAGGAAATCCATTTTTAATACCTCTAATTCCAACTATTGCGGTAGGCATGTTTACTTCTTTCAGTCAAATAAATTATCCAAAAATACTTGCAGATAAACAACAAAAAGGAATAGAAAGAAATTTGCTAGCTGCAATGGAAGATATGCTTATACAGTTAAGTTCAGGAGTGCCTTTGTTTACAATATTAGTTAATATTTCAGCATCTGGTTACGGCCAATTAAGTTTAGAATTCAAGAAAGCAGTTAAAAAAATAAATGCAGGCTTCCCTCAAATAGAAGTAATTGAAGAACTAGGTAAGAAAAATCATTCAATATTATTTAGGAAAGCATTATGGCAAATAAGTAATGGAATGAAAGCTGGAAGCAATATAACTGAGGTAGTTAGAGACATTATCCATTCTTTAAATGAAGAGCAATTTCTTCAGATACAAACTTATGGAAACAAATTAAACCCACTAATAATGTTTTATATGTTGATCTCAATAATTTTACCAGCATTAGCCATAACATTTCTTACAATAATTTCTTCAGTAGTAAATTTGCCTGAAGCAATAACTATAGGCATGTTTGTAGGCCTATACATAATGTCAATATTAATACAAATAATGTTCCTGGGAGCAATAAGGACTGCAAAACCTAGCCTAATATGAAACCTAAAAAAAGAATTAATTTGACTGCCGTATTAATTGTAGCACTAGTTTTATCCACGATAACATTTATTTTTACAAAAAATGCCTTAAATTCAATAATAGTTTTAGTAGCCTCAATAGCAGTAATTTTAACCTATATTTCAACGAAGAAAAAACTAGCAGAATCTCAAAAAATAAGAATGATGGAAGTAGTTTTTCCAGATTTCTTACAACTGATTTCTAGTAACTTAAAGGCAGGAATCCCTATCGATAAAGCAATAGTAATAAGTTCAAGAAAAGAATTTTCCCCATTAGATGAACAAATCAATCAATTTGGAAGAGACATAGTAACAGGAAAACCAGTAGAATTAGCCATGAAAGAAATGTCTGTTAGAATAAACTCTGAAAAGATTAGCAAAACAATAAACTTGATCATAACAGGTATGCGCTCTGGCGGAAATTTAGCAACATTGTTAGAACAAACATCGGCAAACCTAAAAGAAAGACAATATGTGGAAAAAAGAGCCGCTTCAAATATTATAATGTATATAATTCTTATATTATTTGCAGTTGGAGTAGGGGCTCCGATACTATTTAGTTTATCAACAGTACTAGTAGGGGTGCTAACTCAAATATTAAGCGGTATTCCAGAAGTTCAAACTTCTATAGCAACTCCCTTTGCATTCACAAGCATAAATATATCTTCGACATTCATCACATATTTTGCAGTATTTTTCATAATTACAATAGATATTCTAGGTTCAATGGTTATAGGATTAGTCCAGAAAGGTGAAGAAAGAGAGGGATTAAAGTACGCGATACCGCTAATACTACTAAGCCTTACAATGTTCTTTTTACTTAAGGTAGTCTTAGCAAGTTACTTCAAAGGAATATTAGGTTAAGTTAAGTTTTTATAATCAAATCAACAAATTATACTTATGAAAAAGAGAGTGAAAAAACAGGCTAAAATAATAAAAAAAATAAAAAAATCTTTGCCAAATAAAAAGAAAAAAAATAAGTTTGAATGCGTAAGAATCCCCAGTGGGATAAAAGGATTTGACAAGCTAATTGAAGGAGGTTTTGAAAAAAATTCAACTAATTTATTGGTTGGCGGTCCAGGAAGTGGAAAAACAATCCTTGCAACTCAATTTATAGTTGAAGGTCTTAAGAATGGAGAAAGTTGCCTTTATATTACATTTGAAGAAAGTAAACAATCTTTTTACCATAATATGAAAAGATTTTCATGGCAATTAGAAGAATATGAGAAAAAAGGCCTGTTTACGTTCCTTAACTATACTCCTGGAAAAGTAAAAAGCATGTTAGAAGAAGGAGGAGGAATAATTGAAAGTATAATTATCAATAATAAGATTACAAGATTAGTAATTGATAGCATGACTTCATTCACCCTATTGTTTGAAGATGAATTAGAAAAAAGAGAAGCTTCCCTGGATTTGTTTAATATGATAAAAAAATGGAATTGTACCTCATTAATTACTTTCGAAGGATCTCCTGAAGGAGAACATAAAGTATACAGAGCGCTTGAATTCGAGTCAGATTCCATAATTTTAATGCAGTTCATAAGAAAGATTGTTTCAAGAGAAAGATATATAGAAATTTTAAAGATGAGAGGGACAAATCATTCTAAAGGACTTTATAGGTTTTCAATGACAAAAAAAGGTGTAGAGCTTAGTAGTAGTCCAGTAAAATCAATAAAGGGAATTTAAATGAATCACAAAAAAGCCCAAGCATGGGGTTTTGACATAATAGTTGCAACGGGAATTTTTATAGTAGGAATAATTGCTTTCTTTTTATATACTATAAACTACCCAACTGGAGAGCAAGAAAAACTAGAAGATTTACTTTATGAAGGAAATACTGTTGCAAATAATTTACTTTCAGAAGGCTATCCATTAAATTGGACTACTTCAACGGTTTCAAAAATTGGACTACTAACCGAAAATAAAATTGATCAAACTAAATTAGAATATTTTAATGAGCTAGCCACCACAGATTATGCTAGAACTAAATCGATATTAGGCACAAAATATAATTATTTTATAAATTTTTCAAGACCAATAGAAATATCCGGTTTGGAAGTTGAAGGAATAGGATTCCTTTCTGAAGAAACAATAAACAGCATAAAAGTCTCAAGAGTGTCTATATATCAGAATAAACCTATAAGCCTAGAGGTTCAAGTATGGGAGTAAAAAAAGGAATCTTCTTTAGCATTGATGCTTTAATAGCATTATTAATAATTTTTATCGTAATATTAATAGCAATACCTAATTTAAAACAAAATAGAGTAGAGTCAAAAATTGATGAAGACATCTTAGTAAGCTTATCTTCGATAAGTGCAGAAGAATTTGACAACAGTTATGTTCAATCATTAATATCTGAAGGAATAATCACAGAACCAAATAAGTCTCTTTTGGAGCAGATAGGTAACTTTTATGTAACTAATCTGACAATAGCTTCTAGAATAGCTGATGAATTTCTTTCAACAATAGAAACTAAAGATAATGTGGGTATATGGCTTGAAAATAACCTAGTTTCTTCAAAAAATAGCAGTGCAATTGAGAATGCAAAACAAATAGAAGCTTCTAGACAAATAATTAGCGGAGTAATGCTTGGGCAAAATATAAGTGGTTACTCTGCAAGAGCATTCCTATCAAGCAATGTAAGAAATTCATATAGCTATTTTGGAGGTTATGCCGGTGATGGAAACATAACTCTAACATCTGATTATAATGGAACAATAACAGATGCAGAATTAGAGTTAGCTTCAAACAAAGATTTTCAACTTTATATTAATGGTTTATACGCAGGAAATTATACCAAATCTCCTTCTGTAACTAACCCTTCAAATTATGATTTATTTCAACATATAGATAAATTCGAAAGTGGTACAAACAATTTAGAGTTTATCGCAAAAGATTTGTATATTGCAGGAGGATTTCTAAAAATAAAATATGAATCTGAACCAACAATTTCTCAAAAAAGACAATATTTTCAAGGAGTCCAAGGATTAATTAATTTATATGATGGATTATTTATCCCAGGAACTCCTACTTCAATAGATATAAGTTTAGATTTAGAAAGTAATTTTACCACATTCCTTAACATTGGAAATGTATCCGTATATAATGGCACTACAAATGGAAGGCAAACTGTAACTATACCAAACTCATTATTATCTGGTTTGCTAAATTATAATCAATTAGCAAATAGAACTACTCCTATAAGATTGGGATTAAGAAACGTTTCTTTAATATATACAAATCAAAAATTAGATGTTATTTCAGTAGTAGATTTATCTGGAAGCATGGAGGACAATTGCCCGGGCGGTTCTGCAAATCCAGGAGAAACCCCTTGTAAAATAAATGACGCTAAAAATGCTACAGATGCATTGATAAATGCAGTACTAAATATTTCAGGGAATAAAGTTTCTCTTGTTGGCTTTGAAGATTATGCTAAAAAGTCAGACTTCCATAATTTATCAAACAATAGTCAAACTCTAAAAAATATAGCAAATAATGTTTGGAATGCTGATGGGAGCACATGTATTTGTTGCGGGATTCTAAAAGCAAATAGTTGCTTTGATCAAAGAATATTTTATGACAATTTTAATGATCAAACAAATGGTGCAAATCCTTCGGGTTGGACAATTTCTCAATCAGGTTCAACAGTAGACATAACTACAAGCAGTTTAGAAGGAAACAGGGCAACAGTTATTGCAAGAACAGGAAGTAATAACCCCTCATTCACTCATATTTTCAATCCTCAAGAAGATAAATTAAATGTAGAGTTTTTAGTAAGGCACGATACTGGCACTGGAAGATTTAGATTAGATATTGAAGGCCTAGACAGTTCAAACAATTATCAAGACTATATCGTCTTAAAAATGTATAATGGTCAAATAAGAAACAGTGATACTGCAATTACCCCATACTCTACAGGAACAATATACAAAATAAAAGCTGAAATCACTCCTGGATCCAATACATATAATTTGTATGTTAATGATGTACTAATAAGTTCGGGATTGTCAACTGCTTCAACGAGAAGCAATGTTGCAAGATTAAGCTTCAGAACAGAAAATGCTCAAATAAATTATAAAATAGACGCTATAAATGTAACTCTTAATCAGAAACTATGTGATGTAGAAACAAATAGGTCAAGAGAGATGATTGTAATGAGCGATGGTGAAGCAAATGAAGCATGCGGTTTAGATCCATCACCTGACTGGGATGGAGATGGAACAACTACAAACGATCCACAGGATCAAGCAATTCAAGCAGCATGCATTGCAAGAACAAATTATAATTTAACAGTTCATGCTATCGCCCTAGACGTTAATAGTGGAAGCGTAGCAGAACAAACAATGCAAGGAATAGCTGCTTGCGGATCAGGAGGATTCTATGCAAGTAATGTTACTCAACTTACTCAAATTTATAGCCAAATAACAAAAAGCATCATAGCAACTTACAGCGCCCAAACTTTTAATTCTAGTGGGGGACAAACAAGACTTTACCCTGACTCATATATTTCATTAAATTATTATAAAGAAGCAGATCCATTCGGAATACCCATAACTATAGAAAAAGCATTTTCAAACTCAACAAGCGTAAACTTTGATATACCTTCTGAATCAAATCCAGTTTCTATTACTGCAATATCTTATTCAGGAGATAAATGGACAAATAAAGTAATATTAAATAATCAAACAGTGTATAATTTAAGCAATTACGGAAATGACTACATAGAACTTGGAGACCCATATGCAATAAGCATAGATCCTAATAGATTGTTATTAAATAACACATTATCTCTGACTGTTTCAACAAGTTCAGGAGTTAATGAAACATCTTCAATAAACAATAAGGTGATTTATACAGTAATCAAAAATATGTCTGCATATTCCCCAATAAGCGCAAATAGGAATGGATGCACATGGGAAATTTATTTTGAAGATAGTACTAACATCACATTATCAATTCCTCAAAACTACACTGGCATGAACAATTGCATTTACTCAACATCTACAACAATTTACGATTTAAATGATGCATTACAAACAGCAGCATATAACTTGTTCAGACAATTAGATTTAGACTTAGACGGTAAAGTAGACTTTATATTTAACCAAAATGAAGTTACCATAGATACAACAGAAGTACAAGGAATTCCTTTTCCTTGGTCAACAGAAATACAAGTAAGGAGATGGCTTTAATGAATAGAAAAGGAATATTCTTTACCTTAATAGTAATTTCAGCTATTTCTCTTTTCCTAATAAGTTATACTTTTTATAAAAATTACTCGGATAGAAGTTCAACACACGATAGAATAAGTACTTTGAATACCTTCATATTTTCAATAGAAGAAAATTTAGAAAGACAGATGTTCATTTCAGGATTTAGATCCTTATTCATAATGCAATCAGAATCTGTAGAACAAGGAATTTATATCCAAAATGCAACTTATTCATTCAATGAATTATTTTTTAATGGTAGCTATAACAATATAGAACAACCAATAATGATAGGGGCTACATTTTCAGACATACAAGAGGCAATACAACAAAAAGCAGGAAAAGTAAATGCTCAAATATCTCTAACTAACCCTCAAATCCATTTAACTCAAACGGATCCTTGGCACGTGGATGTTGTGTTAGATATTAATCTTGAAGCTCGCGATCAAGGAAATTTAGTCTCATGGAACAAAACTCAAAAATATATTTCAAAGATACCAATTAAAGATTTTGAAGACCCATTATATCTCCTAAATACTGGAGGAATAGTAACTAACAAAATAAAGCAAACTCCATTTAATTCATTTTCAAATGGTTCAAGCATAAGCAATCTAAACAACCATACATTAAACAGATATTATAAAGCGAGCATTCAAGCACCTAGTTACTTAAACAGACTAGAAGGTTCAAATTCTGCAAGCGAATTTGGAATAGAATCCTTGGTATACATACCCCAGTTATCAAATCAGGGAATAACTATTCAAGATAAGTCTGTAGTAGACTACATTTATTTTTCAAATAATAATCCTGTGTCTTGTAGAATAACTGGAATGCCATCATGGTTTAAAATTGATCAAGCCCACATCATAGAATATAACTTAACGGGGTTTGAAAACAGTTGTTCTTAAAACCAATATCGATAATAATGTTTATATAGTAATAGAAAGTTATACGAATGTAAAAAGGAGGTTTATCATGAAAAGAAAAGGACAAGCAGCTGTTGAATTCCTTATGACTTATGGATGGGCTATCTTAGCAGCGGTTATCGCTATAGGAGTTCTTGCATACTTTGGAGTTTTCAGCCCTGGTAAATATGTAACAGATTCTGCAATCGTTACTGCACCTTTCTATGTCAATGCTCAAAACATTAATGCTTCAGGAATTAATCTTGAACTTAGAAACAACGGTGGTGAAGACTTAAATGTCACAAGCATCAGTATTGATGGTTCAAGCCCCGACGTTACATGTACATGGACTGGAGGAAGAGAAGTTGACCCAAGTAACTTACAAGCTTTCACTGCAACATGCGCAAGTGCACTTACAGTAGGCGGTACATACAAGGGAGACATTGCTATTAACTATAGAAAAGCAGGAAGTGGCATAGACTTAACATCTACCGGAACAATAGCTGGAAAGATAGTATAAGTAAACATTTTATTTTTTTATATTTTTTATTTAAATTTAAAATTTTAGAGATTATTTCTAAAGAAAGACCAAATTAATCAGTTTTATAAACCATCAATTTGTTTTCTCTCTGATCGTGTAGCTCAGCCCGGTAGAGCACTGCTCTGATACGGCAGGGGTCCCAGGTTCAAATCCTGGCACGATCATTTTGCAGTTTTAACTGCATAAATCATCAAATAATTTTTCAAACGTCATCTTTTTAAACCAATTTTTTCTAGTAAATTCCCCTAAACAAAAATGGAAAGCAAAATAAGACAACCAATGGAATTTCCTGAGAAAGTTCATGCAATAATTGAAATTCCAAGAGGATCAGAAAATAAATATGAAATGGATAAAGAAACAGGTATGCTTAAACTAGATAGGCCCCTATTTTCTTCAGTACACTATCCAGGAGACTATGGTTATGTTCCGAAAACTTTATGGGAAGATGGAGATCCAATAGACATCCTAGTCTTTACATCCCATCCTGTTTACCCATTAACTTTAGCAAAGGTGAGAGTACTCGCAATAATAAAAATGATCGATGGAAAAGACTCAGATGCTAAAATAATTGGAGTATATGATGCAGATCCAAGATTTTCAGAATATCAAGACTTAGAAGACATACCAAAACATAAGATCAAGGAAGCAGTACATTTTTTTGAGAGCTATAAAAAACTACAAGGAAAGGAAGTAAAAATCCTTGGCGTTGGAGACAAAAAAGAAGCAATCCAAGCAATAATTGTCTCAAAGAAAAAATACGAACAAAAAGAAGGCAAGGACTAAACAAAACCTTTAAAGACCATCCATTTCACTAAAGGTTATGCGGGGATGCCGGAGTGGTCAAACGGGTCACGTTTAGGCCGTGATAGCTTAGTGCTTACCTAGGTTCGAATCCTAGTTCCCGCATTTATATTATTGACTAGGATTTTTCGAAAATACAAGGAGATTAGAACAAGAGAAAATATTTATCAACAATTATTTTAAAAAAGAAATATTAATTTTGATCCAAACCAAATTCCATAGTTAACTTATTATCTTTTATAGAATACTTCTTCAATGGTAAACCAATCTGAAGACTATTAAAATATATTTTCTTCTTTCCTAAAGCTTTAACCTCATATCCACTTTCAACCTTAGATACAAAAATATCATTAACATTTTCAACACCAGGAGTATTTAATTCATAAATCACTTTATCACTCAATCTTCTTATCTCAGTTTTAGCTTGTCCCCTAGGAAGTTTAGACATCCTATCTCTTTGCTCTTCACTAATCACCCTAGTTTTATTTTCAACCTTAGGTTGATGAGTATGTGGCCCAATTTTAATTTGTATGCCATTTGGTAGTTGTTTTATTTCAGGCTTAGAATCTCCAAAATCCATTTTCTCAGTTCCAATATTTTTCATTTGATTTTCCATCATTTTCATCACATTATTCAAAATAGAATTAAAAATAGAATCATTCAATCCCATGCCCCCTCCACCTAATAATGGAGCACCCTGAACAGAATCATTTTTTCCAAGCATCCCAAATTCCTGCATTTCAGCCTCAGGATTTCTCAAGTCTAGACTACAATAAGGACAAAAACTATAATCTTCCTTTAATTTTCCTTCACAACGCTTGCATTTTTTTGATGAAAACATAGAAAAACATAGTACTTCAAACCTTTTAAAATGTTGGGATAAGTTCAATTTTGAAGATTGCCATTTTTATTTATATGGGGTTGCCAATGAGCAAAACTCTTCAACCATACAAAAGCTGAATTAAAAGACCTTCCAGGTTTTAAGATATCTAAATGAAATGGCTCAAATTTGCTTCTATACCCTTCAGTTAATTTAGGCAAGAAATAAAGAGCAGAACAAATCATAAGAAATGAAGAAAGTATGAAAGTAAAAAACATAGAACTAGTAAATTCGACATTTAGATACTGAACTATTATTCCTCCAATAAAGCTACCAAATAAAGTTCCCAGTCCAACGAGTAATGCAGAATAAGCAAAACAATAAGCTCTTTTCTGAGGAGATGAAGCACTATAAGAAAAAGAAGTCGTACCTATAACAAATCCTGCATTTGCTAAACCTGCAACTAAACCAGGAATTAAGATTAAAGCAATAGGACTTTCAAAGAACATCCATAATAAAGGAATTAAAGGAAGTAAAAATGCTCCAAAATATATTAGCTTTAAATTACCATATTTATCTGAAAATTTGCCTGCTAGTGGGGCAAACATCAAGTAAAATATTGTGGAACTAATAGAAACAATCGTGTAGGTGATATAACTAAAATTCAAATCTTCAAGCATACGTACTGCAAAAAATGGAGCCGATAACATCATAGAAAAGTAAAAGAAAAATTGGAATACGGCAAATTTACCATAATTATCATATCTCTTCAAAAATGAAATAAATGAAAAATAGGATTGCTTATTTATCCTAAAAAATGGGTTAAATATTTTATTAGTATAATGTACTGAAGCAATTCTAAATATAATCGCAAAAGAAAATAAAACTGTAAAACCTAAAAGCAAATAACCATTAGTTTTGAATAAATCAAGTAAAAAACCGGATATCAATAAGGTAACTAAACCAACTATCCCTATCAATCTATTTCTATATGCAAAAAATTTCCCTTTTCTTTCTTCAGGAACTAAATCTCCCAACCAAGATAACCAAGAAACATACCCAGCCCCATAAATAAAGGGGATTAAAACACCCCATAATGCAATCATTGCCCAAGGCAAAAGATTGGTAATTTTTCCAGACCATGCCAAATATATTAATGCAAGAGTAGGAATTTGTAAAAACACAACCCATAATTTAGCATACATCCATAATTTTTTACGAGAATGTTTTTCCATTAATTTACTCCCGTAAATTTCGCCGGAAGGATCAAAAAGCCCGTTTAATGAGGTCATTAACCCTACATGAAAACTGTTTCCTCCTAATGCAAGAAGTAATGGGGTCAAAAAACCGCTTGACATATTTACTCCGACCGATTGCGTAGCGCCTTCTTTCAAACTCATTCTAAGAGCATGTTCTTTAGAATGTTTCAAATAATTAGATTCGGTTTGTACAGAAGAATTATCAACTTTAATTTCATCACCCATTCTCTATACTAACGAAAAACGTTAATAAACGTTTTCGAATCATATTTTTCTACTATCGTAAGCCCAATGAAGTAAAGCTTGTCTTTGTCTTCTTCTGCAAGAAAGGTCTCCTTTAATACAAAATTTCTTTATTGCGCCTACGTGCCTTACAATAGCTTTCCATCTTCGTATCTGTCTTTGATCCTCTAAAGGTATTCTCCTGCCCATATAATACCTACAATACCATTGAAACCATCCTCTTGGATCCTCAAAATATATCCAATCATTCTTTAGCCAAACACTTAATGGTTGAGAAGCATTTACCTTAAAATAATTAAGGTTAGGATCATGTTTTTCATGACATAGTTTAGCTTTAGTAAACCAATCCTTTGGAAATTCATTTTTACAATCAGTCATATATTTTCCACCAAAAACTCCTAAAGAAAGCATTTGTTTAGGGGTAAGTTCTGGATTAAATTCCGAATCAAAATTTTTTCCAATTGGTGCAGTTAAATAATAAACATAACCTTTTTGCATCAAATCATTAACAACAACCTTCTTTTTCATGAGGTCTAAAGTCAAAAGATCATTTTAACCTTTTCTAAATATATGCGCCGGCCGGGAATCGAACCCGGTTCGTCGGCTTGGGAAGCCGAAATCATACCACTAGACCACCAGCGCGTAAACCTAACAATAAGAAGTATTTTAAAAACTCAATTATGATCTAATAGTATGAAAAAGAGGGCTAAAAAACCAATTTGGAAAACAATATTAAATTATTTAGGATTAACAATATGGAGAATAATCAAAATTCCATATTACATAATAATTGGGATATCAAAATTACAAGATAAACTAAATCAAAAAGACTTAAAAAATAATGTCGAAAAAGAGAGGAACTCAAAAAAAGCAATATACCAAGATTTCAAAGTAATTCAAACTCAAAAAGGAAACTACAAAGATTATGAAAAATACCTTTTAAGTGATAAAAGCAAAATAGGAATAATCTTAGGAGCTAGAGGAACAGGAAAAACAGCGATAGGAATTAAAATATTAGAAAATATCTATGCAAAATCTTCAAGAAAATTATATGCAATAGGCTTCAAAAAAGAAGATATGCCGTCATTTATAGAAGTAATAGAAAGTATAGAGGAGATAAAAAATAATTCGACAATCCTTATTGACGAAGGAGGGGTTTTATTCAGTTCAAGAAACGCAATGACCAAACCAAACAAACTTCTAAGTCAATTAATTTTAATTGCAAGACATAAAAATCTTAACATTTTATTTATTTCTCAGAACTCTTCAAATTTAGATGTAAATATTTTAAGACAAGCAGATCATTTAATCCTAAAACCTACAGCTCTTTTGCAAGAAGACTTCGAAAGAAAAAGGATAAAAGAAATTTATGAAGAACAAGAAGAAAACTTCAAGAAACATAAAGACATTAAAGGGTTAACCTATATTTATTGTGAAGAATTTAGCGGTTTTGTAGCAAATCCCCTCCCATCATTTTGGAGCACAAACATCTCAAAGTCATTCAGATAAAGGTTTTAAACCTCAATAAACCTGATTAATTTATGGCAAAAGAAACATTCTACATCACAACTCCGATATACTATCCTAATGATATCCCACATCTTGGCCACGCCTATACTACAATAGCAAGCGATGTTATTGCACGTTGGCAAAAACTTCAAGGAAAAGAAGTGTTCTTTCTAACAGGAACAGATGAGCATGGTAAGAAAATAGCAGATACTGCAAGCAAACACAAACAAAAACCAAAGGAGTTCATAGATAAATTAATTCCTGAGTATAAGAAAGATTGGAAAAATCTGAACATAGAATATGATAGATTCATTAGAACAACAGACAAAGACCATGAGGAAATAGTCCAAAAAATATTGCAAAAATTGCAAGACAATGGAGATATTTACTTAGGAGAATATGAAGGATTTTACTGTACTTCTTGCGAGGCATATTACACTGAAAAAGACGCTCCAAACTTAAATTGTCCAATTCATGAAAAACAGTTAGAAAAATTAAAAGAAGAATCTTACTTTTTCAAATTAAGCAAATATGAAAAGTTCCTCTTAAAACACTATAAAGATAATGAAGATTTTATACTTCCTAAAAAAAGAGCAAATGAAGTAGTTAACAGAGTAAAAGAAGGTCTAAAAGACTTAAGCATTTCAAGAACATCTTTTGATTGGGGAATCCCTCTTCCATTTGATAAAAAACACGTAGCATTTGTATGGGTAGACGCTTTATTCAACTATTATTCAGCAACTCAAGAAAATAAAAAACTAAATAAATTTTGGCCAGCTGATTTGCATTTGATCGGAAAAGATATCTTGTGGTTTCATACAGTTTACTGGCCTGCGTTACTTAAAGCTGTAGACTTACCATTACCGAAGACAGTATTTGCCCACGGCTGGTGGACCGTAAACAGTAAAAAAATGGGTAAGTCTGCAGGCAATGCAATAAAAATAAATGATTTAATAAAAATTGCAGGAGTAGATAGTGCAAGATACTTTCTTCTTAGAGAAACCCCTTTAGGAGATGATGGAGATTTTTCAAGTGAAATGCTTATAGAAAGACATAATACTGAACTTGCAAACAAGCTAGGTAACTTAGTCAGCAGAGTTTCAACCCTAGCAGAAAAATACGGCATTGAAAAAACAAAAAATAATTTAGAGATAAATAAAACATTAAAGGAAGTAAAAGAACATTTCAACAATTATGAACTACATAAAGCTCTAGAAACAATCTTTGCACATATTGATAAGACAAATGAATATATTCAAGAGAAAAAACCTTGGGAAACCAAAGATAAAAAAGTTCTATACGAACTATCTAATGCAATCAAAGATACTACAATCCTCCTTTCACCATTCATACCGGAGACATGTGAAAAGATAGCGAAAACATTCAATTTCAAAATCTCTTTAGATGAGCTAGATAAACCTCTTAAAGAAGATAAAATTAAAAAATCTGAAATCTTATTTCAAAAAATACAATGAGCAATAAAATACCATTCACAGATTTCGAGAAAGTAGATTTACGCGTAGGTACGATACTTGAAGTAGAAAATCACCCTAAAGCCGATAAACTTTATGTGCTTAAAGTAGACTTAGGCGAAGAAAGCCCAAGAACAATCGTAGCAGGCCTAAAAACACACTATGCTCATGAAGATCTTAAAGGAAAACAAGCAATCTTTGTAGCAAATCTAGAACCAGTTAACTTGCGAGGCATAGAAAGTAATGGTATGATTCTAGCAGCAAGTAATGAAGGAAAAGCAAAAGTATTTTTCCTTAAACCAGAAAAATCAATAGAACCAGGTTCTAAAATCCATTAATTTATAAAACAAGTTTTTTTAGCAGAATATGGAAGAATATCAACATAAATTGCCGGGACAAGTAAGAATATGTTATGATGGGTTAAGAAGTCCTGCTTGGTATGCAGTAGTTCCACTAGAACCAATTAATCCCGCTAATGGTATTGAAAGAAAAATTTCTGCTGAAAAGAGTAAACTAGAAGTAGACTTAGAGGGCCCTAGTATAATTAAAGCAACTCCGAAAATAATTACTGCATTAAAAGCTAAAGGGATAAATGCAAACAACTTACGAATAACTCCTTCTTATAAAAAATAATTTAACCAAACATCTTCTTCCACATACTTGGTTCTTTATAATTAACCCCTGCAATCTTAGCGGCAATTTTCTTATATGCCAAAGCAGACTTTGTATATGGATACATATGAATTACAGCATCTTTGTGTCTTAAAGAAGCCAGAACCCTCTTATCTTCAGGAACAACACCTAAAACAGGCAAATCAAGCATTTCCTTAATATTTGATATAGACATTTCGTGTTGGTTTCCAGAAACCCTAGTAACAATAACTCCCTTGACTTTTTTACCTAATTCTTGAGCAAGTCTAACAGTCTTCAAAGCGTCAGTCACTGCAGTAATTTCGGGATTTGTAACAATAACAAGTTCATCTGCAGCTTCTATTGAAGCAACAGCCTCGTCCCCTAAACCAGCAGCAGAATCCAGCAATATGAAGTCCGCCATGCCCTTAAGCTTCTTAGCAACATCTGTAAGCTTGCCATGATTAATTTTTCGGAGTTCCTTAACTGAAAGGGATGAAGGAATCACTTTAGTTCCAGAATCATGTTCATAAATAGCATCTGAAACCTTGGCCTTTCCTTGCATAACGTGATTTAAGTTAACTGGAACAATAGGTGCGCCAAGATGTAATCCTACATTAGGAGTCGTTAAGTTAGCATCTACAATAATAACTTCTTTATTTAACGCATTCAAAGCAGCGCCTAAATTAATTGTAGTAGTAGTTTTACCAACCCCACCTTTTCCAGACGTAACTGTGATTATAGCCATTGTAGTTTAAAATTGCTTTAATAAATTGAGATTATTTCAGATAGCTTATAAACCTTTCTAGAATTTGCGAATATATTGCTAATTGTTCTAAATTTATATTGACAATTTTACCCTTATAAGTAACTCTTAAATTAACCCCTTTTCTAAATTCACTTTCCCTTACTTTTTCAAGACCTTCTATATCCCTAAAGAATTCATATAAATCAAGAGCTTCAATTACAATAGGCTCATTAGCGTAAATTTTTCTTAATTGTACTGCTTTTGCACGAGGTGCATCAGGAACAGGTTTCCAAGATTTACCAGCCTTCTTAATTAAAAATGCAAAGGAAGTATCAACCATAATCTTCCACCTAGATAATAAATTTAAGATAACATCGCAAGTCTTAGTATACTTCAAACTCACATAAAGTAGGTGATCTGCACTTATTTTCTCTTTAATAATATCGTCAATTAACATAAGTAGCAATTCCAGGGAGAAAGTATGCCAAAAGTTCTTTTTATACCTTTCTACTTATAAACTTTATAAAGGAATATGTTATTTAGGCTGAAAGTTGGACTATTGCCTGGGCAATATCTCCCTCTACCTTTTGAAGCATCAATTTAGACTCTTCATAACTTTTACCTGTTTTTTCCATAATTAAACGAACATCTTCATCACTTACACCTATAGATTCCTCACGTGCTTCACCAGATATCTGCCATGTTGCCTGTCCTTGCATAGTTACCTTAGCGACACTAGGATTTTCAATAATAATTTGATTACCATCTGTCTTCTCAATAACCACACGTGTAGCCTCAATTTCATCTTGCTTGATGCCCATCTGTTTCATCATGGCCTGCATCTTCTTAGGATCAATTCCACCAAACATATAACAAAATCAAAATAAGGTTATTTATAACTTTGCAAAACTAATTACTTTTTCAAAAGAACCTTGGTCCCACATTCATGACAGAATTTTACATTATCTCCCAGAATAATATTACAACCAGAACACCTAATAGGTTCAACTTTTCTTTCTATTACGGTTTTATAACCTTTCTTTCCAGATAAAAGAAATCCAAAAGCCTCTGCTACAGCATCACTATTCATCTGATCTCTTAAATCACGCCCACTTGTCATTCTAAATCACCTAAGCAACAAAAAAACTATTCAATATTTAAACTTTGTTCCAAAAATTACAAAATACCTAAATTATAATTTCACAAATTACCTTTTTGAAACAATCATTCTAACGCGATAATCTGATTGATTAATTGATCCAGCTTCTTGTGGATATGGACTCACAGCTAATAGATTAATATCATAACCATTAAGAAAAAGAGAGTTATCTCCCTCTGCAGTAGATAAAGTAAATCTTCCTAAAACAGTTTCACCCTTAACTACGTTAAAAGTAACGCTTACTTGCCCTTCCCATACGCAAGTGGTTCTTGCAGGACACCTAGAATCATTTACTTTTAGAAGTTTAATTCCCATATCTGTACCCTTTACAATAACTGTCTCATTTAAAGAAACTTCAATTTCTCCCTTAGGCCTCATTTGAGAACCGTCATAAAATCTTAAAAATAAAGATAAAGAAATAAATAAACCTAATACAACTACTAAAATTAAATAAAAATATTTGTCGGAATTTTTTCGATATTTCATTTTCTTAAGCAATAGGCCAGAAAACTTTTAAAACAACCACAAATGCAATTACTGCTACTAAAAATGCAACAACAGCTCTAGGAGTTATCATAAACTTGCTAGAGTATTCGGAATCATAACGCATAATTCCTCCAAATGCACCAGGCATCTGTATTTGATTTTGCTGAGCCATAATTAAACTTGTAAAATACAATATAAAAACCTAATGGTCAAATGTTCTTTATACTATTCAAGAGCTCTTTCTTCTTTTTTCTAGAAGTATACTTCTTGCCAAATCTCACAAGAATTGGATTAACAATAGACCAATATTTATTTGGAAAAATTTTTTTCAAATCAATTTCAACTTTATGAGGGTTTTTCCCATTACTCCAATCTAAATTTCTAGCAATTTGATAAACATGTGTATCTACTGCAAGACCTTCCTTACCGTGTTCAGACAGAAAAACATTAGCAGTCTTACGACCAACCCCTGATAATTCAATAAGCTTATCTAAGTCGTGAGGAATTTTTCCATTATATCGCTCCATTAATTCTTTAGCGCAAAATATGACATTCCTTGCCTTTGTTTTATTAAAATTCAATCCGGAAAAAACTTTCAAAACCTCAGAATATTGGGCATTAGCCAGTTTACCTAAAGAGTCATACTTGTCAAAAAGTTTCTCTGCAATAGGAATTGTAGTTTCGTCCCTAGATTGAGCAGACATAATTGTAGCAATCAAGCATTTCCATTCTTCTCCCCAATCTTCTGCAGCTAAACGCATGTTTCCTCCAAGCCTCTTCAATTCAGCAAGTTGCCTTAAAGCTTTAGAAAGTTCCATCAAAATCACTAAAAGAAAAGTCTTAAAATAGGTTTCTCCTCTCCCCTTATATGGCAGATAATCCTCAAAAGCAAATAGAAGAAAAGTGGCAGAAATATTGGGAAGATAATAATATTTATGCGTTTGATCATAAAAGTAAGAAAAAAATATATTCTATAGATACACCTCCTCCAACCGTTTCAGGTGAAATGCATATGGGCCATGCATGCAGTTATTCGCAACAAGATTTTATTGCTAGATATAAAAGAATGCAAGGGTTCAATGTTTTCTATCCTTTTGGAACAGATGATAATGGTTTACCTACAGAGAGATTAGTAGAAAAAAATAAAGGCGTAAAGGCTAAAGAAATGGAAAGAAGTAAGTTTATTCAATTATGCCTAGATTTTCTAAAAACAGAATTGCCAAAATTTACACAAGATTGGAAAAATATAGGAATAAGTTGTGATTGGGACTTAAAATATTCAACGATAAACGAACACTCTAGAAGAATTGCTCAATGGTCCTTCTTAGATTTATATAAAAAAGGAAGAGTTTATCGTAAAGACGCTCCTGCAATGTGGTGTCCAACATGTCAGACAGGCGTGGCTCAAATAGAAGTCAAGGATAAGGAATTTGATTCTACCTTTAATGATATTAATTTTACTGTTGGAAAAGAAAAATTAACTATTGCTACAACAAGACCAGAGCTCTTACCTGCATGTGTTGCCCTAATGTTCAATCCAGCAGATAAAAGATATAAGAAATATTTAGGTAAAAAAGCAAAAGTTCCACTTTATGATTTTGAAGTTCCAATAATGGAAGATGCAAGAGTAAAGGAAGACAAAGGAACTGGAATTGTTATGTGCTGTACATTTGGAGACCAAACAGATATGGAATGGCAAAAAGCATACAATCTCCCTATAAAAATTGCAATAAATGAAGAAGGAAAGATGACTAGCATTGCAGGAAAATATGCCGGAATGCCTATTAAGGGAGCTAGAAAGAACATACTTATTGATCTAAAAGAGAAAGGCTTTCTAGTAAATCAAAAACCAATAAAACATGCAGTAAATGTTCATGAGCGTTGTGATACTGAAATAGAGTTCATTAAGAGCAAACAATGGTTTGTAAAATATCTAGATTTGAAAGATAAAATGCTTGATTGGGGAAATGAATTGAAGTGGTATCCAGAGCATATGAAACATCGTTATGATAATTGGGTTAAAGGATTACAATGGGATTGGTTAATATCAAATCAAAGATATTTTGGAGTGGCATTTCCTGTTTGGTATTGCAAAGACTGTGAAGAGATAATATTTGCAAAAGAAGTTGACCTACCAGTAGAACCAATTAAAGATAAAGCTCCCGTAAGTTCTTGCCATAAATGTAAATCTAAAAATATAATTCCTGAAACAGATGTTCTGAATACATGGTTTACTTCATCAATGACTCCTCAAATAGCAATTCAATTAATCAAAGATAAAAAAATTCAAGACAACTTATTCCCTATGAGTTTGAGACCTCAAGCCCACGAAATAATTTCATTCTGGTTATTTAATACGATTGTAAAATCTAGATTGCATTTCAACAAAAATCCTTGGAAAGAAGCAACAATTTCAGGCTATGTTACCCTGGGAGGAGAAAAAATGTCCAAATCAAAAGGAAATATAATCAGGCCTCAAGAAATAACTCAAAAATACTGCGCTGATGCAATAAGATATTGGGCAGCAACTTCAAAGCTAGGAGAAGATGTAGAATATAGGGAAAGCGATGTAGTTGCAGGAAAGAAATTTGTGACCAAGCTATCAAATGCAGCCAACTTTGTATTTATGAATATAAAAGATAAACCAAAAAAACCCAAGAAATTAGAAAAGGTAGATGAATTATTTTTAAGACTATTAAATAACGTCATCCTTGCTTCTACTAATTATTTTGAAAATTACGAATATTCAAGATCCAAGCTCAATACCGAAGAATTTTTCTGGAAGCATTTTTGTGATTATTATCTGGAAATTGTAAAGAACAGAGTTTACAACGGAATTAAAGAAGAAAAAGAATCAGCATCTTATGTCTTATATGAAGCACTATTAACAATAAGCAAACTTATGGCTCCATTCACACCATACGTAACGGAAGAAGTTTATCAGACACATTTTAAAATATACGAAAAAAATAAATCTATTCATTTAGAGTCCTGGCCAAAATATGATAAAGTTTTGAAATTTGGAGATGAAGATACTGCTCCTTTTGCAAACCGATGGTTCTTATTAGTAGACATTATATCTAAAATAAGAAGCGTTAAAACTGAGAACAAAAAAGCAATGAACTCACAAATAATTTTAACTTTAGATAAAAAAAATCATGAATTACTCAAAGAATGTCTAAAAGATTTGCAATCAGTTACAAATGCTAAAGAAATAAAACAAGGCGACTTTAAAGTTGAATTTCTTTAGCGCAAACCTTTAAAACAGAATTCTAACAAGTAATAATATGAATGATAAAGAAAAACTAAAGC
>CAYOYN010000003.1:85087-87167 GCA_964408235.1 Candidatus Woesearchaeota archaeon | reverse complement strand
GCCGGATTTCACAAGAGACTTATCAAGCAAGCTACGGATGTTTTAGACCCAATAATTGTGGTTGCGACTTGGACCGCTGGGATTACCGCGGCGACTGGCACCAGTCTTGCCCGGTCCTTATTCGTAACACTGTTTACATGTCACAAAAGATTTTCAAATATAGAAAATCACTCTGGCTCGCCCTGTCATACTTTCGTACATTGCAGAAAATACCCGACTGCTGCACCCCGTAGGGCTGGGAGTAGTGTCTCAGACTCCCTCTCCGGGCCCTTTCGCTAAAAACCCGTATGGATCATCGGCTTGGTGGGCTATTACTCCGCCAACAACCTAATCCACCGCAGACCCAGTCTATCGCAAACTTTGAGCGCCAACACATTCCAGTAGTCGGCACCTATCCGTTCTTAACCTCAGTTTCCCGAGGATATTACGGGCGATAGGGCAGGTTATCTACGTGTTACTGAGCAGTTCGCTTTCCTTACGGAAAAACTTGCATGTCTAAGTCAAACCAGATAGCCGCAACCGCCAGCGGGATCAACTGGATTTATGAAATAAAATTTCAGAAAATCTATCGATCTCGTATGCATCTGGCAAGATTGCATTAATTATTATGATAACTTTTACCTTTCGTATATAGAAAGTTAATTCGCACTCGCTCCAAAAAATAAAGCTTTGAAATACTAAATTAACCGATTGCATACCTCATATCTTACTTTGCATTTGCCGGGAGATGAACCCCGACGCTATAACGTAAGACACTCACAACGTGTTCCATCTTAATGAAGAGTGTTCTAAAATATAGTATATAAACCTTACTCTTAGATATTAATTCTGTATAAATCTTCTAATTTTTACCCTTGATTCAAAATCAAAATTTTAAAAGATAGTTTTATAAACCAAATTTTTCTGAAAAAGATCCCATGGATTACATTAGAAGAACAAATTCACTAGATCAGTTGAAAGCACATGCAAAAGTAGCAAGTGTCTTAGACCATTTATCTTCAGAAGATTTTCTTGGTTTAGATGAATCTGAAAAGAGAGCTCACGCAGCTGCATATAGGGCAGAACTTCCAAACTTACAGTCTAGAGTTCCTCAACATCCAACATCTCTAAATTCAGTTCATCTTCTAAAAACCTATCTTGAATTATTTGAATAATTTAAAATTATTTCATCAAATGCGCAAGTAATGCCATTCTGATATACAAACCGTTTTCGGCTTGCCGAAAATAAGCTACTCTTTCATCTGTTTCTTCAATTTCAATAGGTAAAACAATCTCATCTATCTTTGGCAAGGGATGTAAAATCCTAGCGCTTTTTTTCAACAAATTAAAGTTATTCTGATTAATAATATATTTTCCACGAGCAGAGTTATATTCATCTAATGTAATTCTTTCTTTTTGAATTCTTGTCATGTAAACAATATCAACAAAAGGCAAAACCTCATCTAAGTTTTTTTCTTCCCTGTAAGAAACTCCGTGGCGAGACAAATATTCTTTAATGTCTTCTTTCATTTTCAAATGCTCTGGAGATAAGAAAATTATTTCGTTTCCTGCAAATTTACCAAGTAAATAACATAAGGATCTAGCAGTTCGGCCAGAAGCAAGATCTCCAACAATTGCAATTTTTAAATTATTGAGTTTACCACATTCTTTGTATATGGTATACAAATCAAGTAAGGCCTGAGTTGGATGCTGTCCCTTACCATCTCCTGCGTTTATTATGGGAACTTTAGAAACACTAGAAGCAATTTTTGCCATCCCTTCTTCATAATGTCTCATTACTATGGCATCTGAATAGTTTGATACGACTCGAATAGAATCTTGTAGAGTCTCTCCTTTAACCGCGCTAGAGAATTCGCGAGCGTTTTCAGTTGTAACAACGCTTCCACCAAGTCTTAACATTGCAGTCTCAAAACTTAATCTAGTTCTAGTGCTTGGTTCATAAAATAATGTAGCAAGTACCTTGCCTTTCAAGATGGGTTCATATGTCTTATCTTTTCTGAATTCATCGGCCCTTTCAAAAATGTCAAATATTATTTCAGGAGTAAGCTGCTGAGACTCAATAAAATGCTCCATCAAAATA
>CAYOYN010000003.1:0-84987 GCA_964408235.1 Candidatus Woesearchaeota archaeon | reverse complement strand
AAATATTATTTCAGGAGTAAGCTGCTGAGACTCAATAAAATGCTCCATCAAAATAAGAAATATGATTCAACCTATAAAAAGATAGTTGCACCCAGAAGATTACTTAGGAGGAATCAAATTAGCCCAATCATCAATGAATTGGTCAATTCCAGGTAAATCAGCTTTCATTTTTCTATTTTCAATGTATATCTTAGCAAGTAGGTACATGATCATTCCAAGACTCTTTGCGCTCTTGTTATTTCCGGCAACTATTTGGTTAATTCCAAATGAATAGTTATTGCTATCGCAAACGCTCAATACTGGAACTCCAACTCTGTTCGCATCAGTTAAAGCGTTTTTGTCTAACCAAGGATCACAAATCAAAACTAGTTTAGTTTCAAAGAAGTTTGCTAAGTTAGTGTTAGTTAAAATTCCAGCAGGATATTTTTTAGTGAAACTGCGTATTCCTAAAGTCTCTGAGAATAACTTAACAGCATGCCATCCAGCTTCTCTCTTACATACAACAATTATGTCTTCAGGAGCATATCTAGATAAGAATTCTCCAGCTTCTCTAACTGTGGAGTCAAGCATTGCAGTATTGAATACTGCTAGACCGTCAGCACGTCTTTTGTAAATGTATTTTCTCATGTTTGGAGTAATAACACGAGTTCCTAAATGCATAGAACTCTTCAAGTAGTCTTCAATTGGAACAAGAGTATTAGTTGGTTCTGATTTTTCTCCAGTAACTTGTTCTTTAATATCAATTTTTTCAATTTCTTTGAATTTTCCTTCCAAAGCCTTAAGTTTAGCTTTAAGAGCCTCAGACATTTCTTTCTTAGGCTTAGCTTTTGTAGTTTCTTCATCTACTTTTTCTTCAGATTTTTCAGATTTCTTATGAGCTGCTTTTTTCTTAGGTTTCTTTTCTTCATCTCCAGTAATTGCATGAGCAACACCTTCAACAACTTTTTCAGTTACTTCTCCAATCTCTTCTACAACATGTTCCGCAGCATGAGCTACTTTTGATATTATTGATTCTTCTTTCTTTGTTTTTGCCATTGTAATTTAATATAACCAGCGCAGGGGTTTTTCGGAGTTTGTTTCAGTCCGTACCTGCTAAGTTAATTATGTTGTATTTCTAGGGTTTTTAAAGACTTCCATTCGCAAGAACGGAATATATTAGGCCTTTAATCTAAGTCTTTGTAAACTACAAAATCACAGTTTTTTCTCTATCTCTTTCAATCTATCTAACTTAACTTCTCGCCATTTTGTATGCACTCCGCATTTGATATAATCTGCTCCAAAACCAACAGCATAATCACTTAATGCATCATCCATAGTCTCTCCAGATCTATGGGATAAAACCGTCTTAATTCCATATTTCTTACATAAATTAAATATTTTTTTCAGTTCAATTAATGAGCCATTTTGGTTAGGTTTTATTATCATTCCAGAAATTGACTTAGTCCTAATTGCCCCAACAGTTCTATTCATTTGCGTAGCTGTCAAATCATCCCCAACGATTAAAGATTTAGAGTTTTTATTTAATCTAGCGAAACCAGCAAAGTCTCTTTCATGAAAAGGATCTTCAACATAAAATAATGAATAATATTCAATTAACTCCTTCACAAATTTTTCCTGCCATTTTGAATCAATCTTTCTTTCGGAGTAATTATATTCTCCTTGTTTAAACAATGTTGAAGTCGCAGCATCTATTCCAATTTCAATGTTAAAACCAAACTTCTTTTTAGTTTTTAATTTAATTTCATTCATTATGTCAAAAACTTCCTTATCGTTATTTGTAGCAAGTAAAGCTCCCTCATCATTGACTTTTTTAGTTTTCAATTTCTTTCTAGCAAGAGCGTAAAAATAATTCATAGCTTTGACATTTTTAGAAATTGATTTTCCCTTAGGAATCACAAGAAATTCTTGGAAATTTGGATGTTTATTGCTTGAAGAACTATGTAATCCTCCTCCAATTACGTTACCGACAGGATTAGGCATTTTTCTACTACTTCCTACTAATTCATACAATTCTTTTTTCTTAGAGTGTGCCAAAGCCTTTAGTATTGCAGACTCAAAAGCATAAAGTGCATTTCCTCCAAAAAATCTTGCATGTTTTAGTTTCAATTTTTTACAAATTATCTTTTCTATAATCTCTAAATCCTCAAATCTTTCAATGTCTACCAAATCATTCCACTCATTCAAAAAATCTACACAAAAACCAATAGATTTGTAATATTGAGGAGTTTCATATTCCCCTCTAGACTTTCCATTTGGAGATGAAGCTTCTTCGCATTTATTTATAGAAATTGAAATAGTTTTATCTCCGCGAGAATCTTCTATTATTCTAGCCTTGACCTCTTTAATAATCATCAATAGATCAAAGTAATAAACCTATTAAAACATAATCAATTTTAAACTAAAGAGAATTCTCTAGATAAAAGTTCATCACTAAATACAAATGGCTCTGAGTCTATCGCCTTAACATAAAGCATTAGTTCAATTGGCTTAGGTTTTACAATATGTTTCCTTTCAGTTTCCCTAAGCGCAAATTCTATTTTTCTAGGTAAGCCTTCCTGAGAAATAGGCTCTAGCGATTCATAAGAAAGATTTACGAGCTCTTTATCCCTATCATAAGCAGAATAAATTAAGTAAGATATAGCTCCATACCCTTCCCTTGATGCATTTCTTAGTTTTTTGTCTAAGGGCCTACGAACCTCATCTTCTAAATATGCCTGTAAATCTCTATGAGGCATAGCAAGAATAGTTCCTAAATCAACTAAGGTCGGACCATTAATTCTTCTCAAACCTTCAATAGTTTTGATAGCAAATTCTCTTTGTTGTTTAGTCATTATAAAAATTAAGAAAATTTAGAAAAATTATTCTTCGCTTCCAGAAGAAGAATCTTCCATTATAGAATCTTCGCTGTCGCCTTCATTAACAAAACCCATTTCCTCAGCTTTTTCAACAATTTCTTTTTCAACTTCTTTTTCTTTTTCAACTATCTTTTCATCATCCATGGATTCTTCTCTAACAGGTTGTAGTTTAGCTCCAGTCTTAGTAGGCATAGGTCTTCTTACTGAAATTGGTAAAACTCCAGAATAAAATTCCTTTGCAGCAATTTTAAGAGCATCAAAATGCATTTCATTCAATTCCTTGTCTGTTAAGCTAATCAATAAAGGTGCATCCATAGAAATTTGTAAAGCACGAGCTCCTAGTATTCTTGCAATTTCAAATCTTGTAAACTCGTGATTTTGTGTGTTCATTGATTATTTCAGAAACTTTTTAAGCTTTTTAAGTGTATCGTCATACACCTTTGGCAAGTTTTTCATGATCATTTCTATGTCTTCACGTGTAAAGTGAGCTTCCATACCCTTTTGAGCAGAGTGTATCATGTGTTCTTTTCCATGGTAAAGAGATAATCCAAATACTATTTTACCGTCACAAGCTTCTTCTTCTTCACGAGTAGGGTCAACAAATATGGAGTCTCCTAATTTGTAGAAAGTTATTGAAAGTGGTAAAGTTCCTTCAGTCAATACAAGTTTCTTTGTAGGTTTAACATCTCTATCAATTCTTCCATCTTCTCCTAATTCAGGTAATTTAGAGTGCATCAATGCAGCCATAGTAGCAATACTTGCAGCATCAATTAAAGCCCCATCATCATTAATTGGATAAATATCAATTATAACTGTCCATACTTTCTCTCCTTCAGTTATTACCAGTTTCTTTAAATCAATAACGTGGCTTTCTCTTACCATTCTATCAATCAATCTAGGTAATTCTATAGCATTGAATTTTGGAGGTCCAGATTCAAATCTTGGTGAAGCTAATGGTAACAAGTCTCCTGAAACCATCAAATTTCCTTGGTCCATAGAATCAGGATAAGGAGTTCCAACTTCAAACTTTACTCCAACAACAACATCAGTTTTGCCCATTCTTACACGAGCGCTTCCTTCAGCCTTGTTAGAAACATCATATTCAACAGTAAAGTCTCTTTGCTCTAGTAGTTTTCTTCCATCAAAGCGCTTGCCTTGTGCAAGCATTTTGTTCAAAGTATCATATGTCAAATTTGACAAGTTCATTGCGCTCATTCTGATTGTACCTCTTTTAGTGCTTTCTTTTGAACTTCATAAATCTTAGCAAATGCTTTTTCAGCAGCTTCAACAGCCTTGTGCATAATCTCAGGTTGAATCTTACCGTCTAATTGCATCAAAGTTATTTTATCAGCATTAGCAAAACGAGCCAAAGCAATATCAGTAGCTCCTTCTCCATCTTTGAAGTCTTCTTCATTCTTGTCAACGTCTACAACTATATCTTTGTCCATCTTACCAATTGAAACTGCGCAAACTAAATCTTTCATAGGTATTCCAGCTTGTGCTAAAGCCATACTCGCAGCATTTATTCCAGCTACTCTTGTGGAAGCATCAGCTTGCAATATGTAAATCTGTACGTCAATAACTGTATTAGGGAAATCTCTCAATTCTAAAGCTGGAGACAAAGCCCATTCAGTAACCTTAGATATTTCCTGAGCACGTCTATTTGGTCCAGGTTTCTTTCTATCTGCAACAGAGAAACTAAGCATATCATAATTTACTCTTAAAATAGCAGTCTTAGGATCTTGCATGTGTTGAGGGTGTAATAATCTAGGGCCATAAACTGCAGCGATAGCTACAGTATTTCCAAATGAAAACATAGCGCTTCCGTCCGCGTTAGGAACAATTCCAATTTTAGCACTCATTGGTCTAGGTTCGTCTGCTTTTCTTCCGTCTTCTCTCTTGTATGCCATTTTAATTATAATTTCCTCCATTTCTTGATGATCCAATTAATCCACCAACCATTGCAGAGGCAATTAAGGTAAGTCCTGCTAAAGCTAAATATGGTGTTTCTCTAACTTGATCTGAATATAGTGTAGCTACATTGTGCTCAACAAAGCCAAAAGCTGCAACTCCCAATCCCAAATTAGCTGTATGTGCAGACAATCTCTCTATTAATGTTGTTTTTGTTTCCATATTATTTGTTCTCTCCAAACCATTTTTCCATTTTTTCAGTCAATCCTGAAACTAATACTTTTTCAGCAATAAACTCTATAGCGCGTCTAGCTCTAAGTTCTGAATCCATATCGTTTCCCTTGATCCAAACCCAACCGTTTTGACCAATAGTAACGTTACAACCAGTATTTGCCTTTATTAATCCGATCATGCTACCTTCTCTACCTATAATTCTTGGAACTCTGGAAGGGTTAACACGGAAAACAAATCCACCTTCTAATTTTCCTAATCCTTTACCTTTCATAGCTAAATCTATTCCTTTAGGACTAACGTTCCAAACTTTAGCAGCAACAACGTCTCCAATAGCTAAGAATTGATCCATTTCATTTTTGTTTACAAATCTTGGTGACTCCATTAAAGGTAAGAATCCATTTTGAGCATAATCAATGTCCACAATCCATCCAGAGTGAACAATATCGTTTACTCTTCCAATAACAACATTATTGCGTCTTGGTATGAAAGCTCCAGAGAATGGGATGATTTTAACAACGCGTCCAACTTTTTCAGCTAATCCGTAACGAGATGCAACAACATTAGTTCCTTCTTTACGTGCGCCTTCTCCAGCTAGAAAATCGTCGCCAGATGCTACAACTTCTCCAGGAACTACAACAGTTCTAGAAGTAGGTTCTGCAACACCAGAAAACTCTTCATAGTTTTCTTCGTTATTTTTTTCGTTAAATCTTTCAAATTTTTCCATTTGTAATTTCCACACAACAAAAGATAATTGTAATAATTCCTTTGTTCGTTTGTAATTTCAATATTCAGACATTTCTTCCCTTTTTAAATATTGTGTTTTTTTCTTAACAAATTCAAATATATTCTAGAGTATAGATATTTTATTTCTTTTTCTTATAAATTACTTAGTATTGAATCTTTATTATAATTGAGAAAAACTTCTAATCTTATTTAAAATAATCTAAAAATTACTGAGGAGCAGCTATTACTTTACCTTGAACATATGCTTCCATGCTTGGATGAGGAGACAAGTACCATGTTCCATCAGAGTAATTTCCATACCAGAATATTCCTATGTCGTTATTTATTGTATTATCGTACAATCTTAAAGTCATAGTTCCGGAATCTGAATCTATTGGATCATATTCTCCAACACCTACAAAGTAGTATGTCTTGTCTGTTCCTCCAGTCAAATATCCTTCAAATGTTTTTGCAGCACTATTGTATGTTCCTGCAAGAGTAAGATCTAAGTCAGGATAATAGAACTCAAAATTACCATCTCCCTTTTCAACTGCAGGGTTAAGCCATACATTGTGCTCTGCAGATTCAAGTTCTTGTTGAGCAGTATTAACTATGAATTTAATCTTGTTCTTTCCTCCAAACCACAAATATGGGCTCACAATACCTTCTTTTTCTGAACCAATGTAAGCATTAGATGTATCTATAGAGATGTTGTAAGATATTCTTCCAGGTCTGTTCTTTCCTAAGTGATATCCATAACTGTATCCATATCCAGCATATGATCCATTACCTTCTTCTACAAATTGATTGTAACCATATCCATATCCATAACTTGTATCATATTCCATTAATGTAATATTAACGCCATCACAATCAGTGTATTTCCATCCCCAAATATCTATTGTACAAGCTTCAAATCCATTGATTTCAAGACTTATGTTCTTTATTTCAGGAATGTCTTGGTCTTCAATTACAAAAGTTCCACTGAAGTTTATTATTTCTCCAGCAATGTAAGGGTTATCACTATCTAATCCGTTTATGCTAAGTTGTAAAGCATTAACAGGTCCTAAGAAAACAAGTAATCCAATAACAAAAGCTGTAACAACTCCACTTAATACCTTATTCATCTTTCCTTTTCTAGAGATTAATTCAGGCATTTTATAATCACTTAATTTTTGCATCACAAACCTTGCAATTTTTGGTTTATAAAGATTTGTAGCTAAAAGTATATGGTTTATGAAGAGTAAGCTATAAAAAAGGTAATTGTAGAAAGCTTTGATGAAATATTCAGTTGTCGTCCCTTTATACGAAGAAGAAGGTAACATAAAACAATTAGATTTAGAAATCCGGCAAGTAATGGACAAGTTAGGTTCTTACGAAATTATTTACGTTAATGACGGAAGCAAAGATAACTCCCTAAACGAATTAAAAAAACTAAAGAATATTACGATAGTAAATCTAAATCGTAATTATGGTCAATCCATAGCATTAGATGCTGGTTTCAAAGCAGCTCAGGGAGACATAGTTATTTCTTTGGATGGAGATCTTCAAAACGATCCTAAAGACATTCCTCTTCTTTTAGAAAAATTAGAAAAAGATAATCTTGACGTTGTAGCAGGTTGGAGAAAAAAGAGAAAGGACAAATCAGGAATAAAGATTCTAACAAAAATAGGAAGGTTATTCCGCAGACTAATAATAAAAGATGAAGTTCATGATACAGGTTGCACATTAAGAGTATACCGTAAAGAAGCAGCCAAATCCCTAGATCTTTGGGGAGAAATGCATAGATACATTCTAGCATTATTAAAGTGGAAAGGTTTCACAATAGGAGAAGCAGTAGTTAATCATCGTCCTAGAACTCAAGGAAAGACAAAATACAATTATAAGAAAGCGTACAAAGGCTTCATTGACTTAATTTACATCTGGTTCCTAAACAAATATTCAAACAGACCTCTTCATATGTTCGGAGGCCTAGGTCTTCTGTCTTTCTTTGCAGGTATATTACCAATATCTTGGTCCATATATCAAAAAATAGCACAAGGTTTATCATTAAACAGAAGCGGATGGTTCTTCCTAGGTTTCTTCCTTGCAATAATGGGTGTAATGTTCTTCTGTTTTGGAATCCTGATGGATCTAACAATAAGAACTAATCTAAATACATCTCCAGTCGAAAAGCGTTATTACTTAAGGGATTTAATTAAAAAGTAAGATGCGTATTTTAATGCTTAATTATGAATTCCCTCCATTAGGTGGAGGAGGGGGAGTAGCTTCATATAAACTAGCAAAAGGTTTTGTAAGAAATGGCCATGATGTAGACGTGGTTACTACTTGGTTCTCTGGTCTCAAAGAATTTGAGAAAAAAGACGGAATAAATATCTACAGAGTAAGAGTTCCAGGAAGAAATAAATTACAAACAGCTTCAATAATTTCGATGTTATTTTTTCCAAGAATAGCTTACAAGTTATCTAAGAAATTAATTGAAAAAAATAATTATGATTTGATAAATACTCATTTTGCAATTCCAACCGGTCCATTAGGAACAAAGATCGCCAAGGAATACAATATAAAAAATATTCTTTCAATACACGGAGGAGACATATATGATCCCACAAAAAACCTATCTCCTCATAAAAATTTCATTTTAAGAAGGGCAGTAAGAAAAGTTCTAAACAATTCAGATATAGTTATAGCTCAATCCTCAAATACAAAAGATAATGCAATAAAATACTATTCTCCAAGCAAGCCTATTGGAATAATTCATTTAGCCTATGAGCCCTTTAATTTCAAAAAGGTTTCAAAATCCAGTTTGAACCTTTCAAAAAATAAAAAATATATTATTTCAGTAGGAAGATTAGTAAAAAGAAAAGGTATTGATTTTGCAATAGAGACATTAGTAAAGCTTCCAGAAAATATAGATCTTTTAGTTATAGGGGATGGTCCTGAAAAGTCTAATTTAGAAAATTTAGCAAAAGACTTAGGGGTAAAAAAAAGAATTCATTTTTTGGGGCAACTTTCAAACGAAAAGAAATTTCAGTATCTTTCAAATTCAGATCTATTCTTTCTTTCATCAGTTCATGAAGGTTTTGGAATAGTTTTGCAAGAGGCAATGCAAGTAGGTTTACCGATAATCGCAACAAACAATGGTGGTCAAGTAGACATAGTTCAAAAAGAATTTTTAGTAAAATACGGAGATGTAAATTCAGCTTCAAACAAAATAAAAAACTTAATCTATCGTAAAAAAACACTTAAATCAAATATTAAAAAGTTTGATATAAAAGAAATAGCAAGGGAGTATCTTAAACTAATATGAAAGTTTTACATATAACTAAGGGCATGAATGGAGGTTTAGATAATATTTCAAGTAAAATATTTAAAAAAATCCCTTATGAACAAAAGGTTTTATTTTTTTCAAAAGAAGGATTTAATATCTATAAAAAACTGAAAAAAGCCTTATTGCTTACATTATCCTTTAAAGGAGAGATACTATTTGTAGAACTTTTCTCAAAAATAAAATTGCTTAAGAATTATAACTTAATTCATATCCACCATGCAAAAACTTGGGTTTTATTTTCACCATTAGTATTTTTCGGAAAAAAAACTATTTATTCATTTCACCAAAGTTTTGGTTCGGGGATCAAAAAAAGTATATTTGAGAATCTGCTAATTTTTTTAATAGTAAACTATATATGTCTTTTTTCTAAAAAGTTAATCTTTCTAACGTTTGGTCAAAAAAAACATATAAAAAAATATTCTATTTTAAAAAAATCTTTTGAAAAAAAATCAGCAGTAATAAATAATTTCATTGATAAAAAATATATTATTAAAAATAAATTAAATTTCAACAAGGGGATTCTTTTTGTCGGAAGATACACGCAAATAAAAGGATTTGAAGATTTAATACAAGTCGCATCAACTTTACCGGATTTTAAATTCCATTTAATTGGGGATAACTCTTACAATTCGAAATTACAAAATATGATTAACCTTGGAAAGATGGATAATTCAAAAATTTTTAAAGAATATGATAAAAATTCAATGCTTATTTTGCCGTCATATACTGAAGCATTTCCAATGGTTATTTTAGAAGCAATGGCCAGAGGATTAGTTATATTAGTTTCAGATATTCCTGGAATGAGCGAAATAGTCAAAGAAGGGAGAAATGGTTATCTTTTTCCTCCTGGAGATATAGAAAAAATGAAAAAAATAATCTCTTTTCTCAAAAACAATCCTAAGGAAATAGAAAGAATTTCTAAAAATAATTTAAAAGATATCTGGAAATTTACCGAAGAAAAACAAATGCCTAAATATCTTAATGCCTATCAAGAAATTCTAAAAAATGTTAAAAAATAAATATCTTCAACATAAAGAGACAATTAACAACTTTATTTGGAGAAGTATCCAAATATTCGGAAAACAAGGGATAACTTTCCTAATATTTATTTTATGTGCAAAGCTTCTAGCTCCCTACGAATTTGGAATCTATAACTATGTACTTGCAATAATTTTCTTTCTAATAATGTTTGGAGACTTTGGTATCTCCACTGCTACTTCAAAGTATGTTGCAGAATATAATCTAAAGGATAAAGAAAAATTAAAATCTGTTTTATTTAATTCAGGAATAATTATTTTTGGAATAACCATAATAATCACAATTTTGACTCTATTAATTGGACCCTTATACCTTAAAGAAAAATATCTCTACGTTCTTTATCTATTACCTTTAGTTTTTCTAGCGCCAATGACTTCTCTTTATGATGGGATTTATAGGGGTTTGAAGAAATTTAAGCAACTTGCAATAATCTCATCTATAATTGGATTAATTTCTATAGTTTTAGTTTATTTTTTAATAAATAAATATGGATTAATTGGCGCATTGATTTCTCAAAATTTATTCTATTTGATCTTGTTTGTGGGGTTGGGAGTAGGTTATAGAGATTTCAATTTCAAAACAAACAAAAAAGTAATGCATGAAATCGGAAAATATAGCTTTTATTTTGGAGTTGCTACAGTTGGTTATTTCTTATTCTCTAGAATAAGCATACTCTTACTAGGACATTACGGATATATTAATGAAATAGCGGTTTACGAATTATTAGATAAGATCTTTGCATTATTATTATTTCCATTTGTTATCTTAGGAACTGTAATATCTCCTAAAATAACTGAATTATACGTCAAAGAAGAATATTCTAAGGTGATGAAAAAACTGAGGAAATATTCAGTCATATTTGCCTTTTCAGCGATAATCTTATCAGCCACATCATATTTTTTAATCCCTAAAATAATCTTTTTTTTCTTTAATGAATATTATAATGATATTTTGCTTAAATTATTATTGCCTGTTATTTTCATTTACTTTTTACAATTTTATTGTGCAACCATAAATTCTGGAGTAATTGTTTCAACAGGTTATGCAAGTTTAATGGCCATTCTTAATATTTTTGTAGGTATCTTTAATTTTGGCTTAAGCTTACTTTTTTTAAAATATGTAGGTTATGTTGGAGTAATTTATTCAGCAGTAATCTCAAATTTAATGGGCATATTTATATTACACACAATTTACTACAATAAACTAAAACGTCTGAGTCAAAATGAAAAATCCTGAAATTTCAGTTGTAATGTCTGCATATAATGCAGAAAAATATATCTCCGAAGCTATAGAATCGATATTAACTCAAACTTTCAAAAATTTCGAGTTTATTATCTTTGAAGATGGTTCCGCAGATAAAACCAAGGAGATTATCAAAAGATATGCCAAAAAAGACAAAAGAATAATACCTATTTACAATAAGGAGAATATTGGTTATAAGGGATTTATAAGAAATCTTAATCTTGGCATTAGAATGGCTAGGGGAAAGTATATCGCAAGAATGGACGCGGATGATATATCACTACCCGAAAGGTTAATGATTCAGCACAGATATTTAGAAAATAATCCTAAAATTTTTCTTTTGGGTAGTGGAGCATTTATAATTGATGAAATGGGAAAAGTAATAAAAAAATTTAATCCAATAACCAAAGCATATTTAATAAAAATTGCCCTTTCAATAAAAAATTGTATTTATCATCCAACAATAATGTTCAGGAAAGAGGGATCAATATTTTATGATGAATCAAGGTTATATGCAGAAGATTATGACTTTTATTTGAGGCTATTATCAAAGGAGAAAATTATAAAAAATTTAAAAGAAAAGCTATTGAAATATAGGATAGTTAATACTTCGATTACTCGAAAAAATAGGCTGGCCCAAGTTAGTACCGCAAGAGAAGCAAGAAAAATGTATTGGAGAAAGTTATTCCATAATAAACTTAAGTATTTGAGTATATTGCAGGTATATTAGCGACCCCAAGATTCTTTAGAGGCGTATCTTCCAAATCAAAATGGTGAGGGTCTCTTAAGATTAATAAGACTTTATCATTTCGAATAATCTCGGAATATTCTTTACTTTCGTATTCAATATATTTAATATTAAAGTAGGGGTCATTGGTATTGGCCCTTATATCCCCAGCAGGTAATAAAATATAATCCACTACAATTCCTTGGCTATAAAGCGTGGATGAGGAATGCCAATCTCCAAATATTAAATATTCATTATAATCTATATTTTTAGTAAAATTAATGACTTTATTAAACTCATATTTTTTATGTTTACTAATTGAATCTTGGGTAAATGTATCAATCTCTCCAATTTCTTTAAAAAATAAAGAAAATTGAAAAAACACTAATAATGCAATAAATAATAAACTTATAATTTTAATTTGCTTATTCTTGCTGAAAACTTTGAAAAAGTTAATTAGTGCAAAACAAGTAACTATAATTAAAGAGGGCATCAAGAAGTAAAGATACCTCTCTTGTAATTGTCTTTGATAGGATATTAAAATCAATCCTGCAAATAGCACACAAAAGACTAGATTATATTTCTTATTCCTGGTAGATAAAAAAGTTATAATTGATAAAGGTAAAACTAATAAGTATAAAAGATAATTTTTATCCAATATATTAAGGTAATAATCGCTTTTTATTTCTTTATTTTTGGCCCAATCTAGAGTGGTTTTATCAAAATAGGCCTCTTTAACATTAACTGTACCATACATAATAATTGCCCCTAAAAAGATGAATGCAACAGTTATTACAAGGAAAATTAATTTTTTAGGATTTAAACCATATTTAACTATCGAAGCTATGTAAAATAACATAGCTCCAAAAATAAGCGTTACTACAAGACCGTTTGTTTGATAAGTAAGATATCCAATAGTCAAGAAAGTTATTATTAATAAATAATTATCTCTTATTTTAGAGTTCTCTAATTTATTGTCTAAAAAATAGAATAAACTAATTAATGCTAAAAATAAAAAAGAGAATGTGGAGTACATTCTAGTCTCCCTGGACATTGCAAGAGTTATATTCATTATTAAAAATAAAATCACTCCAAAGATCGCCACTTTTTTATTTTCTCTTTTTAGAAAATAGTAAATTAACAAAGATGTACCAATATTAAAAAATATGTTAATGAATCTTCCATAAAATTGTTCTGATCCAAAAATAAAAATAACAGCCGCTAAAAGATAATGGTAAAACAATGCACTATTATATAAAAAACCTGAGTCAAACAAAGGAATTCCCTTCTCAATTATCATTTGCGCCGAAATAAATGAATAAACTTCGTCAGTCCACATATATTGTTCGCCTAGATTATGAGAATAAAGAATAATCCCTATTAGAAAGATCAAAATCAAGCCAACTGAATAAAACCAGCCTTCCTTATACATCCATCTAACAATATTTCTCAAAATTGGAATTCTGTTTATGTTCTGAAATTTGTATTCAAAATCATGATATCTTTGTTTTTCTTCATCTTCTTCCTTCTGCTTTTCCTCTTCTATTTCTTTTTCTACTCCATCTCTGTTTTTGTAGAAAGTTAGGAAACCAAAGCCTATTGCGGTTGCTGTCAACATTAGGATTCTATTTGATAAAATATCGAGTTTTAGAAATTGATTTGCCGCAATTAAAATTAATAAAGAAATGAAAAAATATTGTGAAGAGTCTACAATAGATCTTGCAAATGAGTTATATCTATGATAATGTTCATCTAAATTGTACTTACAGAATATCATTCCTGTCAAAAATATTATTAGAAAAGCGCTAAATGTATTGTTTGATGCTATGAATTTAGTATCGATTATTCCAAACAAGTTAAGGGCAATTAAAATTCCTGAGATTATAGATAAATTTAGAAATAATAAATATCCAATTTTATTCAAGTGAGAATTCATTGACTTACAATAGCGTGAATAGATGTTAATCTACCATTTCCTATTATTGGAATGACTGCCTGTCCGCTAACTCCTTGATTCTCAAATGTTTTTCCTTCATTTACGAGTAACTCCTGTGCTATTTTGATGTTGTAAATACATCCATCAAAATGAGGGTTTTCTCCGAAGTTGTGTGAGCTCCATCCTAAGGATAAGTCTTTTTCAGAGTTGTAATCTGCATATATTACATCACTTCCAATTGAAGTTCTTCCAGCGATCTTTCCATCAATCCACAATTCAATGTAGCCTTTACCTTCTGTATCTGGGAAATATATTGCTAAAGCTTCATGAGGCTTGTTGAAAAAGTCTTGATCTATTGGATAAGTTACAGAGTATGAGGTCCCATTAGCATCATTCATTCTTCCAACTCTAAACTGTACACTGTTTGTATTTTGCCAGAATTCCCAATTATAATGTCCTACAACTTGCTGATTGTTTCCTATTAATGGGCTAACAGAACTAGGTTTCCATTTTACATAGATGGACATTGGTCCAGACTCAAATAGATCCTTTGAGTTAGGAAGAGAAAGAGTCTGTTCATTGTAAGCGTTAAAATGGGTGCATGCTTCTTCAATATTGTATGTAGCGTCACCTGTAAAATCAGAATTAACTGTTTGGTCAAATGCCCAATCATAAGCCCATCTCATAGCATTAGTTTCAGGATAACTTGCAAAACCAACTCCCTCGCCTTCAACATTCACATTTACGATCGCATTCTTCAAAGCAACTTTAGGCTCAATTACTAAATTAACTTGACCTTGCACTCCATTAGCTAATGTAAGAAGTTTTTTTCCTTGAGCGTTTGTAAGATAAAATTCATTAGACAATGGAGATATTGTTCCAGATTCATCTATCATAATATCAAATGTTTTTTCATATCCAAAAGGTAAATAATTGACATACAAGGCATACCCTAGTATAGCAACAGGAATTGCAAAGGCCAAGAAAATCAAAAACTTAGTTAGAAAACTATTTCCTTCATGAGGTCCTTTAGGGGAATGACTTACATGATGAGATACTGGTTTATACATTGCTTCTTTGTTTTGTTTATTTTTCCAAGAGGCAAGACTTCTTTCCCAGTCCTCTTGCCTTCTTCTTGATATGTCATCCATACAAAATAGTCTTAAGAGATGTTTTTTAAGGATTTGTATCTAAAAAATTAGTTCAATTTATTCCTAAATTCTGCAATCTTTTTCTCAACATCACTCATATCCATATTGCTTATCTCTTTCTTAGACTTACTTAGCTTAACCTTTTCATCCCACTCATTATCCGGACCATACCTCTTAGCCATTCCAATATAAGACCAAGCTCATGTTTTTAAGCATTTATCTCCCAATTTTGCTATGTTAAAGTCTCTAAAAGATAAACCTGTTGTAATAGGAATCGTCTTAATTCTACTTTATGCTTTAATTCTAAGAGTTTATCACTTAGGCGCAAGCCCCCTATGGTTTGATGAAACCATATCCTCTTTAGCCTCAAAAAAGATAGTAGAAAAAGGCATCCCAATTTTAGATTCGGGCTTGTTTTATTCAAGAGCATTAGTATTTCATTACATTCAAGCAATTTTCATAGCCTTTTTTGGGCCAAATGATTTTGCAGTAAGATTTGTATCAGTTCTTTTCGGTTTAGGAACAGTTTTATTAGCTTTTTTCATAGGAAAAGAGTTCAATAAGGAAACAGGAATTATTGCTGCCTTATTTACAGCATTTTTATTTTTAGAAGTTGTTTACTCAAGGCAAGCAAGATTCTACCAAGCTTTTCAGTTCCTCTTTTTCTTAACGATCTTTTTGCTTTACAAATCTAAGAAAAATAAGAAATATGCATATCTAGCCTCAATTTCACTATTAATTACCGTCCAAACACAAATAGCCGGATTGGTTTTAGTGCCATTTTTCCTTTTTGTTTTTTATAAAGAGCATAAAGATCTAAAATTATTCATAATTCCTATATTAGTCTCATTATATTTTGGTTCATCCTTACTTGGTTTAGGTGCAACTTCAACCGGAAGTGTATATGCAGAAGAGTATACTTCTAAAATTTTTAATAGCTTAAGGGCATTTGCTATAATCTCATTATTGGGAATACCTTATGCATATAAAATAAATAAGAGGATGTTATACCTCTTATTGCTACCTTCTCTAATTATGTTCTCAGGTTTATTCTTTGTTAAGGTTTTTGCATTAAGATACGCCTATTTTGTCACCCTATCAATCATCCTATTCGTTTCAGCAGTTTTCTCAAATATCTATAAGACAAACAAGTTAATAGGAGTTGCAGTAGTCATTCTAGCAATATTATATCCCTCAAATCTATTTTTTGATTATAATTATATCACAGTTATAAAACCAGAAATAATTTCATCTTATACATCAACCGAACCAGTTATTGATTATGAATCAATAAATCAAAGCACAAAACAGTTAATTTTGAATAATCCTTTAGTCGTATTATCTTCTCCAGGAGTGGAATGGTATCTAAAGAAACCCGATTATATCATTCCATTTTCTTTAAACGGCTTAGAGTCTGGATATGCGTTATACAAAGGAGTTGATTCATACACAGGTTCAACTGTTTGGGCCAATCAAGAAAAAGGTTTCATTTTCTTAGAAGATTATTTTGCGTATTCTAAATTAGGTCCAAGCCAAAGAGAAAAAATAGACAAAATCAAATCTAATTGTTATTTAATTGAGGAAAATCCATCAATCAAAGTCTATGGTTGTAAAATCAATTAACATATCTCTGTGTATAAGGCATTACTGAACCACTAATTAATCTTCTATGTTTGTAAGGTCCGTAAAATTCAATCTCTGAAGCATTTTTATCTCTTTCCAATATTCTACCAGTTTCAGTAAAACAGTATCTCCCACTCACTATCTCTGCAATGCCACTTACAGATTCTACAAGTTCATGTCTAAGATCTTCGACCCAAACTCCTGCAGGCATATTTCCTCCAGATAAGTGAGAAAATATATGGCTATTACTTTCTACATCAACACCCATTCTTCCACAAATTTCTCTAAATCTCGGATCGCTTGCATAAAGTCTAGGTACTCTTGTTCTTTGTTCTCGTCCGGTTAATCTTCTTAACGTTTTTGATAGACCCATGGAGCAGAAAAAATTTAATCCCTCTTAAAAATCTTTGCAATGCTATTTTCTTCGATATCTCAATTTATACGGGCCTTCTCTTGTGACTTGAAGCTTTTCGTCTTCTAATCCTCTAAATTCTTTCTCGTATCTTTCTCTTTTTCCATCAAGATTCTTTTTTACACAATATCTCCCACTAACTTCAGTTAATGCCCTATTATCCACTAGTCTCGCCCTAAATTCTAATTCTTCAAACCATATGTGTGAAAAATCATCTCCGTTTTTACCGTAAAGATCTATGAATTGTTCCTGTCCATAAATATTCATTCTATTTCTTCTAAAAAGTTCATCTGCTTGATCAACACTAAATCTATCTAATCTAACTCTTTTTGCCATTTTTCTTTTCGGATTTATATTTTATTTAAAGATTGTTGTTTTTTTAGAAAATCTTATAAATGCATATCTTTTATTCAAGCTCTCATGTTTAGAGGATCATTCAAATTAAGAGCAGTTGAAGAAAAAGAAGGATTGTACGGTCTTGCCTGCCTGGAAGCACAGATAGATATTGAATCATTAAAGAGGATTTATGTAGAGTTTGCAGTTCCAGATGAAGGTCCTAAAATAACTAGTGAACCATTTTTTTATGGAAAAACGGTCGATTTAGAAGATATTCTGATAAGGCCATCTCATAATTGGGCTGCTCAATTAACAAGAATGGAAAGAGCTCATAAAAAAGATATTGATGATTTAGGTTTAAGTGCGAAACAAAAAAATATGTTAGATTATTCTTTTTCTTTATTACCAAGAGTTCTAAATGGTGCTAAGTTTACCCCTCATCCATTGCCAATAGACTACAATTCCAGAAAAAGGGCATTGTCCTATCTTTTAACACATTTTCCAGAAAGTTTTGTAGATAAAGTCAATCTAGTGGGAAGATATTTGAGTGCGCAAAGAGATATTCGTTAAGTTATCTTCTCATTTCTTCCATTATTTGAGGAAGTCTTTCTTCTATCTCATATAATGCCTTAAGATGAGTTCCATGTTTATGTTGCTTATTAGCATAACCTTCTCCAAGTTTCATATAAAGTATTTCCCAATCTCTTTCTGAAATTTCAGGGTTTCCATCAAAATTTCTTATATTTTCAGTAATTCTTGCTATTGCTTTTTCTCTTTGATCGTAAAGATACCTTGAAACAGGCACACTTACAGATGTAGCTAAAGCTACAATACTTGAAGTGATTATTGCAGATTTTCTTAAACTCATTGTAGAAGTGACCTAAATTTACCTTATTTAAACCTTTGTGATGTTGTAATTTGTAGTAGTAACATCACTTCATCCAGTTAGTAGATAGTATGCTTGCTAAGTTAGTTTCGATCTTTACTAAGTCTTCTAAATTAGATTCAAGGGGGTGTTCTCCAAGCTTCAATTCCCTACCAATTCCTCTTTGGTAAGCAATATTCCAATCAGTTAAGCTTGTTGTTTCAGGCATATGATCTAGTCCAGAAATAGATCGGTCTATTTTTTGATAGATTTCAGTTTTCTTAGCATCCATGTACGAACTATGCCAAAGAAATCCTATAACGCTTAATGTAAATATTCCTCCACAAATTGCGGACTTGACATCATCAGAATAAATATTTGCCATTTTAAAAATTAAAATTTAATTCATTTCTTGGCTAACAACTGCGCCACGAGTAACAGAATTCAACTTATCATAAAAGTCAATTTGTAGTCCTGAAGGTATATTCATGATAACTTGTAAGTCTCCGTTTGAAAGCCATTCTTCGCTTTCCTTGTAATCTTTAAGCATTCCATAAACTTGTGCGCTGAATCTAGCAGGAATAATCAATTTGATTTTCTTAGTCTCAACTCTTATAGGGATTACAGTAGCTAATTTAGTAATCAATTCAGGCATTTGTGCTTCAGCAGGTCTATTATCAAAGTTAAAATGTACTTCATTTATCGCTTTTCTTATTCTTTCTTCAGTGTAAGGTCTTCCATGTTGGTCTACAGAGTTACGTAAAATTAAATCGATAACTTGTTTTACTTTCTTTTCACGTTCAGCATCTCTAAACTCCTGATTTTTCTGTATCTCTCCTTTCTTCATAATCATTTCAGCTATCTTGTATACATCCTCAGTATCAAAAGCAGCATTCAATTCTGCTTTAGATGCAGCAAATCCCTTCTTTAAATCAGTATAAATTGAAGGCATGTTTAAGGCAGAAGAAACATTTCCATTACCTGCCTTGACTTTCAAAGCTTCATCTAAATCAACGGAAATTTCAAATTGTTTTCCTTTAACTTTAATGCGTGCTTCAACTGTTGCCATATTTATCTTGAGGAATAGCTGTTTTTAAAGATTCTTGCTCGTCCAGACACTAAAAAGGTTTTAAAAGGGACTTTACGGAAAAGTTACCCATGAAATTAGAAGAATTAGATGTAGAACATTTGAGGTATCTCCATACAATGTATCAAAGATATTGCGGAGATGTAACAAAAACCTTCGAAGCATCAATGCTAAAATTTCCGGGTGAAGTATTAAGAGATCTTGTGACTTATAAATCTGGAAATTATAGAATCGGGTCTAGATATTCAAAAGATTCAGGATTAATTATAAGAGAAGATGATGGCAGGATTAGAGTGGAGTTTGATCCACGTTCAGAAGAACCTATGGCTCTAGAATCAAAAGATTCTTTCGAAGATGCAGTAAGAATGTATTTGGTTCACGCAAGTAAAGCATCAAAAAGATAATTCTACTTTTTTATATCACTTAATAAATTTTCTAAGATCTTCGCCGTGTAATCTAACTAGTTTTCCTTCTTTCAAAGGAATCATTCCAACATCAAATCTTGCGAGTTCAAAATTCTTACCTAATAAATCCTTAAATATTTTCATAACAAATTTTACTCCTTCTTCCATAGTCATATTTTCATTAACTCCCTTCCTTAATTCTTCTTTGACTTGTTCATCATTTTCTCCTATTGAGTTAGCTTTGTAAGCAAAGAAGTTTCCTGTAATATCTGAAGTGTATAAGTGTCCTCGCCCTTTAGAAACTCCGGCAATCATTACTGCAACTCCGTAAGGTCTAGAACCTCCATATTGAGTATATGCTTGTTTATTGTCTGCAATCATTTGGATTACAGAAATAGGATCAATAGGTGTTCCATATGAAACTCTATGCTGTTGAGAAAGAAGTCTCGCTCTGTCAACTAAAACTCTAGCATCAGAAGCTATTCCAGCAGCAGTAGCCATGACATGTTCATCCACTTCAAAAACTTTAACAGCAGATTCAGGAGCAATCAAATTGTCTCTAATTCTTTTATCTGCTACAATTATTACTCCGTCCTTACAAACAACTCCTACACTATTACTTCCTAATTTTACAGTTTTTTCAGCATATTCAACTTGTAGAAGATGTCCCTCAGGGGAAAACATTGTAGCGGCTCTGTCATAGCCCATTGCTTGATGTTGCATTTCTGTTGGCATATCCATTTTATTGTGTTCCTTATTGATTAAAAATCTCTTTTAGATAACTGCTTTGAGAATAAGGTCTATTTAAAATTTACTATGCTTAAACTAATTCTGCAAAATCATAAGGTCTACATATATCTACAGCAGGTCCTGAATACATTGAATTTCTAAACTTTTTATTCATAAATTTTCTAAAAATTATCCGTTTTTAAGCCTATTTATTCAAGCCTTTTAGAGTTCCTGAAACTTTCAAAACTTTTAATTCATCTTTTGCAAGAGCAAATGCTGCCTTGACATTATTCAAAGACTTATTGTTTACTGCAAGAATAACTTCATCGGCAACTTCAGAAACAAATACTGGGGTCGCTTCTGCCCAACCCAATACACCTATAAATTCTAGAATTGCTTTTTCTATAGAGCTTCTCTTTCCTTTAATTAAGAGGTATCTTTTATTATCTCTGGCAGAAGGTTTTAATTTTAGCATTATATTATGTCAAAACCAACAATCTCATTTGTTTTGAGTCTTAACATGTTACTTTCAAGGGCAAATCCCAAACCTTCCGCTCCTCCAACTTTAAAGTTGGCCATTCCAATTACGTTGCCATCTTTGTCTACTAAAGGTCCTCCAGAATTTCCAGGGTTTAGTGTAACATCTGTTTGAATATATGCAGGTAGGCCATTAGGTCCTTCCCTATCAAGTGCAGAAACAATTCCTTCAGTTACTGTAAATGATAATCCGAGTGGGTTTCCAATAGCGATTGCCTTCTGACCTATAGAGATAGAATCAGAATCTGCTAGAGTAAAACTCTCTAAATTAGTTGAAATCCTTAATACAGCTATATCTGCTATTGGGTCTGTCCCAACAACTTCGGCAGTATAAACTTCACTACTGTAGGTTTGTACTTGTATTGTTGAACTTCCCTCGATAACGTGGTTGTTTGTTAATATATAACTCCCATCAGAAACTGCAAAGCCTGTTCCAGCAGAGATATCTGTGGTAACTGTAACTACTTTTTTTATTGCGCCTTCAACAACTGAAGATAAATCTTGTTGAGTGGATCTTAGTAAATCAATTTGGCCTTCAAAATCAGTTCTTTGTTGAGATATAGATCTTACAATTTCTCCTATTTGATATTGGTTTTCCTGTCTTATGCTTCCTAAAGCCCCTTTAATTTCTTCTTCAAAGTTGCTTTGTTGAGCAATAAGTTTAGCAGATTGAGAGCTTACAAATGTAAATGAAACAAGTTGTACAATAAGAAGTAATATTACTGCTCCGTATAAAACATTAATATGGTGTTCCATCTTTTCAAGTATGACTCTATATCCATATTTATACTTTTCAATATCAATAATATTTAATAATCTTAATTTACTGTTCAAATCAAATGGCAGATTCTAGGCTCACAAATGATGAGGTAAAAAGAGAGATGTTTAGAGGAGTAAATCCGGATAAGCCCGTAAATCTAAGAGAATTCGGAGAAACTCTAAGAGGAAAGCCAGTTGATGTTGGCCAGTTCTTGGACTGCATAGGAGAGGCATCAAGCGAGGGATGTATTAAAAATACTGGCTATGACCGGAAATCACAAATGCCGACATATCAGGTAGATAAAGATAAAGTAGCAGATAGATATTTGTGATTTCTTACAAAACATTATAAACTTATATCTCGCTATTCAATTATGTTAAAAATTCATGCAGTAGGTGGTTTTTCAGAGGTAGGTAAAAATATGACTGCTGTAGAATGTAACGATGATGTGACATTGTGTGATGCAGGTTTATTTATTCCAGCTTTAGTCGGAGTCGGAGAAAGAGAAAAAGTTCCTACAGAACAAGGAATGCGTTCTATTGGAGCTTTACCAAATGATCATTATCTTGATGAAAAAGGTCTTAGAAGCAAAGTAAAGTCCATCGCAATTTCTCATGGGCATTTAGATCACGTTGGTGCAGTTCAATATTTAGCTCATAGGTATAAAGCGCCAGTTTCAGGTACTCCATACACTGTTGAAGTTCTCAAGAAACTACTCCCTGAAAGAGGAATAAGAAATCCAATTCATTCAATTAAGTCCAACGGTTTTGCAAATATTAATGGAAATCAAAAATACAAAGTAGAATTTGTGCATATGACTCATTCAACATTGCAATGCGCTTTAATTGCAGTTCATACTCCAGAGGGAGTTGTTCTATATGCAAACGACTACAAGTTAGATGATACTCCGGTAATAGGAGATAAACCAAATTATCAAAGGTTAAAACAAATATCTAAGGAAGGAGTAAAGGCTCTAGTAGTAAATTGTTTATATGCTCATTCAGAAAAGAAAACTCCTTCTGAATCTTTAGCAAGGGAATTAGTTAAAGAAAAGTTTCAAGAGTTAGAAGGAAGCAAAGAGGGATTGATAGTCACGACTTTTGCATCCCACATTGCAAGGCTAAAATCCATCGTAGACTTTGGTCAAAAGTTAGATAGAAAAATTGTATTTATTGGTAGGAGTTTGGCAAAGTATGTAGAAGCAGCAGAATTAGTCAAAGAAGCACCATTCAAGAATAAGGTAATTATGGCCACTTACAAAAAACAAGTTGAAAAAACTCTGAGAATGGTTCAAGCAAATAGGGACAAATATATGGTGGTTTGTACAGGCCATCAAGGAGAGAAAGGTTCAGTTTTGGACAGAATGTCTAGAAACCAATTACCTCTAAAGATAGAAGCAGGAGATAATATTGTATTTTGCTCAAAAACAATTCCTGCTCCTGAAACAATAGCTTCAAAGGCAGAATTACTAAAAAGATTAAATGAATATCGTCCAAATATAACTGAAAATCTTCACGTTTCAGGACATGGTTCAAGAGAAGACTTAATGGAATTAATCAAATTAACAAATCCTGAAAATGTTATCCCTTCACATGGAGATCATGCTAAGACTATTCCTGGAATGCATGTTGCAGAAGACATGGGTTACAAAAAAGGTTATAATGTTCACTTACTATCAAACGGTGAGTCAATAAAAGTAGCATGAGGGATGATATAGTAGGGATGTTGAAGAATGCAATTGATCATGGTGGGAACCCTCAAAAAGTGGCCCAATCCTTAATCAATTCAGGTTATCCAATTAAAGATGTAAAAGAAGCTTATGATTATGTGGTTTCAAATAATCCTTCTCTTCAGGCTCAACAGGCTCAACAAGTAAATCAACAAACTCCTCAGATACAGATAAGTTCACAATCTCAGCAGATTACTCAGCAACCAACTAAAGTAGAACAACCTGTGCAGAAAGTACAGATGTCATCCATGCAATCAATGCCTCAAGTCCCTCAATATAAAACTCCGTCCACCCCTCTTCCACCTGCACAATTTGTAAGGCCTAAACCCCTTCCAGCTCAAAAAACTAACCCTCCAGGAAATGGAAAATTAATATTCTTAATTTTCACACTTTTGCTATTAATATTATCTTTAATTTCAGTAATAATCTTTAAAGATGATATTCTCGATCTATTGAGTCTATGAGTTTAGTATACCAACCGGCAGAAGATTCTTTCCTTATGGAAAGTGTAGTAAGAAAATATTCTTTAGGCAAATCTGTTCTTGACATGTGTACTGGTAGCGGAATATTGGCCAAGGCTGCGCTAGAGTCTGGTGCAAAATCAGTAACTGCCGTAGACATAAATAAAGAAGCACTAGATTCTATAAAAGAACCAAATATAAAAAAAATCAGGAGCAGTTTATTTCAAAAAGTAAAAGGTAAATTTGACTTAATAATTTGTAATCCACCTTATTTACCCAGAGATAAAGACGAAGATGAAGAAAGCCAATTAACTACAACAGCAGGAGATGATGGAGACGAGTTTATATTAGATTTTTTGGATCGTGTCAAGAGACACATGGAAAAAGATGGGGTTCTTCTTCTACTGGTGTCTTCACTAACGCCCATAGAAAGAATAAATAAAAAATTGGAAAAAGAAAATCTAAAGTCAAAGACCGTTGCTAAAACAAGTCTTTTTTTTGAAACTCTTGAAGTTTTAGAAATAAAGGAATAATCTTATAAATTCAAAGAGGACGAACGAATGTATGAGTAGGTTTAAATAAGCTTAATTTTGACCATTTTTATGACCGATCTAGCAGAATCAATTCAAGGTAATATTCTAAGAGTTGCACCTATAACTCGTAGTGGTAGCTACTTGGGTTTCATGATGGGCCATCATTCAGAGTATGCTAGCCCTCTTAATCTTGGAGATGAGATAAAAGTAGCTAGCAGAGCATTTTTATCAGCTTCCGTAGATTCAAACACTCCTTTTGATCATATAAGACAGATGATGGGGAGTTTACCGTTAGTTGGAAGTACGGCGATGTTCCAAGCAAAAGACTTCTACTTATTTACCGATTTTCTTCCAGTAGATGGAGAAATTAAAGACCCTACTAGAACAATAGGTTACACTGTAAGAAAATACGATGGTGCAAAGATCGTAGGAACTGAATTTATAGACTGTACTCCTGCAGTCCCTAGGATAAGGGTAACAAGAAGATTAGTAGACTCAGCAAATATAGTTGTACCAGATTATGATGGAAAAGTAAGAAGGAGTGAAGATGGAAAAGTAAGAATGGTTGGAAAATATGATTTAGAAGGTTCATTCTCTTCCAAGGATCAAATAATGGCTAGTCCGATTCTTAGGGGTGCTCTAAGAGACGAAGAAGGATTAGAAGCTCTTGCAAGCATGCTAAAGGGAGTTAGAAGTGGAAGAATAGATCTTAAACATCCTAAGGCTCAGTACAATCATGGGTTAACTGCTCCTGCAATTTATGGTAGGGATATAGTTGGATTAACATTAGACTTAGATAATCCGATAGAAGGGTCTAGCGAAAACCCTTCATGGTCTATTAGATTAATGAAAAATTAACACTATCAGATACAATAATTTTATAAAGCAGTTTATTTTAAAAACCCGATGTTAAATTACGATGAGGTCATTGAGTCTAGAGAAGTGCCAGTAAGAGCTTACGAACCAGCTTCTTCAAAATATTCTTCAAGAATGAGTGATGAAGATATGATCTTAAGAAGCGTTGAAGATCCTAGGTATGCGGTTTTTGGTTATTTTGATTAAGATAAATACCACAACAATGCCTATAAACTATTCATATAAATAAATTTCATGAAGTTCGGCCACTTGGCAGACTGTCATCTAGGTGCTTGGAGATATCCAGAATTACAACAATTAAATTTTGAGAGCTTCAAAACAGCATTAGAGACCTGTAAAAAAGAGAAAGTTGATTTTATTCTTATAGCCGGAGATTTATTTGATTCCCCTTATCCTCCAATAGAAACAATAAAAGATGCATTCAACGAATTTCGCAAATTAAAGGAAGCAAATATTCCGGTTTTTTTCATAGCAGGAAGTCATGATTATTCCATTTCAGGAAAAAGTTTTCTTGATGTAATGGCTAGTTCTGGTTTTGGAATAAATGTTTTCAAATCAATAGAGAAAGATGATTCAATAATTCTAGAACCTACTGTGTACAAAGGAGCTGCAATATATGGGTACCCCGGTAAAAAAACAGGTCTTGAAGTATATGATATTCCAAAAATAAAATTGCAAGACGCTCCTGGAATGTTTAAGATCTTAATGTTACATACCACTATGAAAGATGCATTACCAAATTTAGATATCCCTTCTGTAAACCGCGAGTCACTTCCAAAAGTTGATTATGTGGCTCTAGGCCATTTACATTTAGAGTATGAAAAGGGAAATGCTGTTTATGGTGGGCCAATATACCCAAACAATGCTTCAGAGCTAGAAGACTTAGAATACGGGACATTTTACATAGTTGATACCAATAAAGGTGCAAAAAGACAAAAGATAAAATTAAAGGATGTATTGGTTCTAGATATAGAAATAAGGGATTCGTTAGTAGGAACGGATACAATTATCGAAGAAATAAAAAAACACTCTCTGAAGGATAAAATCTTTATCCTTAAAATAAAAGGAGTATTAGAAAAAGGAAAAATTACAGATATTAATTTCAATAAAATAGAAGAATTTGCTAGAAAAGAAGGAGTTTATTGTTTTATGAAAAATACTACTAAACTATTTTTTCCGATAGTTGAAGTAGATATTACTCCTCAAACAGAAGATTTTGAAAAAGAAATAGTTGACGGATTTTGTGAAAAAAATCCTCATGAGCTAAATAAACATATTCCATTATTGCTTTCTTTATTAAATATGGATAAAAAAGAAGATGAAACTTCAAGAGCTTTTGAAGATAGATTATTTTCAGATTCAAGAAAGGTTTTGTTTCCATGATTTTTAAAAAAATTAAACTAAAAAATATAAGGAGCTATAAGGAACAGGAATTAGTTTTTCCTGAAGGTGCGGTTCTTCTAGCAGGGGATGTCGGTTCTGGAAAGACTTCAGTTCTTTTAGCAATAGAATACGCTCTTTTTGGTTTACAGCCTGGACAAAGAGGTTCTTCTTTACTTGCAAACGGAGAAGAGTATGGAGAAGTTTCTTTAGAGTTAGACATCAATGGTAATAATGTATTGATAGAAAGAGGTCTAAAAAGAAGTTCAAAATCCATAAATCAAGATTTTGCCGCAATAACTGTCAATGGAAATAGATTTGAGTCATCAGTTACAGAAGTAAAACTAAAAATTTTAGAGCTTCTTAATTATCCTCTAGACTTTGTTAGAAAAAATAACTTAGTATACCGATATACAGTTTATACTCCTCAGGAAAGTATGAAAGAAATAATCAGGGAAGATATTGAAACTAGGTTAGATGTTTTAAGACATGTTTTCGGGATAGATAAATACAAAAGAATTCAAGAAAATATCACAAGAATTGCAACAATGATTAGGGATGATTCAAGATTTCTTCAAGCAGAGTCTGCAATGATAGACACTAGAAAAAATGATGTGGATTCAAGTCAAAAATTTCTTAATATCATTCAATCCAAAATAGAAGAAAAACAAGAAGAAATAAAAAAAATTAAAGAAGAAAGATTGTTAAAAGAAAAAGAAGTTGAGAATTTACAGATTAAGGTAGCAGAAAGAGAAAATTTCAAAAAAGAAATAGAAAAACTTTCTTTAGTTTTAAGAAATAAACAAGAACAAAATTCTCGTTTTAATAAAGATTTAATTGAAATTAACGATTTAATTTCATCTTCAAAACCGGTTGAAATAAATCTAGATCCAAATAAAATCCCTCTCCAAATAGCAGAAACTCTCAAAGAAATAGACAGGCTAGAGAAAGAATACATGAAGTTCAGTTCAAATAGTAACTCTATAGATATTCAAAAACAAAATGAGCTGGTTAAAAAAACTAAAATATACCAGCTTAAACATTGTCCTACTTGTTTACAAGATGTTCCAGAAGCTCATAAGCATAATATCATAAATGAAGTTGAAACAAAAATAAATAAATTTGATAAGGATAAAGGGGTTCTTATTAAAGAAATTCAAAGAATAGATTCGGAATTAACTAATCAAAAGAATATTCTAAAAAGTTTAGAAAGTGACCGAGTAGCAATACAAGTAAATAATGCTAAACAAGAAAGTTTAAACAGATATCTTTCTAAAAGACAAGAGTTAGAAAAACTAAAAGAAGCTTTTGAAAAAGATATTATTTTTATTAATGATCAGATTGATTCGCAAAAAAAGAACTCTTTAGATTATTCTAAATATGAAAATTTACTTAAGATAAAAAAAGATGAATTATCTTATTTAACCGACTCTGAAAAAAGAAGAGAAATAGAGTTAGCGGAAACAAGAAAAGAAATAGAAATGACTCTTAAGGAAATATCAAAATATTCCTTAGAAATACAAAAAGGTCAAGAGTCCAAGAACAAATTAATGAAAATGCTAGATATTGAAAACTGGTTGTCTAACAATTTTTTAAATTTAGCCAAATTCACTGAAAAAAATATCCTTATTGCATTAAGGAAAGAGTTCACTAAAATATTCAATAAGTGGTTTTCTATGCTAACTACTGATGCGTTCGAAGTATATCTGGATGAAAATTTCTCTCCAGTAATAGTTCATAATGAGTTCGAGTTAGATTATGAATTTCTTTCTGGAGGAGAGAGGACTGCGGTAGCTTTGGCATATAGGCTCGCTCTAAACCAATTGATTAATTCAGTCTTAAGTAAAATCAAGACTTCAGATGTAGTCATTTTAGATGAACCTACAGAAGGTTTTTCAGAAGTCCAATTAGATAAAATGAGGGATATGCTTAGAGAACTAAATGTGAAACAACTGTTAATAGTTAGCCATGAAACAAAGATGGAGGGTTTTGTAGATCATGTTATACGGTTCAAAAAGACTAATGGGGTCTCTGAAGTTACCGCAAATGAAAAAATTTAAACAAAGTTGATTGAAATCAACAGGCTTAAATTTTAAAGCAAAAAATTTAAATACTATCCATTTACAATAGTCTAAGAGGTATTTTTTATTCTAATGAATGAAGACATTTCAAAACACGTTCTAAAGACAGGAACTTTAACAATCGGTGTAGTTTGTAAAGAAGGTATAGTCGTAGCTGCAGATAAAAGGCAAACATACGGTTCTCAAGGTGGAGGAGTTTCATATATTGCAGGAAAAGCCAAGAAAATCTTAGAACTTACAGATAGAATGATTGCAACAACTGCGGGAACTGCTTCAGACACAAGAAAAGTTTTAGACATATTAAAAGCAGAATTCAAACTAAAGGAATTAAGAACTAAAGAAAGGATCTCAGTTCCAGAAGCAGCTAATTTCATGGCAAACATGGTTTATGGAAACATAAGGCAACCTTCAATGATACCTGCAATAACTCACTTCATACTTTCAGGTTATGATGAAAATGGATTATATCTTTACGATATTTCTCCAGATGGATATATTCAAGATTCTGATACTTATGTTGCAACAGGAAGCGGAATAATGCAAGCTCATCCAATACTAGATTCAGAATATAAAAAAAATATGACTCTAGACGAAGGAATCGCATTAGTCACTAAATGTATTAAAGCAACAACAGCAAGAGAACCAGGAGTAGGTTCAGGAATTGATATTTACACAGTAAAGAAAGGCGAAATTAAACAAGTAGTAGATAAAGAAGCAATATTAAGTTTCGAAAATTCAAAGTAATATTCTAATAAGATGAGCGAAATATTAAAGGCAATAAAAAGCGAATTACCTAACGGTGTAGTTAGCGAGAGCCTTTTTGAAGGGGCTAACATAGTTCTTTACACCACAGACAAGGAATTCTTTAGAGATAGTGAAGAAAAGATCCGAGATGTCGTAAAGAAAGTAAAGAAGAGAATTGAGTTAAGGGCAGATACATCTTTACTTGCACCACAGGAAGAAACTGAAAAGACAATTAGAGAATTAGTTCCATCAGATGCTGGAATAGAATCTATTATTTTTGACGTTCAAAGAAGTACTGCTATTGTTGAAGCAAAGCGCCCTGGAACAGTAATAGGTAAGCAAGGAGCTATTCTAAAACAAATAAGGGACTCAACAATGTGGACAATTCAAACTCAAAGAAGTCCTGCAATCCATTCAAAGATAACTGAGAAAATCAGAGACGTATTGTATGCAAATAACTCATACAGAAAGAAATTTCTAAACGAAATTGGAAAGAAAATATATGAGAATTGGAATCCTGAAAAAATGGATATGTGGGTCAGACTTACATATTTAGGTTCAGGTCGTCAAGTAGGGCGTTCATGTTTATTATTACAGACTCCTAAATCTAAGATCATTTTTGATTGTGGAATAAACCCTGGAATTGTAGAAGGTCCAGATAGATTCCCATATCTTAATATTTCAGAAGTTGGAGATTTAGGTAGTATAGATGCAATAGTTTTATCACACGCACATCTGGACCATTCTGGTTTGATACCTTACTTGTACAAGATGGGGTATAGAGGTCCAGTTTATATGACTCCTCCTACAAGAGATATAGCTGCTTTGTTAGCTTTGGATTTAGTAGGAGTTACATACAAACAAGCAGAAGCTCCAATTTACAGACCTGATGATGTAAAAGAAATGGTTAGGCATTCTATCTGTCTTAATTTTGGAGAAGTCTTCGATATTACTCCGGATATTAGAATAACTTTCTACAATGCAGGTCACGTATTAGGTTCAGCAGTAACTCATGTAAATATCGGAAATGGGTTGCATAATTTTGTATACACTGGAGACTCAAACTACAGAAAAACAAGACTTCTAGATCCTGCAGTAAATTTCTATCCTAGAGTTGAATCTGTAATGGTAGAATCAACTTACGGAAGTAAGGATCAAATACAGCCACCATTGACAGAAGTAGAAGAAATATTTAACAAATTAGTTAGTGAAACTGCGAAAAGAGGCGGAAAGATATTGCTTCCAGAGTTAGGTTTAGGTCACGCCCAAGAAACTTTGCTTAGGGTAGAAGATGGAATAAGAACAGGTAAATTGCCAGAGATCCCAGTATATTTAGATGGTATGTTGTGGGACATTACTGCAATCCATACAGCTTATCCTGAATTTTTAGGAAATAACGTACGAAATAAAATCTTTAACGATGAAAATCCTTTTACATCCCCATACTTTAGAAGAGTAGGTTCGCAAACTGAAAGAAAAGAAGTTGTTGAAGGAGGTCCTTGTATAGTCATTGCAACTTCAGGAATGTTAGCAGGTGGAGCCTCAGTTGAATATTTCAAAGAGTTTGCAGAAAATGAAAAAAATCTAATTATTTTTGGTTGTTATCAGGCTCCCGGTTCATTAGGTAGAACAGTACAAGAAGGAAACAAAGTCGTTAAAATAGATGAACAATTTGGAGGAGAAACAATTAATGTAAATATGCAAGTAGAGACTATGTCAGGTCTATCAGCTCACTCTGGACGCGGTGAATTAATGCAGTTTATTGGAAGAATGAACCCTAAGCCAAAAAAGGTTATTATTTCCCACGGAGAACAATCTCGTTGTTTGGATTTTGCTTCCAGCGTCTATAGGCAATATGGTATAGAAACAGTTGTACCAAGAAACTTAGAAACTATAAGATTAAAATAAAGATAATTTAAATACATCTAAATCAGAATTAATTATAGGTTTAAAATGAGGACATCTAAATTTGAAAATAGGTTTGTAGAATGAAGCACACAGTAAAAGTAACTTTAATTTTAATAGCTCTATTTTTTCTTGCACAGTTGATTGGTATATTTGTAGCACACCAATACTTACCAGAAGTAACTCAAGTCATTAATCAAAGTACTGGAGAAATTACAAATCAAACAGTATACAATCTCCCTTATGGTCTTGACCCTCCAACAGATATCAAACCTCAAGAGTCTATTCTTTCTATCATAATTGCTCTAATTATAGCAGTTTCTTTGATGTTATTGTTGATGAAGTTAAAAGCTGAAACTTTCCTAAGAGGTTGGTTTACAATAGTAGTAATTTTAGGTCTTTCAATTGCATTAAATGCGTTTCTTATGCCTTTACCTAAAGCAGCATTAATCTCAGTGATTTTAGCAATCCCTCTAGGAATATTAAAGATATTCCAAAGAAATATGTTTGTTCATAACGCTACTGAACTTCTAATTTATCCGGGAATTGCAACAGTTTTCATACCAATCCTAAGTATTTGGTCAGTAGGAATATTGCTAATAATAATTTCTCTATATGATATGTATGCGGTTTGGCATGCAGGTTTCATGCAGAAAATGGCAAAATTCCAAATTCAGAAATTAAAATTATTCTCTGGGTTCTTCGTTCCTTACATGAGAAAAGAAGATAAATTACTTATTAAAAATGTAAAAAACAGCTCAAAGTCTGCAAAAGAGAAAGATAAGAAACTGAGTAAGGTCAAAATAAATCTAGCAATTCTAGGCGGAGGAGACGTCGTATTCCCTATAATTTTAGCAGGAGTAGTTCTAAGGACAATGGGGTTGTGGCAGGCAGTTACAATTTCAGTAGGAGCAACTTTGGCGCTAGCATATCTATTCTATAAGTCTGAAAAAGGTAAATTCTATCCAGCAATGCCTTTCATAAGTATAGGTTGCTTTATTGCTTTAGCAATAATTTATGTTTTAACATTAATTTAGAAATATTTTATCTTAAATTTGATAATGTAAGTTTTGATTTATTATAATCTAAGCTCATTATTCAACCTATCAGATTCATGTTGTTTTTTCACTAAAGCATAAAAGAGTAATATCCCATCATAAATTCCCTCAGCATAACCATCATGATAATCGCCTCCTAATTCGGGATTATCTTCTGCATAATCTCTTGCCATATCTTCTTTGAAATTTAAAACTGGGATTAATCTATCTCCAGAACCTCGGATCAGATCTTGAAGTAAATCATCTTTAGAAATTCCTCTTTGATACTGGGCCTGAATCCAGCTTCTTAATGCCTTACATGTATCTATGCTAACCAAAGGTCTTTCATATGGTCTAGGATCTCTATTTTGTTCTTTCATAAATCTCTGGAAATCTTTTATTTTATAAACTTTCCCCATATATAACTCCTATTAAGTTACAACATTAGAAACGTTTAAATACCCTGTATTTTTCGCTCCTTTATGATACTAAAACAAGAAGTAGTCAATAAAGTGAAAGAACACTTTGATCTTAATATTTATGAAACCAAGGTTTGGTTAGCTTTGCTTTCTAAAGGAATAGTTACTGCAGGAGAAACAGCTGAGATATCAGGAGTTCCTCGCTCTCGTACATATGATGTTTTAGAATCTCTAACAAAACGTGGTTTTGCAATAGTAAAAGTAGGCAAACCTGTAAAATACATTGCCGTAGAGCCTAAAACAGTTCTAGAAAGAATGCAAACAAACACATTGAATAAGGCTCAAGAAAAAGTAGCTACACTTTCAAATCTTAAGGGAACATCTGAATATGAAGAGTTAGTACAGCTACACAAGGAAGGAATTTCACCAGTTAAATTAGAAGAATTATCTGGCCACATCAAAGGTAGATCAAATTTACTTTCAAAATTAAAAGAAATGATTGATTCTGCAGAAAAAGAAATAGTTATCCATACAACTGCAGAAGACTTTGAAGATAAGTCAAGAGTATTACTTTCAGTTTTAAACAAACTAAGTAAGGAAATAAAGGTAAAAATATCCTTATCAGGAGATTCTTACAAGGTAAAAAGAATTGCATCTCGTAATGATTTGAAAATAAAAGAATCAAATCAATCTGGAAAGTTCTTTATTGTAGACAAAAAAGAAATGCTATTAATGGTACACCCAGAAGGCAATCAGGAAGAAGTTGGAGTTTGGGTAAATTCTCCTTATTTTGCAAATTCTTTAACTTTAATGCTTGATAAATAATAAAATGGAAATTGCAGATTCAGGGGTTGTTGATGGGGTCAATTATAGGGACTATCTTTCTTTAATAAGTAATTTAGGTCAAGTTAAGCAACTAGTTCCAGACTCTAGGGCTTATAGGGAAGCCCAAGGGAGAAATACGATGCATTACGTATCAAGAGATGGAAAAGTTAGGCTAGGGTTAGGAAGGAATCCTAGAGATAGTAGATTATTTTATTGGGTTTTTGGAAAGGATGATTTAGTAGTCTCAAAAATTTCAGAAATTATAAATTCTTTAGCAAACACAGACCCAAGGAGAAATTAATGAGAAAAATATTGACAGATTATTTTTTAGCAACTGATTTAAAAGAAAGTTTAGCAAAATCTTCACATCCTAGGCCACTTAGAACTCTTGCCATGTATGTTTCTTCAAAATTGCCAAATTTAGCGAGTTTAGGTGCAATTTACCATTTTAGGCAAGATCCAGAGTCTCTAGCTTTATCACTAGGAGCAATAGAAAACTTAAGAGTTTGGACAAAATACTCTTTAATGCAAAATGAGTAAATTACTTGATTATATCTTCGCAGAAGATATTAGAAGAGAAATAGATGAATCAAAGTCAAGAGTAATGACTTATGCAAATGATGAAGTCTTTAGAAATTATTTCCAGAAAAGATTTGAATTAAGCGGTTTAATGAGCTCTTCAACTATCCCAAACATTACTAGTCTTTTGGGTCTTGGGTCCATTCCTTATTTTATTCATAATGAAGACTATATTGGAGGCACACTGGCTTTATTTGCGATAGTTCTTCTTGAGTTGAATAGGAAGGCTTCTAGAAAATCAATTATTCATAAATTGGAAGAAGCAGAGTCAGAAATTTGTTATAATCATTATAACTCAGACCAAGATTACGATAAAATTTGAAAATCGGTTATATGCATTTGATTCATCAATTTTTTACTCCCAGATTTCCAGGAATCCAAAAATTCGCTAATATTAAATTTAATTTCTAATCTTGCATGTATATTTTTATTTTTTTCAAAAGTATTTGCATGTTTGTTTTTGAAAGATGCAACTGCTTTTTTCAGGTGTAGTGGGGGTCCAATCCTAATTAGTTCTTTTTTGGGTTTAGCAATAATATAACCTTCTCCTGTATTGCCTCCAGCATATCTAAAGTAACTATCTACTAATATAAACTCTTTTTTCACTTCTCTTCCGACTAATTCAAAAAATTTTCTTAATTTAGTTCCTGCAATGTCTCCAGCTTGTTTATCCGTAGCTAAATGTATTGAGACAAAATTGCCTTTATGTTTTTCTTTTAATTTATTGAAATCAATTTCTTTATTTTCAAAAAATCTTTCAGAAGGATTCTTCAAAAAAGCTCTAGCAGATTCCTGAAATTTAACGAATGTATCTTGATGTAATGCCGCTAAAGCGTTCCTTTCTTTGTAGGTTGGATCAATAAGAATTACAGGAGAATGTAGTTTCGCTTCATTAATTTGAATGAATACTTCATTCTGATTTTTATAATGTTTTTCTATATCTATTATTAATCTTTTTTCACTAGTTACTTTAACCAATTCTTTAAGCATTTTAACAAAACTTCTATATTTTATTATTAGTAGTTCTACAGTATACCCAGAAAAACCCTTTACATAAGTTTCTGCGCCATAAACTTCATTAGCCTTCAAAAATCTCTTAGTTAGTCTTACTTGGTCCTCTAATCCCCTTATTCTTTTTTTTATATAAGGTGCGTGAAAATATGTCAAATCTGTAACATTTTTTTCTTCTTTAGGTTTCTTTATTTTATTTACTGGGATGACTTCAAAGTAACCAGAAACTCCTTTAACTCGCACTATAAAGTAATCTCTACTTCCATGAACTCTTTCAACATCAAAGTTTAATTTAACAGATAAATTTCTTAAGAATCTCTCCAGCCTATCAGAAAGATGTTCATATTGCGGGTTAAATCTCACAAAAATATCTATGTCATAATTTTCTGCTTTAAGTAAGGTGCCCTTAGCAAAACTGCCTCCCATAAAAACATCTGCATCAGTTTTTGATTTCGATATTTCTTCCTGTAATTTAACCATAAAATCCTTACTTCTTTTTTCAAGTTCTTTTATCGAATTAACATCAGGTTTCAATTTTTTAATCTGCTCCAAAACCACTTTTTTCAAATCAGCCATGTCTTACTAAAGGCTCAATTCCTTTAAAACCTTACTTCTTACGAATAGACGAGGCCAAATCTATAACATATTTACCGTCTTCAAGTTTATAGACTAGTGGCCTTTCCTTGCTAAACAAGTTAGGGATATCTAGTAAGTATTTTCCTGGAGAAGTCACTTTAACAGTCTCTAAGTCCAAGATTACAGGGGCATCAATTTCTTCAATGCCCATGATTTCACGCACATCTTCTTCCATGTGCTTCTTGTCTTCAGATGTTAATTCGGTTAATATATCATCAATTGGTTGTTCATTCTTTTGCTCTTTAGAAGATATTATTTTTTTGTACCTTTCCATATTTAGATAAAAGAAAAATTTGCTATTACATTTAGAACAACCTTCTAGTACTTCCCTTGATCCATCAGGGTAGGTTTCAGAGCAGTGAATACATTGGTGTGGCATAAAACTTCCTAAATTCTAAGATTAATAAATATAGTGTTATGTCAAAGTGTATTCTGATAGAACACTTTAAGCTTTTTTAAAAGAAAACTTCTATTTTTGAAGGATCTCTCTTTATTTCTTTAACTACCGAAGCAGGTCCTATTACCGTTAAAGAATTACTTTCGCCAGTTAAACCTCTAGCTATCCCTCTTTTCATTCTTAAGAAAAATCCTTCATCGCGATTGGCGTCTACTACTGCCAATTCAATTCCCTTGAAGGTTTTAATATGGTCCACCATCGCCATTGTATCCTCTATTAGCCTTATTTCCTCCTCAGGTCTAAGTCTACCCTGTAAGATCACCACTCTATTTCCCAGGATTAAATTTAATATCTTTTTCACTCTCTCTGTTATTGTAAGTTCGCGTATTTCGGAGTAAGGCATAATATGTATGCTCAACCCCTTCAACTTCGAATTTTTTTTCATCATTGTTTTTTAGTTTGCTTTTTATTTAAATCTGCCTCAAGCTTTCTTAGTAAGCTTGAAGAGAGCATCATAAAATTCATTCATATTAGTAGCCTTTCTTGCAGATATACCTACAACAGGGTATTCAGGGAAAGCAGCTTCTATTTTTTTAACATTAGCTTTTCGTAAGTCTATTTTATTAGCTACAACTAAGACAGGGATCTTACGAGCGAGCAAGTTTCCTATAATTGTTAAGTTAACTTGAGAGTAAGGGTTCTCACTTGAATCAAGAACTATGACTACTGCGTCCATGTCGTCCAGCCATTTAATTGCCTCAATTATTCCCTGAGTTGCTTCCTTAGCTCTTTTTTTAGCTTCTTGTTTAGCAATTCCAAAGCCTAAAAAGTCCTCATAATCTATTTTTGTAGCAATTCCAGGAGTGTCCACTATTTTCAAAACCATTTTCTTTCCCTTATGTTCTATTTCCACTTTTTCTTTGAATTGAACGTGACGAGTTTCATGAGGAACTTCGCTTACGCTTCCAAGTTCCTCTCCTGTCCAATCTTTACATAATAAATTAGCAAGGCTAGTTTTACCAGCATTAGGTGGGCCATAGAAACCTATCTTCAAGTTGTCTCTTTTTTTAAACATCCCAAATAGTTTAGTTAATAATTTCAACATGTTCATGGATAAGATTGTCTTTTAATAAATCTTGCGTCAACTGGTGTTTTCTGTCTATTTGCTATTTCTCTAACTACTTCCTTATGTTCTTTACGGGTAAATATAGGGATCTCAAGCATTCCAACCCTCTTACCCTCTATTTTTCTAAATGCGAATCTTATTCTTTCGCTAGACCACTTCTGTTCCTTTAATTTATTCTTTATTTGGTTGTCAGACACTCCAGACCTTCTAGCATTATAGATGAAGTTTACTAAGTTGAAAAGATCGTTTGAATTAGGGAACAAACTCTTTTGATAATTGCGTTTATACCATTCCTGTAAGATTATGTAAGCGACTAAAGCTCCAAGTCCTAATAATATCCATCCAAATATTGTAAACTTAAACCATTTTTTTGAGCAATCTTCAGGACATGAGTCTGCAGTTTCTCCGCTAGAACATATATTGTCTATTACACATTCACCTTCAGGGGCTTTTACATCTCCTAAAACTTCTAGTGCTGGAGCAATGTATGCACCTAGAGTTTCAGCATCAATATCTCCAGAAACAAAAAATTCGAAAGTTTCACTCTTAGAAGTATCTAATAAAATATAATCTGTTCCTGAAGTAACTGATAGAGGATTATAATTTGTTTTGTAAACTCCGGAGTTTTCAATATCTTGTCCAAAAATAAGGTACGTCTTTGTATCGATTTGATTTATAGGGTTGGTCTTTATTGTAAATATTGCTCCAACAGGCTCAGTCCCACCATTTCCAGTCTTTTGTATTTTCTTAAAAGAAATTTCAGGATTAAAATTATCATTCATCCATGCAATTAGCTGTTCACTTAATCCTTGATTTTGTAAATCTTTATTTTCTATTTGCTCTATATAGTTAGGGTTAATGTTTTGGTATCCCACGCTCAAAGGTATATTATCTCCTGAAATTGTTGAAGAAACATAAGCAGGCACATCAAGCTCAATTAAATCAAGCATTACATTTTGATAATCTATTTCGCTAGAAGCATTTCTAAAATCAAGTTCTACAGAGTTTAATCCAGAAGTTAGGCCATTTAAATCAACTATTTTTTGTATCTCTTGTGTTGCCCATGAAGGGTAAGAATTAATTTGACTTGTAATATTTGTGATTCTCTTTCTGTATTCGATTAAAGTTAAGTTAGCAACATCCTTTGGATTTCCAACAAATACAGTAAACTGTCTAGTTGCCTGAGTGGTATTACTTATTGCGGTAACATTAACGTTGAAAGAGGTACTGTTTTTTGTAAATGCATGAAGAATCGAAGTGCCATTAACTGTCTGTATAGTTGTGCCATCTCCGAAGTTCCATATTGTTCTCAGAATTTTAGTGGATGAAGTAACGTTAAATCTAACACTCTGTCCAAAAGAGACAGACTTAGGAGTAATATCAAAAAGAAAACTTTTCTTTATATTTATAGATTTATCAATAACTTGGCTTCCATCAAAATATAACTTAAATTTATTTTCATTACTTGCAATAGGGATAACAAAATCAGCTTTAGAAATGTCAAGGCTCAAATTATTAGAAGTTATTCTAGAAGAGTCATAATTCAAGCTATGTAATTCTTCTATAGGGTTTAAAGTAGCTCCAAAACTATCGTAACTTAGGCTTGCATCACTCAATGAAACTATTTGGTTTCCTCCAAATATTTTGAATGGTATGAAACAATCATTTTGACAATTTCCATCATAAACATTTTGTATATATTGATCAACAACTTCTTTGAGATTCAGATTAAATGCTTTATTGTAAGTAGTTTGATTAATTACGAAGCTAGGAGAAGCCGCATATTTCATAGTTTCAGCAAATATATCGAAGTCACTATTCAAAAAGTTAAATCCTTGAGCAGTTCCACATGTAGGAGAATTAGTTTCTTGACCTATTTGGTATCCATTATTCAAACTAGTTGATATGCAAACGTAATAATCTTTAATTTCATAAGCTGAATAGTTTATTTGACAGCTAAGCTCTTGGTTTTGGACAGAGTTTTGAGGTAACTTGCAAGATCCTAGTAAATCAGTAGTGTCAAAGTCATACAACTTCATAGTTAGGTTAGATTCACCACTTCCCTGTTTTATTTGAGCACCTACAATAAATGCAGGTCCTAAAGGTATACTTATTTTCTGACAATATTCTTTTCCAGTTACTATATTTGCCAAAGCAGTATTTGATTGATCATAACATCCAGTGTGTCTTATTCCGCAACTTTCTCCACTCCCCTGAGTTGTTGTAAGAACATCAAAACCATCAGCAAGTAAATCAACATATAAATTAGGAGTACAGCTACTAGGTGCATTAGAACTAATCTTTATTTTAGCATCTGTTACTTCAATTCCGCTGCCTTCTATCTTAAATCCAGAATATCCGACTTCTCCAGAGTCCAATTGTAATTGATTGGTTATGCCGCCTGAAGAATAATCGTTCAAACAATCATTCGTTGAGCAATTATAATCTACCCCTTCAATTAAACCAGATTGATTTTTTATTAATTCAAGTAATGTTAAACTTCCAGGGAAATTACTAGTAAATTTATTATCAGATGGTTCATTAGTAAACCTTAAATTAATTTTGCCTCTAATTGTTTCTCCGTCAGTGTAATTAGTTTCTATAGTGTTATGCAAATGATTTACGCTGGCAAAAGCTCCTATGATTCCAAAAACAAAAATTAACAGCATAACAAAATACTTCAAATTATTTTTTAGCATCGTTTATTTCCTTTCTGAAATTAAGCACAAGATATATTGCTCCAATCAGTAGGATGGAAATTAAGAACTGTCTCAGTCCAAAGAAACTAAGCTCAAAACTAAGGGATCCACAAGGAACAGTTACAGGAGATCTATTGCAAGTAGCTCCTCCAGCTATTGTATTATAAGTTATAGTCTTTCTTCCAGCAACGCATTCACTTACTGTAGTTGTGTAAGAGCAAGAATCTACAACCACTGCGCCAGGTCCAGAACTACATTGTCCGGAAGAGGAGGTTTGGTATGTAGTTACATTTAATCCACAACTATTTGATGTTGCGCTCCAAACACAACTTAGCGTGGTACATGCATTAGGTGTTTGACCATAAGATGCAAGAGGGATTGCAGGGTTTGTATTTCCATTACAAGCAGATTGAGTAGTGAAATCATTACATTCTAATATTAATCCTCCAGCAGGTATTTGACAATAATATCTTGCAGGGTTTGTAGGATCATCCTCATCAGGCAAGCATTGTAATCCGACCGCACAACAATCATCCGCGGTTAACGCAACTCCATCTCCACCCTTACAAGCACTATTTTCTTGATTAGTAGAATAACTCTCAGTTCTAGATGCGTAATATGTATTTCCATTATTCAAACATCTTCCAAGCGTGAAATCTCTTTCAAAGTTGGCATTAGCTCCAGTTGCAACATGTCTAACGTTAACTCTGATTTTTTTATCATCTAAAGTATCAGACATATCATCATATTGTACTGCTCCTGAATAAATTCCATTTGAAGTTTCAAAGGAAGCCCAATCAGTAGTCCAATCATTATCTAAGAATGTCCAATTAAATAATAATGAACTATAACTGTTAGTTGTCTGAGTTATTGTTATTGGTCCTCCTGCTAATCCACAAGCCGTAGGAGAGTTTTCAGTTTGAACCGGACAATTTCCTCCAATACATTCAATACTACAAGGAGCAGTTGAGCTGATAGTGTTAACTGCAAAACTATCGGATGCACTAAATGAAACTTCATTAGGGAAGTAAGGCCCAGTTCCAGGAGGGCTTGTATATGTAATTGATTCAAATGAAGGTTGATTTATGTATGCAAATGTATAGGGGCTAGCAACAACAAGAATTTGGCTCTCGTTAATATCAAATCTTCCTTCTGAGTCTGTACACTTCAATTCAACATTTACTTGTCCTGCAGAAGTAAATTGGTGCATAAAAGTAGCTTCAGTTCTAGTAAATGCTTGTCCATTTTGAGGAGTAATTGTCCATTCAGTTTGAACCGGACCAATTTGACTAGAGCAACCAGATGTAAAATTAACTTGGGTATTTACAAAATAAATTCCTCTATGTTTAGGCGCTTCAATTGAAGCTTCAGGAGGTTCAAATGAACATAGAGAAGAGTCGCTTTGATAGAATATTTGTTGAGAAGTTACGACTGTAGGGCTTATTGAAGGATTGCCTGCCTCAAAATAAAGCTCCAGGTCTTGTCCTTCACTTCCACCTAGTTCATTTTGTAATACTGCTTGAACTCCTGGATCAGATAAATTCAATTCAATTCTAGCTTCATTATTTACGACTATGGACTCAAGATAAACAATAGGGTCCGGAACTAAAGAATCATCATCTGAAAATAAGAAACCTATTATTTGTCCATCTGCAATGTTTGCAGTTCTTACTCTAGCAATTACCACATGATCACTACATACATTAAGATTTGGGCTGCTTATTATGCTACCGTCATAGTAAAGCCATCTAGCATCAATAATTTGAGGAGTACTAGTTATTTGACAACATATCTTGACATTTCCAGCACCAGCATATTGGTTAGCACTAGCAGTTTCAATGTGAGCATTATCATTTGAAGATAATGAAACAACTTCATTATAGCTTGCAGGACAATTGTTGTTTCCAGCTACAGATTGACAAACTAAATCTCCGTAACAAATATCCACAGGATATGCTGTGCCAGTAAATCCAGGTTCTTGTGCGTGAGCATTAGTATCTGCACTTAATCTTAAAACTCTATTACTTCCAGTGCATATTCTAAGATTTGCAACAGGCACTGATCCAGAATAAGTAGACGTAAAAATATCGCTATAATAAATAGGAGTTCCATAACTTCCAGCACCATTGTAAACTTCTCCATGTGCATTTGTTTGTGAAGAAATTCTAAATATTATATCTTCAGGACTATGAAATGCAATTTGAGCATTTACAAAAGAAAAAAGAAGTACAGAAAATAATCCAAAAAATAATAATTTCATTCCCCTCTTCATTACAAGAGATAACGTCGCACGTTTATAAAGATTATCAAAATTAATTATCCCTTTACAACGCCAAGAGGTTTAAGTTTTGCAACCATTTTCCCTATTCCTAACTCATGCGAAACTCTAACAACTTCATCAACATTTTTGTAAGCACTAGGGGCTTCGTCCACTGCACCTTTCAAACTTCCAGATTGCAAGTTTATATCTTTAGTTTCTAGTTCTTTTTTCAGATCACTAGCGCTAATTAGTTTAGATGCGGCACTTCTAGACAATAATCTCCCAGCTCCATGCGCGGTGCTTCCAAAAGTTAATTCTTCAGCTTTTCTGGTTCCAACTAAAACATAAGAACTAGTCCCCATACTACCCGGGATAAATATAGGAGTACCAATTTTCCTATATTTGATAGGTACTTCTTCACTTTCAGGACCAAAAGATCTTGTAGCACCCTTTCTATGGACCAAAACCTCCATATTCTTCCCATTTATTCTGTAATTTTCAAATTTAGCAATATTGTGGGCTATGTCATAAACTAGCGTAAGTTCAGATTTAGGAAAGAACTTTCTAAATGAATCTCTTAATTTATGCATTATTAATTGTCTGTTAGTAAATCCAAAATTAGCTGCCCCGCTCATAGCACTTAGATAATCTTGACCAAGGGGCGAATTAATTGGCGCATATGCTAGTTCTCTATCTGGTAAATGCTTGTACCCATATTCTTCCTCCATCTTCTCAATATAATCACTAGCAACTTGGTGCCCAATTCCTCTAGACCCTGAGTGGATCATGATTACTATCTGTTCTTTTTTTAGGCCCAAAGCCTTAGCAGCCATTTCGTTATAGATTTCTTCTACTTCTTGAATTTCAAGAAAATGGTTTCCTGCCCCCAGAGTTCCTAATTGGTTCATTCCACGGCCTAGGGCCTTAGGACTTATTTTTTTTGGATTAGCTCTCGGAATTTGACCTTCACTTTCACAGAATAATTTGTCTTCTTCCTTACCATAACCCCTTCTAATTGCCCAGTCCACTCCTTCTAATACTACTTTAGCAATTTCCTTGTTGTCCAACCTAAATTCACTTTTTGTTCCGACCCCGCTTGGAACATTTTTGTAAATTTCCTTCATTAGGTTATCTCTCTTTAACATAAATTCTTTCTTTGTTAAGTTTGTAGAAACTAATCTTACTCCGCAATTAATGTCATATCCAATTACCCCAGGGCTTACAATTCCTTTTTCTATATCAAAAGCTGCAACACCACCAACAGGTGCGCCGTAGCCTACATGTACATCAGACATTGCAAGCGAATAACCTACTATTCCAGGCAATTTGGCGATATTTGCTAACTGAATAACGCATTGTTCTTCGACCTTATCAAAAATTTCTTTAGATGCAAAAATCCTTCCAGGAACAAGCATTCCGTCCTGTTTAGGCAACTCATAGATGTATTCTCCTACCTTCTTCATTTTTTCTTTCATTTCCATATCTAGTAACCTAATTTGTGTTATTTAAACAAACTGCTTATACATCCAAAACAACCTGGCAAACAAAATTTTTTCCTTCTTTCTTTACGTACATTTCAGCATATGTCGGAGATTTAACTGCATCTAAATCTTTGTAGTTCTTAGTATCATCACCATACAATATTGCTGTAAGTGTATTTTCCTCACCCTTAACATATTTATCTGTTAGTTTTACTTTAGCTTTCGAAACAATAAAGCTATCCGCATCAAATAAGTAAATAATTTCTCCAAGGAATTTGTAAAGAAGACTTTCATAATCTTTGCCTCTAATCTTTATTTCTCTTTTTTTCTTATCATTAATTTTCTTTCCTCTAGAAAAAACTGAAGAGATAGCAAGGACTGAATTTTCAAATAAATCGTCTAAATTTTTACCATAGGCTTTGAATTTGATGTCACCTGTATGTTCTAAAAACTCAAATTTCATTCTTGTATCCATAGAAATAGTCTCAATTTAACTGGACTAAAATCACTTTTACTTGTGCTTATTATTCTTTCTGCAGAATATACATTTCCAATGTAACTTGCCTGCCCGCATGCACTAGTTATAACGCAAGCCCTCAATTCAAAATTAATATAATCTGGTAAGCTATTATTGATAAAAACAAGGGTATTGCTCATAGACTGGACATTTATTTGATTTGTTATTATTTCAGATCTTAAATCTTCCATGGTGCTTATTTCTGCAAGGATATCTCGCGCATTTTCAGATAAATCTTGAGTTTCTTGTGTAGGCAAATTTTGCTTATAAGTTACAAGTAAAATTACTGAAATCAAAGTTATTGCAATTAATAGTTCAATTATTCTAGCTATACCTTTTCTCACCATACTAATACTGTGACCTCTGCATATTCGCGCTTACCAGATGCTCTTATGATTTCAACTCTGTCGTTTTTAGATAAGACTTCAATGTCAGCAGGTATCTCATTTACCGCTCTTATCTCAGAATCCTCAAATTTAACTATGAACCCAAATTCCATTCTATTAGGTAAATTAAGTTCTTCTTTCAATTCAGAATAATTCATATAATAGCTATTGTTTAATTCCAAAAATAAATTTTCAAAATAAAAGTCTTTAACTTCTGAAGATGAAATTCCGTAGTTCCCAGTAAGGTCTGTCGCAGCAGGAATTGGTGGCCTACTATCAGTTAAAGATTTAGCATACCTTATTCTAAAGAATCTATCATCAATAGAATCTCTGGAAAAATAAACTATTCCTGCTGAATCCCTATGGGTGCTAATGGGTAGACCATCAACATCTTCTACAGAAGCATTGTAACCAAGAGGCACATCATCGATCCTGATCTTTAGATCTAAGTTATTTAATGCGTTAATAGAAACGGAATATGTCTCAACCTCTTCTTTGCCTTCTTCAGAGACCTCTATCCATGCATAATCCATTGTAGATTTCAAAGTTCTTTGACTACTTAACGGATTAAAAAATACAAATGCAAATACTATAAATCCTATAAATATCACAAATGAAACCACAAATTCTATGTGGCTTAACCCCTTTTTATTCATTCAAATTAAAAACTTAACTTTATTTATATAGGTTTACTTATAGGTCTAACATGAATAATCTAATAAAAAAGATAAAAGAAAAATACGAATTAAATGGTCTTCCAGATACTTTAGTAGAGTCAGTTCTAGATTCATACATTAATAAAAACAAAATAAAAGATATTTCATCAGAAAAAAGTCGTAAAATCATAATAAAAGAAGTAAGGGAAGAGTTGCGCAGATACGCTGGCCAATATGCTTCAAAATCTAATATAAAAAATAGGCAAACTTTAGTAAAAACTGAAAATTTTGAGGAATTATTGTCAAATCATTCATCTACAAGAGAGAGGCTAGAAGATTATCCATTAGTGAAAGAAATGATAAAAAAAATAAATCCTAAAAGCATCCTGGACTTAGGTTGCGGGATAAACCCTGTAGCAATAGCCCAAAAAGGGGTAAAATACCATGCCTTTGATATCAACCATAACGATTTAGACATAGTAGAACAATTATTCAAAATAAAAGGAATTGACGGAGATATTCACCATAAAGATATTAGATCTATAGAAAACTTTCCAAAAGTAGATTTGTGCATAATTTTCAAAGTCCTAGATATTTTAGGAGATGATAGAACTAAAATATCTAAACATTTACTTCAAACAATAGATACAAAATTTTTCTTAGTAAGTTTTGCAACAAGAACATTGACTGGCAAACCAATGAATAGCCCTTATAGAAGGTGGTTTGAAACAATTCTAAAGGTCTTAAAATATAGTTATGAAGTTAAACGCACTAAGCAAGAATTATTTTATATTATTACAAAAACAATTTAGCGCCTGTAGAAATCAAAAATGCAGCGATTGTCATAACAAAAGAGTGTTTTACTCCTGCTTTAACAGTTCCTTCAGAAAGTTTACCAATTGCAAGTCCGCTGAAAAATCCTTGAAGGAGAAGCATCCATAATAATGGTCTAGACAAATCATCTGTTGAAAATGCCTCTCCGCTTCCAGCCCCAACAGTAGTGCCAAAACCTCCTCCAATTCCCTCTAAACCTCCAACACTATTGACGTCTTCAGTCAATGGTATAATTTTGAACTGCATTACAAGCATTATTCCTATGAATATGAAGAATATTATGTATCCTTGGACTACAAGAGAGGATATGGATGCAGCTCTTTCTTTTTTTAATTTTTCAACTTGGTAAATAGATGAAGCCACAGAGTCCAGTATATCATCTATTTTTCCTCCAGCCATCTCAGCTTCTTTAATCAAAGAAATAGCTCTCTTAACTGTAATACTTCCAATATCATCTGCAAATGTATCAAGTGCCTTGCTCATAGGGATTCCCATAGATATCTGATTTGCAAGTTTTCCTATGTTATCTGTAAGAGATCCAAAATTCTTGTTCCTCATATTTCTAATACTTTGGCCTATAGGTGTTCCACCCTTAACGTTCTCAGCCAAGGCTCTTGCAAACTCTAAAAATTGTTCATTTTTTTCTTTTTCTAAATTTGTCTCAAATATCGTTGTCGCAACAAAAGGTAATGCTATAACTGTCATTGCTATTCCAATAAGGAAGTAGAAAAGATTTTCTCCAAAAAAGAATATAAAATCTAGGGCGACTAAAACTAATCCAAATATTATTCCTATCCAGTGTGCTTTTTTGAGTATCATATTAGTAGTTTGGTTGTTTCATGTGCAAGAATGCAATGAATAATACATTAACGATGGCGACGAGACCTATAATGGCAGTAGTCATCTGAGTAGGATTAAAGCCCGTACTTATTTTAGAGATTGATATAATTACTAATAACATAACCATAATCATAGGAGTTGCAATTACAATGCTAATATACAAGTCCATAAATGTTTCAGCGGATTTGTTGGCTTTCTCTCTTTCCAGCCTATATTCTAAAAGCAAGCTTTCTGCTCTTTTTTCAAAGAATTTTCTCATATCTCCTCCTGAATTTATTGTAACCGCCATACCATTCAACAATTCAGAAAATTTAGAACTAGGAGTTGAAAGAGAAACATTTCTTAAAGCAGTACTCAAGTCATAACCATAAAGATTTGTTTGGTTTAATATTTTACGAAATTCATTTCCTGCAAATTCATATTCCTTACTAGTTGCAATTATCTTAAACAATTCAATTGGTTCTATTCCAGACCCTGAAATAGAGGCCATGTGAATTACAACAAAGGGGATTTCTTGGTTTATCTTTCCAGCAGTAGATTTTTTTTCAGCTGCAGGGTACGAATAGAATAACAGAAATGCTATTCCAGGGACTGCAATTGGAACCCATAATATTTTCACGAGCCTAAGAAGATAAGATCCGGAATATGCCTCTATAGATAGATTAAGTGCATCTATGGTGAAAAATAACATAAAGATCATAAGAAATATTCCTATGAAAGAAGCAATAAAAATTGACATAAACATCATAGACAAATAAGTGGTTGATAAGATACTAAGGTTGCTTTTTCTTATATCCATAATAAGGGATTTGAAACTCCCTTCATTTAGTAGTCTCTGCGAGAAATTAAAAAACCACTTGTTAGAAATTTTACCGTACCAATTAGTGGTGTTGAATTGTTCTAATTTTTTAGGTTTTTCTTTTTGTTTCTTCTTTATTTTTTTAAGTAACTGTGAGTCAATATTAAGCTCCCTCAAAAATTCAGATCTATTTCTTTCAGAAACCACGACTGCAACTTCTCTTGTTTGGTTTGAGCTCAACGGTACAACCTCAAGACCCTTAACTTCTTCACTTTCATTTTTTACACTTAATTTATTTGTAGAAATTTTATCAAGTATCTCTGGAACACTATCATTCAACATCCCAATTCTTCGAATTAATGACTCTGCAATCTTTGTATAGATTCTAATCTCTTCAGCATCTAGTTCAATTTCGCTAGAATAAATTTTATCAAGTTCTCGCACCATACTTATTTCAGTATCTATATTTGCTTTCAAGTTTTCAATAATCATAATATTTTTTTAATGCTCCTTTGTAATTCCAATATTTTTTGTTTGAATTGATTAGCTCTCTCAAAATCTTCTTTTTTTATAGAATCATCAAGTTTTTCAGATAGTTCCTTCATTTGCACAAGCATTTTATATGCTAAAAAAACATCCTCTTTTTTCATAATTATACGAATGTATTTTGCTTTATATACCTTTTATTTAATTCCCATTTTCTCAAGAACTACTTTAGGGCTTCTGTAATAGTCCACAACTATTTTTCTTACTTCATCAAAGTCAAATATTTTTCTCCTGTAAAGTTCGTAAAGTAACTTAGTCCTATTAGCAAACTCTTTTTGCAATTCCTCTATTGTTACTCCATACCTTATAGATATTTTTTCAAAAACCTTGCTCTCTTTCTTAAAGTAGAAAGCATCTTGTGCAGGATTCCATACAAAAGGGGTGTTTACTAAAACCATTCCATCCCCTTTAACATTTACTATTTCTACTATTTCTCTTAATCTTCTAGTCTCATTCTTCTTAATTAATGCATGAGTCATAATTGCAACACAGTCAAGGGAATTTACGAGAGTAGGTGAAAGTTCGATAGGGGGAGTTTCAAGACGTTTTATCAAAGTATCTACAGAATCTGCGTGCATTGTACTTATAGATGGGTGTCCAGAGGCCATACCCTGGAACAATACGAAAGCTTCCTTACCTCTAACTTCTCCAACAATTACATAATTAGGGTTCTGTCTGAAAGAGTTTTTTAACAAGTCAAAAAGATCTATTTCTCCAACGCCTCCCTTGCTCATTGCAACTCTGGACACTGCTGGAATCCAATTCTCCCTAGGTAAATTCAATTCTCTTGTATCCTCAATGCTTACAACGTGGGATTCTGGAGGGATGAAAAACGCAATCGCATTGAGTAATGTAGTTTTACCAGATGAAGTTCCTCCAGCTATGAAAATATTGGCTTTATACTGTACAAGCATCCAGAAATACGCAAGCATTTCAGGACTCAAGGTATTAAACGAAAGTAGTTGAATAGGAGTCCAAGGGATTTTAGTAAATTTACGGATAGTAAATGTAGGCCCTTTAGATGTAACATCTTGAGTATAAGTTGCATTAACTCTGCTTCCATCTGGAAGTGTTCCATCAAGCAAAGGTTCAGAATAAGATACATATTTTCCGGAACGTTGAGCCAGTTTTTCTACAAAGCTAGACAAATGATCAATCTCCTTAAATTTCAAAGTTGTCCTAATATTGTGATATGTTCTGTGAACTATGTATATCGGAGTATTCACTCCATTACATTCAATATCTTCAATAAAATAATCTCTTAACAAAGGTTCTATTTCGTTAAAACCTACAAAATCTCTATATAAATAATAAAATATTTTTTCATAATTTCCTTCTTCAATTTTTAGATTTAACTCACTTATTAGGAATTTAGCAGTCTTGTCAACGTATTCCATTATTTTTTCAGGAGTTTTTTCAGTTACTACATTGACGTTAATCAATTCGATCATTGCGTCTTCCAATTTCTTTATTGTTTCCCTATCTTCATCTTTCAATACTGGTTCTTCAACATCGTATATTAGTTCTCCAAATTCATCATCCCAATATATATGGGCATTAGCAAAAGGCTGAATTAATGCATATCTTACATCGACCTTAGTTTTATCAGTAGTTTTAGGCAATGCTGGTACAACTGGATTAGGATTTAGACTTATCACCATCTTTTCATCATCTCTAAATTCTAAAATCAATTATACATTTAAACCTAACTAAGATCCTTCAGTAATATCTATCCAAGCTTTGCCGTTAGAAATTCCTCTATTTTCAACAAAGAATTCATAAGGTATGCTTACAGGAAGGAATGCTTCTTCATTTCTATCCGCCCCGTCATAAGTTATATTGTAAACATAAGGTACGGATAATGTAATTTTATATGTCTCAGTAAGTTCCTCAGTAAGTACTTTTATTCTTCCAAGGCTTAATTCTATTCCTGGTTCGGAATATCTAACATCAGACTCTTCTAAAACATATTTTAATTCATCATTCAAGGAGTCTACTATTATTTCTCCCCTCTCTAATTTTAAACTAATTTTTCTCTTGTTTCCTGGTGCGTCTAGTATTTCAATAATCTTTGAATCAAAAGTATTAAGGGACTCTATTGTTTGTTCTATGACACTTCTATCTCTAAACTCTTTTATCTTAGGGGTTAAAATAGCAAGAACTAGGCCTATTAGTGCAAGACCTATCAATGTATAAATTACTGTTTCAACCCAAACTTGTCCTTGTCTATTAATCATGGGAAAGTAACTCCGATACAAGGTTCAAATTCAATTATATCGGCAACTGAGCAAACATCTCCTGAAGGGGTTAATGCAGAAATTTCTGCCTTAGTATAGAATTTGTCTGCTACATAAGTTCTCTGTCCGCTTACAGAAGGAAATTCCAATGCATCTCCATAACTTCCACCCATTGGCCTTAAATGTCTTTCATCTGCATTTCCCTCAAATATTTCAAAAACATCAGAGTTCCCATTATCGTCTATTAAACTAACTTTTACATTAGTTATGCCTTCCTTATTTATTTTAACTGAAAATCCAGTTTCATCAATTCCAGAAGCACCATTATTTAGGTAACAATTAAATTTACTTTCAGGGAATTCTACTCCCTCAAATGTGTCAAGACATTCTTTGCTATCTCCAAGCTTATCATTAACAAAAGGAAGTACTACGGAGAAAACTACTCCACCTATAGAAATTGTTAAAACAAGAAGTAAAACTGTAGCAACAACAGGGCTAACTCCTCTTCTGAAAACCATCACCATAAATATCGTTATTAAAAATACTTTTTATATGTTGTTATATCAATTATAAACTACTGTCTGCCCATCTTTCTCAGGGCATGTATAAGCTATTTTTCTACTTTCTTTTTCTGCCAATAATTTAGGAATAATTCTAAATTTATCTCCACTACTTAAAGTAATTCCGCTCAAGCAAACATAAGATGATCTTCCTACTGTAACTGTTCCGCCTACAAAGGTTTCATCAGCTAAAGCTAAGCTATCAATGGCCCCAGTAGCATCATCGTATTTCAAAACTTTGGCTCCATAAATAGGTATATTTCCAATGTTATTGATATCTATAGCAGCTCCACCACCACATTGGCTTGCACTATCAACTAATTGAACTTCAAAATTAATATCCTCACAAGAATTTTCAACAACGCGGTCTCCTTTAGTTGCACTTTCAGATAAAAATCCTCTTGCCCAAATAAATATTATCGCCCCTAAAACAACAACAATTACGATAAGTAAAACTGTAGCTACAACAGGGCTAACTCCTCTCTTGTTTTTCAACATAAACAAATAAGAGATTATTGTTTTATATATCTTGACCTCAATATGTTATTAAGGAGATACACAAGTAACGGTCTTAGAAACAACTGCATTAGGGCATAAAATTGGTTTGTTCTCGATCCAAACTACTGGTTGTACGCTTATTTCCTGAGGCATCGTTGGAACCGGGCTACGGAAATAATTTTTACAGAATTTTTCTCCAGGATTCAAAAATCCTGTATTTCCATTACAAGAAGATATTAGGGTAAGGTCTGGATTCAAATCTTCTCTAAAAACTCTGTCATAATCTCCCATTTTTATGTAAGCCCCTTCAACCTTGAATAATCCTCTATTAGTTACATTCAAGTCTATTACTACAGAACCAGGGTTTGTAGGAGTATCCCAAACACAAGTTACAGAATCAATTGTCAGCCTTATATCCACATCACATTCTGGCCTTTCATCAGGTAAATACAATTTCAAATAAAAGAATACGGCAGTAGATAGGGCAACAGCAATAGCGATTAGTAAAACATATCCTACCATTATACTAACTCCCTTTCTATTCAACGGTGACAAATTTCTCTCCCCCTTCATCTTTAGCTAAAACGAAATAAAAGTTTTGTCCTGGTTTCAAATTAAATGTATAATCTACTCCATCAATCCTTATCGTAGCAGTGTTAGAAATATCAGAATATTGGGCCTCTATCTCCTTACCGCTAGCAATTTCTATCGGGATAAAAGTCCCCCCTAAGATTGTAGCTGCAACAACTTGCACAGTTTCATAATAATATGCATAAACTCCAGTTACAGCGTTCCCATATACAAATGCCACGTCTTGGCTACCTATATTTTCACTATAATTGCTAAGTAATTGGGAGGCAAGTTCACTAATATTTGGTTCAGCATTAATAACTCCATAATCTAGAACCCTTTTTGTTTCAAAACTTATTTCATCGCTTAAATCAAAGAAAGCTTCAGGTTCGTCTCTTGCAACACTTTCATTTGATATTCTAACTATGCTAATAAGTATTCCTGCGATTATAAGCGCAGCCATCAAGAAAACCTGTCCTCTTTTGTTCATCAAATTTCAATGTCAAAAGAAGTTTTTAAATGATTAGTAAAGTGTAGGCGGGGAGTTTGCTTGACGTCAAAAGATCGTTTGACCTTCTACCATCCTCGGAATTGTTTACTGCAAGCACCGAAACTTCTGATTAGGGCTGCTCCGTTCCCGGCCTGACCCATTTCACAGGAGAACGGTCGAACAGGACAAGTCCTCAACGTCCGGTAAAAGACGAAAGTTTGTCCGTTTCACGTACTCCTTTAAGTTCACTTGAAGCCCACGGGTGTAACAGCACAGGGCTAACGTGCCAACTCGCCTACATAAAATCAATTCTTAGAAGCTTTTTAAGAGTTTCTAGTCTAAATCTTCAGAAATCTGTTCTTTAATATCTAATAATTCTTTAGAAAGATATTGTTTTTTATCTTTAACTTTATGTTTTTTTCTTCCAGAAACAAAAAGCAAGACTATCAAGACTACAAAAAATATAGCTGTATTAGCTAATAATATCTGCACAACACCTACCATTGGATTCTTTAAACTTTATCGAGGTATTTAAAGATTATTATAAAATTACCTATATCCTAATATTCTGACTCTAGTGTTCGCGTTACTCATAGAACCGCCAACTAAGTTTCTGTATAATTGATTGTCCGAAGTAACTGGCAACCAGAATGTTTGAGAATTAGGTCCTGCCGCTAAAATTCTGTGTGCGTATTTTGTAGAACCTTCCTGAGTATAAACTTCAAAATATGCTGGGTCAGCTCCACTTCCAGGTGGAGGAGTTGTACCTGTGTATATTGCAACATAAACTAAGAACTCCTTAGCACTCGGAGGAACGGCTCCAGTATATGTTCCACCAGTTAATCCAGGAGAACAAACTCCAGAACCATTTGGCCAACAAAGATAATCTGCTGATGGAGTAGGGTTAAGTGGTGTCCAAGCTTTATTTTCCAAATTAGCTATTCTAGTATCATGAGCAGTTACTTGTTGATGCATCCAACCAAAAACAGGATTAAACAATTGATCACTTATACCTTGAGCACTTAGGCCCTGTATAAAGAGTTCTCCTGTTGTGTGTCCCATAACGCTAGGAGGTTGAGTGCTACCATAAGCAATTACCATTCCAACAAAAAAGATCATACCCATAATAGCAAAGACATGCCTCTTTTTCAAATTAAATCTAAATTCCATTCAACCTCAAAAACAATATGCCTATTCAGTTAATAAATATTTACATCTCTTTTAGTGTAGGTATTCCAAGTAAATGCAATGTATTCTCCATTACTTGGGCAAAAGCATAAACGAGTGCGACTCTAAATTTTTCTTCTTTGCTTCCAATAACTTGACAAGCATGATAAAATTCATTAAATTTTTGGGCTAAGTTGTAAGAATAATGAGCAATATTATTTACATTAAAATTTTTAGAGCATTCTAAGACCAAATCTTCAAAATGAACCAATTCATTAATTAATGATCTTTCATGTGGCTCTATTTTATCAATTTTAAATTTCTCTACCTTTCCAGCTTTTTTTATTATACTATTGGCCCGAGCAAATGTGTATAGTAAATATGGTCCTGTATCTCCTTCAAATCTTATCGCTTCTTCTTTATTGAAAATTATTACTTTATTTGTATCTTGTTTTAACATTGAATATTTTATTGCAGATATCGCAATTGCTAAAGCTCTTTCATTTATTTCTTTATCATTTAACTCATCTCTTTTAGATATTTCAGTTTTAGCTGCTTCAACAAGTTCATCTCTAAAATCTGCGTAAAGTATATTGTTTCCAGTTCTAGAAGACATTTTTCCTTCAGGAAGCCTTACAGATTCAAAACCTAAATGATTATATTTTTCCCAGTTTTTAAAATTCATAATTTCTAATGTCCTCTTCAATTGCTGGAAATGCAGATTCTGTTCAGCACTAGTAATTACTAATGATTCATCCATATCATGTTTTCTGAATTTTTCTTGAGCTAAGGCAATATCCTTGGCAGAATAAAGCACTGTTCCATCGCGCCTAAGTAAAATCCAAACTCCTAAATTTCTATCTTTAAGATTCATTATAGTCGCGCCATCAGAAATTTCTGCGATTCCTTTTTTTACGAGTTCTAAAGATATTTTTTTCCCTTTCTCTTCAACTTGGCTTTCAAAATAGTGTTCATCAAAATCTACCATTAAGTCCTTGTATATTGGGTTCCAAGCAGATATAGATTTTTTTCTTGTTTCTTCCCATAATTTCAAAAGTTTTGAATCTTTTTTTTCATCAAGTTTTTTGTTTATTTCAAGCACTTCAATTTCCCCGCTTTCATTGCCTTCTAATTTTTGAACTGCTTCAACATATATTTTAGCAAACCAGCTTTCATCATTTTGTATTTTTTCACCCTTGTGGAATTTATTATATGCCCATAACCATTTAGCAATATGCATTCCAGTGTCTCCTGAATAATTAGCCCTTATCACTTTATATCCTGAGAACTCGCGTATTCTCGCAATACTTTCGCCTAAGCTAGTTCCGCGTATGTGTCCAACATGAAATGCTTTGTGGGTGTTAGGTTGTGAAAATTCCATCATAAATGTTTTTCCCTTTCCGCTAGAATTAGATCCATATCTCTTTTTTTCTTTCATTATTTTATCCAGTAAATCCTGTGCTACTTTTTTAGAATCTAAAAAGAAATTGATATATGGTCCAATAGCTTCAACCCTTTCAAATCCCTTTTTACTTATTTTAGTTACAAATTCCTTGGCAATATGCATTGGGCTTTTTTTCAAAGTTTTAGAAAGGGTAAAACAAGGAAATGTATAATCTCCGTGGGCAGTGTCTTTAGGTATCTCTATAAGTTCATCAATAACTTTTGGCTCAAGGCCGGTAATTTTTAAGGAATCAATTACTTTATCTTTCATATTATTTCAAACATTCCCCATATTTAAGCAAATTTCTATACTTTAATAGAAGTGTGGCTTTACTTGTATAAAAATCAACAACTAATTGTTTTTCATTATTGGCTTTCCTTATGGCATCGCAAAGTCCTAATTCTCCGATTATTGTTTCATAACCTTCAGGAAGTGTAATTTTAAGATCATTATCTATTTGATTATCTGAAAGATATACATTTCTTCCTTCTATTTCATAGTTTTTACTTCCTATTACTAATCCCACAGAAGAACTTTTAGGAAGGGAAGATATTGCAGGATGGGTTTCTAAGTATGTAGGAAAAGATTCCTGGCTAACTACAAGGCCAGTTGCCTCATTTAAATTTCCTCCTAAAGAATCTATTAAAATAAAAATGCTAAATGCTACGGCAAGAAACAAAGCAATTCCTATTGTAAGTAGTTTAGCAGACATATTATTTAAAAAACATCTTCCTTTTTATTCCTTTATACCTCGCCTCTGTAGCTCATCAGGTAGAGCATTTGTTTCGTAAAATTCGAATTAACAAAAGGTAGGGGGTTCAAGTCCCCCCAGAGGCTTATCCCAATACATATTTAGACTAGTCTAAAGTATGGCCAATGTCTAGTAATGCAAAATACACATGCTGAAGGATCAATAATTCCAAAAAATTGTAACTTAACCAAAATTGCCCTAACTAACAAAATGAAGAAGAGCAATGAGAAGATTACAGCAGAAGTTCTCCCTAAGAATACTAGCAATTTATTATTGTATCCTTGTCCAGCTAATGCCAGAGCAATGCTACTAAGAGCAAGCCCTAACATCCCTGCAACCTCAATGATATCGCCCATTAATTTTGACACTAAAATCTCTATAAAAAGATATTTGTTATGTGAGCTAATTAGTAAGGATATTTTTAAAATAAATTTTCCAAAAACATTTATAATCTAATTTAATCTAAACTCCAAGTTATAAAATGAGGTATAGAGATTTTCGTTATGAGGTTCAAAGAGAATCAGGCCTTTCAGTAAGGGGAGCGTGTGACGGCTTGTTAAGAGATGCATATGATTCAACACCTCATCATGATACAGTGGACCAAATAAATAATGCAAGATTATTGGGTCGTTTGTTTAGGGCTTTTTATCAAGAAGGCAAAAAACAAGAAGGTAGGGAAATAATGAGCCTTCTAAGAGAAGTTCTTGAAGGTATGGTAAATAAAAGATAATCTAATTTATCACAAATATGCTTAAATAAGCTGGAAATTAGGAGAAATCATGAAAAAAGAAAATAAAGAGCTTCACCTTGCAGTTATCGCCGGAGCAACTAGTGCTTTAGCACATCTAAAAGAAAATAGGAATTCTACTCATGATGATGCATTAAAACATGTAATCAATAATGCAGACAGTATAATTGAAAATATTGATTTTTCAAAATAACATTTTAATCGTTTTTTAAGAAATCTACACATCCCTATGTTGTAGGTGAGTTACACTAAATAATAATGTTACTTGAGAATTTTCAAAGGTGTTAAGCTGATTGCCTGAGAAGGTCATTTAATTTTTGACTTCTTGTCTTCTTTTATTGTAAACATAAGCTCCAAGTATTGCTACAAAAAGCAAAAGGCCTATAATTCCATAAAATCCTCTTTTACCTACAGCACCTATTACTGCTCCCGTTATTGCTGAAAATCCACTAGTTTCTTCTTCATCGCTTGTAACGTCAGTGCTTAAGTCTTCTAAAGGCAAAGATATAGGCTCTAATCTCCTTCCATTTGATTCATCATCGTTATTGTTACTTGATCCACCATTTCCCCCACTATTGCTGTTTGTGTTTGTTTGAATCAAACTTATTGCAAAATCTCTTGTTTCACTTAACACTTCTCTATCTAATGAATCTCTACACTTAACATTCCATTCATAATCTCCAGGGCCCAACTCTTTATCCACTGAAATAGATCCTCCTGAAGAGAGCAATGATCTACTTATTTCATGGTCTGAATCTCCAGTAATAGTTACTGTGCATTTTATTTTTCCGCTAGGTGCAAGAAGTACATCTTGTTTAGAAGTAGTAGTTTTATGCGCATAATCAAGTCTGCTGTCAAAAGATGAAACTACAAATTCAAAATTTACTTCAAAATTACTTGTTGTACTAAATGTAGCTCCATTAGCAGGAGATACAAGGTTAATCATTAATTCGCCGTTACTATCCATTGGCAAGGAATCCGTATAAACAACATCTGCAGATATCTGATCTGTGATCATTAAAGGCTCTGCATCTTGTGCAAAAACAAGACCTAAAGAAAATATAATCGCAAAAACTCCGAATAATGCAAACTTCTTCATAAAAAAATCTTGGTTTCAAGATATTTAAATCTTATTGTATTTTAGAGGTTGTTTCAGATTATTATAAAATTAAATCTTAAATTTTGGATACTCTACAGGTTTTAGCATTTCACCTTTTTTGGATTGTTTATGTCTATTTATCGCATAATCTCTTACTCTTCCAGGAACTAAAGCCAAGGGTAGAAGATAAGGAGCACCAAAGGCAGTAAAACCTATAGTTAACATAGTAGACATCGCAGAAACCATATTCGCTACATCATTAAATCTATTCTCCATTGAGTGATGTAGCCATCTTGTTTCAAATTGTGCCTCCGGATCATGAACTAATAATTTATTTGTAAGGATTTCTACTGCTCTTTCATGGAGAGTATGCTCAGCTTGATATTTTTCAACCGGCGATAATTCTCCCCTTGCGAAAGTTTTAACAAAGCTTCTTCCTGTTTCAGCATGATATCTATTTATGACATAATGTAGTGCTTCATGAAAAGTAGTTGACTTTGTTTGAGGAACTGTTCTATCGTTTGGAATCTCTATTATTCCTTCGTATCCAGGGTACTGTTTAAACTTTTCAACTATATCTCTTCTTAATTCCATATCTACCGGTTTTGCTTGTGTGTCTGATTCTAAACTTCTCTTTCCAGGAATGTCAGTTATGCAATGTCCTTCCGTAAAATAATCATCATTTAATCTTCTTTTTGAAGGTCTTAAAATGTCTAGGGCTGTAGATAAAATTCTAAATGGGTACATAAATGGGTATTTCGGTTCACGGGCAACCAACTTTGGTTTTTTTGCCCCGGCAGCATCGCTTACAACCTTATCAAAAGCGTTTTCATCTTCAAAATAGTCTCTTGCTTCATTAATATGGTCTAGAAATGAAGCATAATAAGTTTCTAAATCTCTTTCCGATACCTTTTTGCGTACTTCAAACTTAGATAAATCTATAATTCTATCTTCTAATCTAATTTTACCCTGAGATATTCTTACCATATTATTTTCCTTGTAAAATCCATCATTGAAAAAAATTTCTCACATGTAGGATATTTCTTCGCAATGATTTCCACTTATAAATCTTTTTATTATAGTTACTTTATAGTTACACTAATTAAACAAATTTTTAGTAATTTTTTCATTTCCCTAGCATCTTGTCTTTCTAGTTTAAATTCGTAAGAATTGGGGTCACAAAATGGACTTGTTCACTTCAACTGCTTCAAATAAAAAAATGCGGGAGGGAGGATTCGAACCTCCGAAGGCACTAAGCCACGAGATCACTTACGTGTCTCGCTTAGCTACTCTCTCTAATGAGGGAGTGACGTCTTAAGTCTCGCGCATTTAACCGCTTTGCTACCCCCGCTTAAAATGAGATAATTAAAATCGCTTTAAAATGTTTCTATTTCTAATTCCAGAGAACTATCAAGAAACCAGCCAGCTTTAATTCAACAAGCCAGTAAAGTCCATTAAGTGCAAACAATCCCCAAGGTTTGTTTTCCCATAAGACCCCTCCAAGAAGAGTTGTAGATGCAAAAAATCCAAGCCACAACCAAAATCCTAAAACTGCTCCTTGAGCAGGTGATGTAATTCCAAGCAAAGAAATTAATCCTGCAAGAACATATACCATGATGAATGTTCCTAGAAAGTTAAGAATCATAGATTTCCACATACCCTTCATTCCTTTTTTTCGAGCCTTAGCAACTTCAACGGCAGGGACTTTAGACAATTTTAACCATAAATTGCCAAATATAGGTCCATACCATAAAAATCCTATGACAAAAAGAATAACTGCAATCAATAAGCTAGAACTTAAATTTACTATGCCGTTAAACATAATATAAAACATCCATTTTGCTTTATATATTTATCTGCTTTTATTTTTACAAGAAGAGCAAATTCCGCTTACTTCAATTTGAACATGGCATAAATCTTCATTGATGAATTTTTTTAGAAAATCTATCTTCTCAATATTAATGTGTTTTTTCAATCCGCATATTTCACAAACAAAGTGTGAATGAGACATTCCTTGCTTTGAATAAAGCTTTCTTCTATCACAACTAAATGCATGAATCTTTCTTTCTTTTTCAAGTTCTTTCAAAAATCTATAAACTGTTGCAATTCCAATACCCGTATTCTCTTTCTTTAATTTAGAATAAATTTCTTCCGCGGTGAAGAATCTATCAAGTTTAGAAATAAAATTCTCAATGGCTTTTTTCTGTTTTGTTTCTCTCTTCTCTACCATTTCTTAATGATAATTGCAATCAATAAGCTTTAAATATCTTCTTAACAAAACAAGGTCATGAATGAAGCATTATTATACACAATAGTAAGTGTTCTAATTGTAAGCGTTATCTCATTTGTAGGAGTAATTACTCTTTTAATAAAAGTAAAGAATCTTAATAAAATTTTATTATATTTAGTAAGTTTTGCAGCTGGAGCTCTTTTAGGGGATGTTTTCATCCACTTAATTCCAGAACTAATCGAAGAAAATTTATTCAATCTTAAAACTTCTTTTCTTATTCTAGGAGGAATATTGCTATTCTTTATAATAGAAAAAATAGTTCATTGGCAACATTGTCACGTTCCTCAAAATGGAGGGCATGAACACCCATTTGTTGTAACAAACCTGGTAGGGGATGGAGTACACAACTTCATAGATGGTTTGATTATAGGTGCCAGTTATATTGTAAACATCCCTCTTGGGATAGCAACAACTATTGCAGTAATCTTCCACGAAATCCCTCAAGAAATTGGAGACTTTGGAGTTCTTTTACACGGAGGATTTTCAAAATCAAAAGCGCTATTGTTCAATTTCCTTTCAGCACTAACTGCAGTTGCAGGTGGTTTGATTGCATTTTTGGCTTCAGGAATAACCCCAATTACAGATTATTTGATCCCTCTTGCAATAGGTGGATTCATTTATATTGCTGGTTCAGACCTTATTCCTGAATTGCATAAAAACTTTGAAACGAAGAAGTCTATCTTTCAAATATTAGCTCTTATTGCAGGAATTACTGTAATGTCTCTTTTATTATTATTAGAATGATCTGTTTTTTCCTGTTTTACTAACGCTAGGACCTCTATAACTTTTACAAAGTAATTGTCTATTTGCTGATTGATAACTTAAATTTCTTTGGCTCGCAACTTTTTCTAAATCTCTAATGAATGATCTTCTAAGATTTTCAGAGTCAGATTCTAAACTCGCCCGATATGGAAATAAAAGATCTTCAATATAGCTTCTTACCTTGCCTAAATCAATCATGAGGTACATAGAAATATAACTAATTATAAATCTATCCATAAGCAAACAATTATAACAATCAAAAATGTCTATTTTCATGAACGAATTGGTAGAAAAAGTTCGCCAGTTAGAAAAGACTGAAATAAATGATATTATTAACAAAAGACTTGCAGAATTTGAATCATTTAAAACTAAATCTGAAGATGAATGGTTTTCTGAATTGTGTTTTTGTATTTTAACTGCAAATGCTAAACAAAAGACTGGGGCAGCAATTCAAAATCAAATTCAAGCAGAAGGATTCAAGACTCTTTCACAAGAAACTCTTGCAAATTTGATCAAAGTAAATAAACACAGATTCCATAATAATAAAGCGAAATATATTGTAGGTGCAAGAGCATTTTCAAATATAAAAAGTATCATTAAAGATAAGACTGAATTGGAAGCAAGAGATTTTTTAGTTGAAAATATAAAGGGCCTTGGCATGAAAGAAGCTTCTCATTTCTTAAGAAACACTGGAGGTCAAAATCTTGCAATTTTAGATAGGCATATTCTAGCGCTCTTAGCAGAACATAAAGTAATTGACAGGCCAAAAACTTTAACCCCTCAATTATATAGGGAGATAGAACAAAAATTCACTGAATTAGCTAGTACTCTAAGGATGTCTTTAGCAAAATTAGATTTATTTTTATGGTATATGAAAACAGGAGAAGTTCTAAAATGAATGTAGGAGATATAGCCCCAGATTTTATATTAAAAGATCGTCTTAACCAAGAGCACCAATTATCAAACATAAAAAAGATAAAGGTTCTTTATTTTTACCCGAAAGATAGTACACCAGGGTGTACAATAGAGTCAAAAGGTTTTTCCTTAATGCTTGATGAGTTTGAAAATTTAAATGCTACAGTAATTGGGGTTTCAGGAGGAGATAATAAATCGAAAGAAAAGTTTTGTACCAGTCATAATCTTAAACACGTTTTATTATCTGATATTGATTTCCTTGTTTCAAAAGAATACGGAGTTTATGGCGAAAAGTCGTTTATGGGTAAGAAATATATGGGAATATCAAGAATAACTTTCATATTGGACAAGAATAATAAAATTCTAAAAATTTATGAAAATGTTAAGCCTATTGGACATGCTAAAGAAGTTCTAAATTTTATAAAATCTTTAAAATGAATTTTTCAGAAAAGTGTTATCAAATCATAAAAGAAATTCCAAAAGGAAAAGTTACAACTTACAAAGCAATAGCAGAAAAACTAAATTCCAAAGGGTATAGGGCCGTAGGTAGAGCAATGAACAAAAACCCAAATGATACGAATGTCTATCCCTGCCACAGAGTAATTTCTTCAAACGGAATGATTGGTGGATATGCCCATGGAACGGATGCTAAAATTAAAAGGTTAAGCTCAGAAGGAGTATTAATTGAAAATAATAAGATTGATTTAGAAAAATTTGGTTACAATTTCTAACTATCTGCATTCATACTTAATATGGTATGGAGTGCCATCTTCTATATGATTTGTCAAATAACTGCATCCACCAACTCCTGTAAAGCCTACTATTAACCATAGCAAGTCAGAAAGTCTATTTCTATTAGGTCTTTTGATTCCATCTTTAATTTTTAAGAAGCCATCGTCTAATTCAATTGGATTTTCAGTTTGATATTCTCTATTCATAAAAATCAAGCAAAAACTTATTTTATAAACCTACCTATTTAGGAATAGAAGAGTATTGTCTTGCAGGTAACGCGGAATCTAAAATTCTATCTCCTATAAAAAAGGCACTGGTCCAAAAAGCAAGACTAAATAATGACGCGTAACCTACGCCTCTAAAGAATTTATTATCACAATAAAAACCGTTAGAATTGAAACCCTCGGAAGGTGTATCGCACAAAGACTCTTCAAGCCTTGTCATAAAAAACAAAGAACTTTGAACTATATATATTTATTTATTATTTAGGAATTTTTCCATTTTATCTAATGCTGTCTCAATCTTATCATAAGAGGTTGCAAAACTGCAACGCATATATCCTTCTCCAAATGGTCCAAATTCTGTCCCTGGGATAGTTGCAACTTTAGCCTTTTCCATCATTTCAAAAGAGAATTTAGAAGAGTTTTTAGAATATGCACTTATATCTGAAAATGTGTAGAAAGCTCCCTTTGGCATCAAGGTAGGTAAATTCATTTCATTTAATCTAGGCACAATCAAGTCTCGTCTTTTTTTATATTCAGAAACCATCTGATTAACATATTTTTTATCCATGGTCAAGGCCTTTACACCTATCATTTGAGAAATTGTTGGAGCTCCTAATGTGATATAATGATGATCCTTATTCATTTCAGCAATAAACTTTTTTGGACCTGTGCAATATCCCAATCTAAATCCGCACATAGCATAACTTTTAGAGAAAGTGTGGAAAGTTAGTACGTGATCTTCCATACCATTCAAACTTCCAATAGAGACATGCTTAGCCCCATCATATAAAATGTGTTCGTAGGCTTCATCTGAAAATATAAGCAGATCATTATCTATAGCAACATCTGCAATTTCTTCCATTATTTTTCTAGACATGACGTTTCCAGTAGGATTTGAAGGAGAGTTCAAAATCAAAACTTTAGATTTTTGTTTATCGATATGTCTTTTCAAAACGTCTGCATTTAATTCAAACCCATTATCTTTTGAAAGTGGGACAAAAACAGGTGTAGCACTTACCAAATCAATTGCAGGGACATACCCTGCATATCCTGGAGAAGGTACAAGAACTTGTTCTGTAGGGTCAAGAGCAGCAAGGAGGGCAGAAAAAATAGCTTCTTGGCTTCCACAAGTAACAATAACATTGTCGGGAGTAACATCAATATTATTTTCTTTATACAATTTCTTTACAATAGTTTCTCTAAGTTCCATTAATCCTTGAGGTTCAGTATAATGGGTTGCCTTACCAAGCACTTTTTTACCATAATCTAAAAGTGGTTTAGGAGTAAGAAAATCTGGTTCTCCCGGGCCCAAGGAAATTATCTTTTTATCAAGAGCAATTCTTCTAGATATCTCTGGAAATTCAACATGAGGTAGTTGTAAATCACGTTCAGAAATATGATTGTTATGCATTCATCATCACCTTCAAGTAAGAATTATGTTTGTTTTATATAGTTTAGGTATGCGCGGGATAGGAATTACTTCTTCTTTTTCTTAACCACTTTTTTAGTTTTAGCCTTTACTTTTTTAACATTTAATTCCTCATCTACTTTCTTAACCGGAGTTGTAACAATCTTCACATGCTTATGTTTCAATTGATAATTGACAACTTTGTCAAGTGCTGTAATAGTTTCAGTTGGAAAATTAAAAACTGGAATTCCTCTTTCCATTAAAGACTTAGAAAGCAATTCAGTAAACTCTCCTCCTGTAGATATGACGATAATAGGTTTCTTATTATTTCTATGAGCTTCAGTAATAACTTCTACAATTTCAGTAGTTAACAAAGGAGTCTGATAAAGTGCAATTAAAACAACTCCATCGATATTTTTATCGGCAAGGCACAAATTCAATGTGTCTCTGTACCTTTCAGTTGTAGCATCTCCCAATAAGTCAAGTGGATTTCCTACATTCATATGCTCTGGAGCTTTCTTCCTTATTTCCCCGGCAGTTATTGAAGACATATCTGCCATTCGTAAATGTTTACTTCCAGCAATAGCATCTGTTGTGACAATTCCATATCCACCACCATTAGTAATTATTTGTATCCTATTATTTGCAAAATCTACTTTTTTTTCAAATAATGCTGCTATATGGAACATCTCTTCAAGAGAATCTGCGCGAATAGCATTAACCTGGTTTAATATCCCAAAGAAAACATCTTTGTTTCCCGCAAGGCTTCCAGTATGAGAAATAGTAGCCTTCATTCCAGCATCTGTTAAACCGCCTTTCAAAACAATAACTGGCTTAACGGGAGTTGTCTTCTTTAGAGTTTCAAAGAATTTTTCTCCGTTTTTGATACCTTCAGCGTATAAGCATATCACTTTAGTGTTTTCATCATGCAATAAATATTCTATGATATCTGATTCGTCTAATTGTGTAGCGTTACCATAAGAAACAAATTTAGAAAAACTATAACCACTATACGCTGCGATATCCAATATGGCAGAACCAATGGCCCCACTTTGGCAAACAAAACTTATCCCTCCAGCCTTTGGTCTAGTCAATCTATATCTTGGTAAAAATAATGTATCAAATCTATGATGGGCGTCAAAAACCCCTAAACAATTTACTCCAATACACTTCATCCCATATTTATCCAACTTATCTTTAAGCTGTTCTTCGAGTTTATTGTTTCCAACTTCCCCAAATCCCGCAGTCACAATCAGTAGATCTTTAATTTTCTTCTTATTACATTCATCTACAACTTTTAAAACGAATTCGCTAGGTACAGCAACAACTACTAAGTCAACTATCTCATTTATTTCGAGTATCGACTTATAACATTTAAATCCTAAAATTTCACGAGCTTCAGGATTTATCGGAAATACTCTTCCCTTAAATCCTCCATCCACCATATTCTTCATTATCACGTGGCCTATTTTAGCAGGGTTCCTACTGGCACCTACAATAGCAACACTTCTAGGTCTAAAGAAATTGTCCATCTGCACCACCATCCAACCTATAAATAAAGGTAATATTTAATGCTTACCCTATTTTACATAAAGCTACTAGGTTCTTCTAAAAAGCCCTTTAATGTCTGTATAAATTCAGCTGCCTCAGCCCCATCAATTATTTGATGGTCGAAAGTCAGGGAAATAGGTAAGATCTTTGCGTTTCTAACCTTATTAGTTTTCTCATCAAGTACAACCCTGTCAAATATTCTCCCAAGTCCAAGTATGGCCGCCTCACCTGGATTTATTATGGGTGTCCCGTAAGTTCCTCCAACACTACCATAATTAGTGATTGTAAATGTGCTTCCTTTCAGGTCCATTGTGTCAATCGTCCTGTTTCTAGATTTCTCTGCTAGACTTTCTATTTCCTTAGCAATCTCAGCAATATTCTTTCTTTCAACTATTTTTAGTACTGGAACCATCAAACCAGCATCCGTCTGAACAGCAACACCAATATTATAATATTTCTTCAAAACAATATTGTCTCCCTCAAGAGATGAGTTAATTATATGGTGTTTCTGTAATGAGTTAACAACTGCTTTAATAATAAATGGCATGAATGTCAGTTTAACACCTTCAATCGCAAAATGTTCCTTTTCCTTTTTTCTTAAATCCCATAGCTTTGAAACATCAATATCTTCCATAGATGTGACCTGAGCAGATTGTGCCAGAGATTTAATCATATTCTGGGCAATTACTTTTCTAACGCCTTTCATAGGTACGCGTTCAACATATCCAAACATATCATACTTGCGTTGTTTATTTATCCCAGAAGAAACAGCTGGAGTTTCAACAATCTTTGTAACTTCAGTGAATCCATTTTTGTCTAAATCCGACATTATTATTTGTCCATTAGAACCCGAGCCAGAAATTTTGCTCAAGTCAATTCCTTTTTCGTTTGCAGATCTCCTAACTGCAGGAGAAGCCAAAATCTTTCCAAAATTATTGTTTTCTTTTTTTTCTACAACTCTCTCAACCTTTGGAGTCTCTTCATTTTTAGTAACTGAAGATTTTACTTTTTCGCCTTCAGAGCCAATAACGCATAAAACGCTTCCAACATTTACTGTGTCTCCCTTGGCGTAATTAATTTTCAAAACCTTTCCTGAAATTGGAGTGGGGATGTCTGCAACTGCCTTATCAGTTTCAATCTTTAAAATAACCTCATCAGCTCTAACCTCATCTCCTTCCTTAATGAGCCATTCTACAATCTCTGCCTCAGCTATTCCCTCTCCAATGTCGGGTAGTCTAAATTCAAACACCATTTTGCCCTCGTGCATTTGCAATAACTTTTTCAATTGCAGATACTATTTTTTCAACACTAGGCAAATAATAATCTTCATGTAATCTTAAAGGAGGTATAGTGTCAAATCCACAAACCCTTTCGACTGGTGCTTCCAAACTGTAAAGTGCTTTATCATTTATTCTAGCAATTATTTCAGAAGCTAACCCTAATGTTTTTGGAGCTTCTTGTACGATTACGCATTTGCCTGTTTTTTTAACAGAATTAATTATTGTTTCAGTGTCTAGCGGGGAAATTGTTCGTAAATCAATTAATTCAACATCGATTCCATTTAATTTTTCAATAGCTTCTTTTGCAGTTTTCACCCACGCACCATAAGCGATTAGAGTAACATCTTTTCCCTCTTTAATCACATTAGCTTTTCCAATAGGAATTGCATAGGCTTCATCTGGAACTTCTTCCTTAATTGCGCGATAAATTTTCTTAGGTTCAAAAAATACTACTGGGTCTTTTTCACGTAGTGCAGAAATTAACAATCCTTTTGCATCATAAGGTCCTGAGGGTATTACAACTTTTATTCCAGGAGTATGTACCAAATAAGTTTCTGGAGAGTCAGAGTGGTGTTCTAGAGCTTTAATTCCTCCACCAATAGGACATCTAATCAATATAGGAGTAGTAAATCTTCCACGAGATCTGTTTCTCATTCTAGATGCGTGATTAACTATTTGGTCAATAGCGGGGAAAATAAAACCCTCAAATTGTATTTCGCAAACAGGTTTTAATCCAACAAGAGACATTCCAATTGCAGTTCCAACAATGCCTGATTCAGCAAGAGGAGAATCCATGACTCTTTTATTTCCATATTCTTTGGCTAGTCCATCAGTAACTCTGAAGACTCCTCCATCCTCGCCAACATCTTCTCCGATAATTACGATGTTTTTGTCTCTTTTCATTTCAAGTCTAAGGGCATCATTTAATGCCTCAACCATGTTTTTAATTGCCATAAATTCCCTCAATTATCTCTGGTTTAGTTAATTTATTTTCTTGAATTGCAGAATATCCAAAGTTTTTCATGATTGATTTTTTTGTTGCATCATAAACTTCTTCTGGACTAACCTTTCTCCCTAACTCTTGTTGAAGAGTCCATAATTTAACTTGGTCTGGAGTATATCCGCATTGATTGACCATCCAGTTATTCTCAATGCTATCTTCATCAACATATAATGCAAAACCATTATATGCTACTTTCCCATTTAACGTAACTCCTTTAGAACCCATTTTATGGGTTATCCCTTCCCTATTAATCCAAACATCGCGCCTCTCGTCTCTTGTTCTAAATGCTTCATCACTTCCAGTATTGATTCCATCCACTCCTAAGTTTGCTAAAGCTTCAAACATTGTTTTGTAAATTCTTAATTTATAAGCTCCAAGATCTAGCAGATGAGATCCGGTAATTTGAGAATGGTCTACTATAGGATAAAATAAAAACTGTCCCGGTGCAAAGACTGTTGCCCCGCCACCTCTTCCAGTTCTATCAAATGGGATGCAATTATCCATAAGATATCTTTCAACGTGAGGAGGCGAAGTAGAACCATATTTTTCAGCGACTCTTTGCAATAATTTTGCGCTAAATTGGTTATTTTTTTCATCTGCCCCAAAACTTATTGTTAGTGGGTGTTGAACAGATAATATTGTATCTGCTATCAAATCTTTTTTTCTTGCTTCAACCATATTTCTTTGAATATCCATCGCTTGTTTGTAAGGCATAACTCCTAATTCTACCCAGTTAGCAATTCTTCCTTCCAAGTTCAAGCTTCCTCCAATTCGCCGACAACACCGGCATTTTTTGCACTATTCGCTCCACTAGTTGTCTTAGTAATAATTTTATTTTCCTTGGAAGCTTGTTCGCGTTGTTCTTTCATTTCATCAGTCAAACTTTCATAAACATAATCAAACATTTCAGTAGGGCCTTGAGCCTTAGCACTTTCAGCATTCTTAACAGCCATTTCAATTTGTTGCTCGGCTTCAGCTTTTACTTTCCCAATTAAAACAGGATTAATTATTTTCTTTTCAGTCAAATATTTTTCAAATCTAGTAATTGGATCTTTTTTAACCCATTCAATAAGTTCATTTTTATTTCTATATCTTTTTGCATCGTCTGAAGTTGTGTGGTCTGCTAGACGGTAAGTAAAACATTCTATTAAGGTAGATCCCTTTCCACTACGAGCCCTTTCAACAGCTTCACTAGTTGCTTTGTAAACTGCAAATACATCATTTCCATCAACTTGGATTCCTTCAATTCCATAAGCAATTGCTTTTTGCGCGATAGTTTGTGAAGCAGTTTGTTCTTTAACAGGGGTTGAAATAGCCCATTGATTATTTTGACAAATGAAAACGCAAGGGGCCTTGAAGACTCCTGCAAAGTTTAACGCAGTATGAAAATCTCCTTCACTAGTAGCCCCATCTCCAAAATAACATATAGCAACATTCTTTTCAGACTTATAATTGAAAGCCATTCCAGCTCCAGTAGCATGAGGCAAGTGAGCTCCAACAGTAATTGAAACAGGTAAAATATTGATATCTTTAGGAATTTGCATCCCACGTTCGTCACCTATCCAATACCTATAAAGCATTTCTGGCTTCACTCCTTTAATCATATACACTCCATTTTCTCTAAATGCTGGAAAAACCCAATCATTTTTTTGTATTGCAAAGGCACTACCTATCTGACACGCTTCCTGTCCACGCATAGGTGCGTAGGTTCCCATTCTTCCCTGCCTTTGTAATTTCAAAGCCTTATCATCAAATGTTTTAGTCAAGATTAAGAATCTATACATCTCTTTCAAAACATCATCTGTTAGTTTAGGTTTGAGTTTTTCATCACAATTTCCATTCTCATCCAAGATTTGTAAAAATTTTACCTCAAAGTTTGCAACTACTTTTTCCATCTTATCATCACCATTAAAATAATATTTGAGAACTATATAAAATTAGCCCTTAGCCCAGGCTTTAAGTTCGTCATATGAAGCAGAACCGCAAATAAACTTACCAGTTTTATCATTGTAAAAGAAAGGAACTCCTCCACATCTACCCTTATCTAATTCCTGAAGTTTCTTAGCATTAGCAGCATTATGCCATGTTTCTATTTGTTCAACTTTAACCTTAAGCTCCTTTTCCATTTTTTGAACCATTGGCATCATTTCATGACAATGAACACATTCAGTACCATAAAACATCATCAAACCCATATTTTAGATAAAATAAACTCCTATTTAAATTTTAAGATGCAAAACCTATTTAACCTCTTTTACATTAAGACTATTATGAAAACAGAGGTTCTAGATGCACAAAAATCTCAAGAAATAATTAGTAAATATGTAGGAGTACCAAATAGCCAGGTAATTACTTCTCTAAAAGATCTTAAAATAAAGGCACCCCTAGTTATGAAGATCCTTTCTTCAGATGCAATACATAAAACTGAATTTGGAGGAGTCTCAATAGTTCATAGGTCTGAAGAAATTGAATCTTCCTTTAATGATTTAATTTTAAAGGCAAAGAATCACAAGCTAAAATTAAAAGGTATTTTAGTCCAGCAATTTGTTGATGGAACACAATTAATAATTGGATTAAAAAAAGATCCGACATTTGGAAATGTAATCTTATTTGGTTTAGGTGGAATATTTACTGAGCTTCTAAATGATGTTTCCATAAGGAAATGTCCCATAACAAAAGAAGAAGCTCAAAATATGATTGAAGAATTAAAATCAAAGAAATTATTTGAAGGTTTTAGAAATATTAGGCTTAATACAGAAAAATTAAAAGAAGATCTAATAAGCATTTCTAAAATTCCTGATAAAAAAGATATTCAAGAATTAGATATTAATCCTTATATCCTAAATTCAAAAGAAGGAATGGCTGTAGACGTCAGAATCGTTATCAATAAGTAAAAGAGTTTTGTTGTTGAGTAGAAATGACTCTTTCAAAATTATTTTTTCTTTTCACAACTCTAATTATTTTAATTAAAGTCAAAACTATCCCAAATATTATTCCGGCAATTACTATGTAAAGTACAGGTCTTAGAATTCTATCTTTTGATTCTTCAGATGTAGATTCAAGTGGATTTTCTTCAGACTCACTATTTTCAATAATCTCGTTATTGTTACTTCCTCCGCTTCCAGTACTAGATCCGCTACTAGAACCACCAATACTACTTCCAGAACTTCCTCCGCTAGACCCACCAGATGATCCGCTACTACTTCCTCCTGATGAAGTTCCGTTAGTGGGTGAAATGCAAACCCCGCAATCTTGCGAGCAAGATGAACATGTTTCTCCGACAACAACACTACAATAATTATCTCCGCAATAATTATAATTTCCAACATTAAAATCTCCTGTAGAGTTTTCAGCTAATTTCCAACCATCAGTTTTTAGAACAGTCATATATGTAGTGCTATAATTTTCTACAATATCGTTGCTAAAGTTTGTTTGAAAACCTCTAGGGTTCATCATTAGGTATTCTTCAGAATAAACATAATCTGCTCTTCTCCCTAATGGAGATGGATTGCCCAAATTATCTACAAGAGCTGAATAAGCAAAGAATTTTGAATCATTTTTATACGCAAGCCACCCATTAGGCGGTAAGTAATGGTTCTTTCCATTTACGTATATGTTCCAATCAAGATTTAAATTTCTATTTACATAAATTCTTAAACCATTTTTATAGGTTAATTTTAGCATTGTAGAGTTTACAAAATAGCTATTTTGTTCTGATTGTGAATTAAATGTAGTTAATACTTGGCTTAAATTCATGAAACTATTATTTCTGTAATACTCTATTTTTTCTGTTTCGCTTGATAAATATAGTTCTTGTAATTCTGAAAATATAAAATAATCTTTAACAAAATAGTTGTAAAAGTCTAAAAGAGTTATGTAGCTCTCAGGGACGTATAAAAATTCATCATCAAATAATGCTGTATGTCCAAATGCAATAACTGTAGCCCTATATTTATCAGCCTTAGTTTTTGCAAAGTCTGTCAAATTAATTGCTTGGCCCCATGCGAAGTTTCCAGGCTGTTGTCTTACCCATCTGCTAAATGCACCCATTCCATGATTTGCAGCCAGTGGTTTAATGTGTATTAATTCGAAATCAGGAATTACCGGAGCATCTTCCCTACCATTTATCTCTCTAGTAAATGCATCTACGCTTCCGCTAACGAAAGTATCAATGGTGTAAAGTGAATGTTCTCCCCCTTCAGCAACTATTGGGCCTTGGATTTGGGAATGTATGAATTCATTCATTTCTTTATTATTTTCAAGGCCCTGAGCAATTGAAGTAGATTTATCCATAAATGGAGAGTGATCAACAATTTGACTAAAACTAGTCTTAGAAGAAACATCTAGGTAATGGGCATTGCTTAACCCATATGTTTGATTCAAGCATTGAAATTCTGGGATTGCATAGTTAATTCTCTTATCAGACGAAATAACATAATAATAGGTACTTGAAAAGTTAGGATCATACCAACCAGTCAACATACATTTTCCATCGGTGTCAAGAGCTATCGGAAAATCTAAGGAGTCAGGAGATATTGGATCCGCGTTAGAATCGCAATAATTATTCCAGTAAGTTGAAGATTGGAACATATCTATTCTGTTATCGTGTACAGGTGCAAAGAGATAACCGTAACTAATTGATAAATTCTTAAGTTCCTTTATGCTTTCTTGATCACCATACCAAGAAGATATTGGGCAGACGGTAGGAGTTGAAACTCCCTGAGTAGGATGTAAATATTGAGATGAATGAAGCGTAAAGAATAATTTCTCAACACCATAACCATATAGTTTTTGAATCATTGAAATTGCATTAGGAACATATCTTCCCCCAGGATAAGAATTATTAATAAATTTTTGATGATTTATTTCCCACATATGAAGTGCAACTTTATCGTTCAAACTATCTCTATAAGGAGATTTATCCCTATTAAGGCTCATCAAAGTATCATGAATGTCTTCGCTAATAGTGATATATGCAACTTCTGAGAATTGAGGATATGCAAGTCCAGTTCCTCCCACATATCTAGAACCAAAAGAATTTGTGTAATTATTTCCAGATAGAAAAGGCCATAGTCTAAATTCTATATCACTATTAGAATTAGATCTTGACCAATCAATATAATTTGAAATAAAGTATTTATTGTTTACAAGGCTAACCATTGCAGTCTTCATATAAGGTACTTGAACCGCTCTTGCAGTACTGGCATTTCCTATTTTTTCAAATGATAATCCTGCATAATTATTATTTTGTCCTGAATAGTTGTTTAAAGCATAAGATTTCAATACCAAAGTTTTTCCTTTAATTTCAAAATCATATCTTTTTTCTCTTGTGAATCCCTGATAGCTATCTCTGTATTCTAAACTTAAAATATTTCCATATAAATTATGGGTGAAACTTATTTCTTGGGCTAAGTTAGCAAACTGGGACGGATTTAAAAGAATTCCATTATTGTCCCTATAATAAACGCCTCCATCTAAGATAGGGTATGTATTTGATAATGCCTCATGAATTCTCAGAATCCCTTTAGTTACAGGAATACTTGAAACATCAATTTCATACCTAACAGATTCTTGTGATTCTCCGGGTGCAATGTAATCAAAAGTGTATGTGTTTCTAAGTGCATCATAATTCACAATGTTTGTCCCTTCTATGGAAGCTCCTGCAGGTGCAAAGGTGTTTTTTAAATTAAAACTTTCTAATGGTTGTAAAAGTGGATTATCTCCGAAATGATAAAAGTTAAGGGATGTAGTTATTAAAAGAATAAGAGTCGCAAAAATTGCTGAAACATAATACCACCTCATAATTCAAAGGGCCTCAAATCTTTAATTTTGAAACAGGGGTTAGATCTTTCCAAGTATTTTCGACCATTTGGTTCAATGACTTTGCAAAATAGTCGCTTGATATCCAGGCCGCAAAATCATAGTTTGGATGAACAGTTTTATCATCTAATAACATAAGAATCATTTGTTCATTATCTACAATAGCAAATCGGCCGTGAGGTTTATCAAGATGTCTGACATCTGCTAACTTAGATAATTCTCTTGCATATTTAACATTCTCCGAGTTTATTGGTGCAGCAATTTTTACAGCTACTCCTCTCTTTTTAGCTTTCTCTAAACTAGGCATCAAAGATTCAAATTTTCTATTCAACCCTTCAGAAGTTGTGACTATAACTGCATTTTTTTTAGCATTGCGTAACATCATGTCCATGTGCGAGTAAATATTCTGTCTTCCTTTCAAGCTTCCAGATAAATCGGATGGCTCGACATACTTGACTCCATTGTCATACAAAGAAGCAAGTTCATTCAAAACGTCTCCACCTTTTATTTCTTCCAAATATTTTGTTTTTTCTTGAGCTGCATTAAGCATATGTTTCTTTACTCTATCAACAACCTCTTCAGGCTTTAATGCTAAAAATTTTATAGGTTTTCCAAGTTTCATTACCACAAAGCCTTTTTTTTCAAGAGACTCTAATATATCATATGTTCTAGATCTAGGTACATCAGAAATAGTACTTAATTCTCCAGCAGTTGAAACTCCGCGAGAAAGTAAAGATGTCCAAACTTTTACTTCATATAAGTTAAGATCAAAGATTTTACGTAGTCTACTCAAAAATTCTGCGTTAACAATCATCAATGAAAACAAGCCAATCCACTATTTAAATGTTTTCGAGATTTTACCCTTTAAAAGTTAAATCCGACATCCTCATCTTTTATTTTAAAGACCTCTATTTTTTTAGATTTTCCGTCGGAAAAATGTACTTTACTGGCTCCAACTCTCTTTGCAATAAACTCCATGAAAGGGGCGAGATTTTTCTTTAATTTATCGCTTAATTGCAACTCAAGAGTAATTCTTTCTTCTTTCTTCATTAGTCTATCTTTTCTAACGGATTGTATCTTCCTAGATATTTCACGAGCAAAACCTTCTGCTTCAAGTTCTGGAGTAATATTGAGGTCAAGATTAGTTTCTTTGGCTTTTTTATCGAATTTAACCTGTTTAATATTAACTTCTTCAGCAATTATATCAGCTAACTCTTCAGATAGATTTTCTCCAGCAACGGTCAAAACAGATAATGGTTGCCTTATTGCAATTTTATTTATGTCTCTTATCTTTAAAGCATGGCTTACGACATCTCTAGCTCTTGCCATTTCACTTATAGACTTAACATTAATTTCTTTTTTGGAGTATTCTGGCCAATCCTGTAAATGCACTGATTCTTTTTGTCCTAATTCTCTATAGATTTTTTCAGATATAAATGGAAGCATAGGTGCAATTATCTTAGCAGTTTCTAATAATACATTTTTAAGCACTGCACGAGCGTGTTCGCTATCGTTATCAGATTCATTGAATCGCTCCCTACTTCTACGAACGTACCAAGTAGACAAATCATCAACAAATTTAGTTATTTCCTTTGCAGAGCTCATAGTGTCATAATTGTCCATACTTTCCGTAACGGCAATAGATAATTGGGCAACTCTCGACATTATCCACTCATCCAATGAATTTAATTTCTTTGGCATTACTTCTTTTCCTTTAGAGTTCATTATATAGAAATTCAAAGTATTTAGTAAAATCAATATTACTTTTTTATGGACTTCTTCTACTCCCCTTTCAGAAAATTTCAAATCTTCAGCAGACATTATCGGTGAAGAAAGTAAATAAAATCTTAATGCATCAGCTCCATATTTAGAGATTAAAATAGAAGGGTCTGGATAATTATTTTTGGATTTTGACATTTTTTGCCCATCGGCTGCTAATATATTTCCAGTAGTTACAACATTTTTGAAAGGATTTTTATTGAAAAGCATAGTTGATGCACAAAGCATGTAATAAAACCATGTTCTAGTCTGGGCAATGTATTCTGCAACAAAGTCCCCCGGGAAGTTTTTATTGAACCATTCTTTCTTTTCAAAAGGGTAATGAGCCTGAGCGAAAGGCATAAGTCCTGATTCAAACCAGCAATCAAGAACTTCAGGTATTCTAGTCATCTCTTTTCCACATTTACATTTCAGTTTTACTTTATCCATTACAGGTTTGTGTAAATCTATCTTTTTTGGAAAGTTTATCGCGTGTTTCTTCAATTCATCTATGCTTCCAATGACTTTTAATTCAGTACAAGAAGAACATTTCCATATTGGAATTACAGAAGCCCAATATCTATTTCTTGAGATATTCCAATCAGGAGCATTCAATATATTATTTTTGAATCTGCCTTCTTTCAAGTGATCAGGGAACCAGTTTATTTTTTCGTTATTCTTTAGCAAATCTTTCTTAATTTTTTGAATATCGATAAACATAGAAGGTAACGGAGCATAAAATAAAGGAGTCTCACACCTATAACAAAATGGATAACTATGCCTATGAGATTGTGCCTTGTATAACAAATTTCTTTTATCTAAATCTTTTACCACTTCTTTGTCAACAGCCTTAAACCATAGGCCTTTCCATTCACTTGGTCCAAGATTTAATTTCCCATCTAATCCTATATGTTCTATCAACGGCAAATCATGTTTCTTTATCATGGAATAGTCAAACTCTCCGTAAGCAGCCATATGGACTATTCCAGTACCATCTGTAACAGTTATATTTTCATTATCGTCTATAACATAATGGCCTTTTTTCTTGTTTTCAATAACATAAAGTGGTTCATATTCTATTCCAGATAGGTCTTTTCCTTTGAAAGTTTCAAGAACTTTATGGTCTCCATGAAGTTCACTCAATCTTTCAGCAACTAGAATATAAGTTTCATTATTATTTTTCACTTTTACATATTGAGCATCAGTCTTTACAGCTAAAGCAACATTTCCGATTAATGTCCATGGAGTAGTAGTCCAAGCAAGAAAATATTCATTTTTTCCCTTTAGTTTAAACTTAACAATTGCAGATTGTTCGGTAACATCTCTGTAAGAGTTATCCATAGCAATCTCAGCATTAGCTAAAGGAGTCTCACATCTAGGACAATACATCAAAACCTTTCTTCCTTCGTAAATCAACCCTTTATCGTAAATTTCCTTAAATGCCCACCAAACCGATTCCATGTAATTTACATCCATGGTTTTGTAGGAATTATCAAAATCTACCCATCTTCCTAATCTTTCAACAAATCCTTTCCAATCGTGAACGAACTTCATAACTGAATTTTCGCATTCATTACAAAACTTATCTATTCCAAGTTCTTCAATATCTTTCTTGCTTTTGAAACCAAGTTTTTTTTCAACAATGTTTTCTATAGGTAGCCCATGGCAATCCCAACCCCATACCCTCTCGACTTTATGTCCTTTCATAGTCCAATATCTTGGAATAGTATCTTTTATTGTACTAGCAAGAAGATGTCCATAATGTGGAAGTCCAGTAGCAAAAGGAGGACCATCATAGAAAATATAGCTCTTTTTCTTTCCCTTTAATGATTTTTCAAAAGTTTTATCTTTAGCCCAAAATTTGAGTATATCTAATTCAATTTCATTAACATTACTCATAATAATATTCTCTAAAACTACCTTTTATATCTTACTTTTATCTATTTCTCTCTTTAGCCCAACGTTTATCATATCTTTTTATAACACTAATGTAACTTACAATTGAGATGAATCCTAGAGAAACTGTGATGACCTCATTATAAAAAGAAAATATTCCCATTAAAACAAAGGAGATTATTGTAAGGGCCTTTAGGTAAACAAATCCTTGTATTAATTCATCATGGGCTAGTTTAGCTATAACAAATCCGGTAGGGACAGCTAGCATTAAGATCAATAAGTAGAAAATCATTTTAATCAATCAAGAAGTCGTCATCATCCCAGACTTTTAGTAAATCTTTGGAGTCTAGGATTCCTACAAGTTTCCCCTTTTGATTTACGACCGGGAATATTCCTACCTCTTTTTCCCTTACTAATTCTATTGCTCTTTGTATTTTATCTTCTTCTTTTAAGGTAAGTACATTTTTAGTCATCACCTCAGAAACTTTCTTATTTTGTCCAAAATACCTGATTAAATCATGGTGCGTGATGATCCCTATGATTTTACCATCTTTTTCAACTATTAAGCTGTTTATCTTAAATTTATTCATTACGCTAGCAGCATCAGAGAGAGTAACATCTCGTTCAGTAACAACTGGCTTTTTCATCAAGTCTTTTATTTTCATGGATTTTCCTAAATAACCTTCGCACTAATTATCTTAATCTCTTCAACAGGTCTATCTTGAGAATCTGTTTCTACATTAGATATCAAATCTACAACTTCCAAGCCTTCAATAACCTTACCAAAAACAGGGTGTCTACCATCTAAGAAGTTATTATCCACTAAATTAATGAAGAACTGTGAACCTCCGGTGTTAGGTCCAGCGTTAGCCATAGAAATAGTGCCTCTGTCATTCTCATCAAGGTTAGTTCCAGTAAATTCATCCTTTATTTTATATCCTGGGCCACCCATTCCAGTTCCTGTTGGGTCTCCTCCTTGGATCATAAATCCTGGAATAATTCTGTGGAATATTACTCCATCGTAAAATCCTTCTTTAACAAGTTTAACAAAATTTCCTGCAGTAATTGGCATAGATCCAGTATATAACTCTAAAACTATGTCTCCTTTATTTGTCTGAAGCTTTACTTTAGTTGTTTTTGAAACCATTGCATTTGAAAATATTATTGCTAATATTATAACTACTGCTATAACAGACCCTATTAAAACTTTTTTATTTTTCATAATTTTCATAAACAAAAAAGAAACTACTTATTAATAAATCTACTTCTTAGCGACTCTCCATAATATATCAAAATAATTTCTATAACTTAAAGCAAATTCTTCCTGTTCAACAACTATTGCAAATGGGTTCTTAGCCCATAATATCATGGCAACATTATTACCATATATGTTAATTACCATGTGGTCTGTATATTTTTCTGTAAGGTACCTAGTTTCAGCAAATATTTTTGGATTAATACTTTTATCAGAAGTTATTACTCTAATTTTAACTTTCTTTTCTTTTCTACGTTCATTAAACCATTTAAAATAGTAAGGCATTTTCTCATAAGCTTCTCTATTTGCACCCAAAATTAATATTTCAGGATATTCAAGTTGAGATTCAAAAACCATCTTAAGACCATTTTTTCCCTTATAGAAATTAGTAGACTCTTTCTTTTTTGTAGCATTAAATTTTTCAGTTAATTCTGAAATAAAAGGCATCAATTCTTTCTTTTTTTGTTCCATTGAATCAGTTATTCTTCGAGGATTTACTGCAGAAAAGACTCTTTTATGGTTTTCAAGGATATACCCAACAAGACCCTTTTGGATTAGAGTTTCCGTTACATCGTAAACTGTTCTCCTATGTAATCCTGTTTTTCTTGATATTCTTCCAGCTTGATTTGGTCCAATTTCTATTAGAGCAAGATAAACTTTTTCTTCATTCTCAGTTAATCCAGCAGCCCTTAAATCCATAAATCTAAACAATTTTAGGAGTTTTTAATATTTTCTAGTGTGGTGAACTAAATCACCTCATAAATTAATTTAGTATTTTTTTGATATATTTTCAAGAAGTGTAAGGAGGAAATAAACAAAAAACAAAATGGAAGTTTTAGAAAGGCAGATAATCGAACTTGTCGCAATGGATAGGATAGAAATCCCAATATCTAGTTTATCTGGTAAGTTAAAAAGACAAAAGCCAAAACTAGCAAAGGACATAGATCTATCAGATTTCAAGGGAAAATATCAAGGTGAAAGGGCTTATGCCAGAGTAGAGTCTGAAGATCTAGAAGTTGCACGTGGAATGAAAGAAGGTATAGCCGAGTTTTCAAAAAGACATCCAAAGTATGGGGCAGAACTTCAGTCATTGATTGATGAAAAAAGAGATGAAAGAGAAACTCACCTTTATTTTGGACTTAACGAAGGTTCAAGATTATCTGAAGCAGATTATCTTGGTGTAATGAAATCTTTAGGTTATACAGAAGCCGGAGCTCAAAGCTTATATCCAGCACTAATGGAAACAAGTAGAAAAATCTCTAGAAAAAGAGAAGAAGAACGCAGAATCTTAATTGGCTGAATTAATAATTTTTAATTTTTATTTTATTTTAATTCGGCGTAACCATATAATCGATTATAAGTTTCGCACCAAATAAGAACAGTATCATATTTTTCTAAATCTATGTTAACAGGCAGTTCATAATTTACATTACCCTTAGTCGCTTTTACTTCTCCTAAATCAATTGAGTCTTCAGAAGTGATATCTGTAGCTAAATATATAGATAATCCGGGACCATTAACAATTTCAAAATCTTCAAACCTTAAAATTTTCTGTCCATTATTATCATAAACTGCAACATTTCCAGAAGCAGATTTCTCAAAAGATGTTAGGTCTCCGCTCAAGGATGCAACAACCGGCTTTATCGAAGTGCCTATCGAGTTTAAGGCATAATTTACTTCAGGGATATCATCATTTGCTTCTGTAGTTATTAATAATGGAGAAAATAAATGATAGCCTACTGCAATAATTAAGACAACAACTACTATGGTCATTTTGTTTTTTATATGTGACATGATGCCTTACCCCTCTTTAAGAGATACTTTTGATGATAGTCTTCAGCCTTTATATAAGTTGAGGCCTTCTCAATAATTGTTGCAATAGGCCTAGAGTATTTGTCTTTATGTTTTTTCATTATTTTTTCAGCATCTTTTTTTTGAGAATCATCAAAGTAAAATATTACCGAGCGATATTGATTTCCTATATCTGGTCCCTGTCTATTTAATTGGGTTGGGTCGTGTGATGAAAAGAAAACATCTACAAGTTTAGAGTAAGTTATCTCTTTTGGATTAAAAATTATTTTTACGACCTCTGCGTGCCCAGTTTCTCCAGAACACACGTCTTCATAACTAGCTTTTTCATAATTTCCTCCGGCGTATCCTACTTCAGTACTTATTACTCCAGGTAAAATTCTAAATGCTTCTTCAACTCCCCAGAAGCAACCAGCTCCAAACATAGCAACTTCAGTTTTCAATTTTTGAACTTTCTTCATCTTTTAAGCATATAAGAGTCAATTTTGTTTTTAGCAGAATTTCTCTTCTTTTGATGTTCTTTCAAGAATTCATTTATTTTATCAATTGTAATCTGTTTTAATTCTCCACTCGTCATCGCTCCTGATTTGTAAGAATTATAAATTTCCCTTAATTTTTTGTCATCAGGCTCAAACATATATTTCAAGTATTGGAATGAAACATCAATATCAGGGTTACCTCCGTGTCTCCTGTGTTCTTCAAGTGTATCACGACCTCCAGAGAAAGCATACCTCTTTATTTTGCGTTCAACATCTTTTGGAGTGTCTGTGGTATAAATTGCAGTATCTTCCTTTGAAGAACTCATTTTTCCGCTTGAACCAGTTAATGGGGGCAAAAAGCTACATTGTATTGAAGCAGGTTTATGGTGTCCAAGTTTAGGTAATATGTCCCTAGTCAACCTAAAATGTGGGTCCTGGTCAATGGCATGAGGAATCAAACAAGGAATTTTCTTAGCCTTCATTACAGAAGGTAAAAATGCCGGAACAGCCTGCATTGAAGTATAAAAAATTTGTCCGATATTAGTACTTTCATCGAATCCAAAAGAAGATTTTACCATTGAGAATGTAATTTTTTTAGCAACCTTACAAGCTTCTGGATAAAGTAAATCTGCATGTTTGGTATCTATGATAAAATGTGTCTTTTTAGGGTTAAATCCCAAAGCAATTACGTCCAGCATATTCTCATGCAAATATTTTGTGGTTTCCTCCATAGTCATATCTTTTTTAAAAAGAAATTTTTCTTCATCGGGAAATTGAAAATATAATTCGCAGTCAAAAGCATCCTGCAAAAATTTAGTAAACTGCCAAGTCATTAAATGCCCTAGGTGAATTGGACCAGATGGAGATCTACCAGTGTAAAGGAAAAATTTATTCCCTTTTGAATATTCATCAAGAATCCATTTCAAATCTCTATGTGCAAAAAATATTTTTCGGTCTAACATAAAATTCTTCCCGGTTATTTTTTCGAATCTTTTTAACAATTCATCACTTATTTCTTCAACTCCGAAATCTGAGATTAATTTTTTATAATCTACATTTTCAGAAACTTCCCAAGGTGTAACTACGTGCCTTTGATCAGCCATATATAATAAACCCTAAAACCAAATATAAACATGCCGATTTTAATCTTTCGAGTAACCTTTTTATAGTCTTTATAATATATATTCTAAAGATGGTGTTTGATTTCGTTGTAATAGGAGCTACGGGTATGCAGGGTCGCATAGTAACCCGTGACTTGCTTGAAAACGGGTATTCTGTTCTTCTTTTAGGTAGGGACAAAAAAAGAATAGATCATATTTTACATAAACACAAGAGAGCTTCTTTCGAACATGTTGATGCAAGAGATATAGATAAGATGGTTAGTATTTTTAAGAAATCTGGTGCAAACGTTGTAGTAAATTGCGTTGAAGGAGACTGGAATTTAAATGTGCTTAAGGCTTCGATAAAGGCAGGCATGCATTCAATTGACCTCGGTTCTGAAATTCCTATGACTAAAGATCAATTTGCACTTCATGAATCTTTAAAGAAAAATAATCTTACTCATATAACTGGTTGTGGTTCTGTTCCGGGGATCGGAAATGTATTATTAAATCATGCAGCACAGAAATTTGATTCACTTCACACCATTGAAGTTGGATTTGCTTGGAATTCAAATGTAAAGAAATTTGTTGTTCCTTTTTCCATGGAAAGTATTATCGAGGAATTTACTGAACCTTCAACAAATGTAAAAGATGGAAAATTTGTAAAAGCTAGGCCTCTAGAAACATTAAACAAAACAAAAGAACCATTTGTTGGGAAACAAGACGCTATGTTTGTTAGACACCCAGAAACTTATACTTTCTACCATTATTTCAAAAATAAAGGTCTAAAAAATGTAAGGTTTTATGCAGAATTCCCTCCGCATTCATTTGATGTTATCAAACAGTTAATTGATCTTGGTTTTGATAAAAGAGAAAAGATTTTAGTTGATGGGGTAGAAGTAAGGCCAATTGATGTTGTAACTCAAACTCTTAAGGATCTAAAGTTCCCAGAAGGTTATAAAGAAAAAGAGAATTTATGGTTGAGGTTATATGGTAAACACAAAGGCAAGACAAAAAACGTTCTTATAGAATGTATAGTTGGTACAAATAAGGGATGGGAAGATGCAGGTTGTAATATTGATACGGGGATGCCTGCTAGCATTATGGCTCAAATGATTAAAGAAAAGATAATCACTGAAAGAGGTAGTTTTGCTCCAGAAGCAGTCGTTCCTCCAAAACCATTCTTTCATGAATTGAAGAAAAGGCAAATGGTTATTTACGAAAACGGCAAAAAGATAAATTAAGATGACAATAAAACATGAGGTCTTCTGGAAAAACCCTGGTTACAAAGGATATCCAAAGTTAAAAGAAGATATAGAATGTGATTATCTAATAGTTGGGGGAGGAATTTCAGGCGTATCATTAGCTTATTTTTTAGCAAATTTAGGAGCAAAAAACGTTGTTCTAATTGAAAAAGATTCATTAGGTGCAGGTGCAACATCCCATTCAGCAGGAATGTTAACTTTAAGGGGAGAATTAGACTTAGGAGAAATAGTTAGTATCCTTGGAAAGAAAAAAGGTTTAGAATATTGGCGCGCAAATAAAAGAGGTTTAGAGATAGTTAGAAATATTATAGCCAGAGAAGGGATGAATTGTGATTATGAGCCTAATCATACCATTTTTGGAAATATTAAAGGTAGTAAGACTCATACTTACATAAATAACGAGTATTTACTAGAAAAAGAATTAGATGATCGTGCAAAATTTTTAATAGGCCCAGATGTGCAAAAAGAACTTAATACTCCTATTTTTGACCAAGCAGTTTTATCTTATGACCACGGTATATCTGTAAACCCTGTAAAACATGTTCAAGAATTTGCTAGAATTACTTCTAAAAGAGGAGTAAGATTTTATGAAAAAACCAAACTTAAAAATTATAGTAAAAACATTGCATTAACTTCAGGAGGAAAGATCAAATACAAAAAAATAATTTTATGTATTGATAAGGACAGCCACCCACATGTCAAAATAAGAAAATCTACCATTATGATTACAAAACCTCTTTCAAAAAAAGAGCTTCAAAAAATCGGAATGGTAGAAAAGAAATTTATTTGGGACACTGAAGATGAATACCACTATGTAAAATTAACAAAAGAGAATCGTTTAATGGTAGGTTTTGGAGATTTATTTATCAAAAGAAAAGCAAATGATATTTCCCCACACACTCATCATCTTCACCAAATAGTTTCTTTTACTAAAAAGCTATTTCCTCAGATTAACATAAAGCCTGAATATGCCTGGTCAGGGGTTTTTTCGACTAGCACAAATCTTCTACCAGTAATTCACGAAAAAGATAATGTGATCTCTGTGGCAGGTTCAGGTTCTCAAGTAGTATGCGTTTTATCAGCACACCACATAGCCCATGTCCTAATGGGGCAAAAGTCTATATTGGGCCAAATACTTAAAAAAGCCTGGAACAAGAAGTGATATGGGTTTCATAAAAGCAGGTTTTACTGGAGGATTTTTAGGAATAATAATTAGTA
>CAYOYN010000002.1:0-112676 GCA_964408235.1 Candidatus Woesearchaeota archaeon | reverse complement strand
AGATTGTTGCTCCAGCAGAAGCAGATAATGTCAAGGTTACTGAACAAGGAACTCCAGAAGATGGAGTACATGATGTTGGCGAGAATGATGCAGTTACTCCACTTGATAAGTTTGTAGCTGTAAATGAAACTGCACTAGAAGTTCCTGAAACATAAGTAGCTGTAACAATTGTTTGTAAATTTCCTCCTTGTTGAACTGTTCCAGATATTGGGTTTCTACTTAATGTATAAACATGAACTGGATTCTGTTGAGTTGTTCCAGATGCAGTTGCAAATGTTGAATTTCCTGCAGAGTTGTAAGCAGCAACTCTGTAATCATAAGAAGTATTGTTTACTAAACCAGTTTGAGTAAATGTAATTGTATTTGCAGTAAGCACTCCTCCAGGAACATTTTGCCATGTTGGCGATGAAGTCAATTTGTATTGCAAAACAAACCCATCTTCATTATTTGAATTATCCACCCAATTAGCTCTTAATGAACTAGAACTCAAAGCAGTTATGATCAAGAATGTAGGAGCATTAGGTAAGTTTTGAGATGTTGTTCCAGATACAACAGAAGTAAATGAAGAAGTTCCTGCACTATTGTTAGCAGCAACTTGATATTGGTACAAAGTATTTGCAGTCAATCCAGTGTTTACATAACTTGTTGTTCCAGCAGAAACAGTAGCAACGGTAACAAATGATCCGCTAGTTCCTGTTCTTCTTTGTATTACAAAATTATTTTCATTGTTACTATTGTCTGTCCAACTTAATGTCAATGAAGTTGTAGTTGCGCTTCCAACTGTTAATCCACTAGGTGCTGTTGGTATTGATGGATTGACTGTTAATGAATAAGTAACATTTCTTTGTACACTTCCGGATGTTCCTGAAATAACAACTTGTTGAGCACTAACAATTGTTGCTCCAGCAGAAGCAGACAGAGTTAGAGTAACAGAGCAAGGAACCCCAGCAGATGGAGTACATGATGTTGGAGAGAATAATGCAGTTACTCCAGATGATAAGTTTGTAGCTGTAAATGAAACTGCACTAGAAGTTCCTGAAACATAAGTAGCAGTTACAGTTGTTTGAGTAGATAATCCTTGAGTAACACTTCCAGAAACTGGAGATCTAGAAACAGTAAAGTCAAGAGCTCCAAGAGATGTTGTTCCGCTAGCAACTGAAGTAAATGAAGAAGTTCCTGCACTATTGTTAGCAGCAACTCTATACTGATAAGTTGTTCCTGCAGTTAATCCAGTATTAACATAACTTGTAACTCCTGCAGAAACAGTTGCGATAGTTGTAAATGTTCCAGATATGTTTCTTTGTATTACAAAATTATTTTCATTGTTACTATTGTCTGTCCAACTTAATGTCAATGATGTTGTAGTTGCGCTTCCAACAGTTAATCCGCTAGGTGCTGTTGGGATAGATGGATTAACTGTTAATGAATAAGTTGTAGTTCTTGCTGTAGCTCCACTAGTTCCAGTAATTGCGACTTGTTGAGAATTAGCTAATGCTGCTCCAGCACTTGCAGATAAAGTCAATGTTACAGAACAAGGAACTCCAGAAGATGGAGTACATGATGTTGGCGAGAATGATGCAGTTACTCCACTTGATAAATTAGAAGCAGAGAATGTTACAGAAGAAGATGTTCCTGAAACATAAGTAGCAGTTACAGTTGTTTGTACATTTCCTCCTTGTATTGCCGTTCCACTTGTAGGACTTCTAGACATTGTGAAATCCAAAGCAGGCCCAGCAAATGCAACATTACATGGATTGTAACTAATAGCCCTAGGGTTAGCCCCATAATCTGCAATTGTGTTTACAACAGTTCCAACAGTAGATGATGAACCGGCACATCTAAAATCTTGCCCTGCACAATCATAGTGTCCTTGCGAATAAATATTTCCAGAATTATCTGGTTCCCAAGTACATGCAAAATTATTACGTCTAGCGTCCCACATCTCGTAAAATGGAGCAACCCATCCTCTAGTCCAACGATCGTCTTGAGTTGCATTAACTATAACACCAGCAGGTCCACCAGGATAAGTCACATTCATATATCTATCAAGATAATCAAAGAATACTTGTGAATTCCATAACTTAGTAATATTCATAGCATGAGATGCAAGAGCATATCCACCCCATACGTTTGCAGTACAACATCTTCTATAAGGCTGAGCTGTCCAATCCCTAGCGTCAAAGTGTTGTCCGTGTAAAGGTTCACTATAGTGAGCTGATCCAAATTCTGGAAGACCTATATCTACAGAAGTATACCCACCAATTCCGCAATTAACTCCTCCGCTAGAGCAGTAAGAACTACTTACAAGAAAATCCTTTGTAGTAGTTGACCCACTAGATTGAGGTGCATAATTTGTAACCGTAAAGGTTTGACCTAATTCAGGGAAATAGTAATCATTAGGGATATTTACCGCAATATTTTTCATAACTTGATCATCAAGCATGACCCCTGCAAAAATAATTGGGAATAATCTTCCTTGGCCATGACCCCCATTACTGTACCAAGCCCCACCATTTCTATAAACTGCATTGAAATCAATTCCTGCTTGGACAAGAGAAACAACAATAGGTTCTTTCTGAGAATTAGTATATGTATTAAGATTTACAACTAACGCAGCAAGACTTATATCGGAAGCCATGAATTGACCATAACCATTTGCATTATTACTAGGAGTAACTTGTTCATTAGACCAATGCTCTGTTTGTAAGTTAAGTCTTTGTATGTGTCTATTAACATCTGTTAAAGAATAAGAACCAATAGATCCAGTAGGAGTTAAACTTCCAAGCTTAGAATAATCAAGTTGAGATTTTGTGAACTTTATAGTTTTATCAAGCCCATTATAAGGAGGTCTGAATGCGTCGGCAACAGGAGTCTGATTTAATACTGTAAGAACTGCAGCATCACTCAAATAACCTCTGTTACAATTAACATTAAAGCTACTTCCAGTATCAGAAAAAGTGTTATAACAAGTTTGAGTAGCAGAATGACTGACCGTAGAAACAAGAGATGCTCCATTAGGGTATGTTGCTGAATTAAATTGTATTGGATAAGAAGGCCTTAATCCAGCATTATATCCTCCAATTCTATCATCGTAAGGTTGACCGATGTTAAATCCTGGATTAATCCAGCTTCCATGTCTTCCAGCACTTTGAGGAGGATTCACACTCTGAACAGTTACAGGACCAACAACCCACCAGTCTCCGTTTACAAATTGTCCGCATGTAACTGAGGATGTAAATGTCCAAGTAATACCGTTCTGATTAACATTAGTACAAGTCTGTGTACCAGCAGGTAATGTTGTTCCACTTGCAGGAGTTGTAAATGAAGAAGTTCCTGCACTATTGTTAGCAGCAACTCTATACTGATAAGTTGTTCCTGCAGTTAATCCAGTATTAACATAACTTGTAACTCCTGCAGAAACAGTTGCAATAGTTGTAAATGTTCCAGATATGTTTCTTTGTATTACAAAGTTATTCTCACTGTTACTATTGTCAGTCCAAGACAATGTCAATGATGTTGTTGTTGGAGAAATAACAGTTAATCCACTAGGCGCTGTTGGAATAGTTAATGCAATTGTAGATCCGCTTTGAACACTAGAAGTTGCGGAACTACCAGCACCATTTGTTGCAAAAATTCTGTAATCATAACTTGTACTAGATGCAAGCCCATTATGCTGATATGATGAAGTATCTTGTGGCAATAAAATGTCTGTCCATGAAGAAGATGATGTAGGTTTGTATTGGAGAGTGTAACTTGTCTCTCCACTTACATCATTCCAACTAATTGTTAAAGAAGCAGGAGTAGCACTTCCGACGGATAATCCAGTTGGCGTAGTTGGAGGAGTAGCAGGAGTAGTAACATATCTAACAGTTGGTGAAGGAATTAGTTGGCCAGTACCGTGACTTAATGGACCAGGTTGAATATTTCCTAAGAAATTAAAAACAGTATCTTGGAAAAGAATATTTTTCATTGTTGCAATATTAACCGTTCCTCCGCCCTCACCGCACCAATTACTTGCTCCTATAAATGTAGAATCGTAAATCAATAAGTTCTGAAGATTATTACAGAAAGAAAATACCCATCCAGGATAAACTCCTCCAGGAATTCCTTGCATATAAGGTTCATCTAAATCAATAAAAACGCCATCCAAAACAATATCTTGTAATGGACCTCCAGCAATACTTACAAATCCTCTAGTCCATAATTTTCCTCCTGGAACAGTTCCTCCACCATAGATTATACCATCGCCGTGCTGTCTAGGAAATACATCTCCGTGATAGTCAGGACCTCCAACAGGCGCAAGACTACCAACAATATTCTGAACAGTATAATTTATTGTAGTATAACTCCCGCCCCACCCAAATCCAGTCCTTTCAGAAAAAACATTCCTAATAAATGTAAACTCATAAGCAGAACTACAAGAGTTATTTATGTAAGAATCAGTCATATAACCTTCTCTTGGACTACTTCCATAACCTCCATACCATTCACCAGGGTAACAAAGACCGCCAGGAGTTTGTGCACTATAACTTCCAGTAGGGATTACATCTCCAAAATAAGTAGCTCTAACTTTATCCATCCATACATAAGACTCAACACCTGGATCAACTGGAACACCGATTAAAGTTAAGTTGAAGATTCTAAAATTCCTTACATAAAATCCAGTACCACTTGAAGGAACTGCAGGACTTCTAGGACTAACTATAACATTGTTAGGATTTGCATTTTCCGAAGAAGTAAATGTAAACCATCTATTTGTAGTGCTTACTCCTGAAACAGAATTTAAGCTCCAAGTTCCCTCTCCGAGTCTGAGTTCTCCGCCATTAAGATTTGAACCTATGCTATTAATTCCCCTAGTAATAGTTTGACAAGCAGTTCCGCTAGTTAGACAATTATTTCCATCATTTCCATTTGTTGAAACATATCTAACTGCTTTTGCAGGAGGATTGACATTGAATATCATAGAACTATCTTGGTCAATAGGTGAAGTTCCCTGCAGAACTTTAGGTTGCCCGGCAGTTAAAGGATAAACTATTGCTCTAACTTCCGCAACAACATTAGGATCAAAAGAAGCAGGATTCAAAACCGCCCAATATTCTTCAACACCAGTTTCAGGATTTATAGTTTTTTGAGTAACATCAACCCATGGCCCGTTATTGACGCTAAATGAAACTTTTTCTATACCATTAATATGATAAGCAAGAACCCCTACATTTTCAGTAGTAGAAATATCTCTAAATGGAACTTCGTCCCAGTGAGCAACAACATTAGCATCATATCCTGCAATCCCTGAATTACCAACAGCAGGGGGAGTAGATGTGGACCCAGCCCATCCTGTTCCAGGAGTTAATACATGACTTGGACCTAGTAGTACAGAACCATCAGATTCAGAACCTCCTGATCCCCCAGTAAAAGGACTTATTATTGTTTCAATTAAGTTTTCAAAAATTCCTCCAAGGGAATTTTGATTTTCAGGAGTAACAATAACATTTCCAGTAACAGGTAATACTTGTTCTTCATAAACAACGTTTCCAGTAATATAATTTTTAAGGCAAACAACAGAACCACAATCAAGATAAGAGTCTAAATAAAAAACAAAACCAGAAAGTACTGCAAAAGCAATTACTACGAATAAGAAAAATCCCTTCTTCATTACAAAATAGAGACGAAAAGTTGATTTATAAAGGTTGTTGAATTAAGAATACATATTTATTTTCTTAAGATATCTTAAAGATATAATAACCACTAAAAGGATAAAGAATATTAAACCAGATAAAACAAACCAGAAAAATTTAGAAAATTTTTCTTCTTCTGGTTGAGCTTCTAAATTATCGGATTCTAAGTTTAAATTATCTCCCAAATCTTCTCCTTCTAAAGCTCCACTACTAGATGAATTGGAAATTGTTTTAGTTTGACCACTAGTTTGAGAAGAACTACTTGAAGAACCACCACTTCCCCCTGAAGATCCTGAGGATCCCCCAGAAGAACTTCCAGATGATGAACTAACTTGAGTTTGGGTAGTATTATTCTCCACTTGACAGCCCTCATCAATAACCCCGTCACAATCATTATCTAGAGAATCACAAGAACTTTCAGAAGATTGATAGTTAGAAATAGAAGCATAATTGCAACCAGGCCAATTATTTCCAGTACATACCTGTTGAGATCCGGAACAAACACCTTGTTGTAAAGAACAAAATTGAATCGCCCCGTTAGAACAAATAGGAGAACTACCATTAACATAAGTCACAGTCGGAGATGGGATAGGTTGTAAAGTTATAAGATTAAGAGGTAAATTGTAAGGATTTCCAAAATTAAAAGTACTATCTTTAATTAAAACATTAGCCATGTTCATAGCATTAAATGAAGCAACAGGAGTAGGAGATTCGCCACACCAATTTCCAGAACCACTAAAGTAAGAATTTTTGAGAATAATATTTCTTACATTTGGACCACAAATAGAAAATACCCAACCGTTCCAACTCAAATTAATTCCATCTATTGCAACATCAATTAAACCTCCTGAGCTAGTAGCCAACCCTCTAGTCACCGGATTTCCTCCTTGAATATTCCCCCCGCCTTTAATTATGATATCATCATAGTTTGCATAAAATTGATAATAATCTGCATGAGCTCCGCAGTTTTGGATAACATTTTTTATCCAATAATTTATCAAAGTAATAGTTCCAGAAGCATGTGCATCATTAGTTACCTCTGCAGTAATATTTCTCCCTAAAATTAAGTTGGAAGGTCCGTGTCCAACATTATTAATGTAAACATCAGTGTAATAAGCATGGTATTCATTTCCGCCCTCTGGTCCAGCATAACCTAACATATCTCCACCTTCGTAACTTCCATCTGCGCAAGTCCAAGCAGTTGGTTTGTAAATCTTAGAATTATCTATCCAAATTTCCCCCATTGGATAATAAAGATTAGACCCTCTCAAAAGAGAAAGCCTTGAAAGTTTATACTTAGATGTAGCAGCACCGGAAGCATAACTGTTAATTATTACGTTATCCCTATTTGTGCCCGTAATTGATGTAATTGTAAACCATCTAGTAGGAGTACTAAAGCCTGAGCTACTAGGTAAGGTCCAAGCCCCTTCTCCCAATCTAACTTCCGCACCATCAAGATTTCCAGCAATAGCAATAGCATTCATTGCACGAGTAATAGTTGCACAAGATGTAGCTGGAGTCAAACAATTATTTCCATCATTTCCACCAACTGTAACGTAAGCTATATTATCTGGAAGGGTGCCAGCCCTATCAACACTGACAATCATTGAGTTATTATGTCTTATTACAGAGGTACCTTGCAAAACCTTTGGGGCCCCAACATTTGGGTAAGCGATTGCTCTAACTTCAACATTACCTGCAAAGTTAGTTGGGAAAGAGTTTTCGTTAAGAACTACCCAGTATTCGTCCACGCCAGTTTCAGGATTCAAACTAGGAGATGTAACATCAACCCATGGCCCGTTATTGACGCTAAATGAAACTTTTTGTATTCCACTAATATGATATGCAAGTATTCCAAGATTAATTGTGCCTTCTGCATCTTGATAAGGCACATGATCCCAGTGAGCAATAACATTAGCATCATAACCGTACTGTCCTGAAAAACCATTAGCAGAAGGAACAGCAGTCACTCCAGTCCATCCTGTCCCGGGAACTAAATTTTGAGCACTAACTAATAGAGAGGAAAAAATAAAAAAAATAGAGATTAACAATAACTTGAGTTTCATCGATAGAGCTAAATTATCAGTTTTATAAGCTTATTGAGAATGCATGTTCAAAACAACCATCCAAATAAATGCAATAAATCATATAAAGCAAACATAACCATTCTTTTCAATGGAGCTTGGAAAGAAACAAGAATTTGAAAAAGAAGCAAAAGAATTCTTCCAAAATAATAAAAAAGACATAATTAGATCTGTAAAAAATGATCAGGTAGTTCCATTAGATTTCCATCAATTATCTAAATTTTCTCCAATGCTTTCTGAAAAACTTGTAGAAACTCCTGAAGAAATAATTGCCCTTTTAGAGATATGTTTAGAAGAACAAGGTTTTTTACCAAAACCTCCAAGAATAAGATTTACATCACTTCCAGATTCAGTAAAAATAAAAATAAAAGAAATTAGAGCAAAACACCTGGATCAATTCATAACTATAGAAGGGATAGTCCGACAAGCTTCAGACGTAAGACCTCAAGTAGTAAACGCAAGATTTGAGTGTCCTACTTGCGGAGCCATTCTATCAGTCTTACAGATAGATAGAAAATTTCGTGAACCTTCAAGGTGTTCTTGTGGACGTAAAGGTTTATTCAAATTATTATCTAAAGAAATGGTTGACGCCCAAAGATTAGTTATTGAAGAATCTCCAGACTCTTTAGAAGGAGGAGAACAACCAAGAAGAATGAACGTATTTCTTAAAGAAGACCTAGTAGATCCAAAAATGGAAGATAGAACAACCCCTGGAAGTAAAGTAAAAATCATAGGAGTATTAAAAGAAGTTCCAGTTCCTCTTCAACAAGGTTCAATATCTACAAGATTTGACCTGGCAATTGAAGCAAATAATGCAATCCCTTTAGAAGAAACATTTGACGATCTAGAAGTAAATGAAAAAGATGAACTTGAAATAAAAAAAATATCTTCAGATCCTCAAGCATTTGAACGCCTAACAGCCAGTATCGCTCCAAGTGTTTACGGTTTTAAAGAAGTAAAAGAAGCTATACTATTACAACTTTTCTCAGGGGTCAAGAAAAAACGTTCTGATGGCGGAAATACAAGAGGAGACATTCATGTTCTTTTAGTGGGAGATCCCGGAGTAGCGAAATCAGTAACTCTAAAATTTGTTTCAAGAATTGCTCCTAAAGGACGTTATGTTTCAGGAAAAGCTGCAACTGGAGCCGGACTTACTGCAGCAGTTGTAAAGGATGAATTCCTAAAGGGTTGGTCATTAGAAGCAGGAGCAATGGTTCTTTCAAATAAAGGAACTGTGTGTATAGACGAAATAGAAAAAATGGATGAACACGATAGATCAACTATGCATGAATCCATGGAACAGCAGACCGTTACAATCTCTAAAGCAAATATTCAAGCAACATTACGTTCAGAAACTTCAGTTCTTGCAGCAGGTAACCCAAAGCTAGGAAGATTTGATCCAGTAATTCCTATCCCTCAACAAATTAATATTTCACCAGCACTACTTTCACGTTTTGATGTAATTTTTGTACTGAGGGATATGCCAAATAGGGCTCAAGATGAAGCAATCGCTTCTCACGTTCTAGAAGAGCACAAACAACAAGTTGAAAGAGATGTAATTCCTCCAATGTTATTAAGAAAATATGTAGCTCATGCAAGAAAAATAAAACCTAAATTAACAGATGAGGCTGCAGAAGAAATAAAAGAATTTTATATTTCTATAAGAAATAAAACCCTATCTGGAAATTCAGAAGTAAAGGCAATACCAATTACAGCAAGACAATTAGAAGCAATAGTTAGATTATCAGAAGCTTGTGCTAAAATAAGATTAAGCAATTATGTAGCAGTAGAAGACGCTAAACGGGCAATAAAACTATTAAAATATTCGATGATGCAAGTAGGTTTTGACGAAGAGACTCAAACATTTGATGTTGATAGAATAACTACAGGCATCCCCGCTTCAAAAAGAAATAAAATAATTGTTGTTAGAGATACCATATCTAAGTTAGAAGCATCAATGGGCAAATTAATTCCTACAATAGAATTAGAAAAAGAAATAGGAGAAAGGCTAACAAAGGAAGAAATTGAAGATGCAATAAATCAACTCTCTAAATCAGGAGATATTTTCAAACCAAAAGCAGGTTATATTCAGAAACTATAATAAAACTTAAATAACAAACAAAATAAAAAAGAAAATGGCCGAAGAATTCAAAAGACACACAGCGTTTAAACTAAAAATAGGAGATGTACTTGCAGGAAATCAAATTACAGATGGTGAGAAATTAAAATTTATAGAAACAAATGGAAAAAATGTTGCAAGAGTAAACCTGATTGCAAATGTGGTAGATAAATTTATTCAAGATGATGAAAAAAAGTTCGCTTCAATTACGCTAGATGATGCATCAGGCCAAATAAAATTAAAAACTTTTGGAGACGATATTGAAAAATTAAAATCATTCGAACAAGGAGATACAGTTCTAGCTATAGGAATGATCCGTGAGTGGAACAAGGAAATTTATGTAACTCCTGAAATAATAAAGAAAAAACAAGCAGAGTACTTACTTCTAAGAAAATTAGAGAATGAAAAGAATAAGCCCTCTGAATCGGATAGAAAAGAGTCAACAGATATCAAGGAAAAAATAATCGACATAATAAAAAGAGAAGAGGCAAATGGTGGAGCAGACATAAAAAAACTAACCGAAGAACTTCAAGCAAAATCAGAAGCAATAAATCAAGAAATTCGTAAACTCTTAGAAGAAGGAGCAATATACGAACCTCGACCAGGAAAAGTTAGATATCTAGGATAAAAGAACAAGATTTAATTTTTTGGAAAATATAGGTCATTAAAAAAAGAATAAAATAAAACTAATTTATCTTCTAAGCTTATGTTTTATTTTAGAAACAAAACCTTCATTCTTTTTGTTAAATCTTAATGCTACCCAAATCAATACTATTAGCAATACAAATAAGAGCAAAAATCTCCAACTATCTGTAAAGTTTCTCCAGTTCTTCACCACTCCATAAAATACTGACCAAATTCCAGAAGCCATTAAAGCGCTTCCAACTGGTTCAGTCTTAAGCAAGACCATTCCAGCTATAAAAGCAATTATACCTATAACGATAGATATAATGAAAACATACTTAGAATGTTCATCTAAAGCGTCCTCATAATCTATTCTGCAACCATCGCAATATCCATCAATAGCACAACCATTTGAATCATACTCGTAAACAAATTCTCCATTAGACTGCCAGCATTGATCTGCCCTATTTTGTAATTCGAGATTATTAGTACATTCAGTAGGTTTAGTTACAATAGGTCCAGACCTAAATTCACAGAAATCATCATATTGAGGAGTAGGATAAAATGTTTCAAGTCCTTGAAAAAGAGACAATGCAAATACGATAAATATGCCAAGCCCCAAAATAAAGTTCTTAAATTTCATCTAAAAGGATATTAAATCAAATTTATAAACCTTCATAAGTGTTCAAATTCAATGGAATCATATGAATCTATGCTTGATACAGCCTATAAGAAAATAAAGGTAGTTCAAACTTCTTCCGATAGGTTTGAAGTCCCAAAGGTTAAAGGCCAAGTATCTGGAAAAAACACATTTATTACAAATATTAATGAAATTGCTTCATATATAAGAAGACCTGTTGAAAATTTGGCAAAATTCCTTCAAAAAGAATTAGCGGTAGCCGGAGTATTAGAAAAAGACAGATTAGTATTAAAAACAATGTTAAATTCAAGTAAGGTAAATGAAAAATTAGAACTATATGTTAAAGAATTTGTTATTTGCATAGAATGTAAAAAACCAGACACAGAAATAGTAACTGAAAAAGGAGTTAAATTCAAGCACTGCCTTGCTTGTGGAGCCAAGTCCCCATTACGTTACAACCTATAAGAATTGAGCAAACATTTAAAATAGCCTTGATTTTAGGAGGTATGGAGGTTATACATGGCTAAACCGAAACAAGAATTCTACGACGTTAAGACTAAAAACAAATTTAGTACTGATGACTATAAATTAGTAGAAAGAAGCGGAAGATTCTTCATTGTTGCAAAGTCCCCTGCTGGTACACACGAATGTTGGAAAGTAGTAGGCAAAGACGCTGCAGCAAAGCTGAAGTAATCAAGAAAGTTTAATTTTTTATATATTTTTAATATGATGTGGGTAAAACTCCACAAATCTTCTAGAACTGTAGTCGCTATTTGCGATGAAGATCTTTTAGGAAAGAAGTTTGTTGAAGGAATAAAACAACTACAACTAACAGAATCATTCTATAAAGGAGAAAAATTGGAAAAAAGTGAAGTAATTTCTTTAATGAGATATGAGTTTAAAGCAAGCTCTACATTTAACATCGTAGGAAAAGAATCAATAGAATCTGCAATCCAAGCAGGAATAATAGAAAAAACAGAGTTTTCAAAGGTAAAAAATATTCCATTTACTCTGATAATAAACTAAGTTTAACCTAAAAAATTAGGTGATTCAAAACGCCCCACCAGAAGCTTTTAAAACCCTGTTTAGCCTGTGAAATTTATGCAAGAAGAAGATAATGAATTCGGAGATTTTGAAGAAATTCTAGATGGATCTCAAGAAGAAGAAGTCGAAGCTCCAACAGAACAAGAAGGGTTTGTAAGAGCTAGATGGCCAAAGAATGGCGAAATCATAGGAACCATAGTACAAAGATATGGAGGAAATAGAATGGAAGTCCTTACTACTGATGGTAAAACAAGAAATTGTAGAGTTCCCGGAAAATACAAAAGACAATTATGGTTAAGGCCAAAGGACATAGTATTAGTAAAACTATGGGAATTTGACAAAGATAAAGGGGATATAATCTATAAATACAAACCTAATGAAGTTACTCAATTAAAGAAAAAGGGTCTTCTAAATACCTTAACACAAGAATTCTAATGATCTTAATAGAAATATCTAGAAAAAGAGAAGTTCTAAAAAATAAAGAAAAATTAGAACAAAAACTAAATTGTAAGATACAAATCAAAGATAAAACAATAACTATTGATACGGATCCTTTCAATGAATATGAAGCTCAAAGAGTTTTTGATGCAATCAATTTAGGTTTTTCAGTGGAAAAATCTCTTAAAGTGTTAGATGAAGAAAACGATTTTATTAAAATAAACATAAAAGACCATGCGAATACAAAAAATTTAGAAGTGGTAAGAAGTAGATTGATAGGAACACATGGAAAAACAAAGAAAACAATTGAAGAAATAACAAAATGTGATATTTCGATCCATGATAATCAAGTAGGTATAATTGGTTCAGCAGAAGTAACCGAAAGTGCACTGACTGCAGTAACTAATATCATAAAAGGGACAAAACAAGCAAATGCTTACAAATATCTTGAGAGAATAAATACTCAAAAGAAAGACAAAAAAGAAAATCCTAAGAAAATAAACAAAAAAGAAAATTCAAGAATTGATCCTGAAGATGAAGACCTAGAAGATCTTCAATAAAAAATAAAAAGATTAAATAAAAATAAATAAAACTAAAAAATTTAAGGTAAGGTTATCTGCGTTTAGCCTTTGACTTGCTAGATCTTTTCGAAGATTTCTTTACAGAAGATCTTTTTGCAGATTTCTTAGCCTTTTTCATTGCCACTCTATCATATACCTCTTTAAAATAAAATATACAAACTTATATTTAAAACTATGCAGAATTTTTCAAAAAAAATAATTTTTTAATTTTAGATAAATAATTTATCGTCGAGAAAAAATAATAGAAAATTTTCTTAAAAAAATTAAAAAATAAAATTTCAAATAAAAATTAATCAAAAATGACATAAAACCAAGATTTAAATAACATAAAATGGCTCTTATTTTCAAGTCCTCTTAGCTCAGCAGGTAGAGCACGCGGCTGTTAACCGCGGGGTCGCTGGTTCGAGTCCAGCAGGGGACGTCTTTTGTCAAGTCGAGTCCAGCAGGGGACGTTTCTCTATATTTTATATACTAAAAAAAACTAAACTAAATATGAAACAAAAAGTATTATTAGGCCTCTCAGGAGGCGTAGACTCAAGCGTAGCAGCTCTTCTTTTGCAAAAGCAAGGCTACGAAGTAATAGGAGCTTTTATGCGTTGCTTCTCTGAAAAGAAAAATAAGATTACGGGAGAATGCCCATGGATAGAAGATAGAAAAAGTGCTCAAAAAATAGCAAGCATGTTGGGGATAAAATTCATAACCTTAAATTATGAAAAAGAATATACAAACCAAGTAATAAAACCGATGTTTAGAGATTATGCAAGAGGTTTAACCCCTAATCCAGATTCTGCTTGTAATACAATAGTAAAATTTCCTTATCTGTGGTTTGAAGCAAGAAAGCTTGGATGCCAATTTATAGCAACAGGCCATTACATTAAGAAAATAAAAAAAGGAAATAAATTCTATCTAAAAATACCAAAAGATAATAAAAAAGACCAATCTTATTTTCTATACGGCCTATCTCAAGAAGATCTTAAACACACATTATTTCCGATAGGCGAATATACAAAAAGTGAAGTAAGAGATATTGCAAAGAAGAGCAATCTTCAAAACTGGAATAGACAAGGTACAAGAGGGTTATGTTTTGTAGGAAATATAGATGTAAAAGACTTCCTTAAACAAAAGATAAAAAATAAACAAGGGATAATAAAAGATCCAGAAGGAAATATCGTAGGAAAGCATAATGGAATGATGTTTTATACAATAGGAGAAAGATTGGGAGAAAATCAAGACATTCAAATAAATAATGAATATAGAAATAAAGTAAAGTCAAAAATCTACATAGCAAGTAAAGATCTCAAAAAAAACATTTTAATTGTAGCACCAGAAAATCATACAGCATTAAAGAAAAATGAATTCAAAATTAAAGATATAAACTATATTTCAGCCAAACCAAAATCATCTAAGATATTAGTAAGGATAAGACACCTAGGAGAACTACATAAAGCAGAAATAAAAGGAAATAAAGTAATTTTAAACAAACCAATAGAAGGTGTAGCAGAAGGCCAATCAGCAGTCATCTACACCAAATCAAAAATTATGCTTGGCGGCGGTGAGATCACATACTAAAGTTTTTAACCATTATTAACTAGGTAAAACCATGAAAACAGAAGAGGCAATAAATAAGAGAATATCCACAAGAGATTTTTCAAATAAATCAGTTAAATTTGATAAAATTTTAGAAGCAATAGATGCAGCAAATCAGGCTCCTTTTGCAGGAAATATAAACAATTTAAAATTTATAATAATAGAATCCAAAGAAAACAAAAACTTTGTGAGTGAATTTTGCCAACAATATTGGATGAATGATGCCCAATGGATAATAATAGTTTGTTCTGAATTGAAAAGATTGGAACAACTTTATCAAGATAGGGGGCTAATATATGGTAAACAACAAGCTGGAGCAGCAATACAAAATATGTTGTTAAGCCTAACAGATCAAGAATTAGGTGCTTGTTGGATAGGTTCATTTTCAGAACATGAAATTAAATCAAAATTCCAGATTCCAGATTCTTGGGAAGTTGAAGCAATAATTCCTGTGGGATATCCAAAAAACAAAAAACAAAAGAAAGCAAGAAAAATTGAATTAGAAGGAAAAATATTCTGGGAAAAATGGAATGAAAAAAATAAACCTCGAAAATACCCATATGAAGATTCTACTACATATGAATAAAAAAAGATAAAAATAAAAAAATAAAATACTAAATACGCCTAATTAACGGAAAATCTCAATGCCTAAATCAGACATTTCAGATTTTGTCCCACTTCTGTTATTGTTAACAGATGAGGCCAATTCTTTTCCAAGTACATATGGAGATTTAACTCCAGTCATAATAGTTATGACTCGCACTTTAGATCCAAATTCTTTGTTAATACGCGCACCAATAATTACCTGAGCTTCACCGCTTAAGTTTTCTGTGACTAAGTTTCCTACGCCAGAGAACTCTTCAAGCTTAAAGTCCGGACCGCAAGTAATGTGGATTAGAGCTCCTGTAGCGCCCCTGTAGTCTACATCCAAAAGTGGATGTGTAAGAGCCTGTCTTACAGCCTCTTCAACTCTCATGGAACTGTCAGACTCACCTACTCCTATAACTGCAACGTCACCACCCTTCATAATTGCTGAAACGTCAGCGTAGTCTAAGTTGATCAATGAAGGCAAAGTAATAGTCTCCACTATACCTTTTATCATTGTACTTACTAGCTCGTTCGCAACTGCGAAAGCTTGTTCCATTGGCAAGTTACCAGCAATATCTACTAGTCTGTTGTTATCAATAACGATAACTGTATCAACTACTTCACGTAACTCTTGTAATCCGAATTCTGCTTTGTCAATTCTAGCCTTCTCACATTCAAAAGGCATTGTGACTACTGCAATAACTACAGCGCCAGCCTCTTTTGCGAGTTGACCAATAACTGGAGCAGATCCAGTACCTGTTCCACCACCCATACCTGCACAGATGAAAACCATATCAGCATTACTGACTGATTTCTTAAGTTCAGATAAAGATTCCTTAGCAGCTTCTCTTCCCTTTTGAGGCCAACCTCCGCAACCAAGACCACGAGTAATCTCTTTTCCCATTAAAATTTTCTCATCAGCCTTTGTAATGCTCAAGTGTAGAGCGTCAGTATTAGTACCGTAAATAGTAGCACCATTAATCCCTTTGTTAAATAACCAAGTAATTGTGTTACAACCAGCACCTCCTGCTCCAAAAACTTTTATGTTAGCCTTTCCAGCTCGAAGTTCATCAAAATTGATGCTATGCGTGGACGCATTTGCAATTGCTTCTTTTGCAAAATCTAGAACCATTTGTTTCTTTTTTTCATACCTCCTTTCAAATAATTGATTTTTTATTGTATTTTCGCTTTAAATAATTGTGTGTAATAAAAAAACATGTTTTACTAACGAAATAAGAGTAACAAATTTAGTTTTTAGCAAATGTTTCTGCAACTAAAATTGGAAAAGCTATCGTGGCATCACAAAATACCTTGACACTTTTTGCTTTTGGCAATATTTTTCCCCAAGATACCGCTTCATCAGGTCGAGCACCAGCGTCGGAACCATCAAATTCTTGACTAGTATTAACATAAACACAATAGTCCAACCCATTACGTAACATATTTGCATTGAGGATTGCGTGTTTTACAACTCCTGCTCCAAGAATTATAGCTCCAGATTTTTTTAAGCCAATTGTAGTATTATTAAACCATACCACATCATGTGTTTGATCAATTACAAAATCAGGTCTTTTGAATTTGAAAAAGTAAACATTGTCACCAAGTGCTCCGTCAAGTAGAGCAGGACAATAAACAGGAATTTGATTTTTCCAAGCCCAATAATAAATACTATTTTCATCCTTAATTTTCTCTCCAAGCTTCCAAATTAATTGATTTCCTGTAACCTGCTTACCAGTTTTTTTACTTTCTTGATAAAGATCTTCAAGTATTGGTTGAACAAATTTTTCAAAAGCAACATACCTAGAATTAGGCACAAAAATATTTCCTATCCTATTAACTCCAGCCTCGCGTAATTTAGATCCATCTGCATCAAATTCTCCTAATTTGAAACTACCCAAACATTTGATTATATCTTCTTCAATTCCACCACAGGTAGTAACAAGAACATTTACTTTTTTATTTTGTACAAGATAACTAATTATGTCCCGTAAACCTGAAGAAACCATATTAGAAGTGTACCCTAAAAATATGAATGCCTTATCAGAAATCATTCTATTAGTTATATCTATAGCTTGTGATAAATGACTCGCTTGAAAACCGCTTGTAGCAAAAGATTCAATTAAACTAGAATAATTAACTCCTAAGCTAAAATCATATCCTCGTATACTTAATCCTTCAGGCTCAGAGCTTTCTCTAAGTAAATTTTCACGTGCTATTTTTTCATTATCCATATCAAAAAGTCTAAACATCCCTTTTTAAGAGTATCTAATCAAATTTTATCAAGCACAACAGCATTCAAACCGTTTTGTATACAAAGTTCAACAAATCTACTTGCATCTTCTTGAGAACCGTATAAACCTGCACCATATCCATGAGGAATAGCTAGAGTTGAGTTAAGAATTTTAGCTGCGTTAGATGCTTCTATTGAATCCATTGCGACAGTACCACTAACAGGTAATATAGTAATAAAATTATTGCCATCCTTACCATATCCACTTAAGCTCTTCAAATCATTTGTTAAATCTGTATCACTTGCAAAATAAATTATATCTTTCCCAGATTTAATCAAGTAACCTAACCACCCTTCATTTTGAGGATGGTGTTTATTATTTGTATAAGCATGAACACATTCTATTTTAAAATTTCTAAAATCAAGAATATCTCTCTTTTCAACTATATGAACCTCAACATTTTTTACTTTCATCAAAGCACTTTGACAGTCTACAGGACATAAAACAATAGTTCCTCGCCTAGAAACTTTCTGTATATCTTTGATGCTGCAGTGATCGTTATGGCTGTGAGTTATAAGCACAATATCAGCTTTAGGAACATTATCTGATAATTTGTAAGGGTCAATGATAATAGCTTTGCCTTGAACCTTAACCAAAAATCCTGAGTGACCTAGAAACTGTAATTCCCCACTATGGATTTTCATAAAAATGAAAACAACTCTTATTTTATAACTATTCGTAATAATGCATTAAATATTGTTTTTCTTCTGGAATGTCATATATTTGCAGAGTCATGCAATCATACATTTCGGATTGATCTTTCATTTTCTTACAAGCAGAAACAATATCCAATAAATCTTGTTCATAAAAATAAACATAATATGGCGCTACAGCAACTCTTCCAGTATCCTTCTCTAAAAAGTGGCCATATTTGTCCATTCTACCTTTTAGTTCCGGGTAAGCTGCTTCCAGATACTCTAAATATTTAGGAATATATCCGTAATGCACATAATTATCAGGCATCTGATCATGCGGCCCGTCATACCAATTGTTTTGAATAGTATTTTCTCCTCTAACCCCAATCAATATTTTCCTATTGTTTACAGAATCATTGTAGAATGCAAAAGATGTCCTGTGTCCGATTAAAACACCTTCTCCAATATCTAAAAATTGCTCTCTAACATATCTATCCTCATTTAATATTAAATATAATCTATTTACATTTTTATTGAAAACAAGATACATTTCAATACCAGATTCATCAAAAACCGGTCCAACATATTCTTCAGCCTTCAATAATTTAGCTTTTTTTGGAGGACTCATACCAGGATTGTACAAATTAAAGATCACAGTTTTATTTTCAAAAGTTGCTTGATATTTCCAATCATTCAGTTTCTCAACAATAACTCCATGGGTAGCATTAAATGAATTCCCCCCTCCAATAAAATCTCTAACAGGAGCTTCATTAGGATTCTCTTTTCTTTCAATGTAACTAAGACTAATAACTCCCTCATCTCGCGTCAATATAGCAAGAGTAATAATTCCCCCAAATATTCTCCCATGGGCGGCAAATCTCAAGTAAAGATTGTTTTCAGATTGATATATTGTAACTTCATCTTCCATCCTGTGAAAAACATATCTAAAAACATCTAGTGCATCACTCATATTAACAGAAGTATTAGCAAGATCTTCCATTAATTCGCCTTGCGTAAAAAATGATTTATCATCAATTTTAAGATTCTCAATTTTATTACCACTAATTAAGCCGATAATAACCATAGCCAATAAACCAAAAAATAAAATAATGATTAATTTATCCCAGGTAAAAAAGTCTTTATTCATCATTAATAAAAATAAATCTTATTTATATAGATATATAAAATCAAGCTCCAGGCGGGTTTTGAGATGATTGCCAATTCATAGAAGTCTGACTTGGGCCGGGACTATTATTATGTTTACTTCCTGGAGGAAATCTCTGAGTATCATATTGATTTCCCTGTCTATCATTATGTTTCCATTCTGGAGGAAACATCCTAGTATCCTGAGGTCTTCCAGGAAAACTATTGTGTTCGTAAGTAGGAGGATACGATGAAGTTTGGCTCGGGCCAGCGTGATCATTGTGTTTCCATCCCGGAGGGTTTGAGTCCGTATCATAAGGATTTCCTGGGAAATTACTATGTTCATAATCTGGCTCATGTCTGGTAGTATCTCCAGGTCTTCCAGGAAAGTCATAATGTTTTTTTCCAGAGTCGTACATTAAAGTATCTCCAGGTCTTCCAGGAAAGTTATTATGTAATTGTCGGGGTTTTTCTTGATGTCTCCCAGGTTCCGGGCTTACCCTATAAGTATAATCAGGGCTTGTTTGTTTGTTTACATGTTCGTATCCGGGAGGATATCTTAAAGTGTGATAGGGGTTTCCAGGAAAGTTATTATGTAACCTATTTCCTTGAACTATTAGGGTATCATAAACATTTCCCTTAAAGTCATTATGAATCCATCCCTCTGGAATATCTTCTGTATCATGAGGTCTGCCAGGAGCATTCAAGTGCCCCCCCATAGAACCCAATGATGGTTCAGTAGGATTGAATAATAAATTACCGTATGAATCTCTTATACTTTTACTAGAATCAGTAAATGGGTAAATAATAAAAGTGACTCCTATCAAAAGAAAGAGAGAAAACAGAAAAAAAGTTTTTGGATTAAACTGAATTTTCATAATAATCTAGAATAATTCGATTTTATAATGTTATGCAACTATCTTTTCAATCTCTTTCGCAATACTAATCATTCTAGACTCATGCCCTTTAGCACAAACTATCTGCATACCAACTGGTTTTTCTTCAATTTTTCCGATTGGAATGGATATAGCACATATTTCAGCCAAATTACCTGGGATGGTAAGAGCATCAACAGCATATAATTTTTCAAGGTCAACCTTTGTACCAAATTTCCAAGGCAAAAATGGAGTCGTAGGCATAACGATAAAATCTACCTCATCTAAAACTCTTTCAAATTCTTTTTTGATTAGTTCTTTAACAGCAAGAGCCTTGTGATAATATTGCCCCTCAGATTCTGCCTTAGATATTTCACTTCCGCCTGAAAGCCTACGTAAAACTTCATCTCCAGCACTATCTTCAATTTTCTTTCCAAATCTTCTGCCATCCATTCTACGAGTTGCAGAAAAAAACTCCGTCCAAACAAGAGGATGATAAGTTTGAATAGCTAAGTCAATATTTTTTAGAGTAACTTTTTTTTCAGACCATTTTAATTTTTCATTAGCTCCAGCAAATACAGACGCAACCATATCCATAATTCTAACATCTACTTGTGGAACACTTACTAAACCATATTTCATTTTTTCAACATTCTCATTCTTAATAGGCTTAGAATCAAAAGTAGTAGTATCTTTTTCATCAATTCCTTTTATTACATCTAATAATATTGAAGCACCTTCAACATTTCTTGCAATAGGACCAATTTGATCTAAAGACATAGACAAATCAATTAAACCATAACGAGAAACACATCCATAAGAAGGTTTTATTCCAACCACTCCACAAAATGATGCAGGAACTCTAATTGACCCTCCAGTATCACTTCCCAAAGCTACATCGCAAAATCCTGCAGCAACTGCTGCAGCGCTACCACTACTTGAACCTCCGGGAATATGTCCAGGAACTGTAGGATTATCCGTCTTTCCAAAAGCACTAGTTTCACCAGTCCAACCACATGCAAATTCATCGCAATTAAGCATTCCGATTATCAAACCATCTTCAGACTTAATTTTAGAAACAACAGTTGCATCATAAGGAGCTTCATAGTCTTCCAAAGTTTTAGAAGCACAAGAAGCATGTAAACCCTTAACACAAATATTACTTTTAACACCTATTACATATCCGTAAAGTTTACCTTTTTTAGACTTAGAATCAAGTTTTCTTGCTTCCTCAATTAATTCCTTTTCATCTCTAACCTCTAAAAAAGCATTAACGATTTTATTGTATTTTTTTATTGCAGCCAAATATGTTTTGACCTTATCTTCAACTAAACCCATAGAAACTAATCAAAAAGACTGATTAAATATCTTACTACCACTCAATCTTTTCAATATCTACTTCGTCATAAACTATCTCTTTAAGCTCATAGAACTTTAGAGTTTCCTTAACCTGATCATCAAAATATCTTATTTGATAATCCTTATCGGTTTTAGGATCAAATAATTCAATCAGCATTTCTTTTGTAGTTTTATAATCTTCAAAAACATAGTGTGCATCAACTTCCAGTTTCTTGCCATTAACCGTAATAAAATCTCCCTTCTTTACCTGAGTCAATGCTTTAGATTGTTTCACGATATTCATATAATCTAAGGCCAAATTTGATTTTTAAATATTATTACTTCAATGTTCCGCTAAATCAGATTCTTGTTTAGTCTTATGAATTGTACCTCTCGGGTGCTCAGGAGGCGAATAAATAGAATATAGCTTTAAATCTCGGCTACCAATATTACAAACCTTATGTTCTTTACCTGAAGGGATTATTATTATATCATCATCTTTCAACAAAAACTTCTTACCTTCAACAAAAACCTCCGCTTCACCAGATTCAACTCTTATAAATTGGTCAATATCCTTGTGAGTTTCAAGAGGAATTTCCTCTTTAGGTTTAAGAGACATAACTACAAGTTGCAAATTATCGGAAGTATACAAAACTTTACGATAAAACAAATTATTCAATGTCTCTTTTTCTATATTCGAACTATAAGTCATAAATATGATTAAATCTTTCCAACTAATCCAATTCCAGGTTTTAGAGTCTTACTTCCAGCTTCCCATTCAACAGGACAAACTTCCCCACCATGCGTCCTAACATAATTAGCAGCCTGTAACTTTCTTAAGACTTCTTTAACACTTCTACCGATAGAATTATCATGCACATCCGCGCTTCTAACAACTCCATCCGGATCAATTATGAATGTAGCCCTTAGAGAGCGACCTTCATCTACTCCTTCAGAAATGTAAACTCCGTACATCTTAGCAATTTTTCCAGAGCTATCTGCAAGCATAGGATATTGTATCTTCTTTATTGAAGCAGATTGATCAGCCCATGCTTTATGAACATGCTCACTATCTGTACTCACGCTTAAAACTTCAGCATTAACTTTTTTGAAGTCCCCATACAAATCAGCAAACCTAGACAGTTCAGTAGGACATACGAATGTAAAGTCTCCAGGATAAAAAGCAAGAATAACCCATTTACCCTTCAAGCTACTAAGCCTAATATCTTTGAATTTATTTTGATGATAAGCGTGAGCAATAAAATCTGGGGCTTTCTTACCAACAAGAGTAGAAACATTAAGTGCTGAGTTATGATTATTTTGTTGCATATTAATTCCAAGAACCTTTTTCTAACAAAAGGTATAAATCATTCTTGTGTTTCGCATTTTTAAACATTATTGTTTTAAAAGAGCTATCACATTCAAACCCTTTTTCTTCTTCCCTCAACTTTCCAAAAGATCTAGCTGTATTAGAAATTTTAACATTTTTCAAATCTTTTCCAAATTTATCAAGTAATTTTCTTGCTTCAGATTTTATTTTTTCTTCCATTTAATATCAAGGTGTTAATCTGTCTCTATCCCTAGGGAACATTGTCGCTTCACGAACATTATCTAATTCACAAACAAGCATAGTAAATCTCTCAAGACCTATACTCCAACCGGAGTGAGGTGGAGCACCATATTTGAAGGAATTAACATAATCCATCAAACCATCTGTTTTCATACCCTTATGCTTTATCCTCTTTAACAATAATTCCGGAGTATGTATACGCTGACCTCCAGAAGTTATTTCAAGACCTCTATAAATACAATCAAATCCTTCAGAATAATCAGAATCTGCATCTCCATCTTTAGGCATTATATAAAATGGTTTCAAAGAAGAGGGCCATGAATGAACAAAAACCAAAGTATCTGGATAAAGGTCTCCAAGCTTCTTTTCAGCTTCAGGATTTAAATCATCTCCAACTGAGATTTTAATTCCATTTTTCTTAAGCAAAGCAATAGTTTCATCATAAGTCAAATATTTAGCTGAAGGAACTTTAAGTTTTAAACCAAGTAAGTCGATTTCCTTTTTATTTTTCTTGATAATTTCTGAAACAACATACTTTACACATTCTTCCTCAATTTTCATAACATCCATTTGAGACATAAAAGAGCATTCAATATCCATTTGCCTTATCTCATTGATGTGCCTAATAGTATTATGTTTTTCAGCTCTCCAAACAGGAGTGATCATGAAAGTTTTTTCCATAGAACATGCAACCATTTCCTTATACAATTGAGGACTTTGAGCCAAACAAGCTTCTCTTTCAAAATATTTTACTTTGAAAACATCAGCCCCACCTTCTGAAGCAACTCCAATTAAGCAAGGAGGTTGCATTTCAAGAAAACCTTCTTTAACAAAAAATTCTCTAAAGGCTGTGGAAATTGTACTCTGTATTTTGAAAATAGCCTGAGCCCTGCGCCTATGAAAATCAACATATCGATAATCAAGTCTCTTAGGCAACTCAGTCTTGGAAAAATCACTCACATCAATTGGTAGTGGATATTCTGCAGGACTTAATATTTCAAAGTGTTCTGCAACTAATTCACGCCCTCCAGTTGCTTTCTCACTCTTTTGAACCTTCCCTGAGATCAAAATGACGCTTTCCCTAGAAACTTTTTGCATCAAATCAAAAACTTCCTTAGGAGCTTTATCTTTATGAGCTATAACTTGTATCTCTCCGCTAATATCTCTCAATACTAAAAATCTTATTTTACCCAAATCACGTTGATCGTAAACCCATCCGGCTATAACTACGCTTTCACCATTATCTTTAGCTGTAAGTGAATCAACCATTTTTCTATTTTTAAGAAGTTTCCAATAATCCATATTTCTCAAAGTAAAACAGCTTTTTTAAGCATTATGTTAAAGTGCCTCAATATCAAAATTGAATAGCAACCGCGCTTGTAACAAGTCCTGCTCCAAAAGAAGTTACTATTACCCTACTTCCTTTTTTTATCGTTCCATCTCTAATTGCTTCATCTAAAGCAACAGCGCATGTAGCAGCAGACATATTTCCATATTGGGAAATATTTCTATAAACGATTGCCCCATCACCTGAGAGTTTCTTTTCAACCCCGGCAATAATTCTTTCGTTAGCTTGATGAGGGATATACACATCAGCCCTGTCCCATCCACATTCCGCTTTAAGTTGGACTGCCGAATCTACCATCGAAGCAACTGCTTTTTTAAGAACAGCACCTCCGTCTGGCATCCTTATACAATTAGCCTTGGAATCCCTAAAAATCATCTGATTATTATCATCAAAAGGCTCACTTCTTGAATATGTTCTAACTATCTGCCCTATTCCTTTTTTGGGAGTAAGAACAACTGCGCCTGCACCATCTCCGAATAAATGAGAATTAATATCAGTGTAATCATTTACCCTGGTTAAAGTCTCAGAAGCAACAACAAGCCAATTACCATCTGAATCTCTGGACAAAGCATTTGCAGTAGTTAATGCAGTTGGAAAACCTGCACAAGCATTTTGTAAGTCGTAAGCGACCCTAACATTTCTTGCCCCAAGTTTTTCTTGAATTTTTATTGCAGCAGAAGGAAAATTATCTCTTTCACTTACCGTAGCAACAACTATTCCATCAAGACTTTCAGGAGAAACTCCCGCCATTTCAAGAGCCCTTGAAGAAGCAATATATCCAAGATCAGAAGGCCACTGATCATTTCTAGCTTTTCTTCTTTCATAAATCCCTGTTAAATCCAATAGTTTTTCAGCAGTAAAAACTCTTGAATTCCCTACCCTATTCCCTTTTTTATCATAAGCCCACATTGGGACCCCTTCAAACTGCTCTGTTCTAACAACTGTTTCAGGGAGATAACTACCAGCACCAATTATAGAGAGATTTCTTAAAGAACTCATATTAAAAACATAAAAACCCTATTTAAAAAATTAACCTAAAACCCTATTTATTAATTCCATCGCCTTCTTAGCATCCAACTTCCCTTTGAACTTAGCCATAAGTAAACCCATATAAGCATTAGCCCTCATTCCAGGTTTAGACTTAATAATTTCTCTAATTTCTTTTTCAATTTCATTGTCATCTATCTTCTCGACTTTTAAAGCATCTTTCAAATCAACACCTTCAAGAACTTTCATTAAAATTGGTTTAACGTCAGTTGTAACAATATTTTCATCTGCAAGTTCCCTTAAAACTTCTGCATAAACTGCTTCACTTAAAATATTTTTAATTTGAGAAATTGTTTTTTTATTTTTTGTAGCAAATTCATTTCTCCACAAAGTAACCATTTTAGCAATTAAATTAGCATCCATAGGATAAATCAAAAGAAGAGTTTCAAATTCATCAAGTAGTTCAGAATTTTCAACAACTAATTCAATCAAATCTTCACTAACTCCTTTCTTTTCAAGTTCTGCTCGTATATCTGTTTTAAGTTTAGGCAAACTCTTCTTCAAATTATCAACCCTTAATTTTCCAACCCTGAGCAAGCTCAAATCAGTTTCTGGATACATCCTATCTGCTCCAGGCATTGGACGTAAGAATTCACTTGTACCATCTTCCTTTGCATTCCTAACATCTCCAATAGTTTTCTTGTTTTTCAAATTAATAAGTTGCCTATCAATTTCAAGGTCAATTGTTTTAATCATCATCTTAGGATCTTGAAATCCCTTTATTTCGACCCTATCATGTCCCTTAATAGAAATATTAACGTCTTGCCTTATTGTTCCAAGTCCACGTTTAACCTTACAAGCACGCAATATTTCTCCAATTTTCAATGCACATTCTTTAACTTGTTCAGGATTATGTAAATCAGGATAAGTTGCAATTTCTATAAGTGGAATTCCTAATCTATCTAAACGATAAACAACTTTTTCCTTAGTACGGGAAATAACACGAGCCGAATCTTCTTCAAGGCAAACAGTTGCTACACGAACATCTCCATAAGAGGTTTCAATTTTTCCATCATGTGCAATTAGTACTGTTCTCTGAAAACCAGAGGTATTGCTTCCATCAATTACAGTTTTACGCATAACTTGAGTAACTGGATAAATTTCACAATTAAGCAAAAGTGCAACAGTAAGAGCCGTATTCAAAGCCTCCTCGTTTACAGCATGAGCAGGTTCTTCATCAAGTTCAACAAGAGAGACAGTATCTTTGTATCCTTCATAAAAGAAGGTCTTGTCTAAAGTAGACTCATGTTTTACAGCTTCATCAACATTTCCGCTTTCACCAGCCACAGCATGCAACTTTCTTGAAATAACATAATGAGGTTCATCATTTCGTAAAAATGACGGAGCTCCAGAAAATAGTTTTGGAGTATCAAGCTGTTGATGTATTTCAAGCCCTGCCTTAAATCCTAATTCATTATACTTATGCATAACTCAGAAACAAAATCGTTATTATTAAAGATTACTTAATCTCTAGAGTATAAGCCATCTAACTTTGAAGCCATTGTTCTAGCATCAAATCCCTTTCTTATGAGATTTGTACGGTTGCTATCGGAAACAACAGGATTGGTTTGAGTAGAAAGATGATGTTTTATAGCGAAAGTGAAATCATCAACTACATCCTCGCGTTTACGATCTTTTATTGGAACTAAAGTTCCAGCATTAACATTAACAACTTCAGGAATTCCGCCTATTTCTGAAGCAACAACTGGAACTTCGCTCATTCCAGCTTCGACCACTGACAAACCAAGAGCCTCACTATTCGAAGGTTGAACATAAACATCCAAATGAGGATGAAGAGGACGAGTTAAAACATCTCCGAAAGATTTTCCAAATCCAAGATTTTGAGCTAGTCCATCGAAATATCGACAAACCTCACTATCCCTCTTATAAAAACCAGCAGTTAATTTAGAAGCATCAACACAAAATTTAATCCTATTATCTTCTACTAATTCAGGTAGGTCTCTTCTAACCTTATCAAGAAAAGCTCCAGCCTTTCTCCCATCAGTTGTAGCAATAACAAAACCCACATCTTGTCCTAAATCTGGATGCCTGGATAATATCCCTAAAAGCGTATCTGCGCCTTTGATATCTTCAATACGTCCAACATAACCAACAAGTCTTGAAGCATTTATTCCTAGCTCTCTACGAAAATCTTCTTTTTCTTTATCACTTGCCTTACGATACAAATCTGTTTCTACGCCGTTATGAACTACCTCAACACTACCATTAGGTAATATGCCGTGTTGGTAAAAAGAATCTCTTACGGCATTTGAAACCGCAATAATTTTAGGAGAATATTTATCCATTGTTCTAAGCAAATTATCTCTAACTTTTTTTTGTCTATGTGTCAATTCAGACACATTAAGGTCTCCCAAAAAAAGAGTAGACAAGCAGTGTAAATGAACAAAAAAATCAACGTCATCTCCAAATCTTTGCTTTATTTGTTCAAATTCAGGATAGTTTCCATCTCTAAAATAATGGGCATCATAAGAAACAGGGCCTTCATTAACACGCGCATCTAAAAATGGGAATAATGCGGTTCTAGAAACATCATAAGCTCTTTTTGGATGTTGTACTGTTAAATCTTGTGAAAAAACAAGTTCAGTACCTAATTTATCTCTGGCAACTCTTCTTTGAAGCTTACCAAAATTACTATCATTTAGATTATAAGGGGATTGAGTAAAAACAGCAGTATTATTTTCTGAGTGCCTAACATGGTCTGCTATAACAAAAGTTTGCCCATAGAGATGCCTATCTAAAGGAAATTCATAAGGTACACTATGTACTACAGTTCTCTTAGTTTTCATAAAATATAAGCTTAAAGCCACCTTTTAAACCTTACTATTTGTAACCTCTTAATAGTTACAACTATTCAGTCAAATTTCCACTAAATTCGCTAGAGATGTTCTCAAGCATCTTCTCTCTAACAAGTCCTTTCCAATTTTTATGTCCTAAAACCCACCCTAATTTAACCATTGCAGTTTCAGGTAACATATCATCTAAGTATATTACTCCAAGATTTTCAAGTTCCCTTCCAGGAGAGTAAACTTTAGGATTAAGCCTTCCATAAAAAGTTTGAGGAGCAAAACAAACAGTAACTCCTTGTTTAATCAACCTCTTTAAAGTAGGAGCCCAAGAGTGATCTACATCCCCTGTAGCTACATGGCCAAAACCAGTAGCTGCAATAACTATTCCTTTGTAGCCTTGAACCAAATAATAATCTAATATGCTAGGATCCTGTCCAGGATAATAATGAATTAATCCAACCTTATTACTATATTGAACATCAAGTTTTGTTAGTCCATCAGAACGAGAATTATAATTAGATAAAAATTCAATTTTATTTGAAAATACTTTAGCAATTGGTTCGCAATTGATTGATTTGAAAGCATCTCTTCTAGAAGAATGCATTTTACGCACCTTAGTTCCACGCAAAGCAAAGCAATAATCATCATTTAATGTAGCATGTCCAACAAGCATAACTTCTGCACAATTACTTAATGCCATTTCTACTGCACATTCTAAATTTAATTCAGCATCACTAGAAGCCCTATCAATACTTCTTTGAGAAAAAGTAAGAACAACTGGTTTTTTTAAATCTCTCAAAAAGAAACTCAATGCAGAAGAAGTATAATGCAAGGTATCAGTCCCATGAGTTACAATAACTCCTTTTATCTCTGAATCATTTAACATTTCTTTAACATACTCTGCAATAGTTATCCAGTGCTCTGAAGTCATGTTTTCAGATGCAACCATAAATGGAACAGAGATTTTTTTCACATTTGCTTTTTCAAAAACCTTGGGATAAAACTTAGCAAATTCATTAACATCTGTTAACCAAGAGACTCCACCAGTTCTAGAGTCAAGTTTAGCGGCAATAGTCCCTCCAGTTATAACTAATCCAATAGAAGGTTTATCATTAGACTTAGAGATAACAGCTTTTTCACCTTTTATTTTCTCTTTAAACTCTTCAACAACATCGCAATCTAAAATATTTTCTTTAGGAATCCCAATATTATATCCTGAATGCAATTTCAAAAGAACAACGCCACTATCGTAACTCTCTAAAACTACCCCTTCAATTTCCTCGCGAGCAAGTCGCAGTTTAACTCTATCTCCAAAATTAAAATTAAATTCAGCCATAAAAATTAATAATTCCTAGCAACATAAGCCACTGTTTTAGTTTTATTCCCTGTAATTATACATTCACCTTCAGCACTATCTTCTTCTACTATTCTTGAATTTGCCCCGGTTTCTTCTTTCAATTTTTCTTCAACTTTTTTATCATCAATCATAAAGACCTTTACAAACTTTCCTTCATCAAGTTTCTTAATTAACTGCTTAACATCTCTCGCAGAATCCATTTTACTTTCAAGCATCTTTCTAGCGTTCAAATATAAATCTTTTTGAATTTCATCAAGAGTTTTCTGTACAGTATTCAAAATATCCTTGTCAGCAACAATTTCTTTCTTATTATTGTCCCTTCTAACAAAAATAACTTGTTTCTTTTCAAGATCTTTAGGTCCAATTTCAATGCGTAATGGAATTCCTTTCATTTCCCATTCACTAAATTTCCAACCAGGACTTTTATCACTTTCATCAACAAAGGCACCATATTCTTTCAAATGATCTGCAAGGTTCCTACAATGTTCAAGAACCTTACTTCTTGAATCCTCAAATAATATAGGCACAATTACAATTTTATTAGTAGCAACTTTTGGAGGAATAATTAATCCTTTATCATCTCCATGAACCATTGTTAAAGCACCTATTAATCTAGTAGAAAATCCCCAAGAAGTTTGCCAAACATATTGATCTTCTTCATTTTTATCTTTAAACATTACATTAAATGATTTTGCAAAATTTTGTCCCAAATTATGAGAAGTGCCCATTTGTAACGCTTTACCGTCAGGCATTATCGCTTCCATTGTAAGAGTAGTTATAGCTCCGGCAAATTTCTCGAGTTTAGATTTGCGCCCTACAATAACTGGAATAGCAAGTAAATCTTCAACTAGTTGTTGATAAGACCCCATCATTTCAACCATATTATTTTCTGCCTCATCTTTAGTTGCAAAAGCGCAATGTCCTTCCTGCCATAAAAATTCACGAGTACGTACAAAGGGTTTAGTCTGTTTAACTTCCCACCTTAAAACATTACACCACTGATTTAACTTTAAAGGTAAATCTCTATGAGAACGAATCCATTTTGAGTAAGAATCATACATTATAGTTTCGCTAGTAGGCCTTATAGCTAGTTTCTGCTCATCATCTTTCTGTTCAATATATGCAAGTTCAGGTGCAAACCCTTCTGCGTGCTCAGCTTCTTTTTTAAAAAAAGAATCTGGAATGAGTAAAGGAAAATAAGCATTTGAGACCCCTTTAGTTTTCAAAGTTTTATTAAAGTCTACTTGAATATTTTCCCATAAAGCGTATGCACGAGGACGTATGATCATAAAACCTCTAACTGGTGAGTAATCCGCTAATTCTGCTTTTTGGACAACTTCAGTAAACCATTCAGAAAAATTTTCATTCTTTTTAACAGTCAAACCCTTGTTATCTACCATAACAAAAATGAAGGATAACACTTATTAAAGCTTATCTCCAAATACAAATATGAACAAAAAAGAAGTGGTTAGATTGGACGACTTTGTTATACCATCAAACTACAAAATATTAATTGAACCTGCTAAAGACTTTAATTCTTATACTGGTTCAGTTCAGATTAAAGCAAACCTAACAAAACCAACTAAAAAGATAATCCTCCATTCAAAAAATTTAGAGTTAAGTACCGCAACAATTTGTATAGGAAACCAGTGTTTATTACCAAAATTAAAAGAAAATAAAGAACTAGAAACTATTAGTTTAGAAAATCAAAAAGCTATAAAAGGAGAAATAGAAATACATATAGAATTTAGAGGTAAATTGACTAATGATCTATCGGGCATATATAAAAGCAAATACGAGTATAAAGAAAAAGAAGAGTATATTCTAACGACTCAATGTGAAGCCTCATATGCTAGAAAAATATTTCCATGTTTTGATGAACCAGATAAAAAAGCTGTATTCAATTTAAAAATTAAAATAGATAAAAAGTTTCATGCAATAAGTAACACACCGGTACTAAATGAAAAAATAGAGGATAACAAAAAAGTAATTGAATTTAAGTCAACTCCTAAAATGTCCACTTATCTATTCTATTTAGGAATTGGAGATTTTGAATTTAGTGAAAGTGATTACAAAAATGTTAAGCTTAGATTAGTAACGACCAAAGGTAAAAGTAAAGTTTCGTCATTTGCATTAGATTATACTAAAAAATACCTTAAATATTTTGAAGAATTTTCAGGAATACCTTATCCTTTAGAAAAATTAGACCTCCTAGCAGTACCAGACTTTGGAGCCGGAGCAATGGAAAACTGGGGAGCGATTACATTTAGAGAATTACTTCTTTTAATTGATGAAAACAAAACTTCTGTAAGCATTAAAAAAAGAGCAGCTGAGGTGATAGCCCACGAATTATGGCACCAATGGTCAGGCAATCTTGTAACAATGAAATGGTGGAACGATCTATGGCTTAACGAAAGTTTTGCTAATTACATGGCCTATAAAGCTGTAGACCATTATAATCCTGAATGGAAGATATGGATGGACTATTTATCTGGAGAGCTAGCTTCTGGTTTGTTTAAAGATAGTTTAAAGTCCACCCATCCAATTGAGGTAAAAGTAAATAGCCCTGAAGAGATAGAAGAAATTTTCGATGAAATAAGTTACTCCAAAGGAGGAAGCGTTCTGCGAATGTTAGAAAATTACATGGGAGAAGAAAAATTTAGAAAGGGAGTTTCAAATTATTTAAAGGAAAATGCTTATTCTAATGCTGAAGCTATAGATCTGTGGAAATCTTTAGACAAAATAGACAAAAGTAAAAGAGTAAAAGATCTAATGAAATATTGGATTTCACAACCCGGATACCCACTTATTAGAGTTGAAAAAGAAAAAGATGAATTAAAAATAAATCAAGAAAGAATAAATAAAAAGACAAATCAAATATGGCCAATTCCAATTTCAATTTATGACGGTTATGAAGAGCATAAGCTGCTTTTACAAAAAAAAGTTGAAAAAATAAAAATAAACAAGAAATATGTAAAATTCAACCATAATCAGTTTGGATTCTATAGGACAAAATATTCTAAAGATTTGCTGCAAAGCTTAAGCAATTTAGTAAAAGAGAACAAACTAAATGATGAAGATAAGTGGGGGATTCATAATGATTTATGGGCCTTATGTAACTTAAGCCAGGAAAGCGTAGAAAATTATTTAGACTTCATAAAGAATTATTTAAATGAAAAAGAGTACACAATATTAGCTGAAATTGCAGGAAGTATAAGGAAATTAGATAGACTCTATTATTACGAAACTTGGTGGCCTAAAACAAAAGATAAATTAATTAAATTATTATTGCCAACATATAAAAATAATTTGAATGTGCTAGGTTGGGATAAAAAAGGTTCAGATTCTACTGAGGATATTTTGCTAAGAACTCTTTGCATTAGTTTTTGCGGCTTTGCTAAAGATCCAGAAATAATAAATGAAGCCAAAAAAAGATATGAAAAAAATAATTTGGACTTAGATACTGCGGGAAGCGTTTATTCAATATTAGCCCAAAATGGAGATAATATTTTGTTTGAAGACCTGATAAATAAGTATGAAAAGACAGATAATGTAGAAGAAAAATTAAAGTTGCTGAGCGCATTATATTTATTCAGGAATGATAGCATATTAAGCAGAGCATTAGATTATGCAATGACTGACAAAGTAAGAGCCCAAAACCTTAGAAATGTATTTGGGACAGTTTTAGTAAATCCTGCTTCTCAAAAAGTGATAATTAATTGGTCAAAGACAAATTGGGATAAGTTAAAAAAACATCAAGAGACACATTATATATTCGAAGATTTTCTAGAAGCATTAATTATCTCCCAAGTTGAAAAATCAAAGAAAATAGAAATAGAAAGCTTCCTAAATAAAAATGGGGTAAAATATGAAATGTCTAAAACTAACTCATTTGAAATAATGGATATGAATCTTAAATTCATTGAAAAGAATAAAGAATTTCTAAAAAATTATTAATACAATAGTTTTAAAAAACAAATCACTTCGCAAAGTTAAGACCCCATAGTTTAATGGATTAGAATACGGGACTTCGGATCCTGTGATCGAGGTTCGATTCCTCGTGGGGTCATTTTATTTAAATCGAACCGAGAAGAGGTTGGATTACTTCAAAATATGCTTGTTTTGAAGTTACCAATGATGTCCATCAGCGAGTACCTCGTGAGGTCATTTGTTTTTTATTAATTTTTCAAGCAATTTACGAACGACATTGGAATCCGCACGCCTATTAGTAGCTTTCATAACTTCCCCAATCAAATAATTAAAAGACTTAATATCTCCATTAATATAATCAATTACAACTTTCTCTTGTTCTTTCAAAACTTTTAAAATAATTGGGACAAGTTCTTTTTCACTTTCAATTTTACCTTCAGTCTTAGAAGGGTCAAAACTTTCAGGAATAAATTTATTCAATATTTGTTTAGCTTGTAGTTCAGTTATTTTCTTATCTTTAACCAGATTCAATAACCTAATGAAATGATCTACGGAAATAGAAACTTCAGATAATTTTTTATTGTTATAATTCAAAACCCTAAGAAGTTCCACAGTAACCCATGGTAAAGCAAATTTACCCTCCACTTTTTCAGCAACCTTCTCGAAAAAAGAGACTATATCAACATCCCTAGCTAAAACTAAAGCATTAATAGAATCTATTTTATATTTCTTAATCAATTTCTCGAGTTTAACGCTTGGCAATTCAGGAATCAACCTTTTTTGTTCATCTATAAAAGACTTCTTTAAATTTACAGACATTAAATCTGGATCAACTATAAATCGATAATCATCTTCTTTTTCCTTACCTCTCATCCTCATAGTAATACCCTTAGCTTCATCGTATCTTCTAGTCTCACGAACACTTCCTTCTTTGATCTGCCTATCAAATTCATAAAGAACAGCAGACTTCATAGCTTCAATAGAAGTTATATTTTTGATTTCGACCCTTTCAGTTTTTTGTTTACCATTTTGATCGACTATCGAAACATTAACATCAGCCTTAACTCCCGCATTTGTGTCAATTGCCTTCAGATAATTCAAAGCATGAACTAATTTGTTAACCCAGTAATAAACCTCGTCCGCAGAAGTAAATTCAGGAGCAGTTACAATTTCAACTAATGGCAAACCACTCCTATTATGATCTACAGATCCAGTTTTTGGATCCCAACTTGCAGGATCTTCTTCCAAGTGCATACTTTCAATAGTAATTCCTTCGAATTTGCCATTTACTCCGAGCGGAGTAGCATGAGCACCACTCATGGTATTTTGGTATCCTTTTGGTAAGTCAGGCCAGTCATAATGCTTCCTCATCCAAGGCATTGCATCGTTAACCTTACACCCAAGCATTAAAGCAATCTTAACAGCTTTTTCAATAGCAGCTAAATTAGGAGACATAGGTTTTGCACCAGGTTGCCCAGTACAAATTGGACAAATCAAGATATTTGGCTCAAGTCCCCTCTCACGAGATGCATTACATCTACAAAAAAGTTTTTCATTAGTCAAAAGATAAGTGTGTATTTCAAGGCCACATTTTAATTTATTCATAATGTAATCAAAAATAAGCAATATATTAAGTTAATCACTTACCCATATTTCTCTTTCTTTTAGAGTAGTCTTCAATAGCTTCCCTTAGTTCCTTGACGCCAAAATCTGGAAAATGTAAATCTGTAAAATAAAATTCGCTATAAGTAGTTTGAAAAGGCATAAATCCACTTAGTCTTTTTTCACCTGAAGTCCTTATAACTAAATCAGGATCAGGAATATCTGAAGAGTCAAGATATCTTTTAAAAGATTCTTCATTAATACTAGATTGACCTGATTTTAACAATTTATTAATTGCTCTCAAAATTTCATCCCTGCCTCCGTAGTCCATGCATAACAAGGCAGTAAAATCTTCAAATTTTGAAGTCTCAGATTCTAATAAATTCAACCCATCAACAACTTTCTTAGGTAACCTATCTTTTCTACCTAAATGGATAATCCTTATCTTATTTTTCAAAGATCCTTGCAACATTAAATCTAAATTTTTAGAAAAATGATCAAACAAAAAATTAACTTCATATTTTGGACGCTTCCAATTTTCCGTAGAAAACAACCATAAACTAACATATTTAGAACCTAACCTTTTGGCTTCAAGCAATAAACGTTCAATATGAGTATAATCTACCTTAGAATAGCCCTTGATATTTTCCATGCCTTTAGAAAGTGCCCATCTTCTATTACCATCTGGAATGATTCCAATGTGCAAAGGGATTTTTTTACCAGTCATTTAAAATAATTAAGAATTCGGTTTTTAAATTCTATTTTCTATCTCCCTTCTGAATTTATCCAAATCTAATGTATTGATTCTAGCCCCTACTGCATCTCTGTGACCTCCACCTGTTGCACCATCTAATAAAGGCAATATCTCAGAAAGTATTTTTTTTACATTATCTCCTCTAAATGAAACATTAGTTATTGGGCCGGAACTATAACAAACACATACGTAACTCTTAGGAAATAAATAAGAAAGTTCATTAGACAAATCAGAACTAATACTTAGTTGGCCACTATAATTATAAAATATAAGTTTTTCTTCTCCTTTCTTCTTAGCATCTTCAATTAAAGCAGAATATTTTTTTATAATTTCCTTATATTTTAAAGCGAAAGCACTATTAGTATCTAGTTCATTTTCTACTCTGTATGGTCCATCACAATTAATAAGAAAGTTTTGAAGTTCAACCACGTGGCTAACAGAATCTTTTAATCCAAAACTCATAGATCTTGCAATCCTTCCTATTCCAGTAGAATATAGTGCTTGAAAGGGTTCCTTGATATCCTTGCCCCATAAATTAGAATATCTTTCAACAAATTCATTAACAATTTTCTTGTCCGGCATATAATGGTCTGCTATGCTTCCAATAACCACTAGCCAAATATCTTCCTTTCTTTGAGTTGCACTATAACATAGATACGTTGTAGGTTCAGCACTTTTTTTCTTATTTTTCATAGGGTTATACCTATGTAACATAGAGTAAGAAAATTTTTCATCAGAAACATCATGATGATCTATCCAAACAATAGGTATTTGTAACATAGAGACCTCATTTACAAAATCATTTCCCAATGAATGTCTATCTAAAACAAAAACATAATCTCCTCCTAACTCTTGAACCCTTTTAGCATAATTTACATCTATATTTGGGTGAGATTTAACTGCAACACCCTTACCCTTTCCACTAAATTTTCTTAAAATAATATAACTAGAAAGCCCATCAACATCATTATCATAAAGAAATATAGGATTTTGGGCCTTTTCAAGATGTTCTCGAATTTCAGAAAGTTGTTTTTTTGTTAACATATTATTCCAATGAAAGAGACAAAACTGGGTTTTTAACATTTGTTAAAAAGCTAAAATGCATAATAAACAGGCTCATCAAATGGTAAATTGATTTCTCCAATTAGTTTCAAATCGCTAATTGAATTAGCCTTGATCATTAAATTGGAAATAGTATATAACACTTCATCCATAAATATAGATCTTGAAACATATCCTTGAGAGCCATAATATTCCTCAGTTTTTTGCTCTTTCACATCATGAGAGATTTTTCCCTTCAGAGAGATATCATTATCTGTAACTGTAAATGCAAAAGCTCCTTGCCAATATTCCCAATTGTTACCTAATTGCTGAGAATAAGTAACTGGGATAACTAACAAGTCACGTTCTTCATCAAACAAAACAGCCTTATGTTCATATTCAGCTTCAGAATAAGACCAATCACTATCAACAACATATTTATCCAATTCTTTAGGATTTTCGAAATCAGAAATATCAAAAAGAGAAACCTTCAAGCCTTCAGCTCTTCCTTCTTCAGTTGTTTCTCTTCCAATACCTAAAAGCAAATTATCTTTAATAGGGTGAAGATAATTAGAAAAACCAGTCACTTTCAAATAACCCATCACTTTTGGATTTCTAGCGTCTGACAAATCAATCACATAAAGCGGATCGACTTGTCTAAATGTAACTAAATAGGCTTTATCTCCTACAAATCTAGCAGAATAAATTCTTTCACCCTCTGCTAAATCTTCAACACTACCAACTATTTCCAAATCTTCATTTAAGATATAAAGATGATTAAAGGAATTTTCAAAAGATCCAAAGCTATTTCCTGTAGTAGTCGCAATTCTAAAGTGTCCATCAAATTCATCCATAGAGAACTGGTTGAGAACATAACCTGGAACTTCCCCTGAATTAGAATAAGATATATCTAAACCATCTAAATCGATCCTATGAACTAAGGTTTTTTCATATTCTTTTGAAACTCCTAAATAATATTCATTTCCTGCCTCTGTAAGTGCATTTTCAAATTCTTTCTTTTCATCAATGCTCAAGGAATTGAAGTATTCTTGAACAATAAAAGAAATCTTATCAGATTTAATATAATATTCATCATCGGAGGAGATAATTTTCTCAGCATCCGATCTAAATTTACCAGGTAAGACTTCTAAAATAATGTTTAAAGCCCCTTCCTGAACCTTTGAATAATCATATGTTTTGCTACTTGTCAAATAAATTGCGTTTTCAGATACATATACCGAAGTGCTACTTCCTAAAAGAAATACATTCCCGTTATATTCCAAATTATCTAAGTTAATTGCCATAACTGAGGTAAATATAAGGCTCGAGTCATAGTACCCAGAGTGATAAACCTTGTCAGCAGATACAGTCTCAACTTGATCTCCGGCTCTAAAATATGGAATAATAGGCGAAGAATCAATATATTTATTAGCTATAAGATAAACATACCCATTAAGAATTCTAGCAGTCTGATAACTACCATCAACTACAAAGGTCTGAATTTTTTCAGGCTTTGAAATTTTGTCCGAGCTTACATCATAAACATGTACATTTACTTCATTTCTTGAATAGTCCGGTGCACGAATACTTGTTCCAGCAACTTTATCTAACTCAGCTCCACCATACAATGAATAACCATAAGAGGATTCTATTACAATCAGTTTACCATCGTAAAGGAATATTCCATTTACATAATTCTCAAATTCTAACTCTGAAACAATATTCATAGAGTCAGCAGGATAAGCTTCAACAATTGTTACCTTATTAGTGCTGACTGTGTAAATATATTTACCATCATTTTTTACAATATCTGCTTCATCAACTCCTAAAACTTGAATATTAGTACTAGAATAATCGCTAGCTCCGCTTCCTCCAACAGAAGATTTTGTACCAGCCTCACCTAAAGCTGGAGCTGCAACCATTGAGTCCCCAGAAGAAACTGCATCTTCTTGCCTTCCAAATAAACTGTATGAATCCCCGCTCTGTAAAGACCTAGATTTTTCTACATACTCATTAAGTTCTTCGTATGACTCGAATTGCTCTAAATTACCTGACAAACTTCCTTGAGTAGACCTAGAATCATTAAACATGAAAGAAACAGCAAGCAACATTAAAACTCCTGCAACTAAAACAAAAGGAACTACTTTAGCAACCATTCTCTTTGGAGAGATAACTATCTTTTTATTTGCTACCCTATAAATTGGAGTTTTTTTCCCTTTGACACTCCAAAAGAAGTTATTAGATTTCTCAACCAAACCTGCCTTAATCAATTTTTCTAAATTATACCCTGTAGTATTCAAAGGAATATTTAATTTAGAAGCAATATCACTTGCAGTTAGTTCCTGAGCCGCCAATAGATCTAAAATCTTAACACAAGTCTTGTTAGACAAAGCCTCAGCCACTAATCCCGTTCTAGGGTCTCCTAAATCTATACTAATACTCTTATCCATATCAGATACAAATTTATCTAATATTTAAACCCGTTTTAAGCTTCAATCCTATTTGAACAGTAAAAAATTAAACGAACATACAAAGATTTATATACTACTTAATAGTTAAACATTAGTCATGAAAGGCGTAAAATTAAGCGTAGCAATTTTGGCATTATTTTCTATATTATCTATAATATATTTTAACTCATTTTCTATAGCTCAATCAGACGAAAAAGTAGAAGTAAAAGTTGAGTCTGAAGTTTACAAACAAGTAGAAAATAATGATAAAGTAAGAGTTATTGTAAATTTAAGAAGAAACTTTGATACTGAAGATCAAAGCAAGATAATCAAGTATTCAAAAAATAACATAGATGCATTGTCCAAAGAATTTTCTGAAAAACAAGGGGAAGAATTGAAAATAATTTACACATATGATTCTTTAAACTCATTAGCAATAGAAGCAGATAAAAAAACAATAGAAGCTCTTAAAGAAAGTAACCTTGTAGAAGAAATCTTTGCAGAAAGTACCTTAGAGATACAATTGCAAGAAAGCCTTCAATTAATAAACGCTACAAATGCTTGGAATGTTCAAGTTCCTTATGGATCTCAGACAACAAACCTAACAGGATTAGGACAAGTAGTGTGTTTATTAGATACAGGAGTAGATTATAACCACAATGCACTTGGAGCAGGATGGGGTGTTAAAATAATAGGTGGTTGGGACTTTGTAAATAACGATTCAAACCCAATGGATGATAACGGTCACGGAACACACCTAGCAGGAATAATCGCGGCAAAAGGAGTAAACCCCTCTAATAATCAAAGCATTAGAGGAGTAGCACCGGATGCATTAATAATTGCAGAAAAAGTATGTAATTCAGCAGGTTCTTGTTCAAATATTAATATGATTGCAGGACTAAACCATTGTCTAACAACAATAGGCTATAAGAAACTTAGTGCAATATCTATGAGTATCGGTGATGGACAGAGTTACAATAGCACATCAAATACATGCCCTACTTGGATGGATACTGGAATAAACACTGCAGCAGGATATGGAATCCCGGTAATTGTTTCATCAGGTAATCAAGGATATAAAAATGGAATATCTTATCCAGCATGTTCTCCAAATGCAACATCTGTAGGAGCAACCTATGATAAAACAGTCACACCATTCACATTTAACTGGATAGGAGTTTGTCAAGAATTAAGAGTTGTAGATAAAATAGCTTGTGCATCAAATACTGGAGATAATCTAAAATTAGTAGCCCCAGGAGCCACAATAACTTCTACTGCTGCATCAAACGGAACAGTTTGCGGAGCAGGAGTAGGAGCAATTGGAACTTGTAGCGGAACATCTCAGGCAGCAGCACACGTTGCTGGAGCAGTTGCTTTAGTAAGACAAAAATACAATAACAATTTTAAAAGAAACCTAATTGGAACATTAAAAATCAACAGGTTTTTGATGAAATCTCAGACCCAAATTACAGATAATGTAAATGGATTAACATTCCCTAGACTTAGTCTTCTAGGCCTTCTATAAAAGAACTTTTTAATTACAAGAATCTTTAAATACCCAAATTATTAAATGATAATATGAATAAATGGTCCGAACTTCTTGTGGGTCTTATCCTAGTGGTAGGTGCAATACTTATTGCATACTATTCTCAGAACTGGGGAGCATGGAATTTTTGGAACGCTGCAGGAGAATTCTTTAAAGGAGGATTATTCTGGCTCGTAACAATGATTGGTGTTCTTTTCATACTTCTAGGTATTTCCGACTTGAAAAATTAAAAGAGCAATATTTAAGAACAAAACTCTTCTTTTGTATTTATGAAAAATAAGGGGAATAAAAAATTAAAATTAGAAGAAGAAAGTGCCCTATTGGCTAATGAAAGAACCCTTTTGTCATATATAAGAACAACTTTTTCAGCCTTGATTTTAGGTTTTGCATTAATACAGTTTTCTAATCAAAATAATTCGATGTTAAAAGTAGGGATGGCTACAATTATAGGAGGCTTTATTTTAGGGATAATAGGGCTAATAGAATATAGATTACATAAAAGCAGGATAAGGTTAGAGGCTGAAGAATAATAATTTCTATAAAGACTTAAAAATAAAATAAGAAGTGATTTGCAAAACATGTTTTGAAGAAGAGTGCGACAAACATAATTTCTTTCTAGGAAAAACTGTAAAATTACAAAATTTTTCGGGCTCAACCCCTCCAGAAATATTTGTAGGAAAGTGGAATTATCCTAATGTCTATACAGGCATCCTAGCACCTCAAGAAACAGGAGATACGAGCATAATGTCTTCTCCCGAAGAATGGCACAAAAACAAATTAGCTATTTCAGATATAATGGGTTACAGAAATCAATTAATTTACGGCAGGACTCAAAGCAACATAAAAAAATTAGAAACAAAATTTTTATCTGTAATGAAAGAAGTTGCTATGACTCATAAATCAATTGCGACAGAATTCCATCTTAAAAAACCAGTAACTGCAAACAAAGAACAAGATGATAGGAGTCCGCTTATTCCAAAATCCGCAGAAATAGAAAAAGCAGAGTTACAAGAAAACGCCCCTGTTAAACCCAAGGTAGATTATTTAGTAAATGATAAAGAGACAAAATCTTCAATAGCAATACAAGAATTACACAAAGCAAACATTCAAACTTCTACTATAATAAAAATACTTTCAGCTGGAATTTTAGGGTTAAAAAAGAATAGAAAACTCGTGCCTACAAGATGGAGCATTACCGCAGTCGATGATACTATATCAAAAAATAAACTAGAAAAAATAAAACAATATCAAGAAATTAGCGAATATCAATTATTCCATTCAGAATATCTGGGAAACCATTATGAATTTCTGTTAATCCCAGATTCATTTGCATTTGAAGTAATAGAAATTAGCCTAAAAAATCCATTTTCGCAAGGAGTTTGGCAGGATTATGAAACAATATTTTCAAGAAAAAAATATGCTGACTCGGTAACTGGAGCATATTATGCAAATAGGTTAGCATTAACAGAATATTTAGAATCAATAAAACGCCAAGGCACATGCCTAGTTTTCAGAGAAATAAAACCTCAATATTATGCTCCTTGTGGGGTAGGGATCCTTAGAGAAACAAGCAGAGAAGCATTCAAAAGTAAACCAAAATTATTTAACACCTTAGATGAAGCATTGCAAAATATCCAAACAAGACTAAAACAGCCAGTATCAAATTATATAGAGAAATCAGTAATATTAAAGATAAAAAAGTCTCAGAGCAAATTAAACCAATTTTTTAAGTAAAATTATCTTTTGCCCCAAGCAACAATACCTATAATTACAAAATTAACTATTGGGATTAACATCAAAATACTAAACCATCCAGGCCTTTTTACAGATTCAAACATTTTCCAATGCCAAATAACCGTAAATACCAAAAAGATAATATTTGCGATAAATCCAACAACTGGTATGAACATAGCTATAATCAAAAGCCATGGCCACCAAGGCATTTTAGAAGCCTTATAAGCAATTATTAATGGACCTATACCTGGAATCCAAGCAAGACCTGGAGACTTAACCTTAGCCCTTCTGCCAACAGCAGAATAGGCAAAAGACAAATACAAGTAAGATGCTAAAATAATAAATAGAAATATAAAAACGCCTAAAGCAGCGATTAAAGCAAGAAGAAAAACTAAAGGAGGAGCGTCAGTGCTATCCAAAGTTAAAGCCTGTAAAAATATATTATTAATCATCATTCATTCTCTTTCTTTAGTCTCTTAAGAACATCCTTAACATTCTTATTCAACTGAACCATTGAATCATCAAGTTCATTTTTATTTTTAGTTCCTGTGCAAACAAGCTTACCATTAGAGAACAACAAGAAAGTAGCATTAGGAGTTCCTAATTTATAGACAAGACCTGGAAATTGTTCAGGTTCATATTCCGTATTTTCCAATTCCAAAGCTAAAATGTTTAAATTCAAATCAACATCAATACTCCCCGAAGCCACAATATTTTGAACAGTTATTTTTGGTTTAGTAGTTATTCTGACCCCTATTTTAGCAAGTTGTTTTATTACTTGGTCCACTACTTCCTTAACTTGAGCGATACTTTTTGTTCCTGTGCAAACAAGATTCCCACTTGAAAAAACAAGAACTGCAGATTTAGGCTTCTTAACTCTTAAAACAAGACCTGGAAATTGTTCAGGATTATATTCAGTATTACTTTGCATCTTAGCAAGTTTTGTTAAAGAAACTTCCTTTCCAAGAGAAGCTGTCGCAACAATATTCTGAACTGTCAGATTTGATTTTACGTCAGACATCTTATTGGTATTTAAATAGGGGGCTTTATAAACCTTAGTTTTTAGAAAAATAGTTAGATGCCCTTTTTATTTAACCTTCTAAAAGTTTTACTAAATTCCTTCTTAATATCCTCTAATGTAGCGATGTCATGTATTCCTCTTTCAGGCCTATAATGGGTAATCCTTGGAAAGCGTAATGCAAATCCAGATGAATAAGTAGGACTTGGTTGAATGTTTTGGTAAGTGACTGAAACAACAATTTTAGGTTTTACATTTACAGAAGAATCATCTTCATCAATAATTAAGGGTTGTAAGAGGGCGTTTATTTCATTATAAGTAGTGCCTTCTCCTTCTTTTTCTTTCAAACCTGAAGAAACTTTTCCAACTTCCAAAAATTTATCCCCACTTTTACATGCAACAATAAAACTAGTAAGGCCACCAGCCCTTTTTCCAGTACCATATTCTGCACCAACAATTACTAAATCTAAATCAGAAACATCAGGTTTCAATTTTGCAAGATTTCCAACATAACGTCCAGAAACATAAGAAGAATTAAGATTCTTTATCATTATCCCCTCTTCACCAATTTTCAAAGCATCCTTGTAAAATTTTTGAACTTCTTTTTCAGAATCTGTAATTATCTGGGTAGAAATCGAAATTTTCCACGGGACATTTTCTATGACCTCTTCTATTAACTTTCTACGCTCAATAAATGTACTTTCAAGCTTATTTTCACCATTCAAATAAAGAACATCAAAAATCTTAACTTCTACAGGCATTTTAGAAGCAAGTTCTCCAATATCGTATTTGCGTTTTATCCTCTGACTTATAGATTCAAATGGAAGATATTTACCAGTCTTTGAATCAAAGCCAACAGCTTCTGCATCTAGAATAAAACTTTTAGCTTTAACGTGTTTTGAAACAATTTCAACTATATCTGGAAATTGATTTGTTACCTCTTCAAGTCTTCTAGTAAACAATTTTATTTTTTTACCATCACAACTTATTATTACCCTAAAACCATCATATTTATGCTCGAATGCTGCAGGTTTTCCGCAAATTTCAAAAGCCTCTTGAATACTAGAAACTTTAGTAGCAAGCATAACATTAATAGGTCTCCCAGGAATTAAAGAAATATGTTCAAATGATTCTTTTCCAGAAAGAGATAATTTCAATAATTGTGCAAAATCGTTAATTAAATCGTAAGTTTTTTCTATTTTATCAAGCATATTTTTATCTTGAAAAAAAGCATTATTTATCGCCCCCAATAAAACGGCATCGGCTACACCAATACGTAGATCTCCAAGTAAAGTTCTTATGATATAGCAAGCTTCCCTAAAAGTAGATTCTATTAGTAACTCAGAAATTATGGCAATCTTTTTATCTATTGTACCAGTACCTGATATAGAAGAAATCTTTCTCAAACTGTCCATAACATGTTGAGCTGTTAGTTTTTTAGAAAAAAGAGAGTTTTGTTTTTTTATTTTCAAAAGTTCAACGGATACGTCTCCTAAATCCCCTATTAATTTAAACTTAGAATTAACCTCTGAAATTGAAAAGCCTGAAGCGATACTTATAGACTTAATTACTAATTGTGTAGAAATACCAAGCTCTCTTACATCATAGTCTGGAAATACCTTTCCTCTGAGCAAATAAATAAGATCTTCTTCACCTTTTAATTTGGGCAAGAAAGAAGCTAAAATCTCTATTTTTTCAAGCTTTTTAGTAGTTGAAGATAATTTCTCATATAATTGAACAAAATCTGAGTATAACATCTAAACTAAAGAGAAAGATTTCATCTTAAATCTTATGGTTTAGATGCCTTAACAATCCCAAACCTCTGACGATTATAAATTAAAAAAGCAATTAACACTACCAATAACAGTAAAACCACTAACCCAAGAAGACTCTTATTTCCTAAAACTCCAGTAACTGCTCCGGTAATCAAAGAGATTATCGTATTATTAGAATCTTTTTCTTCAAGAGTTAAAGGATTAAAGCTCAAGTTTTCAAGAGGTAAAATATTTCTTCTTCTGCCACCTTCTTCCGAATCAGAGTTTAATCTTATTACCTCAGGCTCTGAGACTTTTTGTTGAATGGTAAAAAAACTTTTATTACTAACCCAGTTTAAACTTTCAAAAGCACATGAAACAAACCACTCATAACTTCCCAAAGATAAATTATAAATTGCAGAGTTATAGCTTCCATTTAAGCTAGAATTCAAAAATATGCTAAAATTATTTGAATTGACATTTACTGAACAATTGTTAATAACAAAAGGATATGTACTATTTGTCAAAAAGTCAAATTTAACATCAAGAAAGTTATTTTCAGTAAGTAATGTTTGATTATTTGAAGGAGAGATTAATTCAAAACTAAAGTTATTTACTGGATAAATTTGATTTATCCATTGATATCCTAAACCATTTCTAGATAAATCTTCCTTTACCCATAAATGAACTTCTAAAGATTCGATAGTTTGATTTTGAACTAATCTAGTCTCAATGAGGCCTTGATTTTGTAAATGTGCAGCCATCCTAAAATCCGGAGCATAAAGCAATGAAGAATTAGAGCTATTTAGTAAATTGTCATTAGACTGAATAAAACTTAGATTTGAATTAAGATCTAATGTAACATTAAAAGAAGAATTTCCAAAATCAAAAAAAGAATTATTTAGTGAAAAGTAAGAAGAATAAACCCCATCGGAAAGTTTAGTAAAATTACCTACATAAAAGATTTCCGCAGGAACATAAGAATTAACCATCAAATGGGTTTCATTAAATATCCCATAATACCAAACATAATTTATTCTCTGAGTAAATGAATTTGAATAGTCAAGAGGAAACAAAGCATAATGATCTAAATTGCTATCATTTATACCTATAAAACTAATAGTGTTATAGCCAGAGTCTATATTAAAGAGGTAAGTAACATTAAAACTAGGAGTATAATCAAGAAACCCAAAATAATCTTGATCTGGGTATGCTGCTGAAAAACCAAGGCATGTGCCAAATAAAACCAGTAAAACAGCAAATAACAAGTAATTTTTCATAAAATTCTTTAGAAATCATCTTTATAAATAAACCGATTTCAAAGTTTACAGCCAACCCCTCTTTCTTATACCCCCATCATAAATCTGAAAAGCTAATGATTTTTCTCCTATGGACCTATGTTTAACTAAAAATGCAGTTCTTTTACCGGATTCATTTGTAAGCTCAATTAAACATTTACTCCAGTACCTTATTATATCCCCAGCAACCATTCTAATCTCGTTATCCCAATTGTATATTTGATTTGTAACTAAAACAGGAATATCATTCTTCCTAGCAATTTCTACAAGAAGCCTCATTTGTTTAGTCAAGGTAGCATTTACAATTTGTATATTTTCTATATCTTTTTCACTAGATCGAGCATCTGCAAAATCTAACCTATAAAGCATAGTCATTCCATCAACTATGATTAAAGAAACCTGCTCCTTCAAATGCTTAAGCAATTGATCGAAAGACTGCTGCTGTTCTTTAAAATTTGTAGGTTTTAAGACAAGAATATTTTCTAAAACTTCATTTATGCTTAGGTTCTTTTCATTTCCATTAGCAGATTTAGAAGAAAAAAGTTGTTTAACCCTTTCCGAAGAAAATCCGCCTTCAGTATCTATAAAAATCACCTTATTTCCTTTTTTTGCTTGAGAAACTGCGGCAATCATACAAAAATTAGTTTTTCCAGAACCAGGACCTCCATACAATGTAGTTACGATCCCAGAATCATATCCACCTTTTAACCAAGCATTTAAGTCATAATTTCCGGCCGAAACTTTCACCATAAAAGTAAAAGAAAAGAATAGTATAAAAGAATAATTACAAAAAATAACTAAAATAAAAAAGGCAAAATTATCTGCGCCTCTTCTTGTGCTTAGATTCAACCATCATAGGTTCTTCACACATTTTAGAGTTCTTGCACATCAAAGCATGTAATAACAAGATAACCGCTGCAATAATAATCACCCATCGAGAAGAAGGACTCCCCATATAAGCAAATACTATTATGATTATCGCAAGAATAGATTCAACCCAATTGCATTTACAATTCATATCAACCTCCTTTCATCCAATAAAAGTAGTTAAAAATCATTAATAAATCTGTCTACGAATTAATTACTTAGAAGAAATCTTTGAAAGAACGCTTAAATCCTTGTTCACGGCACTTATAGCTTCACTTATAGCTTTTTTAACGTTTTTCCCAGAAGATTCGATCCTAAATATAACTGGCTTTGTTAAATGATCTCTTCTCCAAGCTGCAAACTTAATGCCTTGATCATTAAGATATACCCTCAAAATCTCTGCAACGGTCAAGTTATCTACCCTAAGCTCGATAAGGTCGTTTTCTTCAGAGATTATTTCAATATTCATATTAATCATCAGAAATAACGGTTTTTAAAGCCTTCGATATCCTTTAGCCAAGAAATTAAATTTGAATCTTTAATCTAAAATTTCTATATCGTTTCCAGCTAAATTAGTTGAATCTTTAAAGACATTGGTTTGAAACCTTTCCTGCTTTTTTTCCTCATTTCTCTTTTGTAAATCTGCAAGACTAACGTGTGCAATAGAACCAGGGTTTTTTCTAAGATTTATTCCAAATACTTGTTCTATTCTTGAAATCAAAACAAAATCATCTGCAGGCAATTCTCCAAGTTCTAACATTTTTACTTGATCCTCGGTAGCATTTATCATTTGAGCCAACTTCAACCGAGTCATATTTTTAGCCTTCCTATTTTTAGAGATCTCCCAATTGAAGTTAGAGATTAAATCCTGGGCTGCATTGTTTTTTTTACCTCCAAATTTTCCGTGTTTCCAATCAGACATAATAGAACTATTCTTAATAATAGGCTCTTTTGATTTAATTGCTGAACTTTGCAAAGGCGGAGAAACAGAACTTGAATTTTGAGAGCCTCCAATCTTTCTTAAGATAAATAAATCCTCGAGAAGAGCAATTTTTTCTTCAACCCTTACAATCTCTCCATCTTTTATTGCTTCGACATAATTTCCATCATCGTGCTTTAAACCAATATAATCCATAAAAATGATACAAAAAACCTCTTTAAATCATTTATGGTGAATAAATGCCACTTTCATTTAACACCAATTCAGATAATTCTTCTAAACTAACCATATCTGTAATAACCAAATTTTTGTTAACTATAATTGCAGGATATTGGTCAGAATTCAAAGATTCAACTAATAAATCTACAGATGCAACGCCAGTATCTATGGCAATAGGAATAAGAATAACAGATTCAGGATTATCATTTTTAAAATCAAATAATAGCCTTGAAAGATAATTTTGTTCGGAAGAAGTTTGAATATCATCTGAATTATAATAATAAAAGTAAGTTAAAATATGGAAATCCTCCCCACATCTTTGTTTCAATTTCTCCGCTTCTAAAAGAAGCAAAGTCCTAAGCAAATCATACCGTTTATGCAATGTCGTAAGATCCCCTAACCTGCCAGTACCATCAATTTCCTCTAATTCTATGGCATCATCATATATTTTATCTGCAAAAGAAAAAAGACTTTCCTTACCAAGTTCGCATGAAACATTATTATCTGAAATAACTCTCTGACGAATTTGTTCATCAAGAATATTTAATTCAGAACTAACAAGGTTAGAATAAACTGATTGCGATTGACCAAATTCCAGAAAAAAACCCAAAAGCATCCCTAAAGAAAACACAATTACCGTAAAAACAAGAGCCTGCCAAAAAGCATGTTTAGTCATTTTTATTTACCTCAATTATTACCATGAGTATTTTCCTCTTAAATATTTGTACAAAGCAGTTATCATGATAAATGGGTAGATTGCAAGGTAGATTAACTGGTAAAAAAATATGTTAAACCAATTAGTTTCTTTTTTACCCCTCATATCCATTAAACTCAAACCAATCAATACAAAAATGAAAGACCAAATAAATAAAACTATCCCGAAAAAATTAAGGACAGTAGGATGCAAACTTAAATCTTGAAGCCTAAAAAGAGTAGTGCCTCCATAAATAGAATATTTTGTAGCTAAAAAATTTATGACAATTCTTTTGAAAAAAAGATAAATAAATAACCCGAGTCCAAAAAGGCCAAGAAATAGGGAAAAGCTAAAAAAAGGAATTATAAATCCTCCAAGCATTCCATTCTTAAAAATATAAGATTTGTATTTAAAGAGACATTGAGTCCCTCCAATATTCCATCTAATTCTTTGCTTCCACCATTTTGAAAATTTATTAGGAGTTACTGAATAAACTCTCGCAGAAAGACACATTCTAGCTAAGTACCCATGCGATCTTAATCTCCAAACAATTTCTATATCCTGAGTCAAGTTTTTTGTATCAAAAAGTCCAACTTCTAAAAGATTTTTTTTCCGATATAAAGCAAATGGACCAGGGGTAACATAAACTGCATCTACGCAATCAAGGAGTTTTCTTGACCAAGAGATAATTGAATATTCAATCATCTGTAATTTTTGCATGAATGTACTTGCACCATGGGCCATAACTGCGCAAGTTACCGCTGCAACTTTTTCATTTTCTTGTAAAAAACCTATCATTTTTATTAATGCATCAGGTTGAGGGGTTGAATCTGCATCAGTCACCGCAATAAAATCGTGCCTTGATGCCCTGACCCCTATATTTGTAGGTTCAGCGGCACCACCAGAATTTCTTGAATTGACAATTAATTTTATTTTACCCGGGTACTTTTTTACATATTCCTTAATTATATCTACAGAATTATCTTTTGACATATCATCAACTACAATTATTTCAATCATATCTTGAGGATATTCCATTTTTAGTAATGAATCTAATGCGCTAGCTACAGTTGCAGACTCGTTATAACAAGGCATAACTATACTAACAGGGACAGGTTTTCCGATAGGGTGATGAAAAAGCCTCTTCCTATTTGGAAACCATATAAAAATAAGAAGGCTAGTCATATACAAACCAACAAAAAGATATATGTAAAATACAATTTCAACAAAATTAAACATGTTAATTTTCTACCTTTTCTCCGACTTCATCTGCTAAAGGAAATTTATTCTTTTCATCTCCAGAAATATTAAAATAATTATAGAATGTTTCACTCAAAGAAATTTCTGCAGTATGCCCAACTTTTTTTTTGTTTATTAAACCCATCTCTACAAATTTAGCAATATGATCATACGCTTTATTACCCCTAATTTTAATTAAAATAGATTGTTTCATTGGTTGCTTATAGGCAATAATAGCTAGAGTTTCTTGTTCAGCCTTTGTAAACTCGGAGTTACCAGTAGCTAATCTATTAACCATATAGACGAAATCGGGATGAACATCCATTTTCCATAAATCTTCTCTGTGAACTATTTCAACCCCTTTACCCTTATATTTTTCTTCCAATGTCCTAAGTATATCTCTTAATAACAAAGGATTGACATCAGTTAAAGCTACAAGTTCCTTTAAATTCATGAACTTCCCTGAAACAAAAAGAGCTGCTTCAACTTTACGAATATTATCTATTTCACGAGCCTCATCAAGTTCGGTAACATTTCCTACAAAACCTTTATCTTCCATTAAACTTTAACCCGAATGCAATTTAAAAACATTTCAGCCAACAAAAAAGATCAAAAAGCTCTCAATTATTGCTGCTAACATAAGCAAGGGAACAACAACAGCCAAGAAAGCCTTAAGCGATCCAATAAATCTTTCTTTTACGGTCTTCAGTTTATTTCTTGTAAAAATGGACATTCCCAAATGTAACCCAAGCCCCAGTGAAATAAAAATTGCAGGCAATTCAAATATTCCATGAGGTAAAATTTTCCAGATCACTCCGAAACCTGCAATAGGAACAGCCTTAGAATAAACATAGCCTAATAGAGCCCCATTAAATATTGCATTAAACAAAGGAAAAACACCGAACAATAAACCTAAAAATAAAGATGAAACTGCGCTAGTTACATTATTGCTAAATATAAACCATAAAAGTTCAAGGGCATCAAGTCCTTGAGTTTTAGATAAGATGTCTTTTATTGCTTCGTCAATGAATCCAAGTTGATTAGAGTTGAAATATCCGAATAAAGAACTAATTAAAAAAACAGCGATTATCAAGTAGACATAATTCTTACATAAGGAGATATATCTTAAAGATTCTTCAAAAGAATTAGCGAATTCTTTTTTCCAAGAAGATTTATTTTTTTTCATCATCTAATAATTCTATTTAGCAATTTAACCTTTTGCTTATATTTATTCCTTAAATAATAACCATAAATTAATCCAACCACTAAACCCCCAAGATGAGCCATATTTCCAATAGGTAGTTTAACAAAAAAACCAATCATTAACAAAGGAACAATAGCGATTATAGGGGCAAGCCAAAAGGGTAAACTTAATGGAATAGCAACCTTTCTAAATAGAGGGTTAGGCGAAAATATGGAAAAGATCATTAAAAATATTAAAACTCCTCCGATTATATCTAGCAACCCTGATATTGAAGGAATTAATCCAGAAATTAAAACTTGAAGAACAATTACTATTAAAGGTCCAATAATAAGGTATACCTTCTTCTTAGGCAACAATGTCGCAAGGATGCCTAGTAAGCCGAAAATAGCCCCACTTGCACCGACTGCAAAATCATTAATTCCTCCAAAAATAAAATCTCCTCTTGAAAAAAAGCTTCCTATGTATGCAAACAAAACAAAAAATAATCCACCCATTATTCCTGCAAGAAGATAAAACCAGAAAAATCTCTTCCTACCTATTATTTGTTCAGTTAGACTACCTAAAAAAAATAGAGAAAGCATATTCACAAATAAATGAAAGAAACTTCCATGCATAAACATACTAGTAAAAATTGTCCAGACATAATCCCCAGATAAAACTGAAGAAGGTTTGATAGCTATGAAATTAATAAAATTAGGATAAAATAAAGAAACGATAGAAAATAAAAAAAATAAAACTACATTTACAAATATAATTGAAGTAGTCAAACTGAATATTTTTCTTTTTTTAACAGATACTTTGGAACGTCTGTAGTCTCTCCTATAAACCATTTCGTTATTTCTTTTTCCCCTTCTTGGTAGGTTTCTTAGTAGCTTTCTTTTCTTTTTTAACAGATTTTAATCCAGCCTTAGATTTAGAAGAGGTCTTAGTTTTCTTTACCTTTTCTTTTTTAACAGGTTTAGGCGCTCTTTCCACGTTAAGTTTTTCAATTTCTACTTGTATTTGAGCAGATTTGTCAGCCAATTTCTGAACAATTTTTTCAATTTCTTTTATTCCTTCAATAGGATCTTTTAAAGAATAAACTTCCCCACACTCAGCACAAGTAAATTCATTTAACAAAGCATGTTCATCAGAAACCTCGATATTACAGTTTTTACAGATATAAAACTGTTTAGTCTTTCTAGCTGCAAGAACGTTTTCCTGAATAGAGATCTCATTATTTATAGAAGCACGATAATTTACCAAGCACTTATACTCATCCAGTGTCCAAAAATAAGTGTACCATCCGCCACTTTTTAGATCTTTTTTCCTCATAAAACGAACAAGGCCGCTATCTGCAAGCTTGTAAAGAATATTCCTAGTTTGGTTAATAGTTAAATTAAGTTTCTTAGCAATTAAAAATTCATTAACATTTTTTTTATTAAATAAAACATCAACAATCTTATCTGTACCTGAACCTGCGACGATAGAAACATACTCTTTCAAAAACTTCTCAAGCATGAAAAACTTCCATCAATCTAACAATAAAAACCTTTCTATTGAAAAACTAATTAATTTTTTCATTAAATAAAAGAATTTAGATAGAAAAAAATTAAGAGAAAATATGTAACCACTTGATAATTAAGATAAACCTATATAAATAAACTTCTAAATATATGAAAATATGTTTGGAAAAAAGAAAGATTCTGAAGGAGAATTACCTGATTTGCCAATAACAGGTCCTGCCTCAATGAGAGACTATCAAAGATCTATGCTTCCTCCGATAGAATCTGCTCAGGAAGAAGTACATGGCTTACCTTCATTTCCAGATTCATTAATGAATAAAGGATTCAGCCAAAGCATGATAAAAAGTGCAGTTGAAGATGAAGATAAAAATTTACCTGAGTTACCTGAATGGAATGCAGAGCCAATTCAAATGAAACCAATGAGGACCATGGAATTAGATGAATGGTCTCCTAAACCTACAATGCCCGCTCCAATTGTTCAAAGACCTACAATGGCAGATGCGTTAAGAATGACTGCTCCTAATAGTCAAGTTAGTGATAAAAGGCCTTTATTCGTAAAGCTTGAAAAATTCAAAGAAGCAAGAGATTCGCTGCTTAAAATATCTGAAAAATTAGACCAGATGGATGAATTATTAAGAATGATAAAAGACCTGAAAGCAAAAGAGGATGAAGAAATAACTAGTTGGGAAAAGGATATTGAAAGCATAAAAGCAAGAATACTCTTTATTAATAAAGAGATATTTGAAAATGCCTACTGAAGAACAATTCGTGGGTTTAGAAAAACCACATGTCGTTGCTGGAAAAAAACACCTACTTTACGCAGAAATGGAAGTTCTAACATGTTTAAAGAAATACAATAGTTACAAGAAATTAAGGAAAGAAGAATTAGCCCTTAAAAGTCTTCTAAAAAAGGTAATTATGGACATGAAAAAAGAAATGGAAACAATAACCCAATATGTTCCAAACATAAAAGTTAAAGAGACTAGCGCAGAATTAATAAAAACAGTTCCTGGCAAAAGAGATTCGTTAGAACAAGAAATCCAAAACATAAGAAAGAAAATTGCAATGTTGGGAGCATAATCAATATTTTTAAAAACAGTATAATCTGTTCATTGAAATGATAAGTAGGCAAGAACTAATTCAAAAATATATTGATTTTTTTAAGTCAAAAGCTCATAAAGAGATTCCCAACTCTTCGTTAATTCCCGTAAATGACCCTACTGTTTTATTTACGACTGCTGGAATGCACCCATTAGTCCCTTATTTAGTAGGTCAAAAACACCCATTGGGAAAAAAATTAGTAAATGTACAGAGATGTGTAAGAACAGATGATATTGATGAAGTAGGAGATACAACCCACCATACCTTTTTTGAAATGCTTGGAAATTGGTCCCTTGGAGAATATTTTAAAGTTGAGGCAATAAAATATTCTTTTGAATTTTTAACAAAAATCCTAAAAATACCATTAGAAAAATTAGCAGTAACTTGCTTCATAGGCGATAAAGATGCAGATAAAGACCTAGAATCTTACAACACCTGGACTTCTTTAGGAATGCCCAAAGAAAGAATAGCATTTCTTCCAAAAAAGAATAATTGGTGGGGCCCAGCCGGAAATACAGGCCCTTGTGGACCGGATACAGAAATGTTCTTTTACAGCGGAAAAAAAGCTCCCAAAAACTTTGATCCTGAAGATCCGAAATGGGTAGAAATATGGAATGATGTTTTCATGCAGTATGATAAAACCTTAGAAGGAAAATATATTCAACTAAAACAAAAAAATGTAGATACTGGCATGGGTCTAGAAAGAACCCTTGCTGCTCTAAACGAGTTAGACGATAATTACCTGACAGAAATATGGATGCCAATAATAAAAAGAGTAGAAAATGTCTCTAAAAAGAAATATTTAGATCATAAAAAAGAAATGAGAATAATTGCAGACCATTTAAAAGCCTCAGTATTCATAATTGCAGACGGAATCCACCCTTCAAATACTGGACAAGGTTACATATTAAGAAGATTAATCAGAAGAGCAATAAGATACGGCAAAATATTAGGAATAGAAACAAATTTTACAAAGGAAATAATAAAGCCAATTTTTGAAATATACAACGATTATAAAGAATTAGAAGATAATAAAGATAACATCATAATAAAATTAGAGGAAGAAGAAAATAAGTTTAGAAAAACTATTGAAAAAGGAACAAAACAATTCGAAAAAATTGCATCTGAAAGCAAAAACATTTCAGGAAAAGATTCGTTTCTTTTATTCCAATCATTTGGCTTCCCAATAGAAATGACTATTGAGATGGCTAATGAAATCAAGGTTAAAATTGACAAAAAAGGATTTGATGAAGAATATCAAAGACACCAAGAATTATCAAGAACCACTTCAGCAGGAGCATTCAAATCAGGGCTTGCAGACCATTCCGAAAAAACTACAAGATTACATACCACTACCCATTTACTTAATGAAGCATTATCTAGAGTTCTAGGGCCAGAAGTAGCACAAAGAGGAAGCAACATAACCCCTGAAAGAACAAGATTTGATTTTGTATTCAATAGAAAACTAACTAATGAGGAAATAGAGAAAATTGAGAACTTAGTAAATAAAGTGGTGAAAAAGGGATTGGTAGTAAAATCAGAAGATTTAACCTATAAAGAAGCAATAGAATCTGGTGCGAAAGGAGAATTTGGGCATAAATATCCAGAAAAAGTAAGCGTTTACACAGTAGTAGATAAAGAAGAAGAAAAGGGATACTTTAGCAGAGAAATTTGCACAGGCCCGCATGTAAAAAACACAAAAGAAATAGGCAAGATTAAAATAATAGAACAATCTTCAGTTTCAGCAGGAGTCCGTCGTATAAAGGCTATTGTTGAATAGCCCAATATTAGTTTTCTGAACTCCTAGATGGCCTTTTTCTAAAAGAGCATGTAGGAAGAAGTAAAGCAATTGTTGAAGATTAGAAAGCAAAATACAAACAAATTATTCCTAAGATTAAAGTATAAACTCCAAACCACCTCAAATTTTTTCGGTTATTTAAAACATAATTAAATGAAATATGCATAAAAACTAACCCAGAAACAAAACAAATAATTGTAGGTAATAAAAATTCAAAAGGAATAGCCTTATTTCCAAAAGTGACTAAATTAGCTCCAATTATTGTAGGAATTGAAAGCAAATATGAAAATTTAATTGCTTCTTTTTCATTCAACCCAAATAACAAACCTGAAGAAATAGTCATACCGCTTCTTGAAACTCCTGGAATTAAAGATAAAACCTGTGCAAAACCTAGAGCTAATGCCTTAGAATAACTCAAAGAGGAAGAATTTCTTAAACTATTCTTTGAAAAACTTCCTGCAAATAAGACTAAACTGGTAACCCCCCATCCAAGACCTAGAATTGCTAAACTAGAAGATAGCTCAAAATATTTTCTAAAAATAAAACCTAAAAAACCTACAGGAATACTAGCAACCAAGATTAACAAACCAAGACGCGCATGAATGGTTTTGAATTTAGCATGCAACAAATCTCTTATAATATAAACTATATCTTTTCTAAAGTAAACAAAAACTGCCATTAATGTTCCAAAATGTAAGGCTACTTCAAATTCAAGACCGCTTGAAATTCCAAGAAACATTTCTGTAATGACCATATGCCCAGAACTTGAAACAGGAAACCATTCAAGAATCCCTTGAACCAATGCTAAAATCAAAAACGAAATATCCATTAGAACCTAAAAAAAATAAAGTTAATAAAAATACCTATTCCTCAGATTCTTCAGCTAAATCAGAGACTCCATGGATAACATCAAGGACATTTCTTTCTTCAGGAGTTATACCATAGAAAGAGTCAACAGCCTCAAGTTTTTCAACCAAAGCCACAACTCTCCTATCTTTAAGCCCGTTTAAATTAGTCATCACCATCACCTCCAAGATCTAAAAACTAAATTTCTTTATATACAAACAACAAACAATAATATATCTTTCATTGAATATTTATCATTAAATAGCAAACAACTTTTTAGTAACAATTAAGCTATTTATAAACAGTTTCACCAAAAAAAGACAAAAAGATGTAACTAAGGAAGCCTCAAATGATTTACATCGTTAAGAGAGTTAATTCTCCATCTTCCAGTACCATCATCATAATGTAATGTAGAAATTCCTGCAGGTTTAAAAGAAAAGTGTCTTGTTTCTTGCAAAGGCAATCCGGTTAACCTGCTAATTATAGCTCTATGAACTCCTGCACCTATAGTAATTATGGCATCATTTTTTCTCGCAACAATTTCATCAATAAAAAGATTTACATATTTTAAGTTTTCTAAATCAAGATCGTTAAAACTTCCTAAAATAACGCCCTTCCCTATTTCAGAGAACCTTTCATCGCCTACAATTGGAACTTCAAAAGCCTTACTCAGCATACTGCCTGTTTGCCTAGATACATTATGTCCATTGACATAAATTCTTTTTACCTTAATTTTGTCATTGGTTAGTTTTCTAATTAGAGAATAAATATCGGATTTGCCATTATCAGTAAGATTTCTTGAGTCATTTTCGCCAGGGGAAACAAGATAAATTTTCATGGGAGAAAAAATAATAAATCGATTTTTTAAACCTTCCAGTATTCATTCTACATAAATTGCAGGTTTTCCAGGTTTTGCCTTAGTTGCTTTAGAAGAGGGATCATATTTTTTACTATCGTTAACAGCAAATATGCTTACATCAATCCCGAGCCTTTTAGATAATATTTCTTTATCAAAGTTCTTTACTTCTGGAGGAATAGTATAAAGATAAATATGTTTAGCATCTTTACCATCTTTTTCCTTGATAATTCTTAAGATATTCTGAATATCTGAAACCGTTTTTTCAAAACTTTCTTCGGCTACATCAATTGAATCATTTATTTTACTTTTATCTGCGATAGGCCAATCACTATCACTTACAAAAGTATCATATCCTAAAACATTGTGCCACAACTCTTCGGCAATATGCGGAGCAAATGGAGAAAGAAGCTGTAAGTAGGTTGCAAAATCCGCCTTATCTATTTGATCCTCAAAACTATCAAATAAAGAACGCAACTTAATTACAGCCAAATTATAATTAATATTTTTTATATCTTCTCCAATCTGGATAATCCCTTTATTCAACTTGTGCTTAATTCTAGCAGAAGATTTTTCGAAATTTACCTTATGAGCATAATCCCAAACACGACTAACAAATTTATACATGGACTCAACACCTGTAGTACTCCAGGTAAAATCTTTATCTGGAGAAGCAACACTCATTAAAAATAACCTTAATGTATCTGCACCATACTTCTTACTAACATCAAGAGGATCGACCCCATTACCTCTAGATTTGGACATAACAAAACCATCTTCCCCATGAAGCATTCCCTGATTAAACAATTTTACAAATGGTTCATTAACTTTCGAATAACCCAAATCACGTAAAGCCTTTGTAAAAAATCTTGCATAAATTAAATGCATACAAGCATGCTCTGCACCACCGCTGTAAAAATCAACAGGCATCCAATAATTAACACAATCTACACTTATAGGCATTTTATTATTAGTTGGATCAGTAAACCTCATATAATACCAACTAGAATCCATAAAAGTGTCCATCGTGTCAGTTTCACGTCTTGCATTCTTACCACAAGTAGGACATTTTGAATTTACGAATTTTTCATTAGTAAGAAGAGGGTTCCCCTTTCCAAATGTAACCTTCTCAGGCAATAAAACAGGTAATTCTTTTTCCGGAACTGGAACAACACCACAATCATTACAATAAATTATAGGAATAGGTGTTCCCCAATATCTTTGTCTAGAGATTAACCAATCGCGCAATTTATAATTTGTAACTGCTCCTCCAAGCTTTCTTTCCTTCAAAACCACCTGAATATGTTTTATAGCTTCTTCACTAGTCAAGCCGTTAAAATCATGAGAGTTAGTTAAAATTCCAAAATCTTCAAATAATTTACTTTTTGCATGTTCTACCTTAACAGGCTTTATTACTTGAATTAATGGAATGTCATATTTCTTAGCAAAATCAAAATCACGAGAATCATGGGCAGGAACAGCCATTACAATGCCCGACCCATAATCTGCAACTACAAAATTTCCAATCCATATGGGGACTTTCTTACCTGTCAAAGGATGAATAGCATAACTCCCACTAAATACTCCCTCTTTATCCATTTTGTCCATATCTTCTTGTTTAGTACTTTTGACTTTTTTCAAAAAAGCATCAACATGCTTCTTCTGTTCCTTAGTGACTAATTCAGAAAGTTTAGAGTGTTGAGCACTAACAACTAAGAAAGTAACTCCAAATAATGTATCTACTCTTGTTGTAAAAACAGGCCATTTTTCTCCTTCTATTTCAAATAATACTTCAGTTCCTTCGCTCTTTCCAATCCAATTTTTTTGCATAGATTTAATCCTTTGAGGCCAGTCCAAAGAATCAACATCCCTCAAAAGTTCTTCAGCATATTTTGTTGTTTTAATGAACCATTGCTCTAAATTTTTAACAATTACCTCTGTATCGTTATGCCTCCAACATTTTCCATCATGAACTTGTTCATTTGCTAAAACACTCTCGCATTTTGAACACCAATTAACAGGAGATTCCTTTCTATAAGCAAGACCTTTTTTTAAAAATTGCAAAAAGAAATATTGATTCCATTTGTAATAGTTAGGATCGTGACTTTGTATTTTTTTAGACCAATCGTAACTCAACCCCAAAGCTTTTTGTTGTTCAATAAATCTTTTTATTGCAACATCAGTATATTTTCTTGGGTGAGTTCCTTCCTTTATTGCAGCGTTTTCTGCAGGCAACCCAAAACTATCAAAACCCATTGGATGAAGAACTGATTTACCGTTCATTTTCATAAATCTTGCAACAATATCTCCTATAGTATAATTGAATGCATGGCCCATATGCAATCCATGAGCTGAAGGATAGGGGTACATTTCTAAAACGTAATATTTTTCCTTCTTACGGTCTTCTTTAGACTCAAAGATCTTTGACTTTTCCCATTCTTTCTGCCATTTTTTATCAATCGTAGAAAAGTTCACGGTCTTCATAATAATAATTAAAAAAGCACGGATTTAAAAGTTTCTAATACCCTAACTAAGGTATGAAAAACGGGGTATCTCTTCTTGCATTGCCTGTTAGAGAGATTATGGATAAAGCATTCTTAACGGTAAGAAAAAACCAAAGAGTTGCCGAAATATATGATTTACTAAGAAAGAAATCAAACCTCTATGAAGTAATGGACTATATCTATGTAATAGAAGGAGATAGAAGGTTAATCGGAGTTTTCTCAATTAAAGACATCTTTAGATTTCATGCAAAAACTCCTATAGAAGCATTCATGCAAAGAAAGGTCATTACAGCTTCAGCCAAAACAGAAACAGAAAAAGTAGCACATATTGCACTTAGGCATGGAATAAAAGCAGTTCCAATTGTGGATAGTGATAAAATTGTAGGGGTAGTGTCTTCTAAAAATTTAATAAAAATAATAAATCAATCTTCTACAAAAGATTCTTTCCATTTCGCAGGTATTCATAAATCACACATGGAATATGAGAGTACGATGGAAGTTCCAATAATGGAAAGTGTAGTGCATCGAGTTCCATGGCTTATCAGCGGATTAATAGGAATTCTAGCAACAGCAGCATTTATAGGATTATTTGAAAATACATTAGAAAATAATATAATTCTGGCATTTTTTATACCAGTTGTAGTCTATATTAGCGACGCATTAGGAACTCAAATACAAACTCTTTTAGTAAGAGATTTAGCCGTAATGGGTAAAGATCTGAAAATCTCCAAATATGTAATTAAACAAACAGCAATAAGCATGATAATAGCCTCGATGATGAGCGCCTTACTATTTCTTACAATATCTTCATTCTGGCAAGCTAGAGGGATAGCTTCGATAATAAGTTTAGCAACTTTCATTTCTTTAACTTTAGCAACAATAAGTTCTTTTATAATAATCTTGGGAATCAAAAAATTAGGAGGAGATCCTGCCTTAGGGGGAGGACCATTTGGAACAGTTATTTCAGATTCTTTATCTATAGTTACATATCTTATAGTAGCAAACTTCTTCCTTTAAGAATACTTAAATAACAAAAAAGACTAGCCTCAATATGATAACCGCACACATCACAAGCGAGAAAATACATTCAACTTCTAGCGATGCATTTTCATTATATGAAAAATCTAAATTTGGGGAGAAAGTAAGAGATAGAATAGAATACTCTTGGATAGAAGCATTATTTTTACAAAATAAAAAGAAATTAACATTATACTTCAAAAATAAAGAAATTGATTTTAACAAAGCAATATCTCTAGCAAAGAAAAATGACAAAAGAATTGAAACAAAACTCTCTGTTTTTGAAAATCTAAGAGAAAAAGGATACATAGTAAAGACTGCCCTAAAATTCGGAGCAGATTTTCGAATTTATAAAAAAAACAGTCAATTCGGCCAAGATCATGCATTATGGTTAGCATATGCAGTTAGAGAATCAGAGCCACATACATGGCACGATTTTGCTGCAAAGAACCGAGTAGCCCATTCAACTAAGAAAAAACTCCTTATAGCCATAGTTGATGATGAAAATGATGTTTTATACTACGAGGTATCTTGGTTAAAGCCTTAATTACAGCAATCTTTATAACAAACAATCTTGTCCCACATATATGCCTGATATGCAGAAAGTTCTAGAAACAAAAAATAGAATTATTAAAGTAATCCAAGAAAGAGGTCCTGAATTCCCTGTAAGAGTTGCTAGCATAATAGGTCAAAATAATATATTTACAGCAGCATTTATGTCAGAATTGGTAGGAGAACAAAAATTAAAATTAAGCAGTATGCGAGTAGGAGGCTCACCTCTATATTTTATTCCGGGCCAAGAAGAACAATTACAAAGATTTACAGAATATTTAAACCATAAAGAAAAAGAAGCATTTAAATTATTAAAACAAAATGAAATTTTAGAAGATGCAGAACAAGAACCTGCAATCCGGGTGGCGTTAAGAAGCATAAAAGACTTTGCAATACCTGTAAAAATAATAGATAATAGTCAAGAGAAAACTTTTTGGAAAATTCATACATTATCAAACGATAAAACAAAAGAGTTAATCGAAAAAATAATTTCCCCTAAAAAACAAGAAGTTAAGGAAATTGAAAAAAAAGTAGAAAAAGATCAAACAAAGGAATTATTGAATGAAATTCAACTAGAAAAGACAATTCAAGAAAAGACAACAGTAAAGGAAAAATTGAAAAAAGAAACGTCATCCACATTCTTAGATAATGTAAAAAAAATCTTATCTGAAAGAGAATATGAAGTCATAAAAGAAATCCTATCAAAAAAGAAAGAGTTTAGCGCAAAAATAAAATTAAATACAAATTTAGGCGCTCAAGAACTATATTTAACAGTAAAAGATAAGAAAAAGATAACTTTAGAAGATTTAGTCTCTACGCTACAGAAAGCTCAATCAGAAAAAATGCCTGCATTAATTCTAAGCCCTGGCGAGATAGATAAAAAAGCATTAGAATATTATAAGGAATGGTCTAATTTGATTAAACATCAAAAGATCAATTTCTAAGTCCAAAAGCCTTAAAAAGCCTCAATAACAAGCTCAGTCATATGGGTAGAATAAAACAATTAATGGTTAAAAGAGCTAGCAAGGAGCTCATGGTAAAAGAAGCTTCATTTGCAGAAGATTTTGCCCCTAATAAAATAATTCTTGGAAGAACAATGCCCTCTAAAAAAGTAAGAAATAAGATAGCAGGTTACATTGCAAGATTAAAGAAAGCTGAAAGAATTGCTCGTGAAAACCCTGTAGTTAAAGTAAGAAAGGAAAGCGACGTTTCTGAAAGTACCTCATATTCTTGATGGCTATGGAGAGAATTGAACTCTCGACCCCTGCCTTATGAGAGCAGTGTTCTACCACTGAACTACATAGCCAAAAATAAGTACGAGAGACCTTTTTTAAACTCTTTGAACATCAAGATATCATGGCAGTAATAGATGATTTAGTGGTTGAATTGGGACAAGTCGGTCTCTGGATACAAGCAGTAGGATTGGTAGTTATTTTATGGATTATTTTTCAAGCAATAACGATGTATTATAATAGAAAAAGAAGGTTGATATTAGTAGAAATAAATGAAAGATTAAAGAAAATAGAATTAAAATTGAAGAAAATTAAACCTTAGTCATATACCTAAGACCGTCTCCTTCATTTCGAGGAATGACGTGTAAATGAGCGTGCATTACAACTTGACCTGCAACTTCTAAATTGTTCATAATTAAATTGAATCCATCTCCAAGTTTTCTAGCCATTAAATCATTTGCTACTTGTTTAGTAAATTTTAACAGCTCTTCCCCTAGATTGTTTGGAATATCAAGTAAGGTTACAAAATGTTTTTTAGGAATTATTAAAGTGTGACCCATGGCATGAGGTTTTATATCTAGTATAGCAAAAAAAGAATTGCTTTCAGCAACAACCTCTGACTTTATTTCCCCTCGAAGTATTTTACAAAAAACACAATCCTTACCTGCCTTCATATTAATCGTGCTTGAAAACGCCCTTATAAAAAGTCTTTGACATTAAAGCCCTGTTCACGCGTTCAAGTTTAGCATCTCTAGAAAAAAGATTAGCAAACCAAGAAGATTTCTCAGGCAAACCTAATATTGCGCGACAAAACTTATCAACTTCCGTTGTAAAAGGAGTTCTTCCAGCAAATAAAGGAGCAGGAATTCTTTCATGCAAAGCCATATGTTGAACATCATCGTATTTTATCTTAGCAACAACTGGAATCCCAGTAGACTCCTGTATTTCATCGACATTAACATCATAATGCCCATGAGATTGATTTACAATAATGCCTGCTATTGGCCTATGTCTACTCTTGGCTAATTGAGCGGCACGAATCGTACAACTTAAAGTAGGGTAGTCGGGAGTAGAAACTGCAAAAATATGGTCTGAAGCAATTATAGTTGCAAGCATTTCATCATTTAAAGAAGGAGAAGAATCTAAAATTACAAAGTCGTAATCCTTTTTTATATGCCCAATCCTATCCTTAAGAAGCATAGGATTCAACTCCTTATTATTCAAAAAATTACCTGGAATAACATCCACCCCATATTGTAAATGAATTGCTGAAGAAATAGGTTCTCCATTCAAAACATCATGTATGGTTTTTTGAGGGGAAACAATGTCCATGTGTAGCCCCAAATTAGGAGCAGAAAAATTAGCATCTATAAGTAAAACTTTTTTATGATATGAATTTGCAAGATGGGTTGCAACAGCAGCAGACATAGTAGTTTTCCCAACACCCCCCTTTAAAGATATGAAACCAAGTGTTTTTACCATATTTCACCTCTTAAATAAACCAGAAGGGTTGTACATCCTGATAGCTATTAAATAAACTAGTGCCCCAAGAAGACCTAAGAAAACAAAGGCTACTATCCATATTACTTTTTCAACATTATTCCTAAATTTACGTTTAGCACAATCAATTAACAACCATATCCAAAATACAAGAGCGATCAAACCAAATAGAAACATAGCACCTCCGAAAAGGAAACCATACTGCCAAGTCAATAAATCCATCATCCCCATAACATAATTTAGAAGATCTTATTTATAAACCTAAGCAGAAATATTAAAGTTGAGAAAACAAAACTTTTCCATTGATCAATTTTCTAATTGTTTCCGCTAAATCTTTTACTTTAACTCTTACTTGTTTTGTAGTATCGCGATCTCTAATTGTAACATCTTTACCTTTTAATGAATCTCCGTCAATTGTAACACAATAAGGCGTACCTATTTCATCATTTCTAGCGTATCTTCTTCCAACAGTCCCGCTATCATCATAAGTTGTTTCAAATTCTTCGTTTAGTTCCTCAAAAATTTTACGAGACATTTTAACAACTTCTTCATCTTTCCTTACAATAGGGAAAACTCCGACTTTAATAGGGGCAAGTTTAGGGTGCAATTTAAGTACGACATTATCTCTTTCTTTATCGTAGTTGTATGCATCAAGCATAATAATCATGAAAGCGCGTTCTACTCCCAAAGAAGGTTCGCATACTACTTCAGGCAATACTTTTCCTAGTTGAGGATCAGTAAGTTCAAGGTTCTTTCCAGAAAACTTTTGGTGTTGCGTTAAATCATAATTAGATCTGTCAGCAAAACCCTGCAATTCTTTCCAACCCATGGGGAATTTATATTCTAAATCCCAGGTATCTGTAGAATAATGGCTTTTTTCGTCCATTAAATGCTGTCTTAATCTAAAGTTGTCCAAATTAAGCCCTAATGAATTAAACCAATTAAGTTGTTGACCTATCCAATAAGCATGCCAATCCCTTTTGATTACTTTTTCTTTTAGCGCTTTAGATAATTTCATTTTAACAGCTTCTTTTTTATGGGTCTGCATTTCTTGAGAATAAATTAGAATTTCTTGATCAATTAATTCGTAAGGACAATCTTGTTTAGGTGCAATGAAGTATTCTAGTTCCATTTGTTCAAATTCTCTATCTCTGAAAATAAACTCACGAGGAGAGATTTCATTACGAAATACTTTTCCTATTTGAGCAATTCCAAAAGGTAAGCTCATTCTTGCGTTTTCGGCAACTAGTTTAAAGTTAGCAAATATTACTTGAGCAGTCTCTCCTCTTAAGTAAGCTTCAGTAGGGTTAAGTGCTCCTACTTGCAATGGAAATAATTGATTGAATTTTCCTAAAACTTCATATTCTCCACCGCATTTATCACATTTTACTTTTCCAACTTCATTTCCATCAATCTTAGTAGCGTTTTTACATTTCTTGCATTTTACAGCCACATCATAAAAGCTAGATAAGTGTCCACTAGCTTCCCACATTTTTCTAGGAGTTATAATGGATCCATCTATTCCAGCAACATCTTCTCTCTTTTTGACATAATAATTCCACCATTCTTTCTTAATATTATTTTTTAATTCAACACCCACAGGACCAAAATCCCATATACCACTCATTCCACCATATATTTCAGAAGAAGGATAAACAAAACCACGTCTTTTACAAAATATAGCCAAATCTTCAACAGTTATTTTAGGAGCTTCTTTCTTTTCAGCCATAATAAACATAAAAAAAGGCTTACTTTAAACCTTTCGTTATATTAAAAGCACGGAAAGGGATTCGAACCCCTGGAATACTCGGGCTGCAGCCGAGCGCGTTAACCACTTCGCCATCCGTGCATACAAACCCAACTCAAAAACGTTATTTAAACGTTCTCAAAATGAAAAAAATAAAAATAAAAATTATTAAAATTACTCTTCGTCTTCATTAGTAGATAATTCTTTTATCCTTTCAGAAACTCCTTTTGCTTCAAGTTCAAGGTTTTCCTTGTATTCTTTCAACATCTCGATCTTCTCTTTTTTAGTCAAAAAGCCACGAGAGGAAGTCCCACAGGAACTGTAACATTGTCCGTTCATTTGCATATACCTCCTTTCACCATTATATCGTATGTACGATATAAGGATTATATAAATATATCGGTCATACGATACTTACAAAGGATTAAATACATTTGATTAATTAAAGAATAATGGATAAATCATATTGTGATATGAGAGGTTTTCTTTCATTCCTAATACTCTTTATAATCTCTAAAAAATCAATGCACGGACAAGAGATAGCATTAGAATTAGAAAAAAGAAAGGGTTGCAAGCCTTCTCCTGGAACAATATACCCTGCACTAAAACAACTAAAAGAAAATGGTTTAATAAAAGAGAATAAAGAAGGCAAAACAATAACCTATTCGCTAACATTAGAAGGAAAAAAGGAATTGGAAAAAGCCAAAATTCAGTTTTGTAGAACTTTTAGCGATATCTTTTAGTTCAACTCTAAAACGCTCCCGATAGGATTCTTCAAGACTTGGAAAAGTTTGAGGGACTGAAGTGACTTTCTCACTTCAGGATGTTCAAATCCTTGTTAACGCTCCCGATAGGATTTGAACCTACGACCCTCGGATTAGAAGTCCGATGCTCTATCCAGGCTGAGCTACGGGAGCATTAGCTTTTGAAATAAAAAATCCCTTTTAAACCTATGCAGATTCATGAGGATTATGTTCCAAAATACTAGAATTAACTAAAACTACATCATTTACATTTTCCACATATTGATACCTTATCATTACCTTGCTGTGGTTTACAGGAACTCCTTTGTCCACTAAAACAGCTAAACCGTAAATAGTATTATCATTGATTACTAGATCATAAACTTTTCCTATTTTCAAACCACTATTCGTGTAAACATCCAATCCGATTATCCCGTTTAAGGAATTAGAATTATCAACTTTTTTTGAAAGATTCAGCGAATAGTAATAGCTAGCAAGCAATATAATTGAACTAATAACCAAAAGAAGAACTGAGAATGTAATTCTTCTAGAGTCCATATAATCAATTAATGCAAGACCTGTAATAGCATTAGAACTCTTATCAATTACAAAACTTTGTTCAGCAAATGCTCTTTGAAGGTTGCCATATAGGACATCAACCCTTAGAATATAATTACCTTCTTCTAGATTAAGAATTATTTCTTTTCCAATTTCTAAATTACCATTAACAGCCCTAGTTTCAATCTGACTAAACACTTCAAAATTATTTTCATCAATTATAGAATATTTCAAATGAACATCTAATTCTTCAATACCAAATTGTTCTTCCAAATTTACATTAAATCTAATTTTATTATCGTCAATTAACTGAAGATTTTCTAAATCAATTAAAATATCAAATAAAGCTTGGTTACAAGACATCGATTCTATAGGTTTGCTTTCCTGCCCAGTACAAGTACCAATGTTTACGCAACTTCTAGTTTGAAGACCATTTGCACATAAGCTCCAAGGAGTGCAGTCCCAATTGTAATTACAACTTTGAGTTACCCCGCTTCCCCCTCCAGAACCACCAGAACTTCCTGAAGAACCTCCAGTAGTGCTAACTTGCGCACCTACAAGATCAAAATAATCGATAACGCTAGCAATAGCTCCATTTGAGCTATTAGCATAAAAAGTAACATTATATCTACCAATAATCGATGGTACTGGAAGATAATTTAATGTTTGTCCATTATCCAAGTTTAATCTTTGTTCCTGAGAATCAGGAGATACAATTTCAACCCATATACTTTCATAGTTTGACGCACTAATAGAAAGTGAAACTGTATTTCCTATAACCACGCTCTTTGGAGATACAGAGTAAGAATTTATTTTAACTGTAGTAAAATAGGGCGTTTCAAAAAAACCTATATTCCCTGTAAAACTATTACTCAAAGCATTATTATTAGTTCCCGATTTTTCAGACAAAAAAGTAGCAATATAATTATTAGAGTTAGCATTTCCTGTAGAAACAGAATTTCCAAACATGTTTAGAGAATAGTTACTAGAAACTGCAGTTATGGCAAAAACTCCATTAATAAAAAATAAAGTTAACAAAATCAAAATTATTTTTTTCATTTTAAGTTGAACTTAGTTCGACCCATATATTTCTCCATTGCGGGTCAAGGGCTCCATCCCCTCCCCTCTGGAAAGCACCTATACAAATATCATCCAAATTATCATCCATTGAATAGTAAGAAGACAATGCCATTAAATTTGCAGTAGTATAACTTAATACTTGAGCCCCTGAAGTAGATAAATTAGTATAGGAACTCGCAGTTATAGTGGTAGTCGGAGAGCTAATGTACTTCAGATAGATTATAGCATTTGTAGCTCCATTTGTAGCAGATCTAGCAAACCCGTATCTAAATCTATTATAACCAGTAGCATTTGTACAAACTAAATATTGGCTATTTCCCACTATCCTTTCTGCAGTTGGAGCATTAGTATCTGTAACTGCTCCTGCTAAAACATTCATAAACTTAATAGTTTGATCTTGAGGAGGCGCTCCAGATTCATCAGTATCGCAAATAACACTACCATTAAATGAGATCCCTATAACTTTATCTGTCCCGGAACATGCAGAAGATGGAAAAGTCGATCTATTCAAACTTCCAAAATAAAATTGAGCACTAACATTTCCAGAAACACTCAAGTTGTTAGAAACATCAATATCTGTAGCAAATATTCTTCCTATCCTATTAGTAAGACTGCCTAGAAAACTAAAGAATCCGCCAGAACCTGTAACATTAGCAAAACTTACATTAGAAGTAGTATTCAAATTCTGATTGAAAACATTAATAGATCCAGTAGAAACAGAAACGCAAGTTAATGTACCGTTTGTTAAAGTGCCATTCACAACCATTCCACTAGGACACTGAGCCCCAAGTAAACGCTGATAAGTAGAATTATAAGTCGAATTCCAATTTGCAAAGTTTGAATTTATGTAAGACCATAATGTAGCGTTTACACTTAAAATTAAAATGGAGTCATTATAGCTTAAAGCCTGAGTAGAATTAATAAAACTAGATGGATTATTAATAGAATAATACAAAGAGTTAGTAAGTGTTTGATTGAAGCTTAAATTCCCAGCATTAGAAATTAAAGAATTAATTTGAGAAACATTATAGAAACCTAAGGACATTATGTTATTTGTAGAATTAACTGCTATAATCAAAGCGGTTTCATTGTACCTTTGATCAGAAATATTAAGCTTCAAAGAGCTTAAAGTTTGATTTAATGAGTTTATCAAAGCGGTTTCATTGTAACTTTGTAAACTACTAGAATTAACAAAACCTAAAGAAGCAATGTCGCTCTTATTGTAATATTGAGATTGTATTTCAGTTCTATTGAAAACTGTGGCAATTTTAGCAAAAATAGAATCAGCCCAAGATACAATGGAAGAGTTAACCAAATTAGTATAATTATTTGCAACACTTGTCTGATTATAATTAAAGAAGAATCCAGTTACATTGTTTATGTTTACAATAGTCTTATTAGCTAATGGCAAGTTAGCAACATAAAGTACAGAACTAGCATTAGCAGACCATAATGGATCCGATTCACTTTGTGCAGATTGAGAACAAATTAATGTACCGTTTAACAAAGTTCCATTAACAAAGTATCCGCTAGGACATTGAGCCCCAAGTAAACGCTGATAAGTAGAATTAAATGTACTATTCCACAGAGCTTGATTAGCATTAATGTAATTCCAAATAGATGAATTAACAATGACAACTAATGCTGTCTCATTAGAAGTAAAGTTCCAAGCAGATTCACGTGAACTAAGATAACTAAATATAGAGGAATTAATTCCTAAAATGAAAGTAGTTTCGTTAGATGTAGAATTCCAATTTTGGAAATTATTGTTAATATAGGTCCAAAGAGTAGAGTTTACTGCAGAGATTAAAACAGTTTCATTTGATGTTACATTCCAATTAGCAAAGTTAGAGCTTATATAAGACCATAATGAAGAGTTAGTAGACAGGATTAACGCTGTTTCATTAGAAGTAGTATTAACAAAATTCAAGGGATTAGAGATAGAATAATACAAAATATCTGTAAGACTTTGATTAAAACTTGAGTTTCCTCCAGAAATTCCAGCAACAATAGCATTAACTTCGGAAATATTGTAAAACCCAAGGGCTCTAATATTAGACGAAGAGTTTAATCCTAAAATCAAAACAGTATCATTATATCTTTGATCGGTAGATGAAAGCTTTGAATTAATAGAGCTCCATAAAGTGGAGTTTTCTGCCACAAAAATAGGGTCAGATTCAGCTCCAGCAGAAGGCAAGTTAGTCAAAAGACTTCCATCTCCCAAAATATAAGTTGCACTTACATTACCAGCAACATCAATATTTCCGCTAGCATCTATATCTCTGACAAATAACTTAGTGATACGACTAGCCAAACTTCCCAAGAAACCAAATAATCCGCTATCTGATGTAGTGATGTTTCCGATAAATATTTCAGACTGATTTTTTAAGGCATAATTTGTTAAATCCACCCCGCCACTAACAACAGATTCACATTCAACACTACCATTTGAATAAATCGCCCTTATTGCACTTCCAGAAGAACAGGAACCAATCATTGAAAAGTTCAAAAATGAAACATTATTAATTAATCCTGAAGAAGATTGAAACTGAAGTCTTTCATTACTATCAAAATCCAAATCTTCGCCATTAATTTCATAATCTTTCCAATAGATTTGACCATATTGAATATCAGGGTTAATCATCAAATTCCAAGAACCATTAACAATTGCTCCATTAAGAGTCGTGCTAAAGATCATATTTCCCGCATTAGGATCATCATATATCGAAATTGTTAAGTCTCCAATGTCTAACAAAGTACCATTAGCAAATCTTACATTATTTCCTTGATCTGAAATAAGAACGGCTGAACCAATAGAAGAAATAAAAATAAGGATTAGCAAAGTAGAAATAATTTTAATCATTTCAAAGACTCCTTGCGTAATAACTCAATTAATGCTTTATTTATAGATATTGATCTAGGAACTCCGTCTTTCCATTTTTCCCACAAATCACTTGGTACTTCAAGTAGAAATTTTTTAACATCCTTTATGTTTTTCTTTTCTCTCATATTACTTAGTAAATATAACTATTAGTTATTTAAAATAATTAATAGTTAATTAAAATAATAATTACTTAGTATTTAAAGGCTACGGATAATAGAACAACCTATTTAAACAACAGAAATCTAAATCATTTATGGAAATGGAAGTAGTTTTTTTAGGAACAGCGAGCGCAGTCCCTAGTAAAAAAAAGAATCATACAGGACTATTAATTAAAACAGAAAAACATAAAATATTATTAGATTGTGGAGAAGGCATACAAAGACAATTTAAATTAGCGCAAGAAATTCCTACAAGACTAACTCACATCTTATTAACTCATTGGCATGAAGACCATACACTAGGACTAACAGGATTGCTAAAAACAATGGGAATGAATAGTTATTCTCAAAAACTAATGATTTATGGTCCAAAACACACTAAAGAAAAAATAGATTTATTGCAAAGGATATATTCTCCTTTCAAAATAAGTATCGAAGTTAAAGAGGTTGATAGCGGACAAGTCTATGAAGATAAAGACCTCAGAATAGAAGCACAATATATGAACCATGGCATACCAACATTAGCCTACAAAATAATAATTAAAGAAGTTCTTAGAATAGATAAATCAAAAATAAAAAAACTAAAGATTCCTTCTTCTCCTTTAATTGGAGACTTGCAAAGAGGCAAAGACATAACATTTAACGGCAAGAAAATAAAGTCAAAAGATGTAACTTATCTTCAAGAAGGTAAGATATTAACAATAATTCTTGATACTACGATGAACAATCAAGCAATAAATTTTGCAAAAGATAGCGACCTTTTAATTTGCGAATCCACTTATATGCAAAATGAAGAAGAACAAGCAAAAGAATACAAACATTTGACAACAGAACAAGCAGCAACAATTGCAAAAAAATCAAAATCAAAAAAACTAGCCCTTGTACATATATCTGAAAAACATGTCCACAAAATTCCAGTTTTATTAAAGGAAGCAAAAAAGATCTTCAAGAATACAATAGCTCCAGAAGACTTAGACAGAATTAAAGTTTAAATTTTATTCAGTTTTTATAAAATTTAAGCCTGAAAATTATCAAATTTTCATTGTTTAAACTAATAAAGTAAAAAGTTAAAAGATTATCTGTGAAAAGTTATAGAATCAAGCAGGAGAAATAAAGATAATCGTGTCCCCGCGCAAGAAAGTTGGGCCATAATTTCTCTTCATCTCACCATTGACCATTTCTTTAGCGTGATCAAGGACAATATTGATATGTATATCAAATGCCTTAAGCACTCCAGAGAACTGTCTGTCGTTCTTTAACTGCACGATAACCTCTTTTCCCTTTGAATTATTCAAAAGGTCCAGTGGTCTCTCAATGACGTTTGCCATAATTCAATATGTAAAAAGAGAGTATATAAACTTTGTTCTAATTTTATGCAACTTAAACAATCAATCTAAAAACTAAGTAAAAATAATTTAGAAAGGGGCAGCAAATGCAATAGCTGTTATTGTATCCCCCAAAGATCCAGTAAAAGAATCTGAAGGAACTGTCAAATTAAAGTCTATTCTTAAACTATCCTGGCTATTTTCAAAATGCATAAAACTACAGAAAAGAGTACTTGTGGTGTTTATATCATAAAAATTATTTAGGGGCAAATTAGATGTACCCCCAGTAGAGTTTCTGCAACTCCCAGATTCAAGATTAGAAATATTCCACTTATAACTAGGGTTTGTACCTCCAATCATTTGAGCAGCAGTTTTGCTACCTGACAAATTCAAGGTCAAATTTACATTACCGTTATTTTGTAAACGTAAACCTCCTGCAGTTTGAAGAGTCCAATTACCATTAGTAACATTGTTAGTTTCAAAAGTATTAAGTCCTGCAGAACTCTGACCAGAATTAACCCTTCCACTTCCCCAATTAACTTGTGAAGTGGTAAATGTAACGGTTGCATCAGATTCTACAGACAAGTTAACTTCACCAGTACTGGTTGCATATCCAGAAATACTAGCAAATAAATCTTTTGCAGAAAGATAAAAAAATCCGGCTGAAACTAAAGACGTGACTAATAAAAAAAAGAACAAAAAGTTAACAAAACTTTGACCCCTTCTAAACATTTATAGAAATAGGAAATTGTGTATATAAGCTTTATTAGGTTTTAAGAATATTAAAATTATAGATTTTTAAGATAAATTAAGCAATTAAGATTGATTAGCAAGATTTAAAAACAACCTTCTTAAAAACATTGTATGAATATTGGAAGAAAAATCACTGGAGGTAAATACCATAGAGATAGAAAGAAAAGATGGTATGAAAACCAGTCTCAAGAAAACAAAACAACACTAGGCGAGACTAGAAGAAAAACCATAAGAACTATGGGTGGAAGTAAAAAATCAGTACTCTTAAAATCAAACAAAGCTAATTTAACAACAGGTAAAAAAACAGAACAAGTAGAGATAAAAAACGTTATACAAACTCCTCAAGACGTATTCTTAGCACGTCAAAATAGACTTATAAAGGGCGCAATAATCGAGACTTCAAAAGGAAAAGCAAAAATAACTAATCGCCCAAGTAGAGAAGGCGTTATTAATGCAGTTCTAGTCGAATAAATTAGAAAGGTTTATAAAGTCTGTTCCTCGCAAGACTATATAAAGTTTTCCAATCATGAGTTTTGTCAAAAGATGCCCAGAGTGTAACAGTATAAATCTCACACATGATGATCAAAAAGGAGAGATTGTTTGTGGTGATTGTGGTCTAATCGTAGAAGATAAAATGGTGGATACAGGCCAAGATGTTGGTGGCCAATTTGATAAATCTGAGAAGAAAGGTAGAGGAGGAGCTCCGATTTCTAGACAAAAATTTGACCAAGGCCTAACTACAAACATAGGAGAAATTTCAGACATTTACAAATTAGAAGCAGGACAAACAAGAAAATTCCTTCGTCTTAAGAAGTGGCAAGAAAGAGTTTCAACTTCCATTGAAAGAAACCTAAGACTTGCAATGGCGGAACTAAGAAGAGTATCAAGCTTCCTTACATTACCTTCTGTTGTTAGAGACGAAGCTTCAAGAGTATATCAATTTGTTCTTCAAAGAGGTTTAGTAAGAGGTAGAAGCATGGAGTCTGTTATAGCTGCATGTATTTATGCGGCATGTCGTTCATACAATATCCCAAGAACATTAGATGAAATTGCAAATGCTTCGGACGTAGCAAGAAAAGAAATTGGAAGAACATATAGATTCATAATAAGAAAATTAGGGATTAAAGTCAAACCATCAAGTCCAAAAGATTACATTTCAAGATTTTCATCCATTCTCCATTTAAGTCCGCATGCTCAAAACGAAGCAATAAAAATCCTAAAGAAAGCAGATATCTCTGAACTTACATCAGGAAGAGGTCCGGCAGGAATCGCAGCAGCAGCATTATATGTTTCAGCTTTAATTAATGATGAAAAGAAAACTCAAAGAGAAGTAGCAGATGTTGCAGGAATTACAGAAGTTACCATTAGAAACAGATACAAAGAATTAATTGACAGATTAGGAATTGAAGACAAACTCAAGTTGAAAGAAGTGGAAAACAAATCTTCTAAGCAAACTCCAGAAGTCAAGTAATTTTACTACTTTTATTAGAAACAAAATAGAATAAAACCTTAAAAAAGAAAAGAGTTATAATATATTATGAAAAAAAATTTAGCTTCAATAGTTTTAGGCTCAGCATTGGCAATAGCACCTTCATGTACTTACCTTAGACCAGAAGGAAAACCAATATATGACAATATGACAGATAGTATAAATCAAAATGATGGACGATATTCTATTCCCTCTATAAACTTCTCAGGAGTAGGTTTAGTTCAACCTGAAGTTTCTGATAGAGTTGTAGATGGAGAATTAGGAATAATGTTCAAACCTCTCGGTAAAGGAACTAAAATAGTGAAAGATAGAACTCCTATAAGAGATATAGACAAAAGATGGTCTCTTGAAACAGAAACTATCTATGTAACTCCTTCGTATATGGTCGGAGATAAACCTGCAACAGAAGTTACCTTTGAAATTGGAGGAAGATTCGGAATACCAGTAGAAGTATCAAGAATTTCAGAATCTGGAATATATACAAGAACATTCGATCAATCAGACCACAAATATTCCGTAAAAACTATGCTAATAGATCACGACAGAAATCCTAAAACTCCTAAAATAGAATTTTATTTCCCAGTTGTCAGAGATGCACATGGAGCAGTAACTGCAACTTTAATGATAGACTCAAGGTGTGCAAAAGAAATAGTAGATTGGCAAACAGGGCAATTAACTCTAAGAACATCTCCAGGAGACATACATTATCTTAAAGCAATACCTACGGCAGAATATCTTGCAAGACCTCTTTCAATAACTGAAACTCAAGAAATAGTAAAAGATTCAAAAGAAGAATCTCCAAGCGTAATAGTCAAATAATTTTTACTTTACTTTAACAGTTCCACTGTCAAATCCTTCAACTAACTGATTAACCATAATTTCTTGTTCGCTGAAATAATCATAAGCTGAAAATCCAAAAAGACTATCAATCATTTCTTTCTGAGATTCACTTTGGAAAATAATTCTACCCTCATTATTAACTATTCCAACTCTCTCTGAATTAGCATAAACAAACTTATTCAAGATATATACCTCTATCCTTTGGTTATTAACATAAATGTAACTTCTAGCACTTTCAGAATATCCTTCTTGCCCAAAACTCAAAAGCCTTTGTTCAATAGTTTCACTAGACTCAACAGAAACTTCATCTGGAACAGAAGAAGGAGCACCTTCAATTTTCGTTTTGTCAATTGAATTTATGAAAGCATTTCCATATGCTTTTGCTTTGTATAGCAGTATTTCAGCTTTGTAATAATCGAAAGCTGCTTTGGCAAATAACCCGTCAAGTTCTACAACAAGTCCACCAATAGTTTCACTGTTTGCATTATCTATTTTAGGCCTTATAGTGTCCAACCTCGCATCTAAATCTGCAGAAGACTCATATATTTGACCATCATTCAAATATTGTTTTTGTATTTGTTCAATTTCAGTCAAAGTCTTATCTTGTAGACCCACATTAATATCGCTTATTGCATTATCCAAACTATTTTTATCAAGCCAACATCCAAGTCTTTCTTCACCACAATAACCTACATTAACATATCTTGAAGGTTCAGTTTTACTTCCAGGATTACTTGTAGCACAAACTCTTACAATTCCCCTATTATATATTGCAGGGTTTAAAGCTTCTTCAGCTGCACTTCCAACATTAGGGTTAAGCAAAGCAGCAGGGCTAACGCTTCCAGATATACATTCAGATTCCGTAGTAACACTCCTTTCAGTCAATTCATCAGAAACTATTTGATCGCGAACATAATTTACTGCGAAACTCGATGAAACTTGTTTAAAGCCGCATTCCTCATTATCGTTTATCCTTACACAAAGTTGTTGATATCCTTTAGGAGCTGTAAAATCTTTACTTTCAGTAGCGTATTGTCCACGAGCAACAAAACCTGTAGCAACAGTTACGATAGGATTAGATGCATATTGTGAAGATGCAGGCGGATCTCTCAAGTATACAGAGTATGAAACGCCCCTATCATTTCCAGCAAATATATGATAAAATACCTTATACTGTGAAGTGGCAGGAACAGTTGCATCAGTATAATCAATAGCACTATACCAAGCATGGAATTGGGAAGGAGAATCAGGCTCAACTAAAGTCTCAAAAGTTTTAGGACCTTTAGCAGAAATAAATGCCCTACAAATTTCAGTACCTGCTTCTTCTACACTTCTTACTCTGAAAGCTTCAAATGAATTAACAGCGTAACTTTGAGTAAAGTAATTTACTGAGTCCTGTGCATTCTGCCATGAGCTTGCAACAGTCATGTATTCTCCTCCGCCTCGAACACTTCCCTGACCTCCCGAGTAAACATTCTCAACTAATTTTGGAAGCAAAGTCTTTGCAAGTGGTGCAGCTTGCCTCCAGAAAAATTCACACATGTAAACTGAACTAACTTGATCGCATATTCCCACATATTTTCCTGTATCCACTGCTTCTTGCAAACATTGTTGATGGCTCTTTAATATTGAAAGATATCCGTCAATTCCTGCTTTAATTCCAGTAAGACAAACAGGAGCAACTATTCCTTCCTTATAATTAGGGAGACATAACAAAGCAGATCCAACAATGCCAGATTGAATAACGTCAGATACATAATATTCCCCTCCAAAATTACACCTTGAAGCAGGACAAATTACAGGATCACATACGTTAAACAATATTTTACAATCTTCGGGACTCATATAATCTTGACACTGGCTTCCTGGAAGAAGAGATGCTGCTCTTCCAATGTTCATTTGATTCCCATTAATTCTAACTGTGCTTTTGCCATATTGTTGATAAGCTTCATTAATTGCTTTAGTAGCATCCGTTACTAATTTCCTAGTTTCAGTTTCAGTTAAACCAGGGAAACTAGAATAAGATTGTCCAGTATAAAGGTTAAATTGAACGCACTCATCATCTCCATAATTAGGAGAATTAAACCCAATGCTATTATCTTTCATAACATTACATACAAAAAATGATGAAGGCCTTCCATTATCTTCATAAGATTTTGTCCCTCCGAATATCGGCAATGCTTGAGTCGTAGCAGCATAAAATCCTCTAGTCAGATCAAATGGAACAATTGCAGGTAACCCTTTGTAAGGTTCAGTCTCAAAATAACGAACAGTTGCCTCTCCCGGAGCAAATTTATTGTTGTAACTTCTAGAATCTCTTACTTCAAATCTTGAAAATTTATTTTTAACATCCGTAGCTTCAATAGGCCCTGAAGCGCCAACTCCTCCTGAAGAAACCACAAAACCATTTCCACTTTGAGTCAAAGGATAAACTTTGTCAGGAACTATTTTCCCCCCAACTTCTTCTTTCAAAACAAAAAGATAAGGCTTAGAATCATAATAAACAACCTGAGCATTTTTTCCATCTTGGCCAGTTAAACCAAAGTCATTAGCGTCTAGCTTACCTCCATAATATTCTCCAACAATCGATCTTTCATTCCCTGCAACAAAAACTTGAGAGTTTCCCAAATTAGTTCCAGCACTAGCGCTTTGTAAATTCTTTATATCTGCATCATATTTCAATCTCTCACTTATTTGATATCCGGCAGAATCAAGTTGGGATGTAGCAGCTAAGTCTCCACGAGTTCCAGCGTCACCTTTCAATATTTGACAATTATAGTAAATATCTCTTAATTGAGTGTAAGAGTAAGAGTCGACATTAGCCGTTGCAGGGAACAAATCGGAAACAGTATTATATGGAGTAGTAGCTCCAGCACTCTTAGGACCTAGACCCTCAGAAGAACATTCTGCCTTTATTCTAATAATCAATTTTTGTTTAGCCTCTGTTTCATTGAAATTAGTTCCAGAAAATACCCCTTCCCTATTTGGATATTTAGCTTCATTTTCTATTTCCTGAGTTAAAGCATTAGTTTTTTCTATTGCTTCAACTCCAGCATTAACTCCTTTTCTTATATCTGCAGAATTTGCATTATAACATTGAGTAAGCGAATCATAAGTATTATCATTAACTTTACTTTGGCAGAACTTTGTCCAACCATCTTCTCCACTCATTACATTACGCCTAGCAAGTGCTTCTCCACTTAATCCAGTAAAGAAATTCTTTACAGTCAATACTCCAGCAGTAGCAAAACAAGCTGTCTTCAATCCAGTCACAACTTCCCCTAATTTGGTGGATATAGATTCCCATTTCTGTATACTTCTATTCAAATTCTCAATTTTTTTCATAGCCTTAGAAGGAGTTAACTCAATCAGTCTTTTTTCAATTCCAACCCCTACAGTAAAGTTTCCAACACTCCCAGATCTAGTTACTGGAGAAATCCTAAGTTTAACATAATCTTCAAATTCTATCGAATTAACTCTAAGAGAAACACCGCATATAGTTGTAGGAGAATTCAACCTCAATACACTATTGCCACCATTAAGATTTCTGTTATTACAAACTGTAGAAACATCTAATGTGTCAGAATTTCTAACTCTTGATAAAGTAAGTTTTCCTACGCCGATAAAATCGATAGTATCTCCTTGAACTATTTCCTTAGGTTCAGAACCCCAAGAAATCTTAGCATTTGACTTCTTACCAGCAGAAGAAATATCTATAAGTTTTATTAGATGATACCCATCACCAGATTCTATGCTCTTAGTTCCTAAAGAACTATCTTTCAAATACAAATCATTCAGTGCTCTAACGAATCTATCCTTATTTTTACCATCTGAATAAGATTCAACATATTTGTTTATCAATCTCTCAGCAGTTATTTTTTTATCATATTTAATTGCTAAATCGATGGCCTCACTTAAAGCAACCTCTCCATAATTTTCTCCTAAATCTTGTTGTTTTCTAAGATTTCCATAATCATTTGCAATGGTTTCATAATAATTAGTAGCATTCAAAATATAAGGCTCATATTCACCATAAGTGGCCTCATATAAAACTTCTTGAGAAACAGGTCTTAAATAAGTAGACGTAACTTCTCTTCCAGATTCTATTTCGTAAAATTTCTGCCCATCTTTTTCACTAATTTTTGAAATAGTATATTCTTTATCCCTGAGAACTTCAAATTTATCATTTACGTAATAAACTCTATCTCCTACAATAAAAGATTTAGCAACAGTAGTTAAGGTAATTGCTTCCCTTCCACAAGTAATATCAACAGAATTGTTCTTAACACTTCTAACTAAGCAATTATTATTCAAAAACCTGCTTCCTTGATATAAATCAAGAATATCATCATCTACTTGAATTCTAGCAATAGCTGATGGAGAAACAAAATCGCTATAAGCAAACTGCAAAGCAGTTTGACAATAACTTCCAGGTAAGTAAACAGAATTAGATTGAGAAGCTCCTTTTTGTAAAGTAACTTCTGAATATTTAACATCTCCAGAATACAATTCAACAACTATAGAATTATTATTTTCTGTATCTTTGACCCTCACAGACATTTTTCCACCAAAAATAGTCTGCCTATTCTTAGCGACCTCCCACTCATTATTATTTGTTTCCTTCAATAATAATTCGGTAGCTCCAATACCTATAGCATTTCCAGAATAATAATCTATACTAGCACTTAAGGTAAAGTTAAAGAATTCAGGAATAGTGTTTTCATCAGGATTCCTTTTCAAAACGACTACCACATAGCCTATATTACTTTCAAGAGGAGTCCCAAGTAAAGAGTTAGTAGTTCTTAAAGCTGCATTAGCAGGGTGAAATCCAACACCAGCAACATAATCTGGATAACGCCCATTAAATCTTATATTTCTTATTTGTTTTATATCAATGGCAGGATTCACCTGAAGTAAATCGAGTTGACAAAAAACAGGAACATTTTGCTCTGCTAACAAATCGCTTCTAACAACAGCAGGCTGGCACCCTACAGGGGAAACTTGCAAGACTATGTCTTGATTAGCAGTACATTCATCCCTATTTGAGATAACTGGCCAATAAGTGTTAGCGTTTGATCCGTAATAACTTGAAAAGCTACTTCCATAATTTACAAAGCTAGCTGTTCCACTCCTACTTCCAAAAAACCCATTATCAGAACTAACAACTTGAGCACTAACAAACCCAACACAAATCAAAAAAAGAAATAAAAATATAGTTTTTCTCATTCGAAACTTACCTCCAAACCCAAAGTATTGAAGACTTCATAATTGTATTGTAATTGTTCAAGTGTTGTAGGTCGAGGCAACTCACTAACATCAATTACAATTTTACCATCATCAAGTTCACTAGCAAGTATATAATAATCTTCTAATTTTCCACCACCAGCCAAAGCATAATCTATTTTAGTCTCTGGGATTTCAACATTAACGCATTCTTCCTTTGTATTTCCAAAAAATCCGGCAATACCTCCTCTGCTTACGGTGAAACACTCCGTCTTCCTACTAGAAGGAATTACAACGTTCGAGACTCCATAAACAAAAGCTTCTATTTTATACAATCCCTCTTTTAATTCAACAGATGAAGATTCCGGAATTATAGCGCTAGTGGATCCTTCATCTGAAACAAAATGAACTACGGCAGTAGCATTTCTTACTACTTGTCCTCCTAATCTTATTTCAACTTCCAAAGGATATTCTTTCTCCAATATTATTTCTGCAAAGCTTTCGCTATTTGACGAGAAAGTAATTTTAGATTCGGCATAACCTTCAGCATTTGCAATTAATTCACCATTAACACACGCAGGAATTCTTCCTTCAAATATTGCCCCGCTAGGCGAAAGACTAGTCTCTCCCAAGCTACAAACACTATCAAAACACTTGTAAGAAATATTAGCAGAAACAGGATTCAGGTAAGAATCGTAAGTGTTGACAGTTACCTCATTTTCCGCAAATGAACAAATATCAATATCTTGAGTTTCTTCAATAAATGCACCAGTATCTGAATTGGAAACAAGGTTATTATCTATACTAACAACAACAGGGAATTGGAAATTATCAATTCCATCTCCAATCTGAATTAAAACAGGAAACCTCAAGTCATACACAAAATGATATGGCACATAACAAAAGCCCATAATTCCCATACCTTCCTGAGTACCAACAGGTTCAGCAATCATTAATGTTTGAGAGGCAGGAGTAATTTCCACCTTACTAGGAAAAGCTTCAGGTAAATACATAATATTTACTTGTTCATTTACTCCAAGATCTTGGCTAAAATACTTATCTTTAGAAGAGTCACCACTAAAACCAATAGTTCCCAAATTAGTACTTAAACCCTGTCTCAATTCGGTAACAACTTCGTTAGTTTTCCATATTTTAGGAGCACACTGTATCTCAACACCATCAACAGGAGCATATGATTGTAAAACATCAAGCGCATAATTTTCTAAAAACAAAGTTTCCCTTTCAGCATTGTATATTGAGATAGCACTCGAGTGCAAAATCCCCAATTTACTATCTATTGAAACATCATGAACTACCTTTCTAGCAGTGTCATCTTCAAGAGAAACAGTTAAAGGAGCATTAACAGAAACTGAAATAACATTATCTTCTATATTCACAGAGGATTCTACCTCAGACTTTTCTATAACAAAACCTTGGGCATAAAAATCTGAAAAATCACAATCATTAACTCTTTCAGATAAAAATGATTCAAGTTCATTTTCCATTTCAGTTTTAGAAGGGATATTTTCTAAAACTAAATTATTTCCCGATAATCCATACCAATAAGGAATTTTAAAACCTAAAAAATTCAAATGTGTTGAAAAAGGATTAAAATCGCTAGCATAGGATAGTTCCCCTATATCTATTCGACCACCTTGAGATTGCATTAATTTTACACCATTAGAAACTTCTTGAGATATGCATTCACTATATCTAGAATAAACAGGAGCAAGACTTGCAGGAATATTATCTCCAAATAAGTTCCCCTTAAATGCGAAGAATAATCCAACAACTGCGACAACAACTAAAGCAACAATCACGAACATAGTTACTTGCCCTTTATTGTATAATTTAATCATCTTTTTTCTCCCTTGCTAACCTTATCCTTTATAATTTCGATAATTGATGTATTAATATCCTTATCTATACTACTCTTGAATTTTTCCCACAATTTCTCATCTTCAATAAGTAAAAGATATTTCTTCATTAATTCCTCAAGAAACAATACAAAAAACAAGTATATAAACCTTATTAGTAAGTAACTTAATTAATTAATTAATAACTTACTTAGTAAGTAAAATCAAAAAGCAAACGCTTAAAAAATCCATAAAATGCTATATTCAGTCCCTCATTTTTTCTTAAGAGGCGCACTAATCTCCCATTCATGAAAGATATCATCATTAGAGGTGCACGCGAACATAACCTCAAAAATATTAATGTGACTCTACCAAGAGAAAAACTAACCGTAATAACAGGGTTGTCAGGTTCTGGTAAATCAACTTTAGCATTTGATACTCTTTATGCAGAAGGTCAAAGAAGGTATGTTGAATCATTAAGTGCTTATGCAAGACAATTCCTAGGTTTAATGAATAAACCGGACGTAGATTCAATTGATGGCTTATCTCCTGCAATTTCAATTGAACAAAAAACCACATCTTCAAACCCAAGAAGCACAGTTGGAACAGTTACTGAAATTTATGATTATTTTAGGCTCCTATTTGCAAGAATAGGGATACCTCACTGCCCAGATCATGGAACTAGAATTGAAGCACAATCCCCGGAAAAAATGAGCCTGAAGATTATGGAAGACCATAATGAAACAATAACGATCCTAGCGCCAATAATTCGACAAAAAAAAGGAACATATGAAAAGGTTATTACAGACTTAGCTAATGAAGGATTTACTAAAGTTAGAGTAAATGGAAAGATATTCAGGACAGATGAAAAAATAAAACTTGAAAGGTATAAAAAACACGATATTGAGGCAGTAATTGATAAAGTAGACCCATCAGACAAACCCAGATTAACTGAAGCAATTGAAAGAGCTATTAAGAAAGGAGAAGGCCTAGTTTTTGTACTAGACTCTAAAGACAAATTACACACATATTCTTCATTATTAAGTTGCCCAGTGTGCGGCATTTCGTTTGAAGAATTACAGCCAAGAATGTTTTCATTTAATAGCCCATTTGGAGCGTGTGATGATTGTAAGGGGCTAGGAGTCAAAATAGAGTTTGACCCAGATTTAGTTATCCCTGACAAAAGCAAAAGCATCATGACTGGTGCAATCGCATTATATGGAAAAATGGATTTAAGCTGGAGAGGTCAACAATTACAAGTAGTAGCAAAAAAACATGGATTTGATTTATTTACGCCAATTGAAGAATTAAACCAAAAACAGCTTAGCGTACTGTTATATGGTTCCTCAACGCCCCTATCTGGAAAATGGTCAACTGGTGCAAAAATGAATTTTTCAGAAGGTTGGGAAGGAATTATTAATCAATCAGACAGACTATACAAAACAACACAATCTGATTGGAGAAGGCAGGAGTTTGAAAAATATATGAGCTCATCATCTTGCCCAACATGTAAAGGTAAAAGACTAAAAGACAAAATTTTATCAGTAACAGTACACTCAAAATCCATAATAGACTTAACCGATTTTTCCGTATCTAAAGGTCTTGATTTTTTCCAAAATTTAAAGTTAACTAAAAAAGAAGAAGAAATTGCAAAATTAATATTAAAAGAAATAATCTCTCGACTTACCTTTCTTAATGATGTAGGTTTGGGCTATTTAACACTGTCTAGGATGAGCGGAACTCTTTCGGGAGGAGAAGCTCAGAGAATAAGGCTTGCTACCCAAATTGGTTCGAATTTAATGGGGGTTCTATATATCTTAGATGAACCTAGCATAGGCCTTCATCAAAAAGATAATATGAAATTAATTGAAACGCTTCATAGGCTCAGAGATTTAGGAAATACACTAGTGGTAGTCGAACATGATGAAGACACTATCCGTAGAGCAGATTATGTTATAGATATGGGTCCCGGAGCAGGAGTTCATGGAGGCCAAATTATAGCAGAAGGCACTCCTGAAGAAATAATAAAAAACGAAAATTCAATCACTGGAAAATACCTATCAAGTAAATTAAATATTAAAGTCCCACCCAAAAGAAGAGATTGGAATAAATCAATGACTTTCTTTGGATGTAGTGAAAATAACCTAAAAAATATTGATGTAAAGATACCTTTAGGAGTAATGACCTGTTTAACGGGAGTATCAGGTTCAGGTAAATCTACACTATTAGAAGAAATAATATACAAAGGTTTGAGAAAAAATATTGAACACGCAATTATAAATCCGGGCAAATACAAATCACTAGAAATAAAGGGTAAACTAGACAAAGTAATAGTAATAGACCAAAGCCCTATTGGTCGAACTCCCAGATCAAACCCGGCAACTTATATCAAAGTATTTGATGACATCAGAAATTTGTTTGCGTCCACACGTGAAGCACAGTCTAGAGGCTATGGCCCTGGGAGATTTTCATTTAACGTTGAAGGAGGAAGATGCGAAAAGTGTTTTGGAGATGGAACAATAAAAATAGAAATGAATTTCTTACCAGACGTTTATGTACAATGTGAAGAGTGCAAGGGTAAAAGATATAATTCTGAAACTCTAAGCGTAACATTCAAAGGAAAATCAATTGCAGATATTTTAGAAATGAGTGTGGAAGAAGCTTTAACAGTTTTTGAGAGCGTACCGAATATTCATAAAAAATTGTCTACCTTAGTAGAAGTAGGTTTAGGATACATTAAAGTTGGCCAATCATCTACTACTCTTTCGGGAGGAGAAGCTCAAAGAATTAAACTTACTCGCGAATTGGCAAAACGTGGAACTGGAAATACAATTTATCTCCTAGACGAACCAACAACAGGCCTTCATTTTCATGATGTGAATAAACTCCTAGAAGTCCTTCAGGGCTTAGTAGACAAAGGAAATACTATGATAATAATAGAACATAATCTTGAAGTAATTAAATCTGCAGATCACATTATTGATTTAGGCCCAGAAGGAGGAGAAGGCGGAGGTCAAATTATAGCAGAAGGCACTCCTGAAGAAATAATAAAAAATAAAGAAAGCCATACCGCTAAGTTCCTCAAGTCATTATTGAGCAAATAAAGATGGAAAAAAGTAGGATAAATTCATTACCCCTATCCCCTGGATGTTATTTGTTTAAAGATAAAAATGGAACCATCATCTATGTAGGAAAAGCAAAGCAATTGCGAAAGAGAGTTTCGAGTTATTTTACAAAAAATCACGAAGACGTTAAAACTCAAATGCTTGTAGAAAGCATAGAAAGTTTAGATTTTATTTCAACCACTACAGAAGTAGAAGCATTAATTCTAGAAAATAATTTGATAAAAAAACATTATCCTTATTACAATTTAGATCTAAAAGACGCACAAAGATACGCATACATACATTTAGTAACAGAAGGAGATCTACCATACATTGAAGTTGAAAGGTCTAGACAAGGAAAAGGAGAATATTACGGACCATTTGTATCCGGATTTATGAGAAAACTTATTGTAGACGTTTTAAGTAGAAATTTCAAAATCCTAACAAAAAAGCCCTCGCCAAGAACAAAAAAACTAATTGACAAAGAAAAATATCTAGAAAGAGTAGATCAGGCAAGAAAAATCCTAAAGGGAGAGGTAGATCAATTAATAGAAGAACTCAAAAATTCATTAAGAGAAGCTTCAAAAAAAACATTTTACGAATATGCATTAACTCTAAAAAATAGAATTGAAGCACTTCAAAGTTTGAAAGAAAAGCAGTACATGGAACTAACAAAGTCTTTTGATGCAAATATAATTAATTATATTGTATCAGGAGATACTGCATACTTGCTAGTTTTCTCAATTAGAAAGGGAATATTAGAAGGAAAGCAAGAATATGTTTTGCCATATATGGAAGGTTTCCTTAACGAATTCATTTTACGTTATTACGATAAAGCTCCAATTCCGGATGAAGTAATTATGCCTGAAATGGTAGATCCAGCATTAGAACAATATTTAACAAAATTAAGAAAAAGAAAAGTACAAATTATCATTCCAAAAAGCGGAGATAAAAAACAGCTATTGGACTTAGTACTAAAAAATGTGCACGACACTTTCTTCTTTGGAAAAGCTAGACTCATAGCATTAAAAGAAGCACTTAACTTACCAAAGCTTCCAGTAAGAATGGAGTGTTTTGATATATCTCATCTAACAGGCACAAATACAGTAGCTTCAATGGTAAGTTTCAAAGAGGGGGTACCAGACAAATCTTCATACAGAAAATACAAAATTAGGACAACTTCAGGGGGGGATGATTATGCTGCAATGAAAGAAGTTATCTATAGAAGATACGCGAAATTATCCCGTGAACATATGACTTACCCTGATCTCATTATCATTGATGGAGGAAAAGGACAATTAAGCGCAGCCCTAGAATCCTTAAACAAACTAAGATTAAAAATACCAGTTATATCATTAGCAAAACAATTCGAAGAAATATATACTAAAACAACAGGAGAACCAATCAAGTTACCTAAAGACCACAAAGGCCTTCAATTATTACAAACAATCAGGGATGAAGCCCATAGATTTGCGATTCAGTATCAACAATTATTAAGAAGAAAGGAGATATTTGTTAATCATGGATAAATTTAAACTAGTTTCAAAATTTAAACCAGCGGGTTCACAACCAGAAGCAATAAAAAAGCTTGTCCAAGGCCTAAAAGAAGGCAAACATTATCAAACGTTACTTGGAGTCACAGGTTCGGGTAAAACATTCACAATAGCTAATGTCATAGAGCAAGCAAATAAACCTACTCTCGTTCTAGCCCATAATAAAACTCTAGCAGCTCAATTGTATAATGAAATTAAAGAATTATTTCCAAATAATAGAGTGGAATATTTTATTTCTTTTTATGACTACTACCAACCAGAGTCATATTTGCCTGCAAAAGATCAATACATAGAAAAAGATTCTCAAATTAATCCAATGATTGAAAGAATGCGTATGAGCACAACAGCATCTTTAATGAGTAGAAAAGATGTAATTGTTGTCGCCTCAGTTTCTTGTATTTATGGAATAGGTAATCCGGAAAACTATAGTGGAATGGGAATAGACCTCGCAAAAGATAGCAAAATGAAGCGCTCAGAGATCATTTCAAAATTATTAGATATAAATTATGAAAGAAACGATATTGAGCTAATCTCTGGAAGATTTAGAGTAAAAGGAGATGTAATAGACATTATCCCGGGTTATGAAAAAGATATTTTAAGAATAGAACTAGAAGGAGATAAAATAGATAGGATTACAATTTTAGAAAAAAACACAGGAAAGACACTACAAAAATTAGAACATTATTTCCTTTTCCCTGCACGCCACTTCGTAACTCCAAAGTCTACTATAGAAACAGCAGTTAAAACGATTAAAGAAGAATTAGAAGAAAGACTACCAAAGCTTCCTATGATAGAAGCCCATAGATTAAAACAAAGAACTCAGTATGATTTAGAATTAATTCAAACGATGGGTTTCTGTAAAGGGATTGAAAATTATTCCCGTCACTTTGATGGAAGAGCACCAGGCGAACCCCCTTATTGCTTGTTAGATTATTTTGGAGATGATTTTCTAATTGTAATTGATGAAAGCCACCAAACGATGTCTCAACTTAAGGGAATGTATGAAGGAGATAAACAAAGAAAACAAAATCTTATAGACTATGGATTTAGACTGCCAAGTGCTTTAGACAATAGACCATTGCGTTTAACAGAAGTTGAAGAATATTTCAAAAAACAAAAAGTAATTTTTGTTAGTGCTACGCCCGGTAAATATGAAGATTCGCATACAAATCAAGTTGTTGAACAAATCATACGCCCTACAGGGTTAGTTGATCCAGAAGTAGTGATTAGACCAATTAAAAATCAAATGGAGGACTTGTTAAAAGAAATCAAGTTAACTATAGATAGAGGAGATAGAATTTTAGTTACAGCCCTAACCAAAAAAATAGCTGAAGAAGTGAGCGAGTTCTTTGCTTCAAAGGGAATTAAAGCAAGATACCTGCATTCTGAAATTAAAACTTTAGAAAGAAGTGAGATAATCAGGCAATTTCGATTAGGCAAGTTTGACGTATTAGTAGGAATCAACCTACTTAGAGAAGGAATCGATATTCCAGAATTAGGCCTAGTAGCAATTATGGATGCAGATAAAGAAGGTTTTCTAAGAGACACCCCAAGTTTAATTCAGATTATAGGCAGAGCAGCTAGAAATGTAAATGCAAAAGTAATCCTTTATGCGGATAAAGAAACAGGAAGTATAGAAAATGCAATAATCGAAACAAATAGAAGAAGAAAGATCCAATTAGAATATAATAAAAAAAATAAAATCATACCTAAGACAATTAAGAAACCAATAGAAGATTCATATATTATAATTAAAGATACAAAACATATACCTAAATCAGAAAAACAAAAAATGGTACCTCAATTGGAAAAAGAAATGCGAGTTGCAGCAGACAATTTAGATTTCGAACTTGCAATTGCGTTAAGAGATCAACTATCAGTTTTACAAGAAGAATTAGGCCTAAAGAAAGGGAAAGAAATTCTAGAATAAATCTTACAAAAAGATTAGAAACAAAATGACCCCACCAAGAATCGAACTTGGGCCTCGTCCACGTCAAAGACATGTTCTACCATTAGACTATGGGGTCTTATCCCTCAAAACAAGAGAGGAATAGAAAATATTCTAATCGATCCTATAAAAAGTTATGTGGCAAACCTTTTAAACAAAAAACCCTTAAGAAAACTATGTTTGGAAAGAAAAAGAGCCATGGTGAAAAAGACCACAAGTTCTGCCCTATATGTGGGACAAAACTCCATATGACAGATACCTTTTGTGTGAAATGTGGATACTCTTTCCAAGCAAGAGCTGAAAAAAGCAAAAAATCAAGAAAAAAGAATATTACAATTGTAATAATACTAATTATAATAGCTTATTTTGGGTTGCGTTACGCAAACGGCCAAACAATATTACCGAATTCGTTTGCAGATGCGCTAAGAACAATATTACCAATTTAACGAGTAATTATCAAACCGTTTGTTGAAACAGCAAGCTTATTTCTTTCATTTGTGGCAGATTGAGTTCTTTTATCCATTATTTGAGGCCTAACAAGCTCTAAGCCGGAAGTAAACTTAGAATTATAATTAATGCGAATTGTATCTTCTCCTTGATTAGAAATTCCGCAAATATAATCTGCAAACTCTCTTGAAATTAAAACCCTAGTTTTTTCGGGATATTTTGGAGTACTTATTATGTAAATTTCAACATACCCGTCTAAGTTATAATCTATAAATTCTTCATAAATTGAATTAGGATCTCGACAATAATTAGAAGAACTAGGTAACAAAGAAACACCAAGCAAAGCAAAAAGAGTTGTTTTTCGCATATACCTTATAGAAAAAGCTCATATAAATAACTTTAAAAAGCATTAATTCAAACAATTATTAGCGTTTACCCTCAAGTCCAGTAAGCCGACAAGAGGTTAGCTATAAAATCTGCTTACTATACAATGAAATTACCAGAAAAAACAAACAGATATTGCCCGTATTGCAAGAAGCAAACATCTCAAAAAGTTAGCGTAGCGAAGCAAAAATCACGTTCAAGTGCACACCCACTATCTAGAGGTTCAACAAGTAGAATACAAGCAAGAGGATTAAAGGTAGGATTTGGTAACCAAGGAAGATATTCAAAACCTGCAATAAAATCTTGGAAAAGAAAGACAAAACAAACAAAGAGACTTCCTGTTTTGTACACATGTACTATATGCAATAAATCAAAAGGAACAAAGAAAGCCTTAAGAGTATCACGTATTCAAATAGGAGAGAAAATAGCTAAATAAAATGGCAGAAACACAACAATCCCAAAAAAAACTAATAAAGAAAAAATTCTTTGAAGTACCAGTACCACTTACTGCTGCAAAAGTAAAATTATATGCTGCAAACGCTGAAGAATTAGACAATAAAATAATTACCTTGGATATGACTAAGAGTCTTAAAGGCAAAAACGTTGAACTCAAAGCCAGAGTAAGCCATAAAGAAGGCAAAACAGAATCTGAATTGATAAGTTTAGTATTGTTGCCTAGTTATATTAGAAGAATAATGAGGCGTGGAATAGACTATGTAGAAGATTCATTCAAAACATCTTGCAAAGACGCAGAAATGATAATTAAACCATTTATGATTACAAGAAACCACGTTTCAAGAACAGTAAGGAAAGAAATAAGGAATACTACTAGAAAGTTCTTAGAAAGTCATGCTAGAATAAAAACTTCCAGAGAATTATTCTCTGAAATAATGACCAACAAATTACAAAAAGCAATTTCTTTAAGAGTGAAAAAAATCTACCCTCTAGCATTCTGTGAAATTCGTTGGATTGAAATAATCGGACCTGCAAAAAAAAGCAAGGAAGATTCTCAAGAAGTTAAAGAACAAACAGAATAATCAAGAATCAAAAGCCTTTTAACTGCTCATTTTCTAAAAAGTTTACGCCTCTGTAGCTCAACGGTTAGAGCATCAGTTTTGTAAACTGAGGGTTGGGGGTTCGATTCCCTCCAGAGGCTTTTCCAACTCCATGGATAGAGTTTGAAAATAACATTCAATGAAAAAATTAGTAAGAGACAATATCCCAGAAATAATCAAAAACAAAGGCGAAAAACCTAAATTCTATCAAGCATCTCAAAAAGAATATGAAAAAGAACTTTACAAAAAACTCATAGAAGAGGTAAAAGAATTCAATGAAAATCATTCAAAAGAAGAATTCGCAGATATCTTAGAAGTACTGGATGCAATAGGTAAATTCAAAAGTTTTAACAAAAAAGAAATAATAAAAATCAAAGATAAAAAAGCAAAATCTAAAGGTAAATTTGATAAAAGAATAATATTAGAAATAAGTTAATTGGCGAGATTCACGAGGATCTTTATTTAATTCATGAACTATGAAACTTGGAGATTTATCTTTTAAAACAAGGCTTAAAAGAGAAGCCACATATTGAGCGCGAAATCCGTCTAAAACTAATGCCTTAGATATATCACGAGTATAAGTTTTATGAATTCTATGAAGATCTGCTGGTTGAGGATTTGGTTCAACATCTGAAATTTCTTCAAAACCTCTAATTACTACTACCCTTCTAGATTCGCCATCCTTGGTCCTATTAAATTGAGACCTATTGACCATAGGTAAACTTACTTCAAAATGACTAATATATCTTATATCTTGACCCTCTTCTAAGTATAATAGGCCATCCCTTATACAACTAGGGTCTACTGCACCAATAACATATTTTGATTCACCCATAGGAGAACTTTCTCCCAAATTGAGTTTAAAAACCTAACTAAACCCTAATAGCCTTAGAACTTCCAATCAAAACATCAGCAATTTTCTTATCTAATAAAACATTTTGGCCTTTAGTAAAGGGCCCTACAAAATCTCCTTCCATACTGACAAAAGATTCAACATCTTCAGTTACAAGGAGATTAATTGTATCTCTCTCTGCATGCCCATTAAGCAATAACATAGAAATTAATTTATCCGTTTGCTCAACAGATCTAATCATAATATCAAATAAATCCTTTTCAAAGGATAGCATATTTTCAAAATCTTTTTTCATTACACTAGTTTCATTAGCAATGAATACCAAATTGAGAAGTTTCTTTTTACGCCTAAGCATTAATTCCTTGAAAATTACCATAGAATTCTCATATTGTTTTTTATCCCTCATTACATCATCTGCAAAAAAGTCTCCTTTTTCGGCTATTGCTTTCTTATTCTGGTGAATAAATTCCGAGAAGTCTTTCATAAAATCATTAGGAAGTTTTTGTAAAGATTCATTTGTTTTTTCTCTTCGTAAAATTTCATACAATTCTTCATATTTGATCATGATAAAAAACATCAATTACATTTTATAAAGATATAGCTAATCCATTCACAAATAAAGCCTATTTCAATAAAGTTTTAGAGAGTAATTGCCTACCATTAATAGATTTTTGATTTAAAGAATCCTTTTCAATAAACCTTAAATTAGAATCCTTAGAAAGGTCAGGATTAAAAAAAAGAGCAGGAACCGGGTCTGAAGTATGAGTCTTTGTTTTGCAAGATGTTGTATGATCTGCGGTTACAACCATTTTAAAATTCAGATCTATATTTCTTAATTTGCCAAAAAAATCTCTATCAATCATTTCAATAAATTTTACTTTTTGAATAGGTTTGTTATCATGTCCCGGCAAATCAGTCTCTTTAAAATGAATATAAAAATAATCAATAATATCCTTCTGAGAGTCTATCATTTCAAGAGATTTTTTTATAGCAACGCTTAGAACTTCTTCTGCATGAGCATAAAAATCTTCTTTTTCCATAGGGATCTTACCAAAGGGGTAAACCCTCATACCAAATGCCTTAGAAACTCCAACCTCTAAAGGCATATAACCAAAACCCATCCAGGTACCCTTAAGCCTACCAGTTTTAACAGGCCCAATACCAGGATCCCTGCAAAGAATAAAATTAGCCGGAAAAAAACCCTTCTTTTTTCTACTAACATTTATTGGATGATTTTCAAGGATCACATAACTTTTACGAATGAATGTATTGAGTAAATCTGCAGTCAAAATACTTTTCCTAGATTCATCCATAGGCCTAGAAAACTCGACAAATTCCTTAGTAGATTCGAGAGATAGCCCGCCCTCATAAGAAGGATCTACATTAGTAATCTTATCTGAAAAAACCCCTCTAAATATTAAAACCCCTCTATGCCCCACGGTATGAACAAGTTCAAACTTAAAAGGAAGTTTTAATTTAGAGTTAATCTCTTCTGTAAGACTAATAGCCTCCTTATTGGTTAAAGTTCTACCTGCCCTTCTATCTACAATTTTTAAACTATTCAAACTATCTATTGTTGCAAAGTTTACCCTTAATGCCAAATCCCCTTGATTCAAATTAATTCCTGCACCAATAGCCTCTAGAACTCCACGAGGGTAATCCCTAAAATCTCCCCCTAACAATGAAACGATCCCGCTTGAAGATTGGGGAGCTATACCTTCTGCAATTGGAAAGCAATTAAAAATTTCAGATTTGGATGCAAAAAAGTCAAGATTCGGAGTCTTAGAAAATTCTAAAGGAGTTTTATTATTTAATTTAGAGTTAGCGTCATCCGCAACACCATCAAGAATAACAAAAACACCTTTCATATAAATAGGACATATAAAAAACTTATAAACCTTGCCAACACTAAAAACTTATGTTTAAGCTGTTTAAAGACAAATTAAAATCATTTTTTGGAAAAGAAGAAAAAACTTCAAAAAAATCAAAAACTAAAGAAAAGAAAAATTCCAAACAAAAGAAAGTTAAAAAAACCAAATCCGTAAGAATTGCAGATGGATTTGAAGAATTTGAAGAAGAAACAAAGTCTGAAGAAAAAGGAGAAAAAATTGAATCAAAGAGTGCAGAAGTAGCGGAAGAAAATATAGAAGCAGAAATCAAAGAACAAAAAAAGGGTTTTCTTTCAAACCTAGTAAGCAAATTCACTACCGAAAAAATAACCAAAGACCAAGTAGACCAAATATTTGAAGAATTAGAAATAATTCTTTTAGAAAATAATATAGCTTTAGAAGTAGTAGATAAAATTAAAAGTAATCTTATAGAAAATTTAGTCGGACAAGAAACAAAAAGTAAGGAATTAAAAAACAAAGTAATTCAGTCTATTAAAAAATCAATAGAAGATATCCTAATAGATTCTCCAAATTTAATTGATGAAATAAAAAATTATTCTGGAACATACACAATATTATTTTTTGGAATAAACGGAACAGGCAAAACGACAAGCATTGCCAAAATAGCAAGTATGCTCAAAAAAAATAATATCTCTGTAGTCTTAGCTGCTGCGGATACATTTAGGGCTGCAGCAATAGAACAATTAGAGATACATGCTAATAAAATAGGAGTTCCAATTATAAAAAGCGACTATTCTTCAGACCCTACATCAGTAGCATTCGAAGCAAAAAGCTATGCTGAAAAGAATAAAATAAAATGTCTTTTAATAGATACAGCGGGTAGAATGTACACTAAAGATAATTTAATAAAACAAATGGAAAAACTGATTAGAATAATTAAACCAAATAAAAAAATATTTGTCGGAGAGTCTACTGCCGGTAATGATATGCTTGACCAGATAAAAACATTTAATGATGCGATTGGAATTGATGGAGTAATATTAAGCAAAGCAGATATTGACGAAAAGGGTGGAACCTCTCTTTCTGTTTCGCATATCACCAATAAACCAATATATTTCCTAGGAACTGGTCAAAACTATGAAGATTTAAAACAATTCAAAAAGAAAGACATTTTAGAAAGCCTGGGATTAGATTAATTTCCAAAATTTGGAGTAGAAGTAATACTAGCAAAATTTCGCTTCATCAAAAGATACCTTGATAAGATAATTAAGACAGTTACTATTCCCCCAATCAAAACCAGAAGTACTGTCCAGAAAACCAATCTTATTTCTACTTCTTCTCCAGATCCATTAAGATTTTGAGGATTTTCCTCTCCAATCGTATAGTTAGATTCTACTATTTCACTAGGGTCAAGCTCGCTATTATCATTTAATGAAGAACAACCCAAATCATCAAGGTAATCTATTTTACCATCGCCATCATTATCAAAATTATCATCACATTGGTAAGTTACTACTGGAGGCCTAACCCCTCCAGAACTTCCTCCAGAACTTCCTCCGGAAGATCCAGATCCGCCACTAGATCCAGAAGTAGTAGTTCCAGATTGGGCATTAACAGTAACTGTAATATTTACTTCATGAGAAACAAAAGTATCAGATGAATTAGAACCAAATACTAAGACATAGTTTCCAGGAGATGCACCATTTGTAGAAACAATAAATCCAATTTCACAAGATGGGTAAGGAGTTGTTGAAATGTTTATATCACAAAGATTATCTAAAAGAGTAATATTCAAACCATCAGAATCATTTATTACAAAAGATAAAGTTTCATGTTCCATGAAAAGCAATGTTTCAACTTTCAAAGTTCCAGATAATGAGCCTCCTGAAATCAAAGAAGCTTCAGAAACAGAAGAACTAAGAACGTAATCAAAGGGGTAATTTACTCTAACATTCAGAGCATTAGAAAGAACATTTCCAGCCCCATTTAATACTGAAACCTCTAAGTCTGCGCCCTCTAACCCTGGAATAGCAGACAATTGGATCAAACTAGAGTTAACATATAAGACTAAGAAAGAAGGAACTTCCACAACTCCGAATAACATTACTTTTGAATTAGGGTCAAAATCATTTCCGGTAAGATTAACAATAGTTAGAACATTGTTTGTAACAACATTTGGAACAATAGAAATAATTGTAGGATTTGAAGTCAAACTCAAATTAACAATTGTTGAATTCAAATTAGATGATGGATTTCTAACGACAAAAGAATTTTGGCCAACATTAAATTCTTGTGCATTTCTATTGAAAGTTATTGTAGATGCTGCTCTAGTCAATCTCGAATCTAATATTTGAACCCCGTTTACAAATACTTGAGCGTTATTTGCAAAGTATTGCCCATTGATAGTAACAAGGCCAGATGAACTCCAAGAACCAACTGAAGAGATAACATTAGATAACATAGGAGTTTGTTCAGTACAACCGCAAGAAGCAGTATTACATGTCTGTGATTGAGAACATCCATTTACTGTTCCATCGCATGTAGCTCCACATTGATTGATTATACATTGGTAAGCGCTAGCCCCACAAGATCCAGCACTAACACATCTGTTTCCCGCACCAGAAGATTGAGTTCCTGAACATCCAATACACCAGTCACATGCATTATCTGCTTCACAAGAGGAACTAGAACTATAAGAGGAACAACTTCCTCCGATAGTAATTTGCTGATTCAAATTATTTCCTGTTTGGTAAGAATAAGCAGTATTAACATTGCAATTGACTTGTTGTGTTCCGACAGTTGAGCTAACACAATTAAACAAAGCATTATTACCTTGCCAGTTTACAAAAGAACAAAGGTTTCCATTTACCAACCCTTGCACGCTTCTAACATTTCCAGGATTAGAAGTACAAGTCAATGTGAATGGACTTCCAATTCCTGCGCTAGAAGGAGCATTTATTCCTGTAACCGATACCGAACAATCATTATCTCCTTTGACTAATCCTGCTCCAGCATAATCAAATTCTCCGCTAACATCACAATCGTTGTCTAATCCATCAGAACATAATCCAATTTCATTAGCATTATAGGCAGCATTATTAGATTCATATGTAGAAGCTGTGCACCCAGGCCAATTTCCACTAGTACAAGTTTCTTGCGCTCCTGCACAAACTCCATTTTGGTTTGGACAAGCTCTCATCTGACCATTATCACAAACAAATGTCGTAGAAAATGAAGTAGTAGAAAACGCAGATTCACCTGCGATGTTTTTAGCAAAAATCCTATATTCATAAGTTCTATTTGCAACTAAACCAGAATCAGTGTAAGAAACAGAATTTGCAGGAAGAGTAATATTTATCCACTGGTTAGGTACCCCTCCAGGATATCCTCTTCTCTGTAAAATAAAATTATCTTCATTACCACTATTATCTTGCCATGTCAAGCTTACGCTAGAGCTAGACAAAGTAGAAGATACTAAATTTCCAGGGGCATTTGGAATTGTTGGTACCCCATTAGAGATTGTGAAAGTTCTTTCCTCTGAGTTAACAGAGTTCCCGGCGTCACTTGTAACAATCCTCCAATAATAAGTACCTTCTTCAAAAGAAGGAACAAAATTAAATTTATCTAAAACCTCTTGCGAAGTTAAAGTCTTGTCATAAATAGCTACATTATCCATTTTACCATTAAGTCTTCCAACGTTTGCTCCACCACCAGAACCTATGTATAATGGATCAGAATTAGCAACTAAATTTTTATTATAATTAGTAGAACCAGTTAGAACCCCATTGATATATAATTTCATTTGAGGGTTAGGAGAATCCGCATCATAGGTTCCGACAACATGATTCCAAGTTCCTGGAGTAATAACATTGTCAGACAATATTGCAGTACCTGTAAATGTAGGTGCAACTCCATCTCTTAAGAAAAAGAAAACACCCCAAGAATTATCAGTTACAGTTTGCTTCTGGTTTCCAGTACATGTTGAACTATCTGCAACCAAGTTGAAGTCGTAACCACTAAGCCAACAACCTCCGCCAGCACATTTAGCAATAACTGGGACCGAACAGAAAGAAACAGTTTGAGTTGGAGAGTCCATGTATATCCAAAATTCTACACTTATTTTCCTACCATTTAAAGCTAAATGAGAAGAACTTGCAAAACTAATATCTTCCAAATTATTGAAGTCTCCTTCAAAATCATAAGCCCCATTGTATTTTCCAGAAGGAGTATAACTGGCCCCTCTAATTGTAGGAACAGAATTTAGCCCTGTAACATCAACCAAATTAGTTTCTTGATCGAAGTTAACAAATAATTTTGTACTAGAATCTGGCGCCACAGGAGAAGGTTGCCAATTGTAATTGAAAGTGTAAGGTGCAGTGCTAGAGGTCATATAAACCTGATCAGAAAGTTGAGGAGAAGATCCTCTTTTTATAAGAAGTCTTGATGTAACTGCCTCATTATCTATAATATTTGCACTAAAAGGAACACTAGTTGGAGTAACTAGCAAAGCAGAGTTTTGAGGAGAATTCAAGGTAGCTGAAGGAATAACATTATCTATAACAGTTATAGATCTAACATTGCTAACCTCGTTATCAGTATTTCTGACTCTGAATTCATATGTGCCTGCTACCAAATTAACAGTGCGTTGTATCAAGTTAGAACTTATAACAGTATAACTTCCAGAAGGTAAATCTGAACAAGAAGCTGGAACACCGAGCTCGGCACAGGATTGTAAAACTGCTCCAGGACTATCAAAATTAAATCCGTTGAAACTCAAAACAGTAGGCGTATTTGAATAAACAGCTGCAGGATTTATGCTAGTCAGTGAAAGTCCAAGTCCTAAAGCGCAGAACCCATTTAAGCCTTCTGCGTACGTATAAGAAGCAATACATTTTCCTTCTAAACATGAATTTGAATTTCCGTTGTTTGTAAGAGGAGTACCGTTAGAATAATACAAAACCATATCACATTGTTCCTGCCTTCCCTCAAAATTAGGGCTCTGCACAAGACCATCCCCTAAATGAAATTTTGCCGGAGACCTGCAATAGTCATTATTAGGAGGCCAATAATTAATAGTACATTGCGGGTCATCGCAGTCAACAAGGCCGTTACAATTTGCATCGATATTATCTGCACAACCATAAACTCCAGGAGACTGTTCCCAAGTTTCTCCAGCAGCAGGATTAATATTGATGCTCGCATCATTACAATCTCCAGTTGCTTCAGAGAAACCATCCCCATCATTATCTATCTGTAAACTAGTTGCAGATTCACGAGCATTTGGTACCCCTAAAACATAATGAGCTGCACAGATATAATCGTGGAAGTGTCCATCAAGAACACTAAATCCTCTGGAGTTAGAAAACTGACTTGCATCATTATTTGAAACTACATTTATGTAAGCAGTAAAAGCTTTATCGAGTTTGCTATCCCAATCAGGTTTCTTAGGATTTAAAGGATCTACAACATATTTCAAAGCAAGACAATAAGCAGGGAAATTATAGTCTACAAAAGCATTTCCATATACTGTAGTAAGAGCTTGAGAATAAGGAACTTGAGCACTGTTACAATTAGGAGGGCTACAATATCCTCCAGGAGGTGGTCCGACAACTAAGCCTCCTGATAAATAACCAGTTCCTTCTGATATAAATGTGCCGGGAATAAGGCCAGGGGAACCAGATCTTATTTGATCATAATTTTTAAAACCATAGGTAAATTGAGTATCAAGCATATTTTGAACAAGAGTTCTAACAAAAGCAGGATTTGACAAAGGAATTGAACGGTACATTTCAGTTAAACCCTCAATAATTTTACTATCTTGCCAAGTAAAAGATCTCTGCTCACAGTTATCTAAAACTTGGCCTTGCATATTAGTACAAGAATAACCAGATCCGGCAGTGAAAGAATCTACAAAACCTACAGGATAAGGATCTCCTGTAATTGGGTTGTTTCCACGAGAACCTGGAGCGCTTTGATCTCTTCGGTCTTCAACCATTGAAGCAATCCTATCTGCAGTAGTGACATAATAAGCTCTTTCTACCGGATCAGTCTCAGCTTGATATAAGTCAACAGTAGAATGTCCAAGCCTTCCAAAAGAACGAGCCTGATACCCTCCAGTTCCGTGAGTGTAACCATAATTAAGAAAAGCAATATTATGAGAATAAACGGCTTCAGTAATATAATGAGACATTACGTCTCCAGTCAACATATAATAATTCATTCCTGTTCCTACAGAAGAGTGTGAATCTTCGAAATGTGTCCAAAGCCTATGACCCTCGCCCGGACCAGTAATAAATCCGGAAGTTCCAGGAAGACTATTTCCAACCTTAACATTACAAAAACCTAACCAATCTTGAGTGCTACATCTCGCTTGGCCGTTAAAAGTTCCAAAAAGTGAAACCCTATATCCAAACAATTGAGACTCTGGATGTTCTGCAGGAACAAAACCTGGAATAACATCTCCTGTATACATGGCCCCATACTTAAAAAGTCTCAAGGTCTTTAAAAATCTCTGATCGCAACGATTGTTACAAGACATCAAATAGTATATAACTGCCCTGTGACCTTTATGATTAACTCCGCTTTCACCCGCACTACCAATATCGAACTTTCCTATTCCGGCATAACCAAAACGGTATGAATAACCATTAACTTGAGAGTCATAATTTCCAATTTCATTACTTAAAAGATAATTGAAATCAAGACGAGAAGTTCCTTCCCCTAAAAGCAAAGGATTTGGTACATCTGGAAAAGGCCCATCAGGAATTAAATTCCATCTTGCAAGAGATGTACCTGCCAACAAAGGACTTTCATATATTGGATCATAAGACTTAGGAGCATTATTTGAAGTATCTAGCCACAAAACTAATTCTGTTAAAAATCCCTGTCCAGCCCCAATGTAATTATAATTAAGATTTAAGTGCTGCCCCCAAAAGTTATAATTGTTATATAGCGTCTGTTCACCATCAGAAGGCATAATCCATATTCTGTTTGACATGGAATCAGGCTTCGGAGCAACATAAGTAGGCTTAAGACCATTGCCATCTAAAAGAGATACAGAAACATTTGATGGATTAGAAGGATTATTTGAACTAATATACAATTCTATGTTGCGGTACCTTATATCTCCAAGTTGGCCCTCGGCATAATTAAACCCATTTTGAACATCTTCATCCAAATTCATAGAATTAGTTATTAAATGTTGAATCTTAAGATATGGCTGATCACTAACTTCTTCAATAACAAATACTGAAGTGAATAAATAATTCAAAGGGTTGGAAGATCCGGCAGGCTTTGAGTGGGTTTTTGTATAAAGATATTTCTTTATAACTGGACCATCTACAATAGGTATAAGTGACGATAAAGGAATAGTTACATTGTAAGCATTACCATTTAGATCTCTAGATATCGCAGTTATTTCTCCTTGATTAAAAAAGCTCTGTACAGAAGGATGCCGATTATATGTTTGAACTGAAGTAGAATCTATTAAATTGTAAATAATCTCCTGTCCAGGATTTAGCGTGACTAATGAATAAACAATAGCAGTCCTAATGCTTCCATCTGAATAATAAGTTGTAGGATAAACTTGAGTCTTAAGTCCTTGTAAGCGAAGATTCTGAATAGTAGAATTATTATATTGTCCTTGGGAGAATCCTATCGGGAAACTTGCAAGATGATTAGTAACTGTTTGAGAAGTAGGATTTTTTATATAAGCCTGGTTATCTGATAAAGGAGTCGATGGTTGCAATAAAATATCTTCAGATTGTGAAATAGAAAGCGAATCAAAAACCAATTCTTTGTTTCCATGCTTAACTGAAAAGTAAAGCTCTATATCATTACCTTCTAAAAACTCGTCAAATAAAGAAGATAAATTCTCGTCCAAAACAAGGTCGATGGTAACCTTATTCCTTAAAAATTTTCCACTTAAAGTTTTAACAAAATCATCAAAAATTATATCTTTCTCAAAAACTTTAATCTCTAAAGATTCATCCCCGCAATTTTTTCCATCGAAAGCTTCAACATAAATTGAGACAGTATCCCCAACCTTTGCAACAGAATGACTTAGGTAAATAGATTCAAGCTCACAACCATTTTCTGAAGGACTTAAAGATATAACATTAGATGGATTAGATGGCTTAAAAGCCCCGGGCTTTTGCTCAAAAGCATTATCTAAAAATATTTGCCTACCAGTTATTTCCTTAAAAATATCATCATGTAAAAAAATCGAAAAAGATAATGAAAAAACTACAAAAAATGCCCATGCAATCACCACACTTTTCTTCATATTCTATGAAGATAAATACACTTTATAAGGATTCTTAAAAACCAAAGCTTATTAACTCTAAATAAGCTCGAAAATATATGCTAGACAAACTATCAAACGCCTTAAAAAAAGCTACAGATAAGATAGCAAACGCTATATTTCTAGATAAAAATTTAGTAGACCAAGTAGTAAAAGAACTTCAAAGATCCTTAATTGAAGCAGATGTTAATGTCCAATTAGTTTTAGAGATCACTCAAAAAATAAAGAAATCTGCGTTAGACGAACGCCTTAAAGGAATAGAAAAAAAAGAGCACATTATCAAGCTTCTTCACGACGAATTAAAAAACATACTTGGCGAAAAAAAAGAGCTAAAAATAGATTCTAAAGAACAAAGCAAGTTCATGATGCTAGGATTATACGGCGCAGGTAAGACTACTACAATCTCAAAATTAGCCCTATACTATTCTAAAAGAGGGAACAAGGTTTGTGCAATAGGTCTTGACGTACATAGGCCTGCAGCGTCAATTCAGCTGAAACAATTATGTGATAAATTGAATATTGCATGTTTTATTAATCAAACAGAAAAAAACCCTTCTAAAATATGGAAACAATTTGAAAAAGACTTAGAAAAATATGATCTTGTTCTTATAGACACGGCAGGTAGAGATTCTTTAGAAGAAGACCTAGTAAAAGAAATAAAATCAATTGCAAAAATAGCAAAACCTACTGAAACCTTATTAGTGATTCCGGCAGATATTGGCCAAACAGCAAGAAAACAAGCAGCAACCTTCAAAACTGCAGTAGATATCACCGGAGTAATAATAACTAGAATGGATTCCACTGCAAAAGCAGGAGGAGCATTAACTTCATGTTTTGAAGCAAAGGTTCCTGTAGTATTCATAGGAACTGGTGAAAAGCCAGCAGACTTAGAACCATTCAATCCTGAAAATTTCCTTTCAAGACTTTTAGGAATGGGAGATTTGGAAACTTTAATGGAAAAAATACGTACCGTAACAGATGAATCTGCCCTTAAAAAAACTCAAAAAAATATAGAACAAGGAAAGTTAACTCTAAGAGACGTCCAAGCTCAACTAGAGTCAATGGAATCAATAGGGGGAATGGATAAAATGCTTTCACTCATACCAGGTTTTGGAAAGGTAAAAGAGAAGGTCTCAACAGAAAAATTAGAACAACAACAAACAAAATTGAAAGGATACAAACATGCCATTAATTCGATGACTCAAGAAGAAATAGAAAACCCAGAAATTATGGAAAAAGAAACTTCCCGTCTTCAAAGAGTAAGTAAAGGTTCTGGAGTGAGCACCACAGACATCAGAAACCTCATAAAACAGTACAAAGTTCTAAAGGAAATGATCCAATCAGGTAAATCAAATGATTCGGGAGAACTAGACCAAAAACAATTAATGAAAATGGCAAAGAAACTTGCAAAAAAAGGCATGAGATTATGAAAGAAAAAGTAATAGGCAGGGGAGCAGAGGCAATAATTACAAAATCAAAAAATACCATAACAAAAAATAGAGTAGAAAAATCTTATAGATTCCCAGATCTTGATAAAAAAATAAGAAAATTAAGAACGCGCTCAGAAAGTAAAATTTTAGAAAAAGCTCAAAAAATAATCAATACTCCAAAGGTAATTAGTTCGGATGAACTCAAGGCCAAAATAGAAATTGAATATATAGAAGGAGAAAAATTAGCAGACCATCTTGAAAAAACCAATTACAAAAAAGTAGGAGAGCAAATAGGAAAACAACTAGCAAAACTCCATGATGCGGACATTATTCACGGAGATTTAACAACTTCAAACCTAATTTTAAAAGAAAACAAAGTCTATTTCATAGATTTTGGCCTTGGGTTCCATTCAAGTAGAATAGAAGACAAAGCAGTAGATCTTCATCTAATAAAACAAGCCTTGGAAGCTAAACATCCAAAAATCAACGAAGAAACATTTGTTTCAATTCTAAAAGGCTATAAATCAAGCAAAAAAAGCAAACCAACACTTGCACAATTAGAAAAAGTAGAACGCAGAGGACGTTACAAAGCTAACTATTGATTAATAGCCCCGCCCGGATTCGAACCGGGGTCTCGGGCGCCAAAGGCCCGAATACTTGACCACTATACTACGGGGCTTTTTTGTTCTCCTTAAAGGAGCAAAAACCTATTTATCATCAAACCACCAGCTTTAAAAACCCTATGTCCCAAAATCCCTCATGGTAGAAAAAGCAGATTGGACAAAAATAAAGCCAGCAGAAATAGAGAAAATCATAGTTGACCTAGCTAGACAAGGTGAGTCTCCTGAAAAAATAGGTTTAATCTTAAGAGACCAACATGGAATTCCAAAAGCTAAGCTTTTAGGAACAAAAATAGGAAAAATATTAAGCAAAAATAAATTAGAATCAAATTCAGAGAAAAAGAACATAGTTCAAAAAATAGAAAATTTAAAGAAACACTCTGAAAAACACAAACATGATTATACTGCAATGAGAAAAGCAGTAATGTACTCTGCTAGAATAAATAGAAACAAAAAAATAGCTAATTAATATTTATATTAACTATAAATCAACTTCAAAAATGAATAAAGGAAAATTAATACGAGTTAAATGTCCAAGATGCGGAAATTCTCAAACAACTTATGGAAAAGCAACTACCTTAGTAAAGTGCATTAGATGCAATAAACTCCTTCTTAAACCGCAAGGAGGAAAGGCTAAAATTAAAGCCTTAATCAAATATGTCTTCAGATAATTATCCAAAAGAAGATGAAGTAGTTTTTTGCACCGTAACTAAGATAGATGCAGGAGGAGTTTTTGTAAATATAGAAGAATATAATTGTGAAGGGCATATAATATTAGCAGAAATATCTCCCGGGAGAATAAGAAATATAAGAGAATTTGTAAGCATAGGCAAAAAAATAGTTTGTAAAGTTCTAAGAAGTAAAGATGGCAACATAGAAATGAGCTTAAGAAGAGTTTCAGCAAAAGAAAGAGATGCAATATTAGAATACTACAAAAAAGAGAGAATATTTGCAAGCATATTGAAATCAGTAGTTCAAGAAAAAGCTAGTGAAATAATAGCTAAAGTAAAGGAAAAAGAAAATATTAGCGAGATAATAGAAAACCTAAGAGCAGATCCGGATTTACTTAAAAAATATTTATCTGCAAAAGAATTAGAAAAATTAAAAGAGATATTAGCCCAAAAAAAAGAATCAGATAAAGAGGTACAAAAAAAGATATCCCTAAAATCAGATAAAGAAAATGGAATTTCAGTTATAAAGGAAGTTTTAGAAACAAAAGAAGCTGAAATTTCATACTTAGGATCATCAAACTTCTTAATAAAAGTAAAAGGAAAAGAATACAAATCAGCAAATACTCAACTAGAAAGAGTATTGGAATTAATAAAAGACAGAGCTAAAAAAGCTCATGCGATATTAGAAATCAAATGAGGCTAAAGTTTTATACAAAAGAAGGAAAAAAAATCTACACGTTGAATAGTAGTCACGAGGGAAAGGAAACAAAAGAAGCCCATTACAAGTTTATTAAAATGAAAGATGCTTCTGAAAAAGATTACAACAATAGTTAAATATCAAACACTACATTTTCCTTAATGGAAGAATTGCAAAATAAAATTAAAGAATTCAACGATCTAAGAGGTTGGTCTAAACACGATTCAATAAAAGATCTTCTTCTAAATATGAATGAGGAAATAGGAGAATTCTGGAATTTAATTAAGTGGGTGAATATAGAAAAACAAATAGAATTGATAAAAAATAACAAAACAACTTGCGAAGATTTTATTGGAGATATGTTATACCTTATCCTAAAAATATCTTACTTATGTGACGTCAATTCAAAAAAAGCAATTAATGAGGTAATTCAAGAATATGAACAAAGATTTCCCATAAGTAAAGTAAAAGAAAGCCATGCAAATCTAAAGGCTGGAGGTTTTGACGGAAAGTACAGCGAAGTTCAAACTAAAGTCTCTTGAGCGATCTCTTTTTTAACAATTTCTATATCTTTTTCCCATTCAGTTAATAGCCCTCTATTGTAAATAATAGCTGCAGGGTGAAAAAGTGGTATTAACTTAATCTTCTTACCATTTAATTCGATATGCCTAACTTTTCCATGAACTGAAGTAATACCTGGCTGTGAATTCATATTATCTACATCAGTCCCAGCAAGAAAAAACTTAGTAGCATAATTACCAAGAGAACAAATAACTTTAGGTTTTATATCCATTATCTGTTTTAGAAGCCAAGGAGTATGGGCCCTTATCTCTTCAACAGAAGGATTTCGGTTTTCAGGTGGCCTACACTTCAAAATATTTGCGATGTAGACGTCCTTCATACTCAACCCGACTTTTTCGAGAAGTTTATCTAAATTCTTACCTGCCGCTCCAACAAATGGCAAGCCTTCTAAATCCTCATTTCTTCCAGGAGCTTCTCCAACAAAAAGAATTGGGGCATTCATATTCCCTTTACCCACAACGATATTAGTACAATTCTTAAAAATATCCGTATTTTTTACAAGATTTGCCTCCATAAAATTAAAGTCCAAAGATTCCTTATTTCCCATAAAAGCCAAGATTAAATTAACTATTTAATAATTATTAATTTCTTAGTAAACTTACTCAAAACTTTTTGTCCACTTGCAGTTACTAAAACATCATCTTCAATTCTAATACCGTACTTACCTTCAACGTATTCCCCTGGTTCAATAGTAATAACCATCCCTTCTTTTAAAGCATCTTTAGAATTTGTCGAAACATAAGGCATTTCGTGAACTTCAATCCCCAATCCATGCCCGAGTGAATGAATCAGTTTCTGTTTTAAGTTTTTCTCAGCATGATCGCATAAATCAGATATAGGAACACCTGGTTTAACCAAAGATATCGCCTTTTCCTGATTTTCAAGTAAGTCATAATATATTTTTTCTTCATTTTTATCAGGTTTACCAAAATAAATAGTTCTAGTAACATCAGAACAGTAACCCTTATATTTTACTCCAAAATCAATAACGCAAAAACCTTTATTCATAATCCCAGATGGTACGTGATGTGGAATCGCAGCATTTTTTCCAGATGCAACAATAGGTTCGAAGGAAACCCCTTCAGCAAGCTTATTAGATTCATAAACTAAAAAAGCACTCGCATCTTTTTCAGTTTTAAATTTCTTAAAATTCTTAATGAAATTACCAAGTATTTTATCTGTAATCTTACAAGCCATCAATATTTTTTTAATTTCTTCATCAGATTTAACGACCCTATAAGAATTCATAGTTTCAGTTATATCAATAAATTCACAATTAAGTTTTTCTTTTAATTCATTAAAATCAAAAGCTGAAATATTAACGAAATCTATACCCAATTTTTTAAATTTAATTTTTTTCTCAGCCAAGATTTCAATTAATTTTTTTCCACTTGTGACTTCCACACCTTTAACTTGTTTAGCCTGGGTTAGATCTCTAGAAGGGACGTGTAATATAGGACGATCATCCGGTCGAATAATCATTACTCCAGCACCAATATAACCTGTTAAATAAAATAAATTTGGATTTAAAGATTCATTAGTAACAAATAATGCTCCATCTAAACCTTTCGCCTTAATTTGTTCTTGTAAAATCTTCATGACAATTCAAGAATAACAAAGTTTAAAACATCTTCCTCCAAAATACAAAACAATGGAGAAAACACTAATTTTGCTTAAGCATGACTCTGTATCTCGGGGCCTAGTTGGAGAAATAATCTCTAGATTTGAAAAAACCGGCCTTAAAATAATAGCCATGAAAATGATTTTACCTGACGAACATTTAGCAAAAAATCATTATTTTGTAGATGAAGAATGGGCAAGGAATGTATTCGAAAAAACTAAAGCTGGATATGAAAAAGATAACAAACCTTTCCCTTACAAAGAGCCTATGGAATTAGGAAACCAAATACAATCTTGGAATATGAAATTCTTAAGAGAAGGCCCGGTAATTGCCCTAGTTTTGGAAGGACCTCATTCAATCGAAATTGTAAGAAAAATGGTTGGTTCAACAGAACCAAAATCTTCACCACCTGGAACAATCAGAGGAGATTATGCAATGATAGAGTCATACGCAATTGCAGATAGCAAGGGCAGAGTCCTAAGAAATTTAATTCATGCAAGCGATTCAGTAAAAAGCGCAGATAGAGAAATTGCATTATGGTTCAAACCAATAGAAATCCAATCCTATAGTAAAGATTTAGATAAACACTTCTAACCAAATACTTTAAAAGCTGTCCAACTTCGCTAGGTTTAAGCTCCCATAGTTTAATGGATAGAATACGGCCTTGCGGAGGCTGTGACCGAGGTTCGACTCCTCGTGGGAGCGTTAATCTTAACAATAATTAATGTAATATCCACTTATCTCTTACAAAATTCAAACTTCTCCACCACATCCCAATTCCAAGATGTTTACAAGTATGTACAAAAGCAAATCCAAGCATTATCAATGCATAAATTAGATGATCATCTATGAAAGGATGATTTTCTGGAGGCAATAAAGCACTATACATTAAAAGCAACATTAAACTCCCAGATAAACTTCCAAGTCGAATCATAAATCCAAATGTTAAAGTTAGCCCTATAAATAACAATCCAAGCATGAAAAACCATTCAACAAAAACTAAGCTAGCTAAAGAGTTGTAAAAAGTAGCAAATGGTCCATGCACTCCATAAGTCAAAAACCCGTAAGTTGGAGAACCTCCGTTGATCCATGCACTATCACACATATAGCTTACTACATTAGTTGCAGAATCTCTACAAGTCGCAAAACCTAATCCTAGAAGTTTATCAAAAAAAGCCCATAAAAAGATCAAACCCATAAATACTCTTAGAATAGCCCAGAAATAATGCCTAAATGTTAAGGGGTGCGTCCTCTTTACCATAATAAGAAATAAGTAGCATGACTATAAAAGCTTACTCAATACCTTCGTCCCTAACACCATGAGGTGTAAGGAAAAATGCAGCCTCATTCTCGGGCAAGTTTGGAGCGTCAATCATTTTAGCAACACGAGTTCCTTGCTTCCCACGTCTAAGATAAACCCTGTAAGTAGAAGCATGACCAACAATATTTCCACCAATCGCAGTAGTTGGATCTCCAAACATCATTGCAGGATTAGCCATAACTTGATTAGTGACATAAATTGCAATATTATGTTGCTCAGCTAGTTTCATTAAATGATGCAAATATTTATTCAGTTTCTGCTGCCTATCTGCTAATTGCCCCCTACCCGAGAATTCTGCTCTGAAATGAGCAGTCAAAGAGTCAATAACTACAAGCTTTATAGGCTCATTATTTTCCTTAATCATTTCAGTAATTTTATCTAACAGCAAAATCTGGTGGTCTGAATTAAATGCACGAGCAACTAAAATATTTTTTAGAACTTTTTCAGGGTTAGCTCCAACACCTTCAGCAATTTGCTTTATTCGGTCAGGCCTAAAAGTTCCTTCAGTATCTATGTAAACTGCTTTCCCTTCGCTACCCCCCTGCTCTTTAGGCAACTGAACATTTACAGTTAAAGTTAAACCGAGCTGAGTCTTACCAGATCCAAAAGCACCATAACATTCAGTAATAGCCCTTGACTCAATTCCCTTACCGCCAAAAAGACCGTCCAAATTTTTACTCCCTGTTGTAATGTAATGAACGTCGGCCCTTCTTTTATCGAATTCATTTCCATCCATAAATCCAAGTTTCATCATCCCACGAGCAGCTTGAATCGCTTTACGTGCGACAGCTTCTCCAACCCCTGCTAATTCAGAAAGTGCAGGAGGAGACATTACAGCGAGCCCCATTAAATCATAAACTCCTGCAGCTTCTAATTTAGAAGCAATTCCGGGCCCTATTCCAGGAATACTCGTTAAACCAGGCTCCTTACCATCATCAGAATCATCTTTTTCTTTAGCCATCAAAGAAAATGACCAGATTCAGTATATAAAGATTTTATCAGTGTAAAACATCAAATCCTAAATGCATGAATAAAATCTAGCATAGATTTCATCGTTTGGAGGAGAAGAGTTAGGAACATTATCTTGCCAGGCAATAGCAACAGATTCGGCGTTAGAATTAATTGCCATACTAGGTGCAACTCCTTGACCGCCTGGACCCCTTCTTGCAGGATCTGAAATAGACGCATCAGATAAAACAACTCCATTATTATCCAATTTCTTATAATAAATCTCAAAAGATCCGCTATTCCTAAAATCAGAATAAACTAAGTGAATCACATCATGGGAATCGATAACCCCGTCTTGATCCCCATCATAACAGTTATCCGTAGGATTAATCAAAGGAATAGGAAGTAAAGAAGTTATGATGGACCCTGAAGAGTCTAATTTAGAATAATAAATACCTTTAAAGAGATTAGGAAAATAATCTCCGTTACAATAAAGAACATGTAAATTTTCAAAAGAATCTCTTAAAAAGATAGGATCATTATAAGACCCTGGAACATTAGAAGTTATAGCAGTAGGAGACCTTAACAAGTTACCTTGCAAATCAAAACGAGCAGTTTGTAAATGAGGAATAGTGCCTATTCTTGCATGGTAAAGAATATCAATGTAATTTTGATCAGGGGAAACTCTTAAAGAAACAAAATTATCCCAAGCATTATTAACAAGTGTATTAGGTGTAGATAATAAAGCTAAGGAAATTGCTTTTCCTTTAATACCTATGTTTGAGATCAAGGGTAAATGAGGCTGGTTAGATGATTGGGGAAGTTGTAATACTCCTACATAAAATTTATCTTGATAATCAAAGAAGATATCAATTAATCCTCTGGAAGTAGGCGTTGAGGGAATATTTACTGGATAACTTGTAAGCACAATTCCTTTAGTATTTAGTGTTAAATAACGTCTAGATCCAGTTCCTATCACCCCAGTATTGTAATTGCTAGAAGTTACTAAATGAATTAAGTCATTTTCATCAATGATGGCTTTTATTCGAAGATCCGAAGTAGGAAAAGAAGGAATCGTATAAATTAAATGCTTAGCCTTAATAGTACTTCCAGTAGGGCTTAATTTTATATGATAAATCTTTTGGTAATTTTCAAGCCAGAAAACATGAGCATTTCCTGAGGAATCAAATAATATTGTAGGAGTATGAGAAAGTGCTGTATCGTTAGTTAATCTAATTTCAGGACCAAATTGCCAAGTGCAGGTAGAATAAGTAGTGGTTGTAACATTACCACAAACAGTTCCATTAGTAATACACATAGGAGGAGTCTCTCCAGGCCCAGGAGCAATAACGCAATAACCATAGCAAGTAGTATTGGTAATAGTAGTAGTTAAGTTACTATAAGTGGTGTTTACGCAAGTATTATTGTAGATACAAGCTAAATGAGTTTGATTTCTTGATTTCTCAGCAGCTCCGCTCAAAACATCTCCATACTGAAGCTGAGAATCTTCAGATTGTTTAAAAACGGTATCTTTAGGAGATAAAGAAAAAGTGTTTAAAGTACTATTGTGGGTCAAATAAAAAATACCGCTAGCAACAACAATAATTAAAACAATCAACACAAAAGAAAAAGTATAACCTTT
>CAYOYN010000001.1:146449-160391 GCA_964408235.1 Candidatus Woesearchaeota archaeon | reverse complement strand
ATCCCCCGACCAAGAGTCGAACTTGGGTAACGCGGGTTCTACATAACCTAGCTTCTATACGAAACCATGCCGATCACGCTTCATACTGTTTTCCCAAGGAAGGGAAAAGTCTGCGCTATCCTACAGCCGCGCGCTCTACCGTTGAGCTATCGAGGGATAAAATAAACTAGAATTATGTCTTTTAAAGGTTATTGCTTACTTTCTTTTCTTACTTACTTTCTTGATTTCTTCTTTTTGTTGTTTATGGGATCTTGAACCTATAAAGAAGGCACTTGCAACAACTAATGCTAGGACTAAATAGAATGAAATGCTTGAGTAATAATCTTTCATTATTTGAGCAGCATTCTCTTGACTAAAGAAGAATATAAGGTCTAGAACAAAACCTACTAATATGAATGTGACTCCTAGTTTAAGGCCTTCTTTCGGACTTCTTTTTGCTTTAGCGAAGTACCAGATACTTGCTAAGCAAGTTAACAAAACTGTGGTTATGATTGTAATTATCCAATATGTAGTAGGAATATTTTGAGTGGACTGCATATTCAAATTGGCGATGATAGTCATGATTATTCCTACAACCATTGTTGATGCGTAAAGCGCTAAAGATATCAGAATTCCTCTTTTGAGATTCATATATCTTGTAGTAGTTATGTATTTAAAAGTCTAACTATTATATTATTTACAAAATGGCACATTGGTTTAATTCAAGGCATTGGAGCTGTTGGCATCCTTGTAGTTGGCAAGGTTGGTCAGTAACTCTAATTTATATTTTTTCAGTTCTATTTATTTTTTTTAAAGCAGATATTAATTCCAATTCCGCTTCAGATACGATAATTAGAATGACTCTTCCATTTATTGTTCTAAGTATTATTTTTGTAATTATTTGTAGAAAAACTAGTCAAACCTCAAAATGAGTTTTCAGACCATTTCAAAACCTTGGGGGCATTATACTGATTTTATTCGAGAAGAAAAAGTTGTAATCAAGGAATTAATTGTTAAGCCAGGAATGAAATTGAGTTTACAATCTCATGATTTAAGGGAAGAACATTGGATCTGCGTTTCTGGAAACGGTTTTGCTATACTTGGAAATGAAAAAGTTTCTTTATTTCCCGGGCAAAGAATTCATGTTCCAAAAAAGACAATTCATCGAATAGTTAATGATGGTAATGAAATGTTAAGAATTACTGAAGTTCAATTAGGTTTTTGTGATGAAAAAGATATAATTAGATATGAAGATGATTTTGGAAGAAAAGGTACGAATAATTAAAAATACTTTTCTTAGGTAATTATTCAATGGCCCTGATGGCACAATGGCACTGCGCTGGTCTCGAAAACCAGTTTCCTTACGGATCTCCAGGTTCGATTCCTGGTCAGGGCGTAAAGACAGGAATCGAAGCACTAGAAGTGAACAAGTCACTTCTGTGACTCCAACTTTAACAAGTTGAAGTATTCCTGGTCAGGGCGTAATTAAAAAACTATAAATATGAGACAATATATTTTACTTTATGAGGAGTTCATGGTTACTGGGTGCTTTGGTCTGTTTTATAATAGGCATTGCTTTTACTAAAACTATTATTGGAGCAGTTATTGGAATTCCTTTGATATTATTGAGCTTATTATTTTTAGTTTTTGGAATAATTCTTCCTGAAACCAAATCTAAAGTCATAGTTCACCACCACCATAAAAAATAAGGTTATTTGATATTCTTAGTTTTGTAAAATTTTTATTGCTTCTTTCCATCCATTTACTCTAGTGATATTTTTATGTTCAAAATTTTGATTCCAAGGATTGTCAAATAAAATTACTTTTATTCCTGCTTTAGCACATTCCAATGCATTTTCTCCGGAGTCTTCTATCATTATATCTATTTCTAGTTCTTTACAAATTTGATATTTTTTTACATGTTCTCCTACTCTGAAATCTCTAGTTGTAATTACTTCTATTCTTTTATTTTCTATATGGTGTGAAATCCAATCTTCAACTTTCTTTTTGAATTTAGGATGTCTAGCAGTTATAATCCACAACTTGTCTCCATTGTGTAATATTTTGAAAATTGATTCTATAGCATATTCAATAGGCTTAGTCGTATCTACTTTTTGAGTTTCATGAAATTCGTTAATTAAATTCATTCCTTCTTCTTTAGTAATGCCCCAATTTACCCATATATCATACTCTTTCATTTCGTCTTTTGAATGATTTTTATCTTTTAATTTATTATAAAATTCAAGTAATGGTTCTGTAAGGTGCGCCGTAACATCATCAAAATCTAATCCTATTTTCATTTAAATCTCATTTACCTAGTTATTTTATAATTTTTTAGGTTATATTAGTTTATATACTCCCGATTACACATTATCTTATGGCTAAGCAGAAATGTTTTGATTGTAAGAAAGAATTTGAGTCTACCTCAAACGCTAGATTTCCTAGGAAGTATTGTCCTAAGTGTAGTGCTAAAAAGAAAAAGATGTGGGAAAATCAGTGGAAAGTTAAGTTTGAAGATTTAGATGACTAATTTTTAGATTTGATAAAGTATAAAAAGCCTTTTTTTATTTAGATGTTATGAGTAAAAAAGGAATCAAGTTAACTTATTGGATTACTACCATATTGTTTGCAGCATTTATGTTATTTAGTGGGATTGGAGGACTTATTGGTTCTGAAGCAGGAAACTCGGTAATGATTGCACTTGGGTATCCTCTTTATTTGAATATTATCTTGGGAATTGCTAAAATCCTTGGTTCAGTTGCTTTAATACAAACAAAGTGGTATGTTATTAAGGAATGGGCTTATGCTGGTTTTGCATTTGATATTATTGGTGCTGGAATGTCATTTTTGTTTGCAGGAATGGGTCTAGCAATGACAATTATTCCTTTGATTACCTTAGCTGTAATGTTTGTTTCGTATAGTTCTTGGAAGAAATTATATTAGATTTTTTACTTGAATAAGTTTATATATTAATTTTTTTACTTTTATTTATGAATAGACCATTTTTAGCGATTTTGATAGTCGTATTGGGTATAGGTCTAACTTCATTCATTAGGTTATCTACTCCAGATTTTGTTTCTAATTCAATTGATACTCAGAATGATGATGGTTTGTTGCATAATTTGTTTGATGATAATAACGAAGATAAAAATGGCGAAGGCGATAACACTAATACGTTAAGTTCTGAAACTACTACCGGTAAAGTTAATCTAGATACATTAGCAAAACACAATAAGCTTAGTGATTGTTGGGTTGCATATGGTGGTAAGGTTTACGACGTTACCTCATTTTTGCCTAAACATCCAGGTTCTGCTTCTGCTATAAGTCCTTATTGTGGAACTTATGAGGAATTTACTAAGGCGTTTGAAGGACAACATGGAAAATCTAAAATTTCAAATCTTATGAGGGTTGGGACTCTTATGGGTGACTTTGAAATTCAGGGGGCAATATAATGCATTCTAATGAAGTAGGTAAAATTATTTTAAGAGTTTCTTTAGCTCTTGTCTTCCTTTATTTTGGAATTATGCAAATAATGGATCCTGGTGCTTGGTCAGGGTTTGTACCTGAAAGATTTCATGTGTCAGGTATCTCTGCAAATAATATTGTAATATTTAATGGATTTATGGAAATAGTTTTGGGCACCTTTCTAATTGTAGGATTATATATTCGATTTGCGGCTCTTGTAATGTCTTTGCATTTGTTTGGAATTGCTTTTTCAATCGGTTTTACTCCTTTAGGAATAAGGGACTTTGGTTTAGCCTTTGCAACTCTTGCTTTATTCTTTATTGGTGCAGATAGATATACCGTAGATAGTAAATTTGCGAAGAAAAAAACTAATTAATTAGATTTTGTATCTTTTCTACTAAATTTGGTTGTATATAGTGGTGTATGGTTACAGTGTAGCTATTTTTCCATTCTTCTGATTTTTTATCAAATCTTTTATGTCCTAACTTCTCAGCTATTTCCGTAAATAGATTTTTTACTTCTTCCTTTGTAGCGTTTTTATGTAATTTTAGAAAATCTTTTGCTTTTTTTGTAGCATAGTACGATCTTACTATGTGAGGGTAGAAAGTTTGTCCGCAATATTTTTCAAATGCTTTCATGAAGTCTGTGTCTTTTAAGGGCTTATTTTGACTGTTTGTAAATACAAAATCCTCTCTTTTTTTAGGACCTATTTTTTGTTTTAGCAATTTGATATAATCTTTAGGGAATTCTTCTATTATGTTCATAGGCACTCCAGACTTAGCTATGTAATTGAATTGAACTTTGTTCTTTTCTATTTTAATGTCTTTTTTCTTTAAAGTTGTTAATCCTTTGTGCCCTGTTTCTTTGAAGTGAACTTCGTTTCCTACGCGCATGTAGGTTTTTAGTAAAGTGTAAAGTGGAAGTGCGTAAATATCTTCTTTATTGCTTAAGTTTTGAATTACAGTCTTTTGTATTTTATTATAAAGGCTTTCAAATAATTCTACTTTTTTGTATTTGTTTTTTACGGCCTTTTCTTTTTTATCTTGGGTGTATAAATATGCATACTTCCCATTGGGATTTTTGTAAATTACATCCCAGTGATCATGAGAATCTTCATCGTGGATGTTTAGGTCTTCTGCTAATAATGAGTATGCTTTGTCTAGTTTCTTTCCATCCGGTAATATGTTTAATCTAGCCCCTTGCACTTTTCCTCTATACAATTGACCCTTTAAAAATTTAGGATTTTTTTGGTCTATTAAATCTTGAAATTTGTTATGTGCTTTGAATAATGATATTACTTTTAATGCTTGCGGGAATTCTTTATTAGAAATCTTCCATTTATTATTTGAAAATTCGTAGGTTTTAAGATCGGCTCCTATTCTGATTGTTCCACTATATATCTCACCACTCATGATTTATTGTTCTTTTTATTGTTTATATAACTAACACTCTTCTTTAAAAAGGGCATTTTATTGATGATTATATGAATGAATTTGATAATTTGGGTTTAAGCTCAGGTTTAGTTAAAGCACTGGCTGACGCTGGAATAACTAGTCCAACTGATGTACAAGCAAAAGCAATTCCTTTAGTTTTAGAGGGAAAAGATGTACTTGGGTCTTCTGCTACTGGATCAGGAAAAACAATTGCTTTTGGTGCTGGAATTATTGAAAAAATTTCTTCTGGTAATGGAATACAAGCTTTGATATTAACTCCAACAAGAGAACTTGCAGAACAAATCGGAAAAAATCTTTCAAGATACTCTAAACATGTAGGTCTTAGAGTTTTGGAAATTTATGGAGGGGTTTCAATTGAACCTCAAAAACATGCTTTGCGTACTGCTGATATTGTTGTAGGAACTCCTGGAAGAGTACTTGATCATTTAAGGAATGCCAGTCTTGATTTGAGAAAGATTAAGTTCTTAGTTCTTGACGAAGCGGACAGGATGCTTGATATGGGTTTCATTGATGATGTAGTTACTATAATCGATCAATGTCCTAAGGAAAGGCAGACGCTATTATTCTCAGCTACAATTTCTTCAGATATCTCAAGAATCGCTAAACATTATATGAAAGAACCTGTTTATGTAGAGTCTGAAAACCAGGTAGATCCTACAAGACTACATCAGATTTATTATGACACTCCTTCGAATTTGAAATTCTCTTTACTTGTTCATTTACTTAAGAATGAGAAACCTGGATTAGTTATGGTGTTTACTAATACCAGGAGAAATGCAGATTATGTAGTTCACAATTTACAGAGGAATAATATTGATGCTATTGCAATTCATGGTGGCCTTGCACAAAATAAGAGAAGCAGAATTATGGAGCAATTCCACTCTTCTAAGGCTTTGATTTTGGTTTGTACAGATGTTGCTGCTCGTGGTTTAGATATCAAGAATGTTTCGCATGTTTACAATTTTGATGTTCCTAAGACCAGTACAGATTATATTCATAGAATCGGGCGTACTGCTAGAGCTGGAAAAGACGGTATTGCTATTACAATTGTAGCACAAAGAGATTATGATAATTTTAGAAATGTATTGAGAGATCCTGCAATAACTATCAAACAAGAAGCAATGCCTGAAGTTCAACCTGTGGCTGTTAGGTTCACAGAAAGGCCTGCTGATAGGGATAATAGGGGAAGGCTTACCTTTGGAGGCCGCGGTCGCGGATTTGGAGGAAGACGAGACCATGGAGATAGTAGGGGTGGAGGATCTAGATTTGGAAGAGGAGATTCCAGAGGTGGAGATAGAAGAGACTCTAGGGACTCTAGAGGTGGAAGTAGATTTGGCGGAAGAAGATATTAAATTAACTTTAAATATTCTATAAAATTAAACTAAACATGTTCGATATTAAATTTTTGAGGGAGAATCCGGATAAAGTTAAAGAGAATATTAAAAAGAAGTTTAAAACTGATAGATTAAAATTGGTTGATCTTGCTCTTGAGAAAGATAAGAAATGGCGTGAACTCAAAGGAGAAGTTGATAACTTAAGGGCTGAAAGAAATAAGATTTCTAAAGAAATTGCAGATGCTAAAAAAGCTGGAAAGGATGCTAAAAAATTACTGAAAGAAGCAGGAGAAATTCCTACTAAAATTGAAGGTTTAGAGAAAAAAATGTATTCTCTTGAAGAAGAAATTTCAGAAACACTTGCTAAAATTCCTAATATGATGCATGAATCTGTAGCTTTAGGAAAAGACGATTCTGAAAACGTGACTATGCGTAAAATTGGAAAACCTAAAGATTTTAGTTTTGAGGTTAAAAGTCACTCTGAAATTGCTGAAAAATTAAATGTTGCTGATTTCGATGCATCTGCTAGGACAAGTGGAAATGGTTTTTATTATTTACAAGGAGATTTAGCTTTGCTTAATCAGGCTTTAATCAGGTTTGCTATTGATAAACTTGTTTCAAAAGGTTTTACTTATGTTGAAACTCCTTTGATGCTCAGGTCTTCTGTAATGAATAATGTTACTGCTTTAGAAGATATGAAAAATCAAATCTATAAGATTGACGAAGAAGATTTGTATTTAATAGGAACTAGTGAGCACTCTTTAATTGGAAGGTATATTGATACAATTTTACCTGAGAAACAGTTACCTATGAAGTTTACTTCTTATTCTATGTGTTTTAGAAAAGAGATAGGTTCGCACGGTATTGATGAAAAAGGATTGTATAGGAGCCATCAATTCAATAAGGTTGAAATGGTTGTTATTTGTAAGCCAGAAGATTCTATGAAATTTTTCGAGGAATTACAAGGAGTTACTGTTGAAATATTTAGAGATTTAGACATCCCTATTAGGATACTTGGAATATGTTCTGGAGATTTAGGAGACTTGAAACATGTTCAGGTAGATATTGAAGCGTGGTCACCTAGAAAGAAGAGTTATTTTGAAGTTGGTTCATGTTCAAACTTGACCGATGCTCAAGCTAGGAAACTAAAGATTAGAGTTGACCCTGGAAATAAGGATAAATATGTTCCACATACATTGAATAATACTGCTATTGCTACTTCTAGGGCAATGGTTGCTATATTAGAGAATTATCAGCAGAAAGACGGTAGTGTTGAAATTCCTAAGGCTTTATTGCCTTATATGCACGGTAAGAAAGTTATTGGTGCGAAAAAGTAATCTGTTAGTATAATTATTCTTAAAAACTGTATCTTCTGAAATTATGTTCTGAGGTGTATGTATAATGGCCATTATAATTGACGAAAGTTTTTCTGATGATGATTTAGATGTTCTTGAGAAAGTTGAACAAAAGAAGTTTGGAAGCGCAGACGTTGCTAAACTTAAGGTAGAAGCTATTAAAATTGAAAAAAATACTGAGCTTAATGCTCTTGCATGTTACGATTTAGTTAAAGATAACTTGACTTACAAGTTACCTCATCAAACTGAAGGAGCTTTACACATCTTACGTGAAATGAATGGGTCTGCACTCTTGGCAGATGAAGTAGGGCTTGGAAAGACAATTACTACAGGTTTTGTGATTAAGGAATGCCTTACGAGGGGGTTTGTTTCAAAGATTTTGATTTTGACTCCTCCTTCTCTAGTGGATCAATGGGTGGCTGAATTAAGGGAGAAATTTAACATGGAATTTAAGATAATTGAAACTGAAAAAGACTGGGATACAGCAGATTTAGCGATTGCTTCTATCGATAAAGTAAAAATATTTGATAAGGAAGCAGGAAAGTTTAGACATTCTAGGGCTCATGAAATTGCTTGGGATTTGCTTATAGTGGATGAAGCCCATAAATTGAAACAAAGGAATACTACTAGATGGAGATTTGTTGATCGAATGCAGAAAAAACGTTTTCTTTTATTGACCGCTACTCCGTTTCAAAATGATTTAATTGAACTTTATAATTTACTTCATTTGCTTAGGCGTGGACACTTAGGAACAATTCAGGAATTTAGACAGAAATTCTTATTTCGCGGAAACAAACGTAAGCCTCTAAATCCTCTTGAATTGAGGAGAAGATTGCAAGAAGTTATGCTTAGAAGAAAAAGGGAAGAAACTGGAATAAATTATATGAAAAGAATTCCTAAAATTGAAGTAGTTCATCTTACAAGTGAGGAAAAGAAAATATATGATTCTATTTGTGACTTGTTAAAAACAAAATATTTCTCTGCAACTGGGGATGAGTTAAGGGGGAAGCTTATACTTTATGCTATATTGCCTAAAGTTACTAGTTCATCTAGGTCTGCTATAGAATCTCTTTCTCGAATTGTTGAAAGCGAGAAATATCATCCTGAAACTAGGCAGATTGCTCAAGACATCATAGATGCTTATTCTAAACTAAAGAAGGACTCTAAAATAGAGAAACTTGTTGAAATAATAGATAAGGTCCTTAAACAGGATAAAGATGCAAAGATATTGCTCTATACAAGACATCCTACCACTTTGAAATATATAATAGAGAAGCTAGAGCCTTATAACCTTAAAATAGTGGAGTTTATAGGGGGATTGACTCGTGAAGAAAAGACTGAAAAAATTGCACAGTTCAAGAAAGACGCTCAACTCATGATAAGTACTGATACTGGCGCAGAGGGTCTAAATTTCCAATTTTGTAATGTTTTGATAAATTATGACTTACCTTGGAACCCTATGTCTGTGGAACAGAGAATTGGAAGACTTGATCGAATAGGTCAGCAAAGGGATATGCAGATTTACAGCTTGGCTACAAAGGATACAATGGAAGAACATGTTGTTGATCTTATAATCAATAAGATGTGTTGTATAGGGCTTGTTATAGGCGAATTGCCGACTATTTTGTTTAATTTAGGTCTTGACGGTGAGGGAAGAGCAGGTCTTGCTAAAATTGAAGAAATGTTAATGAATTCATTTTTAGATTCTAAGAACAATTTAGATATTTTTGCTAAAGATGTTGATGAAATAAGTAAAATTATTCAAAAAGGAATAGATGATTACGAAGATTCTAAAAAAGCTAGCGCGGAGGCCTTAGATGGAACAACTAAGACAATTTAGTATACAATTCTTTAAAGAATTAGGGGCCAAGGTTAATGAAAATACGGATTATCTTGAAGTTAGCGAAGTACCTGCTAAATTTCAGAAGTTTTACGGGAAGAATGAACCATACAGAATAGTTTTTGATAAGGCTTTTGCATCAACTGGAGAATTAGTTGCTCCTGAAAGTTATTTGCTAAAAATGATGAAAGCATATTTAGATAATTCGGGGGACGCCGTTTTAACCTCATTAAATTATAAATTAAATGTAGACTCTTTTATTAAAGAAAATCTGAAATTACATAATTGTTCTGTTGTTAAAGCTACTGCAGATACAGTTCATAATTTTATGTTTAAGTTTACATTTCAGACTACTTACAAATATCTTAATGAAGAAGAGAAATTGATAAACGAGGTCTTTGTTGATGAGGGTCTTATTGTAGACCCTGATTTAAGCAAATTTATAGTTTCTAATACAAATAAGAAAGATATAGATATTACTGAATTAAGAGATTATTATTCTACTGCTAAGGATCACATTAAAGACTCAGTAAATGAGAAAACATCTTCGATAGCTTCGACATTAGATTCTAGTCTTTCAAAAGAAATATCTAGGATTAATTCTTACTACGAACAGCAAATTAAGGAGACTGATGAACAAATTGCAAGGATTAATTCAGGTGCTTTAAAGTCTAAAGATCCAATTGAACTTGAAAGGCAGAAGATTCAGTTTGCTAATGAAAAAGAGTTGTTTATTCAAAATGAACAGAAGAAACACGCTTTAAGACTAAATACCAAGCTAATTAACACCACAATTATAGATTATCCGATTTATTCTATTGAAGCTTTCTTTAAATCCAATGCAGGGGTAACTAGATTAACAGTTATAAAATTTGATCCTTTAAAAAATAAAGTCGAGCTTCCTACTTGCGATTTGTGTAAAAGTTCATTGAGTGAAATAATTTTATGTAATGGGAACCATCTTGTTTGTAGAAATTGTGGAACTAGGTGTGAAGATTGTAATGAAATTTCATGTGAGACTTGCCTCAGGCATCAATGTGCTGTAACTAAGAGAAGGATATGTAAACAATGTGGTAGAACTTGTGTAAGATGTAAGCAATTCAAGAATAAACGTTTTATGATTGCAGATTCAAGCGGAAGAAGTTTTGTTTGTAAAAATTGTTATTAAAAATCATTCTTTTTCTTCAGATAGCTAAGAAGTTTCTCACTGATTCTCGGTTTTCCATCTACTAAAGGATAATAATAAGGTAGTTCTATGGACTCTATGTTATTTATTTTAACAGTTAGTTTATTTTGAAAACTCATATCTTTCATAGAGCCACCCTCCAATATATTTTTTAGGACGTAAACTGCATTATCTGTACTGAACTGTTTCTTACCCATATTTCTTGCTTCTGCATTGCTTAGTTTTTTTGTTAATTCTACTTTAGTTCTTTTTTTTGGAGGGTAGTCTCCTAAAATTCCCCCAATTATAAAATATTTAAATTTCTTTGAATCTTCGTGATCTATTGTCTTTTTAGCATCAGGATCAAGTACGCAGGCATCCTCTAATTTCATATCCAAGACTGATTTTTTAAACACTTTTCCTAGGTTATTCAGTTTTTGACCGTCTTTCTTGATATTAGTAAACCATATTTCTGATTTACTAAACATTTTAGATATGCTCTCATATTCTATTATGCACCAAGGCCATAATTCTGGCTCTAAATGTTCTATGATAATTATTTGTTTCATTATGGGAACTGAGCAAAGTTTATATATAAAGTTTATATCTTCATAGGGAAAGAGCATGGCTGAAAAGGACGTAATTCTAAAAGAAAAGATAAGTTATTCTGGATATGGTAAGTTTGGTGATGCTTACTCATATGCTCATGATTGGCTTAAACAGGAAGGTTATGGTATCGTTGAAGAGCAATATTCTGAGAAAGTTAAGGGTAGTTCTAAAGATATAGAAGTTTCTTGGGCTGCCAGTAAGCAGATTACTGATTATTTTAAGATAGAATTGAACCTTAAATGGAGGGTTCTTGGTCTAGAAGATGTAGAAGTTGAGATAGATGGTAAAAAGAAGAAAATGAATAAATTTATGGGAATAAGTATAGATATTAAGGGTACTTTAGTTAAAGATTACAAAAATGAGTGGAATAAGTCTCCAACTACTAAGTTTTTCAAGGAACTTTATAACAAATTTGTGATTCCTTCAAGAACTGAGCAGATGAAAGATAGAGTTGAAAGCGTAGTTCAAGGATTTAAGGAAGAGATGAAAGCCTTATTTGAGTTAACTGGAAAGAAGTAGTTGATGTGCAATAATCTTTAAATAGAAAAAACTATCAACGTGTTGATGAACTTAAAGATTTTTGTGGTGATGGTTGTTTTACTTGCTTCGTTTGTTAGTTCTGCAGATCTTAGCGTAGATATTTTAGAAAAAAGTGATATAATAATTACCGAATTAGATAAGTCTAATGCTACTTTTAAAATGCAGATTACTAATAATGGAGATACGGATTATTTCCAGATTTACTCGCTTGTGAGTGTTTCAATGTATCCTAAAGAAAAATTTAGGATTGCTAGTGGGGAGACAATTACTCTGGAAGTTACTGCCGCCCCATTTGAAAATATTTTAAGAGATAAAAGGGGAATTTATGCTTTCGAGTACCAAATAAAAGGAGATAATACTGGTTTCTTCAAAGAAGCTTTAGCCATTAGATTATTTGATGTTAAGGATGCAGTTATGGTATCTATAGAAGATATCCCCCTTAACAAATCAGAAGTTGAAATGATTATTAAAAACAAAGAAGACGTTTTTATTCCTGGACTTAAGATAGTTGCAAAATCTAATTTCTTTGAATTTTCTGAAACATTTGATTTGAATAAAAAAGAAAGTAAGGTCTTTTCTATACCAATAATTCTTGAGGAGAAAATTTCTGCTGGAGATTATGAGGCTGAAATTCTTTATGAGCTTAATGATATAAAATCTTCAATTACTTTACCTGTTAGGTATCTTGAAGCTTCAGGAATATCTGTTTATGAATCTACAAGAGGTTTTATTGTTAAAAAAACAAACATCACTAAGTCAAATGAAGGAAACGTTCCTGCTGTTGCATCCATTCAAGTTCGTAAAAATATTTTGACTAGATTATTTACTGTATATTCCGATAGGCCTGCGACTTCAGTGAGAAGCGGGATATTTGTCGATTATACCTGGGAAGAGGAGATAGGGGTTGGAGAGTCTTACACTGTAAATGTAACGACTAATTACACCTTCCCCTTCATAATCATTTTGTTAGTTGTAATTGTTGGTTTCTTTGCAAAGTTTGTTGCTACAAAGAAGCTTTCAGTTCATAAGGGTGTTGCACTTGTGAGAACTAAAGGTGGAGAACTTGCTCTTAAAGTCAACTTGAGAGTCAAATCAAGAGGCAATGTCAAAAATATTATAATTTCCGATAGAATCCCAGGACATGCAAAACTTTTCAATAAGTTTGGAATTCCTCCACATAGAATTGATGAACATGCAAGAAAAATAGAATGGGATATTCCTCAGATGAATGCTGGAGAAGAAAGAGTATTTTCTTACGTAATCTATTCAAAGATAAACATTGTTGGAAGCTTTGAACTTGCGGCCGCTACTGCTTCATTTGAACATGATGGCAAGAGAGAACATGTTCTATCAAATAGGACACATTTTGCTGCTGAAACTAGCGAGAATTAATTTAAATATCTTGATTTTTCTTTGATTGTATGGTTGCTCTTGGAAGAGAAAGAAGAGTTTACGAATTATTGCCTTCCGATGGAGATTTTCTTACCGAGGTAGATTGGAGAAATCAATGTATTTCTATGCGTATTTGTCCGGATATAGATTCATTTAGGAGCATTGTTGCTTCATTATACTATGATAAAAAATTAGTTGTTAGAAGGCCTGTTTGTTTGAGGCAGGCTAGTAAGGGTTCGAGTCCTTTATGGGGTTTTGTTTATACACGGGCTTGAAAATGGACCCATCGAGAATTGAACTCGAGTCTCACCCATGCCATGGGCGTATAATACCACTATAATATGGGCCCTTAACGAGATTAATTTAATTATGGTATATAAAACTTAAGTTGTTATTTATTCTTCAGAAGGTAATTGGCAACCTGTAAATGTTGCTAATTGTTGGAGAGAAAGTTCTCCAGATAATTGTTTATTGTCTCCAAATATCCATGTTGGGTAACTCTTTATTCCTGCAGCATTACATGCAGTTGTTTGTTGATTGCTTCCAGGGGTTGCACATTCAACATAATTTATATTATCCCAGCTTGAGCCAAATATTTTCTTTTGAGCTTGACAATGAGGGCACCAATATGCTCCGTACATCTTAGTTCCAGAATCGGTGATGCATTGAGCAAAATCTTCATATTTACTTGATCCAGGTGAAGATAAGATTATTACTAAGGTAATTACAGCAACTATTGTTCCAATTCCCCACCAAAATGCCTTTTTCATATTTTTTTAAAACTCTTAGATTATTTAAATATTAACTTA
>CAYOYN010000001.1:10821-146349 GCA_964408235.1 Candidatus Woesearchaeota archaeon | reverse complement strand
AAAATGCCTTTTTCATATTTTTTTAAAACTCTTAGATTATTTAAATATTAACTTAGTTTTTCAGATCTCTGTTTTCCTCTTGCTTCCATTCTTGCTAATTGATTGTATAACTCAGATGTATCTGGATCTGATGGTCTTAATCCTTCTAATTTTAAAAAATATCTTGTATTTGCACATCTAACTTCTGTATGCCAAGGAGTCAATCCTTCTAGAGTTTGAGTATCCAATCTTAAAAATTCTAAATAGAAAGATATTGTTTGTCTTCTATCTCTAGGTTTTAGAAATGGTTCCGGATTATATTCTGCTGGAAGTATTGTATGGGCCATGATTTTTCTAAAAAAGACTGGTTTAAATGTCTTTTGATTAGAGGTCGTATTTTCTTTTCGTAGCTAATTTTTCAAAATGTTCTTCTATGTTCACTAATTCATCTTCTGAATGTATGCAATCAGAAGAAATCGCTATGTTCCAAACATTACCTATTTCTCTTTTAATTTGTCTTGCGTCTCTTACTTCTTGTTCTGAAGGTTTTTGAGAACTACAATTTTCATATCTAGTTAAAAAAATATAGTGCATTTCTCTTAATCTTTTCAATTCTTCTGTATAGTCAACCATGGGGAATTGACTTAATTTTAATGGTTTTTAAATCTAATTGAATTTTGACCTCGAAGTTCGTATTAGAAGTTAATGTTCTGGAGAATACATTCCTTGGCGTGCAAGTTCTTCTAATAAATCCACTTGAGTTTTAACCATTCCTGCAAACTCTCCATGGCCTCTAAGCCTAGTATCTGAAGATAGAAGAGATCTAACTTCTCCACATCTATTCAATGCTCTTTGGGGGTCATTCCCAGTTAATTGAAGACATTCTTGGAGTTTTGTTGCATAATCTCTTGTAGCATAAATAAAATCTTGATTGTGGGTCATACTTGTGTTTAGTTTAAGGGATTTTTAAATATTACTTCTCTCTGGAGTATAATAATCTTTAAAATCTAGTTTTGAAGGAAGGTTATATGGCAGATAAGCAACCAGTCTATATTTTACCTGAAAATGTATCTAGAACTATTGGAAAAGATGCTCAGCGTAATAATATTCTGGCTGCTAAAATAATTGCTGAGATTGTTAAGACTACTTTGGGTCCAAAGGGAATGGATAAAATGTTAGTGGATTCTGCAGGCAACATTATAGTTACTAATGATGGAGTAACTATCTTAGAAGAAATTCAACTAGATCATCCTGCTGCTAAGATGATTGCTGAAATTGCTAAGACTCAAGAAAGCGAGGTTGGAGATGGAACTACTACTGTTGTAATGTTAGCAGGAAAATTACTTGAAAATGCTGAAAGATTGTTGGATAAGAAGATACATCCTACTGTAATAATAAAAGGATATAAGTTGGCGGCTGAAAGAGCTAAAAATATTCTTAATGAAATATCTATTCCTGCAGATAGTAAACAAGTTTTGAAACAAATTGCTATGACTGCTATGACTGGAAAGGGCGCTGAAAGTAATAGGGACAAACTAGCAGAGATAATTGTTTCGGCAATCGAACAAGTAGGAGAAGGTAAAAATGTAGATCTTGATTCTATCAAAATAGTTAAGCAAAAAGGTAATTCTATAGAAGATAGTGAATTAGTTCATGGAATAGCATTGGATAAAGAAGCAGCTAATGAATTCATGCCTAAGAGAGTTGAAAATGCTTCTATCTTAATTATTGATTTTGCTTTAGAATTAAGAAGTCCTGAAACTGAGACTAAAATCTCAGTATCCACTCCTGAACAACTTCAACAGTTTATTGCATCTGAAGAGTTAGCTCTTAGGGAGATGACTAATAAGATAATTAATTCTGGGGCTAAAGTTGTATTTTGTCAGAAGGGAATAGATGATGTTGCCCAGTACTTTTTGTCTAAAGCAGGAATAATGGCTTATAGAAGAGTTGCTAAATCTGATATTGAGAAAATATCTCGTGCTACTTCTGGAAGAATTATTTCAAGTATACAAGAAATAAAAAAGGAAGATTTGGGTTTTGCATCAATTGTAGAACAAGTTAAGAAAGGAGATGAAGTAATGACTTATGTCAGAGGTTGTAAGAATCCTAGGGCTGTTACTATTTTATTATGCGGTAGTACGGAACATGTTTTAGATGAAGTTGAAAGAGCGGTTAAAGATGGATTAGGAGATGTTAGTAGCGCTGTTAAAGATGGAAGAGTTGTTTCTGGTGGTGGAGCTGTCGAGATGGAGTTAGCCAAAAGATTAAGGCAATATGCTCGTACTCTTGGTGGAAGGGAACAACTTGCAATTGATGAGTTTGCTAGTGCTTTAGAATATATTCCTGAAACTTTGGCTGAAAATGCCGGACTTGATCCTGTGAATATTATGACTGAACTTAAGCAAAAGCATGAATCTGGAGCAGCTAGAGATGGAATTAATTTATTTGTGAATAAAGTTGAAGACTGCTTAGCTGCAGGGATTGTTGAGCCTGTAAGAGTTAAATTACAGGCAGTTGCTTCCGCTTCTGAAGTTGCTACAATGATATTAAGGATAGATGATGTTTTGGCTGCTTCTGGATCTAGTATGCCTAATGTTAAGTCAAATCCTTATGATGGATTGGACTGATTAAACTCCGAAGTGTTTCTTTATAGCTCTTTTATTTATCCACCAAAGAAGAACTGCTGGTAAAATAAAGATCCAATGCATAAATAATGCCATTACCACAAATATCAATGCCGCGATTGCCGTAAATACAATTTTTGGATGAGTTTTTTTCCTAGGAATCTCTTTTTTTATTTGTTTTTTCATCCCTTTCTTCATATCTTATTTTAGCAAATCGGGTTTAAATAGGTGTTGGATTTTGATGTTTTATGTGGGAATATCTTATAGGATTATTTGCTTTTTTAAGAGCATTGACAGGGATTAGATTCTTTTTGATAAAAAGGCGCTATTCTGGAACTCTTGAAATTTTTCCAGAGGCCAAACCATTTTTTAAGAAGGCTAAAGGAAATGCAGTTGCTTTGTTAATTCATGGTTTTACTTCAAGCCCTAGAGAATTTAGAGATTTGGCTGACTACTTATATGAAAAAGGTATTAGCTCTTATGCTCCTTTGCTCCCTGGACATGGTACTTCTCCTGAAAGATTGACTCTGATTAAAAGCTATCAATGGATTGAATCAGTCTCAGAAAATATTGATCTTCTTGCAAGAGATTATTCTGAAATATATCTAGTTGGAAGTTCTTTTGGAGGAAACCTTGCATTATTATCTTCGAATCATTCTAGTAAAATTAAAGGAGTTATTACTTTAGGAACCCCAATATTTTTTAGAAGACATAATTTGAATAAATATTTTATATTTCCATTTCTCAGAAGGGTAAAGCTGTTTCAGAAAAAACCTAAGAGAGTAAGAGACTTCATAGATACACATAATGGTTCATATAAGGTAATTCCTCTAAAGGCAGCTTATGAAATGTTCAAGGTAATGGAATTATCAAAGAGCTATGTTTCTAGTGTTGTTAAACCTGTTTTAGTTGTTCATGTAAAAAATGATTCGGTTGTTTCTGAAGAAAGCCACAAGTTTATTTTAGATAATCTTTCTTCTAAAAATAATAAGGAATATGAAGTTCCTGAATCTAATCATGTGGCTTTACTTGGGAAGTACTCTGATAAGGTAAACAAAGAAATATTTAGTTTTATTAGTAATTAGAGTAATTCTATTCTATTTTTGCCTTTCTTTTTTGCTTGATATACTGCTTTATCAGCTCTTAATTGCATTTTTTTAACACTATCTCCTTTTTTATATTCAGTTAGGCCTCCTGAAAATGTTACAGAATATTTTTTTAACTCTCTGTCGTTTTGAACTTCTCTCCTTATTCTTTCACAAACCAATTTAGCTCTTTTTATTTGAGTATTTGGTAGTAATATAACAAATTCTTCTCCACCAAATCTTGAAACGATATCATACTTTCTAATGTTGTTCTTTAATACTAAAGCTAGTCTCTTTAGAATATCATCTCCAATTAGGTGTCCATATGTATCGTTTAATTTCTTGAAATTATCCAAATCTAAAATCATTAAACTTAATGGCCCTATTTCTCTTTTTGCTTTATCTAGTTCCATTTCTGAAATTGTCTTGAAAAATTTATTGTTATATACTCCTGTTTTTTCATCTATTGTAGCTAATTCATACAATAAATCTATATTGCTTTCTAGTTGTCTAAGAATTATTGATAAGTTACTCTTTACTTTTGGATCTAGGACTTTCAACTTCTCTTTTAAGTTCATAGATTAATTAATAGCTTTTATTATTTAAGCTTGATGAAATTAAGTCTCTGTCCAAAGTTACAGGTAATCAGCTTATCCATATAGAAACGTTTGATCAGTAATGAGTTAAAAAACATCTTTTTGCTCTTACCTATGCTATTGCATACCAGATTAATAGACAATGGCTATAGTTTTTGAGACTATATCTGAAAACCTGATTTTTTCATCTGCATATTTGTTATTATCCCCTTTAGTGATAAAGTAAGTTCCAATTTCATCTTGCCCAATGAATACGACTCTATGAACGATTATCTTGTTTTCTAATCTGAATGAAATTATGTCTCCAACTTTAATTTCTTTTTCATTTTTAGGAACAAATTTTATGCCATTTGATCCTGCATCAAGAACTGGTAACATGCTATTTGTATCTGCATAGCTACTTATTGAGGGGTTATCTATTAAGATTACTACTCTGTCTTTGTAAAGTTTAATGTTATCTTCTTGTATATAATCTGAAGGAGAGGCTTCTTCATAACTATTTGATGAAAGAGGGAATTCTGCTAAAACTTCTTCATCTGTTGATATAATTCCTGAAATAAAGCCTAGGCTAAAGACTAAGCATAGTTCTAGTCCTAACAATAACCATATTATTTTGTTTGCCATTTTGTTCACTTATAAGTAGTTTCATATAGGTATTTAAATCTTACTTATTGTAATTATTATATAGTAACTACATAATCTTATTTAGTTTTTTTCAAAAGCCTTAAATACTGTTACTTTAGAGTTAAAGTTATGAATGTAGATTTAATAAGAGTTCTTCTTGAAAGGACTTTGGAATTTGAAGCTGCAAAAAGGGATAAACTTGCTCTTGAAAAAGTTGCAGATAAGGATATGACTATGGGGTTAAACCCTTACTCTAGCCCATCTTATCAACCAAGATTAGTGGACCATCAACTTGCAGATTATGACAGGGTTCAAACTTATTTCAATTATTCTAAAGATAGAAAATCTGCTTGAATAATTTGGTTTTAGATTTTTCTAAGTTAAGCTTATTTTTTCTTGGTTCTTCTAGCAAGTATACCTTTAATTGAAGGGCTTATTGCTTTGTCAGTTCTATGAATACATCCAATCCAACAGCAAGGTCTGCGTTTGCCATTAATCAAGTCATTAAGTGTCCTACCAATCCTTTCTATCCTAGTCTCATTTTTCTTAGCATCTTCTATCCAGCAGATAAATTCATTTCTAGCAAGAGGCGTAAGACTTTCCCATTGATCTAAAGCTTCTTGATGTTCTAAAAGAACTTTCTTTAGATCTGAAGGCATTTTATGGATTGTGCCCGAAGATATATTTTTCATAAATTTAGATATGTTGAGATTTTATATAAATATGCGCGGGCCGCACTCATGGTTCTTCAGCCATTTTAGATTGATACGGGATTAATCATAAACGTTCTTTCTACGTCCAATTCTTACTACAACTATTTTATTTCCAGAAACTACTACATCAAGTATAGCTCTAAAATCGGCAATTCTTAGTCTCCAAAGTTTCTCTCCTTGTAACCTCTTTAGAAATCTAAAAGGATTTTCGCGTAATTCATAGATCTTTCTTAAAATCAGTTCAGCATCTTTATTCTCAAGTTTCTTTAAGAATTTTTCAGCATTTGCAGTAATCTCAATAGAATACATTTTACTTTAATGCTATTCCCAGCTCTCTAGCAACTTGTTCAATAGATTTTACTCTTCCTGCTTTAATATCATCTAATCCAATTTTAATTTCATCTATTTCATCAGCGCTAAGAGAATATTCATCTTGATTATCAATTAAACTATTCAGTATATCATCATAAGATTGTTTCTCAACAACTTTTAGCATTTTCAATCTTTCAAGAGTTCTGTTGCTTATTTGGATAGTTGTCTTTTCCATGTTATATAGGCACTATAGTTAGTATATAAATATTGGGATTGTGGGCCGTGCACTAGCAAGTTTTGTCTAATCTGATGAGCATTTGTGTTCACTAATTTAACAAACAACAAAAATGCTTGGGATTTATAAGCATTGTCGAGATAAGATAAATTAATAATTTAGAGCTATAATCCTAAAAGCTCCATAGGGTTCTTATAATTATGCATCATTGTACGGCCGTCAGAGGACCTAAACCCTGATAGCTCATCTAAACTACGGAGTTCTCTAAGTTCATAACCTTTTCTTTCACTTAAATCTCTAATTAAGTCATAAGCCTCTTCTCTTACAGGGACAACAACCTTATCTTTTCTCCAAGTAAGGGAATTAACAAATCCTGTATAAAATATTAGTAATGGGTCGTCAACTTGGTGTGAAGGAACAAATATGTTTTTCCTACTTACATAAGCGCGCCCATCGTGACCTGCATAACAACCACCCATTACAGAACCTTTAGCTGTTGAATCGACAACTAAAACCTTAAACCCTCTACTACGGGGGTTATCAAGACTTACATTTCCAAGCATTAAAACACTTAACTCGGCAAGAGTTTCAAGAGTAGAATCAGTAGAATTTGGTAAAACATTAACTTTTTTGACCATTATAAAAAACTGCAAACATGATATTTAAACATTTATATGATCCGGCTCAAATCTTAAATGCTCACGAAATTAGACAAAAGTTCCATATGCGCGGGCCGGGTTCAATACATTCCGCGCATCCTGATGGGAACTATTCTATTTCTCTTGTCTCTTTTGAATTAACCAGCCGATGACCATTCCGAACAAAGTCCATATTGTTATAATAAGAATTGGAAGAATAACCCCTTCAATCCAAAAACGATCTATAGGTCCAGAACCATCTCCAGGAATTAAACCTGAAAAATAAAAAGGAACAGCTATAACATAAAAAGAAATACTAACCAGAAAGAAAATTGGTTTATTTAATAGTTCATAGTAATTTCCGTAATGGATTACTCCATAATAGCCTGCCAAAACATAAGATAAAGCATAAAGTCCAAAAATAGAGCCAAATATCCAAGTTATTTTATTTTTCATTTTCTAAATTTTCTCCATAAACCTAATAAAATAGCAACTGCTGAAATTAGAGGTATTCCCATAAGCACATATGAAATATTATCTGTCCAATAAGCAAACTGCGAGAAATTAATTCCCATAGCAACTCCAATTGGCCAAAATATTACAAAAATTAAGGAAAGCATTGCGTAATCTAAATTAGATCTAAATTTATTTAATGAAAAGTATATTATCCAAGAGATAATTGCCCAAAAGATTAAACCGCTAATTAATGCTCCATAAGTAATAAATGGAATTTCTCCACCATAAAATGAAGATGCTAGAAGAGCTCCCGGAAGAAAAGTTAAGAAGTAAACAAGAGGGTTACTTGAAACTAAGAAACCAGCTAAACCAAAAATCACTGATCCAAGTAAAATCCAAATTAGGTTATTTTTCATTATTTTTTCTCCTTACTTTAACTATTAATTTACCAATTAAAAATCCTATTAACGCAGACCAAATTATATTAAGAAAAAGAGCTATAAGATCAGAAGCATCTGGTGGTAAATACGAGTGTAAATTTAGTGAAGCGACTATCATTGAAGAAAAAATAGTAAATGGTATTAATGGCCAAAAAGGAGGCAACCATAATACATATAGTGGTCCACCTTCTCCAGAAGAGCCGTCATAAACCATAAGACCAAATAAAAAGGAAATTAATGCATAAATTCCGAAACCTATTACCCATTTCCAGACAGTTCCAATTTTAATAATTGGTCTATTAATCTTATTTTTATTAAACATAAAATAAAACATTAATAAAAAAACAATTATTGCTAAAATTGCAAGCCATACACCATCAAGCATTATTTAAGATAGAATTAAGACTTAATAATCTTCCTTATTGTAGATTTACCTGTTTTTCCTTCAAGTATCTAAGTATCTCCTTAAGCATCCAAATAATATACTCGGAATCAGTTTCATCTAATCGGAGATTATCCATTTTGATCCTCTTCTAACCTTTCCTTAGCAATTTGTAAGTATTTTTGATCTAGTTCTATTCCGAGCCAGTTTCTACCATTCATTTTAGCAGAAATGCAAGTAGATCCACTTCCGCAAAATGGATCAAATACTAAATCTCCTTCTTTTGAACTATGTTTAACCATTTTAGTCAATAGATCTAAAGGTTTCTGGTGAGGATGGATAGACTTACCTGAAATAAACTTAGATTCCTGCACATTTGAGAAGTTTGTTAGGTTATATTTAGGATTTCCCTTTTCCAATACTAGAATAAGCTCAAATTGATGTCTAAAAGCATAACCCATCCCAAAGTTTGGCTTTTTCCATACAATTACATGTCTTATCTTAAATTTGGTATATTTAGTAACAAATTCTGTAAGAAAAGGCAAGTGTTTCCAATTAGTAAAGTTGTAAACTGTTTTATTTTTCTTTAGTATTCTGTAAGCTTCAACCAAAGCCCTACAGTTTAGTAAGGGATTTTCATTATTTTCTATGGTTTTATTCCCATAATAAGCAATATTATCTCCGTAAGGTGGATCTGTAATAATTAAGTCAACAGATTGATTGGGCATATTTTTCATTACTTCCAGGCATTCGCCTAAAATTAACTTATTCATTTCCATAACTGGATTTCTCTTTTTGAGAGTTATAAAAAATCGGGGACTAACTGGGCGTCTATCTAGTCGACTACTTAGACGTCCAGTTAGTTGACTAAATGGTCTCCGATTGCCTATAAACATTTTAGATCACAGCACAGACATGAAAATTTGCATTATCTGCGAAGCTGAAACTAAAGAAAGAGAGTTCTGCGAAAACTGTTTAACTTTCATAAAATGGAAGTACGAAAACGATTTCGAGGAACAGCTAGAGAGATTTCGTAAAGTTAAAGCTTACTTGGACGAATGGCGTGAACAATCAACTGAAAAGGAGGTGGAAGAATGAAAGTACAAAAACTTGCCAGCCTTTTGATTATTGCATATATCTTTGCTTTACAGATTGTCAGTGCTCAGTTTAATGGAACTATCTCCCAAGAAGAGCAACAGACATTCAATACAATACTTGAGCCAATTATACGTATCTATAATCTAATCAAGTATGCTGCGACTTTTATTGCAGTTATAATGCTTGTAATTGCAGGAGTTAGTTACATTACTAGTGGTTCTGACCCTGGAAAGCGCGAAAGTTCAAAGAACACTATTATGTATGTGTTTATTGGACTTGCAATAATTTGGGCAGCACCTTGGTTTGTGCAGTTTATGATTTAGCATGAATAAACCATTAACCAGAGAAGCAGTATATTTACTTGCAATAGGAATTTTGATTTTATTATTGCCTTTGCAAGTAGTTACTGCTTGTCCCTCAAACTTGAAATGCTCTAATTTTACTAATATGGATAAGAGGGCTGATTGCAATTATATTTGGGGCCAAACATCTGGACAAGAAAGAAGAGAGGCGGTTTGCATTCTATGGGATCAAGAATACGGATTCCAAGGATCTCAAGGTCCAAATTATCCTCAAGCACAAGCAAACTTTACTTTTTCTCTTAATGAAATAGAAACAAGTAGATTCATTTTATTTTTTAAAATAGTTATCCTTCTTTTGTTTAATTATATTATATTCTCATTTCTAACTAAGACTTCATTTTTTAGAAAATATGCCTAATTGTGGATTAGTTAATCTTGGAGCTTGTCTTCCAGAGATGTTCTTTAATTTTCTATTTAACGTAGTTAATGCTCCAATTCAGCCATTTTTGCAAATAGTTCTTAATTTATTATCTGCAGATGTTCATACTCAGATTTTCTTGAGTTTATGGGTAATTATTGTCTACATGCTTTCTATGTTCTATGCGTTGCTTTTAGTTGGAGTCGGAATAAGCTTTCTTATTTCAGGTTATGATTCTGAAAAAAGAGAATCAGCAAAGGAATGGATAAGAAATATCATAATAATGATTGTTTTAGTTCAATCTTCATTCTTTCTCTACCAATTAGTTTTAGATCTGGCATCTTCTATGACTTCTGCAACATTGAATATTGTTGATGAAAATTTCTTTAGCATACAAGTAAGTAGCACAATAGGGCTTGGTTTAGCATTAAGTTTAGGAATAGTTTACGTTGCAGTATTAATTTTAACTGCTCTTGTATTAACTTTAAGGTATGCGATAGTTGCAATAGGCATAGTTCTTTTGCCCATAGGCATTTTCTTTTACTTTTTACCTAAACTAAGGGGTTTTGGTTCTTTGATACTAAATATATTAGGAATTTCGATTTTTATAACGTTCTTTGATGCAATATTATTAATTGGATTTTCAGCATTAATGAATGTCGGAGTTTTCAGTAATTTACAGATTATTATCTTAATCTCAGCATTCCTCCTCATCGATATATTAATGGTTGTTCTGTTATTTTTTGCTATTACAAGGGCTGCATTTAGCATTTACAATAAAGTAGGAAGGTGGAATAAATAATGGGCTATGAGATACCTCAATCTTTAGAATACAAAGAAAAAATAATGTTTGGTCTAAACTTTAAGCAACTAGCTTATCTTTTTGTGTTTGCTCCAATTATTCTTACTATATTTTTTAAGACAGATCTACATCTTGCTATAAAGATACCAATTATTTCTATGTTGAGTGGCCTAGGAATAGGATTTATTTTTCTAGAATTAGATAAGCATGTAAGAAACTGGTATTATTGGTATAAATCGAAGTTAATTCAATTACCAAATAAGTTAGGCAAATTTATCCCAATTAAGGAAATAAAAGAAAGTCTAATATTTACAAAAGACAACAAGAAATTAGCAATTCTAAAGATAAGCCCTATTAATTTCTCAATTAAGCCAGAAGAATCTAAACAAGCAATTGCTATAGCATTTCAGAAATTTCTTAATAGCCTTGACTTCAAGGTCCAGATAATAATGAGTACTGAACAGCTTAATCTTACTGAATATTTTGAAGAATTTAAGAAAAGGTTAATCGATTCTAAAAAATTCAAAGAACTTTTTGAGGGATATAAAAGACAATTAGAATCTCTTGCTAAAGAGAATGATGTAATGAATAGAGTATTTTATCTAGTAATCTTAGAAAAATCTGATATAAATATTCAACTACAAATTTGTCAAAGCAAACTTGCAAATATTGGACTAAAGAGTTTTAGATTAAATGACTTGGAATTAGACTCTTTGGTAAGAAAATTCTTTATTTCTAGAGATAAAATGGAGGTGACGAATGTTTTGGAAGAAAAAGGAAAGTAAGAATGAGAATTTAGACTTTTTTCCAATTAAAATAGAAAACTCTTCTAATTATCTAAGTATTTCTAATGAACATACTAATATTCTCAATAGGACTATTTACGCTCATGGCTATCCAAGAAGTGTAGAAACAGGCTTTCTTGATAAGATTATTAGCACAACAGGTAATTTTGATCTTTCAATGCACATAGAGCCATATGACATTGAAACTATGATGGTTTTTCTTAATAGAGAACTCCAAAAACAAAGAGGAGATTTATTCTCTGCTAAAAGCAAGAATATTCTTAACCCAAGCTTGCAAATAAAATACAAAGACACTAAAGCAGTTTTATCAAACTTGCAGAAGGGTAAGGATAAGTTGTTTAATGTAAGTTTATACTTTAACTGTAGGGCTAAAAATAGGGAAGAATTAGACTTATTGACAAGAAGGATACAGGCAGAACTTAACTCTCTTCTAATTATTCCAAGGCAACCTACATTTAGGATGGCTCAAGGTTTTCAGTCTTGTTCGCCTTTAGCGATTAACAAGTTAAATCAAGTTAGAAGTGTGCCTACAGAAGCATTATCTGCTTTCTTCCCATTTACTTCTTCTTTCCTTCAAGCAGATAAAACAGGGATCTGGTTTGGCCAAAATAAGAATAATATTCCCATAATAAAAGATATTTTTAATCTAAGTAATCCAAATGGATTATGTTTGGCTAGTTCTGGTTCAGGTAAGAGTTATATGGCAAAGCTATTAATTTCAAGGTATTTACTAAATGGCACTAAAGTAATGGTTATTGATCCCCAAGGAGAATACAAAGCCCTTGTTGAGCGTTTTAATGGGCAATTAATCGATTTAAGCACAATTTCTGAAACTATAATTAATCCATTAGATTTAATGGGACATGATTATCCTGAAAAAAGACTCGCATTGTGGGATATTTTACCAATCATGCTTGGAGATCTTTCAGAACCTCAAAAAGCAATTATGGAGAGAGCCCTAACAAAAACTTACCAGAAAAAGAAAATTTATGCCAATAAAGTAAAGAGTTGGAGTAGAAAACCTCCATTATTAGAGGATTTGCTTAAAGTCCTTAAAGATATGGAAAAGAAGACAATCATGTCTGAAAAACAAACTTTGAGAAGTTTAACCAGCCGTTTAGATTGGTATGTAAACGGAGTATTTTCATTCCTTAATCAAAAAACTAAGATTAACTTCGATAATCAATTTGTTTGTTTTAATATAGCTAATCTACCAAAACAAATCAAACCTTTAATGATGTTTTTGGTGCTTGATTATATTTATATGAAAATGAAAAGAGATCTTAACAGAAAGTTACTTGTTATTGATGAGGCTTGGTCGCTTTTGAGACAATCTAGCGATGCATCTTACATTTTTGAGATAGTAAAAACCTGCAGAAAGTTTAACCTTGCATTATTTCTTATTAATCAAGAAGTTGAAGGCATGCTTGAATCTGAAGCTGGGAAATCTGTATTGGCTAACAGCTCTTACACATTGCTTATGAGACAAAAACCAGCAGTAATAAGGAATATACAAAAGACCTTCTTTTTAAGCGAGTCAGAAGTTAATTCCTTACTTACTGCAGGAATCGGGGAAGGAATCTTGATTATGGATGACGAACATTCAGAAATAAAGATAGTTTCATCTCCAGAAGAACATAATATTATAACCACGAAACCTGATGAATTGCTTGCTAATTCACATATTCAAACTGAGGAAGAACGTTTAGATGAAGTACAGAAGCATATGGATCGACAAACTAAAGAAAAGAAAAAAAGACAAAAGACTCAGATAAATGTTGATGAGGATATTGGTTGTGTTAAATTAAAGGATCTCTCTGATGAAGATATAGACTACCTCAAAAACTTAGGGTACAAGCCATATTCATTTCAAGGAATCTTATCAAAAAGAAAGGAAAGATATCTTATAGAAAAAAGAGATAATGAAAGTCCTCAACATATATTCATGACCCATGATATTTTTAACTACATAAAGAAGTTTACAAATAAAGTACAGATGTTTGAGACAGTTAAGCCAGATATTGTTTTCAAAGTTGATGGGAAAGAATATGCTATTGAAGTTGAAACAGGAAAATTGCTTAAACATAATCAAAAAGATTTGTTAAATAAAATTGAGAATTTGAATAAAAATTATCCTGATAGGTGGTTTTTTGTTGTAACTAATAGAAACTTAAGAACAAGTTATTCAAAATTAGGCAAATGTCATGACAAAAGACATTTAGCAAGCATAATTAGTAGGATTGTCACCAAAAATTGAAGTGTCAACAGGCTGGCACTGAAAAAATCTCGTTTTTAGCTATAAAATGCAATTATATCGTCTATTAAAAATAAAATAACTGCTAATTGTCACTTAAGGAATTCTCTCTTCTCTCACTCTCTCTTTCTCTTCTTTCTCTTTGGCCCTCAGTCATATTGGTAAAAATATACATCCTACCACATAAATTTAGTTCTATTGATATCTTTCTATTTAGTATATGGATCAAAGACAAAAAGAAGAATTCAGAAAGAACATGCTAGAAAAAATGTCCACTCCTGAAGGAAGAGATTTTATTGCTGATGGAGTAATAAAACTTGGAGAAATTATTGAAAGGGCAAGCGAGCATCTAAAATCTTCTTAGCTTCTTTCAAGAAAGTCAAATCCCTATCTCTAATAAATTTACCTTCAACATTAAGGGGTTTATCATTTTCAAAAGTTTCAATAGATTTATCCAAAGTCATCCAAACTAACTCAAACTCTTCAATCATTTCTTTCTCGGTAAATTGAGGCTTTCCTTTAGACAAAATCTTTCCAAGATAGCAATAAGATATCTGTTTCATATCAGATCCCCAGTTGAAATTTTTATCAGAACGATATTCTACAATTTTACCAACTTCGGATTTTATTTCTATTTTAGCTCCAACTTCCTCAAGAGCTTCTCTTAGTAAAGCATCTTCTTTAGTTTCCCCTTTATCTATGCCTCCGCCTGGAAGCTTATGAAAATTCCCGCTTGCAACAAACAATATTGGAACTAAATTATTTTCATCAAAAAGAACAGCTCTTGAAGCCTCACGAAGCTTAATATTAGAATTTTCTTTAAAATCAGGATCTTTAAACTCTTTAAGGAGTTTCATTTATCTGCCTCTAGCCTTCTTTCTTTTTCTACGTTTAACATAGCTATATGGTTGCCTATTGGAGTTAATGTCCTAAGCATCATAAGGAAATAATGGATTATTATCGGATCTTCTTTTTTAATAAGTTCAAGATTACTCTCAAAGTTTCCTTTTCTTGATTCAAAGAACTTCTGTACATTGTCTTTTTTATCATTAACTACCGCGTTGTAAAGTTCTTGATAATGGTCTCTTACTTCTTTAAGGAGTCTTAATTCGAATTCGCTTAATTTTGGTTTCTTTTGAGTATTAAGATGATCATAGGAATAGTTGATAAGAAGAGAAATCTCAATAATCGCGTTAAAAAAGTCATAAGCATATTTTGAGTTTACAGAGTCGAATATTTCTCTTTTATTTATTAAACGCTTTGATAAATTGCATAATCTGCATAGAGTAGTGTGAAGTTCTTTTATCTCATAACTCATCTCAAAATTGCCTTTTTCACCTTCTTCTAACAAATAATCTAACTTTGAAAGTAAAATCCACATTATCTTTCTTACAATTTGGTCATATTCTGAATCATCTGTATGTACCATACACTTAAGCCTACATATATTATTATCGCTCTTTACTAATTCAAGGCCAGTTAATAATCTAAGATCTTCTCTAATTTGGGGTAATTGTTTAGGTGAAGTATATTTTATATTGATTTCATCAAATCCAGAAGTGTATAGATGGCGAATAATTCTTCCAATATACCATTCACCTCCGTTTTCTAAAGGAATTGTTACTGGCTCAAAAGATTTGTCTTGTATTGATATAACAAGCTTTCCACGTGAAGGTTCTACATTAACTAATTGTCCTTGTTTGAGATTATTATTTTTTACCCAGTTAGATGGAAGCGAGACAGTAAGAGTACCTTCTCCGTGCTTTACAACTTTTCTCTTCATAGTTCGAGAAATATAAGTTCTTTATTTAAATTTATGGTTATGTACACATATTTATACAATGTGTGTTTATACACACAATAAGTATATAATAAAACCTCAGATATATGAGTTATGACTCAAACAATAGAGAATGTATTGGGAAGATTCCCTTTACGCGTTTCTATTACAGATAATTGTAATTTGTCTTGTGTTTTCTGTTCAAATGAAGGTTTAGGAGCAGAACGTAACCAAGTTTCAATGCAACCAGAAGATTTTAGATATTTAGCAACTACTTTAAGAAATCACGGATTAAATCATATTTCTCTTTCGGGCGGAGATCCAACTGCTCATCCTGCTGCGCGAGAAATGGTTGAAATTGCTAATGAATCAGGAATTCCTCAAAGATTCTATCATACCAATGGGATACTTCTTGGAAGAGATGGATTAGCAGATGCTCTTGAAAGATTTACTAAAATTGGAGTTTCACTACATACAACTGATTCTGCTAGATACAGCCAAATAACTAGGGGTAGACCTGCACATTATGATAAAGTAATGGCTGGATTAAAATCTCTAGGGGAAAAAGGATTGGGACAAAAAGTAGAGGTAAAGCATGTTACAGTAAAAGGTATGAATGATGACTCTGAATCTTTGAGAGGTACTCTAGATTTATGCGCTCAATATGGTTTCAAATTTAAATTTCTAAATTTTGAAGCAATACATGCTGGACAGGTCGGTCTAGTGCAGGATGCGGAAGTTATTAGACAAAGAGTCAGAGATTTAGGAGCAGTTCATCTTCCTGAACAAGGAGGAGTTTTCAGAGGGCAGGATTCTTACTTACCAATTCAATGGTTTGGTTACAAAGGAACCAAAGGAGTTGTTATTGATGTTGGTTGCGGAAGACCTGAAGTATGTAGAAGTTGTCATGATTCTAACGAAATCTATGTAACTCCTAAACTTAGCATAAAACCCTGCAAAATGAGCAGTCATGAAATTTCTCTTAAAGAAGCAATTGATAGTAGAGATGAAGGAGCACTTGTCGGTTCAATAATGGAATCAAGAGCATTCTTACGCACACAACCCGGATTAGGTAAAACCTATTGGGAGCAAAGATGAATAAAAACTTAGTAATTTTATATACAAAGTTCCCTGAAATCGGAAAATCAAAAACAAGAATAGCAAAAGAAAGCACAGAATTATTTGCGTATATTGTAAGTCTTTGCACACTTAAAGATACTATTAACAAAGTAAGCAATTCAAAAAGTTATGATTTTATTGCCGTAGTTAATAGCGAGGCAGAGTCTCAATTTTTTAGAGAGAAACTTGGCCTTAATGTTTATGTTTTAAATGAATCTTTATTACAAAGCGACCAGAGTCAAAGATTTTCATTTCTCTTCTCTCATTTTAAGAAAAGCTATGAAAAAGTGATTTTAATTCCAAGTGATGTTCCATCAATCGCCGAATCTAGCCTAATTAATGCATTTAATATTTTGGAAAATAATAACTATGTTTTTGGTCCAGAATACAATGGCGGAGTATATCTTATCGGAATGAATAAGAATCCAGACAATATTTTTGATAGGATTAGATGGAGTACTGAAAATTCTCTTAAAGATTTAGTGAAGAATAGTAAAAGCAAAAGTTATCTGTTAAAATTAAAAGGTGATCTCAATAAATTGGAAGACTTAAATTTATTTAAAGAAGACATAGAGAAAAGGTCTCCATTACTGTACGAGTTTCTTACCAATAATTTCTACAAAGAGGTTAAGATTAATTATGCTTACAATTGAATTATTTGGTATTTCAAGAACAGGTAAAACTTCTACTTTGAGAAGCCTTGCTTCACATTTCGAAGCCAATGGGGAAAGATGTGAAGTAATTGGAAGAGCTCCAATAGATTTCAAAGGTTGTAGAGATCTTGAAGACTTTCATCAAAAAATGCTATTATATCTAGAACAAAAAATTCCAGAAGCTCAAGGAAGAAATCCCCATTACTTATTGATGGACAGAGGACCTTATGATAGACAAGTTATGCTAGAAGCAGATCATCGAGACGGGAAAATAGGGGATCAAGTTTATAGAGATGCAACCCAAAGATTGCTTAGTTTAGAACCAAAAATCGATCTTCCTTTAATCTTTCTTGTAGATCCAGTAACTTCTCTAGCTAGAATTGGTTCTCAAAGAGACGAAGGCCTAGACTATTCTCATATGTGCGTTGGGCTTAACACAAGAGATAATACTGCTGAATTAGGTAGGTTATTTGATCAGTATTCTGCTTTACAAAGGGCAAAAAAAGGCATTGTAAGCGTTTATACTGGCGGAAGTGCAGAAGATACCCTTCAATCAGCCTTAAGGGAAATATCATCGAAAAAAGTTAAAAATGGTGGAGATCTAACACAACCATGAAAGAAATAGAGATTAAACTAAAGTACGGCGATGAAAATGCGCTAAGAAAAAAGATAAAGAATGTTGGAAAACACACAGAAACCTATGAAATTATTGATTGTTATTATGGAAAAGATGGAGAAAATATGAAAACTGCTGAAAATCTATTAAGGATAAGAACAAAAAAAGGAGTTTCAGAACTGACATTCAAGGGAAAGAGAGAAACAGATAGCAATGTTTGGGAAAGGGTTGAAATTAATGTTCCAATTGGAGATTCTGAAAAGATGGAACTTGTCCTAAAAAGCCTTGGATTTAAAAGAATTCTAAAAAACAGAACAATTAGAGAATATTGGAATGTGCAAGGTTCAGAATTAGGAATAATGAAGATATTGGAGCCTGCAGAAGTTGATTTTGTAGAGATTGAAGGTAAAACTAAAGAAGAGGTTGAAAAAGTTACTAGTTTGTTTAAAGGAATTCTAGAGCCTATTGGTAAAGATCATTTCAAAAAATTAGATGAGGCTAACAAATAATGTTGCCAGAGATATTTATCATAAGGCATCCAGAAACAATCAATAATAAAGAAAAGATTATTGAAGATCCAATGGGTGGAGATTTATCTGAATATGGTAAGTCTCAGATACCTGAGGCAGTTAAAAATTTATTATCTTTAGAAATTTCTAAGGTCTACTCTAGCGATTCTGCACGATGTAAAGAACTTGCTGAAACATTTTCTAATGAATCTGAGATAAATATCAATTATGATTCCATGCTTCGTGAAGTAAATAGTGGAGATTGGATAGGTATGAAAAAAATAGAAGTCAAGAAGCTTATAGCACAGAATAAAAGACCTAAACACGGAGAAGATTTAGATCAATTAATGCAAAGAGCTAAAGTTATTCTTAACAAATTAATTCAAGAAAAAGGTAGAATACTATTAATCACTCATGGTTGCCTAAGTAAAATGATTATAGGTGCAACAATGAATATGAATGCTTATGAAGCAGATGATAAAGTAAGCATAAAAAATTGTCAAATTATCAAGTTGGATTTAAAGAATCTAGAATCAAAACAGATTCCACTTATTCAAAATAGAAAAAATTAGAGGTGTAGTGATTGGATTAATTAATGAGGAACACACTACAAAAAGAGAAAAGTAAAGAAGAGCTTTTATCCGAGATGCTCTCATATCTCGAACCAAAGGAAACTATCCAAATTAATGGAAGACTTTCTTATAAGGAAAGCTTGGGTTCTTGGAATGTAATTCAATTACAAAAAGAGATTATTGATTTATTTCCTCAACTTAGAGAAAAAAGGAGCAATTTTGGTTATACTATGTTCTATAATCGTTCATTTAAGGAATCGAGAAAGATAATTGATGAGTTAGAAAAAAATGGGGTTGTTCCTATCTTTCTACTATTGGGTAAGGTAAAAGAAAGCCAATAATATCTAGGTGGGATAGTTTTTTATAGAACAAAATAGTCATTATAAAATGGACCTATCCGAGAAAGAAACGCGAGAAAGGCACATTGATCCACTCCTAAAAGAAGAAGGATGGCTTGATAAATATGTTAAGAAAGAAGTTAATTCTGTTTCTTCTAAGTTCAAAGTTGGAAAATTCGAATATTATTTTAAAGATGCTTCAGGAAGGTTCATGGACTACTTACTTGTTTGGGAAGATAACACTCCTTTAGCAGTTATAGAAGCTAAAAGATTTTCGTTAGACGCAGAGAAGGGAGTTATTCAAGCAACAACTTATCAAAAAGACGTGGAAGCCCAAACAGGTTATCCGATTCCAATATTTCTTACTAATGGTAAGAAATGGTATATTAAAGAAAAGGATTATGGATTAAGAGAAGTTGCCGGACCATTTTCCCAAAAAGATCTCAAGAGAAAGTATGATTTATACAAAAATAAAAAAGATCTCTTGAAACTAGAAGTTAATACTAACATTGTTGATAGATCTAAAGGAATAGAAGTTACTAGAAGAACTTTAGAACACTTCAGTTTAGGGCACAGAAAAGCTCTAATTAATATGGCAACCGGAACTGGAAAAACAAGAGTTGCTGTTGCGATTATCGAATCTCTTATTAGAGCTAAACGTGTTCAAAATGTATTGTTTGTTGTGGATAGAATCTCTTTAGGTAGAAATGCTTTCTATAAGGGATTCCAGAAATTTCTTCATAGTGAGCCTGCTTGTTTGTTAAATGAACAAGAGTTTTCTAAAGATAAAAGAATATATGTTTCAACAGTTCAAACTCTAATGGCTAAAAGTCCTGAAGGAGGATTTTATTTTCAAAAATTTGGACCAGGATTTTTTGATTTAATAGTATTTGATGAAGCACATAGATCTTATTATGATAGGCAAAATCTAGTGATGAAATATTTCGATTCTCTTAATATAGGACTAACTGCAACACCTTCAAAGAGCGAAGCAAAAAACACTTATGATTTATTTGAATGTGAAAGAGGAAAACCTACTGTTGAATATAGTTATGACGAAGCAGTTAAAGATGCTGTTCTTGTCCCTTATGATGCCCAGGTTATCGAAACAAAAGTTCTTGGATTAGGAATTAGAGGAATGGACTTAGATAAAGAACTTAAGACAAATTTGATTAAGCAAGATGAAGATCCAGAACACTTTGAGATTCCTGGAACAAAATTCGTTAAGCATTTTACTGATGAGAAAACTAACTCTTTAATTGTCACTGAGTTTATGAATCGATGTTATAAGTCTGATGATGGTAAGCCGTGTAAAACTATTTTCTTCTGCATTAATGTGAAGCATGCTGAAGCTTTAAGAGGCACTTTCAAACGATTATATCCCAATGTTGAGGCAAAAGACGTAGAAGTAATAGTTTCTCGTTATGATCGATATATGGATGCTGTTGAAAGATTCCAAAAAGAATCCAGCCCCAGAATAGCTCTTTCGGTTGGAGTTCTTGATACTGGTGTTGATATTCCCGAAGTTTGCAATCTTGTATTTGTTACACCTGTTTTTTCTTACATCAGATTTTGGCAAATGGTTGGTAGAGGAACAAGAAACCAATCTGCGATAAGTAATCCTCAAGGAATTAAATGGTTACCTGTTTTCGATGATGTTCATGATAAGAAAGACTTCAGAATATTCGATTTTAAGTTCGGAGATTATTCTAATGTTAAAGAACATAAACTAGAAACTTCCGATAACAAGAAATTAACAGAAGATGTTAGGATAAAAATATTTGAAAAAGAGTTGGAGCTTCTTAAGAAAAAATTAAGTCCTGAAGAAAAAAAAATTATTGAAACTCGAATAGTCGGAGAATTATCAAAGATAGACCAGAAGTCTTTTATTGTTAAACCGAAAGCTGAGATGATTAAGAAAGTAGTTTCTAAGAAATATAACTTAGAAGAACATATACAAGAACTAAAGAATGAAGTTGCTCCTCTGTTAAAGTTTTCTGAGTTTGGAGATGGCAGAGTTCAGACGTTTATTTTACATTGTACAGAGCTCTTCAAATACGTTAAAGAAAGTAACCTTGAAGCCATAGATAAAGAAAAAGATTTTGTTAAAAAAAGAGTTGAAAGTGTCTGGGCAACAAACTTAGAAACTGTAAAGAGAAAATCAGAACAGATCATAAAAGTCTTGCAAGATAGTTTCTGGGAAGAAATAAGTTTTGAAGATATTGATTTCTTGATACGTGAGATAGCCCCATTAATGATCTTCTATGAAAAAGAGAGAAATCGTATTCTCAAGGTAGATGCTCCAGACTTTATATTAAATATTGAGCGGTCAAAAATGGAGATCAAAGAAAATCCTGCCTTTGAAAAGTTTAAGCAGAATCCTCTTGTTTCTAAGATGGCAAAAGAAGGAGTTACCTGGAAAGAACTCTTACAAATATCGCAAGATCTTTCTAAACTTAACTCTCAATGGTCTCTGGAAAACATTCAAAAAAATCAAGACTTTGTTATGTTCCTAAGAAATATTTTAGAACTCCATGACTTGCCTAACCCAGAAGAGGAAATCAGAAGACAATTTGATGGGCTTATTATTGTGAAGAATAAAGAGTACAATGCTGACCAAATTCAGTTTTTAAGAATTCTAGCTTCTTTCTTTGCTATAAACAAACACCTTGATAAGAAGGACCTTGTTTCCTATCCTTTAGCTGATGAAAGACCTCTTGAGAAATTCACTCCTGAACAGCTTGATACTATTATCAAGCAGGTAGAACGTATAAGGATCCAATAAAAGTTGTAATACGCCGTATTACAATAAAGCTTATAAAGTCCGATTTTCTCCAGTTGGCATGACTAATAAAGTAGTGGCTGTTCGATGGGACTCGGGTGACTTTGAAGCGATTAAAAAATTCGCAAACCATATTGGATACGACAATGTATCTACATTTGTAAGGGACTCTGTTAAAGGGATGCTTGAGACTGGCAATGTATCTCAGGTAGCTGGTAGAAATCTCATTGAATATATTCCTGATCTGGACAAATTCACCTGGAAAGTCAAAACAGATATGGGTAAGGAAGCAGTTGTTTCAGAAGATATAAACTCTGAGTTTCTAGAGCAACTTCAGAAAGAGATCCAATTAAAGCTCAAAGAACGCGAGCAACTCATACACAAACATAAGGGAGATAGCGTGGCTGTTCCTCGGGACTTTGTAGAATGAAACTCAAAGCAATAATCGCATTAGCTTTTGGCATTGTTGTAGTTCTGCTCATAGCATCAACTGGAGCATTTGGAGAAATAATTAGTGGTTTCGGCTCAGCAATGGGCTTTTATGGTATAATAATTGGAATTCTAATAGTAATTGCAATAATTGCTACTTTGCTTGGTCTTGGAGGTCGAAGATGAACAAGAAAGGAAGAAGTGATGTTGAAAATGTTGTGCAAGCTATAGGTGGAATTATAATATTTTTCATATTTATAGGGCTAATATTTTCCTCAGGGATCATTTCTAATTTTTTTGAAGCATTTAGTGTATTTGGTGCTCTTGGAGGAGTTCTTGCATTGTTATTCATTCTTATGATCATTGTCTCAGTTTGGGAGGCAATTAACAAAAGATGAGTAAAAATACAAATTGCAATAAGTGTCTGCATATATCGGAATCCTTGGAGATGATTGCTAATAGATATTCGCTACTTTATACTTTATGGATTCTTGCATCAATAATTATAAGCATTATTCTTCTTGGGAATTGGATAAATAACGCTTTGATAATATTCATTATGGGATCATTTGCTCTTATTTGTACTATCCTCCCTTTAGTTTTTAAAGAGAAAATAGAGAAGCTACACGGCTACCGTGAACTGGCGGCAGATTTCAAAAACTTAGAGCAAGACTTTAGAAATAAAGGCAACACTTCATCAAATCTAGAAAGATTCAAGATAGCAAATAAAAAACTAGCAACTTATCCCATAGATGGATACACAAAATGGAGGATGAAATGATGGGAGATAGAATTGAAAAATCACAAGAAGTCTTAAACGAGATTTATAGGGCTGGCCAAAAGATTACTAATATTTTAAAGGAGAGAAACAATAAATTTTCAAATAGGCCTGTTGAACAGATCTTAACAGAGCCAGATTTATTTTTTTACTATCTCTTTGAAGGCTTCTGGAAATTATTTAAAACATTAAGTGAGAATATTGAAAATCCATTGGTGCAACCATGGGTAAGGGTAACTATTGAGCAATCAGCCGATATAGTATATTACAATCATCTGAGAGAAAATGAAAAAAAAGATCTCGCTATAAAATATTTCTTATGTTCTATAGGTTTCGTTGGTGGGAAGATGGGGAATTTAGATTATCAAAAATTCTTGGACATTATGGATGAAAGCAGTGGAAAAAATAATTTTTCTAAGTTAAAAGAGGATAACTATCCTCATGAAAAGATCCATAAAATTTGGCACGAATTATTTCCCAATATAAACGAAAATAATCTGCCAGAATTTATCGAGAAATATTTTTTAACCTTTAAAGGAAATTCCATTAAGAAATCTCAGCTGGATGGATTCTTTAGAGATATGTCCCTTTATCATCACCCTAGTATCGCATTGAATAATTTAGAAAAAGAATTTGCTGAAAAATCTCATTTGTTCAGATGTTTTGCATTAATTTCTATCAGTGGCCTTAGTCTAATAAGATTCGCTGAAGAAGAACTCGTTAATGATCAAAAACTGAATTTATCTGAAGGTCTTAATAATAAAATATTCGAGATGTTCAAACAACTATTTATGGTGAAGGCAAATGAAAACTGAAAAAGAACTTAGCTGGAAGAAAGAAGATTTTTTAGATTGTTTAGAAGGAGAAGCGTCTGAAAATAAATTAAAAATTCCGCAAAGTGAATTTCTAGATAATGGTGAATATCCTATCATTGATCAAGGAGAAAATTTTATTGCCGGATACACCAATGATAATTCTAAAGTCTACTCAGGCAAACTTCCAGTCGTAGTATTTGGAGATCACACTAGAATTCTAAAATTTGTTGATTTTCCATTTGCAATTGGAGCGGATGGAGTTAAAATATTAGTTCCTAAGGATAATATTCATTGTAAGTATTTTTACTATGCTCTGAGAAAGGCAGACATACCTTCGGCCGGATATAGTAGGCATTACAAATTTCTAAAGGACCTTAGTATTTTACTTCCCCCTATCGAAACCCAAAATAAAATAGTCGCAATTCTCGAAAAAGCTGAAGCCTTAAAACAAAAAAGAGAAATGGCAGATAAATTTACACATGAATATCAGAAGAGTATGTTTTATGAGATGTTTGGAGATCCATTACACAATAAAAAAAAATGGAGAGTCAGTACAGTAGAAGAAATTTGTAATAAGGTAACTGATGGTGAACATTCAACTCCGAATCTAGTTGATGAAGGCATCCCCTACATTTCTGCTAAAGACATTAATAATTCAATAAATCTCGAGGTTAACTCATTCGTTACTGAGGAAACTTATAGTTCAATAACACGTAGATGTCTACCAGAATTTAATGATATATTGATTACTTGTGTTGGAACAATTGGAAGAGTAAAAAGAATTGATGTAAAAGATAAATTTGTATTTGCTAGAAGTGTGGCTTTACTCAAATTAAATAAAACAAAGGTAAACCCTAGATTTGTCGAGTCTATGCTTTCTTTACCAAATATGACTTCTTATATGATTGGAGGAACCAATACTGCAACAGTTAGAGGTCTTTATTTGAAACAGATAAAGGCTCTAAAAATACCTCTTCCTCCAATAGAACTTCAAAATAAATTTGCTGCAATTATTGAACATGTTGAAAAAATGAAAGAAAAACAACTAAAGAACAAAGATTATATTGGGGAAATGTTCAATTCATTAATGCAAAAAGCGTTTAATGGAGGACTAGTATCATGAATCTAAAGATGTTGTTAATCGCTGGCGGATTAATTGCTTTATTCTTCTTTGGAAGCAGTATCTACCAGGGTTTTGATGGATGGTTTCAAACAGTCTTGAATGGTCCAGAATATTGTTTTGAAGATATAAGTCGGTCGGATATCTCGGTAGCTGCACAGGGAGTTCAAGTAAGTTATACTCAAACCGAAGGAAATAGATTATGTTTTAGAACGAAAGACACCTCGATAGTTGAAAGGTTAAATCAACAAATTCAAGATAGGAAATTGCAAGCCCAGTTAGCAGAAATAGCTGCCTCTGATAGATTTTGGAATGAAACTTTCCCAGGAATATTCTTAATAGGCTCAGCAGCACTGGTTGTTATTTTTATAATAATTTACTTTTCAACTCGAAATAGTGGAGGGCATTATTAACATGTTAGACGCAACACTCAAATCACAAATAAGAAAGCTATGGGATAGATTCTGGTCTGGAGGATTGACTAACCCGATAGAAGCAATCATGCAGATGTCTTATCTCATATTTATGAAGAAATTGGAAGACGAAGATAATAAAAAAGTACAAGAAGCTTCTTTTATGGGAAAGAAACATAAATCTATTTTTGAAGGACACGAGAATTGTAAATGGAACGAATGGACTGGCCTTCCTGCTCAGGAAATATTAGATCACGTTAGAGATAAGGTATTTCCATTTATGAGAAATTTAGGCGGAGAAAATTCTCTTTACGCTCAATATATGAAAAATGCCAATTTTGGTATCCCTACCGCTTCACTCTTGATAGAAGCAGTCAATATCATCAACGATATGCATATTAAAGAACAGAATCGAGATACACAAGGAGACATTTATGAGTATCTTCTAAGCGAGTTACAAAGTTCAGGTAAGAATGGACAATTCAGAACTCCTAGGCACATAATCAAGATGATGATTGATCTTGTTAAACCAAAATATGGTGAGACTATTTTAGATCCTGCTTGTGGAACTGGAGGATTTTTGGTTAACTCTTATGAATATATTCTCGAGAACAATAAGAAAGACGGCGTTAGTACTTTAACTCAAAAACAGAAAGAAATCTTAGATAACGATTCAATTTGGGGATATGATATTGATGAGACTATGACTAGAATAGCTTTAATGAATCTTATAATGCACGGCTTACAAAAGCCTAAGATAGATAGGCTTAACACATTATCAAAAATTGGAGAGGATAAATTAGCGGTAAACATGTTTGATGTAGTCCTTGCGAATCCTCCTTTCAAGGGAAGTATAAATGAGGCTGAAATAAGTGATAGGCTGTCTAAAATTAAGACAAAGAAGACAGAACTATTATTTTTAGAACTAATCCGTCAAGTATTAGCGCCTACGGGAAGATGCGCAGTCATTGTTCCAGAAGGAGTTTTATTTGGTAATTCTAAATCTCATAAAGACATTAGAAAGTTGCTTATCAAAGACTGTAGGTTAGATGCAGTCATTTCTATGCCTTCCGGAGTTTTCAAGCCGTATGCAGGAGTACAAACTGCTATCTTAATATTCCAAAAAGGAGAACCTACGCAGAAAGTTTGGTTTTATAAAATGCAAGCTGACGGTTATAGTTTTGATGACAAAAGAACTCCTCAACCTGATAAGAATGACATTCCTGATATAATTGAAAGATTCTCTAATAGATATGAAGAAGATAATACTAATAGAAAAAAGAAACACTTCTTTGTTTCGACTAAGGAAATTGAAGATAATGAGTTTGACTTAACCATCTCAAAATATAAGGAAGATGAATACGAAGAGCAAAAGTATGAGAAACCTGAAGTTTTGAAGAAGAAAATCTTGGAGTTAGAAGAGGAGATAATAAAAGATCTAAATGGGTTAGATATATGAGCGAGCGGGCTAAATTATGGATTGAATTAATTAAGAAGAGAGATCAGCTTGAAGGAACGAAAATAACTTATAAAGTAATGAACTTGCAAAATTCACAGTATATATTAGATAAAAATTATGAAGATTTATTGAACCTTATTGAAGATTATGAAAAAGATTTAAATCTCTGGTCTATAGAATATAGAGATAAGCTTGATTCTTTACAAAAAGAAATGTTGAGACTTTTACATAATTATTCTCTCAGCATATTTTCTTTAATAGAACACACCCGCAATTTTTTAAGAGACTTAAACAATGAAAAACTCTCTGAAGGTCATAAATTACTAGTAAAAGAATTAAAAATAGATGAAAAATCTCTCTTTATTCAAGAACTTAGAAACTTTGTTCAGCATTATAAGTTACCATTTATATCAGCAAGAATGCTTGTTACCGGACTAAATCAGACTGGCAAGGGAATCTATAAACAAGATATTCTTCTTGATAAGACCAACCTTTTAGATTGGAAAGGATGGAGTCGCGAATCACGATCTTATCTTGAAAATAAAAAAGAAAATATTGATCTAAAAGAAGTGGTAGAAATTTATCATAAATGGGTTAAATCATTTTATACATGCTTTTACGAGTTAATAAAACGTCTTTATGCAAGAGAGATAAACGAGCTTATTCATTTAGAAGATCAGATAATGATTTTGCAAAAAGGAATGGAGGATAAAAGTTGAAGTAAGTCAAATTAATCAAATCTTCTGAATCATCCATCTTCAAAATAACTTTTTTTAATCTTTATCTGCATTGCTAACTTAGCCTTCTGCTCTTCTGAAAGAACCAAATATATTTGTTTTGTCAAATTACCCATAGTTAATATTTGATTTCTCATATCAACCATTTCATCTTTCATTAACATCTTTTCTCTTTCAGATTTGGTTAATCTCTGCTCAATTTCAGTCTTAGTTACATCTACTAACATATCATCTTGAGTTATAGTGTCTCTCATACCTAAGAGCTCAGAGTAATAATGAATCTTCTCTGACTTCTTCCAGCCAAATCTATATTTTAGAGCAGATTCAGACTTATATCTAGGAAGCCAATAACAGCAAGAGTTATGTCTAAAATCATACATTGTAAGTTCTGAGTATTTCTGACCTGCTGGACTAATTCCTTCACCTAGTACTCTTTTAGCTAAATTCTTCAGATACCTATTAGCAACACTTTGTTCTAAAGAAAATAGGTAATCTTCGGTTTTTAGATTAAGTTGTTTTATGTAATCTTTAATTAAGTTAGAACAAAGCATAAGCTTTATTCTTCTCCCAAAGGTTTTGCTAATCTCTTCCCTAATATTAAGCTCCTTAAAATCATTAAAGAAATCAGATATTTTTACATTTACTAATTCTGTTGGTGAGCGTATTCCAGTATCAAACAAAAACCAAATTAAAACCTCATACTTATAGTCTGCATGAGAACAAAGTTGTTTTATTTGATCTTCAGTTAAGTATACCCAGTCAGGCTTCTCTTTGCTAGTATCGAGATCTAAAGTTATATCTTTAATTTCTATTCCATTTTTACGATTAACTTTCATGTGCCAGTGCCAAAAAGCTTTTACATCTTTTACATAATCTGCGATAGATTTGTATAAAGAACCATTATTTTTTCTTATAGTTCCATTTCTCATATCAGCAAAAAATGCAAATAAATGAGATTCTTCTGCTTCTAAAAGATTGATCTTACTTCTTTCCCATAATCCTTTAGCCACTGTAACGAGTCTTGTACTTACACTGTTTAGTCTAGCACTACTTCTTGCCCCTCTTTTATTAGTGGAAGCAACGTTAATCCCCTGCTCCATGTCTTGTATGTATTTCAAAATTATCTTAGAATTATCCTCATTCAAGCCTTGAATTCCATTTGTTAAAACATTACTCTTCCACTTCATGTATCTTTCTTTAGTTTTATGTGGGTCGATCTTGTCAGCCATCGACTTAATGTCTGATCTCGTTTACTTTTAAGCATTGTCGAGAGTGAACGGATACATTGGAAGCTATCGATGATATGCAATTCCTCTAGAAAAGTTCGCGACAATCAAATAGTTCGCATGAAGATGCGCGAAAGGTATGATGCGCGGGCCGGGAATTGAACCCGGGCCACAACGTTGGCAACGTCGTATACTAACCACTATACTACCCGCGCTTTAATGTACTGGACAGAAAGGTTTTATAAAGGTTTATTTTAATCTTTTATTGGATCGAAAGGCCCCATAGTCTAAGGGTTCAAACGACTCGTTTACACCGAGTAATTCGCAGTTCGAGTCTGCGTGGGGCCATTTATTTTTTAGTCTTCTTGAGATTTAATCTAATCCTACTAGACAAAATAAACAATAGGCCGATAACAAACAAGATCAATGAAATAAGGGTAAAACTGATTATTTCTTTGTAGGTGTTGAAAAATATTGTAAACAAAATACTTAACAAAATAAACAGAATTCCTCCTAAAAACTCTTTTTTCCATGCAATTATTGTTACAATTATTAATATGAAACTAGGAATAAGGTGAATCAAAAAACCAATAATCATATCAAAAATACTATATTCTGGGGAAAATACATCAAAGGCAAATATGCTAATAAATAGTATATATGCAATTGCTAAAACTCTTGGCAACCACTTAAGATTATTTTTCATGAATTACTAAAGAAAAAGAACTATAAAAACTAATTCTAAATAAACCAACTAGCAAAAAACCATACCATATTGTTCCAAACACCAGAAGGGTCTACAACTATTTGATCATTGTTATAAGCTAAGATTAATGAATCGACCATATTTTCAGAAGATAATATATTATCCAATGTTGTTTCACTCAATATGATGTTGTAAGAGTAAGTTTCTGGTTGTCCAGGATTTAATGATGAAATGTATCCGTCAACCATAGATAAATAGAATTTTTCAACAGATCCCGAATTCATATTTATGCTAATTAAAACATTTTTGTTATTCAGTAAGGAACTAATTTGTTCAGGTAGAGCAATATTACAACTTGAAAGTTCGGAACTAATAGAAGGAATATCTGATATAAGTTCTAATGTGTTTGTTGAATTAAAAGTAATGCAAGTTTCCTCAGCACTTACAGATAAAGAAAATAAGCCGATAAATAGTATGCTAAACACCAACCATCTCATTTTATTTTGAACATAAGAGCTTATTTAAATTTACTCTATATTATATTTTAATGAAAAAAGAGATTTGGTTTAAGAGAAAGCTTTACGGTTGGGGATGGACTCCATGTACGTGGCAGGGATGGATTATTACTTTGATGTTTATTTTATTCCTTGTTTATATTGCTACAGAATTTTTAGTAGTTGGAAGGTTTGTTGAATATTTTGTTTTGCTTGGGATATCTATTGCTTTATTAATGTATATTTGTTATAAAAAAGGCGAAAAGCCTCGTTGGGCTTGGGGCAAATAATTAGAATAAGTCTGAGCAAGATCTAAAGTAACCGCACCTTTTACATATTAATTTACACTTTAGTTCTTCTAGGGTTTTACCACAAGCTTCGCAGACATAATTTGGATCTATTTCATTTTCTTGAATTTGCATTTTATATAAAATCTGATATTTTGTGTTTTAATTCTAAGTATAATATCCAAAGAATAAAGAGTACTCCATCAAGTGTTGCTAAAAAAAGCATGGCTATGTGGTCTGGAAATACTGTGAATGGGAAACCGGTCCCTACCTTTATCATGGATAGAGGGTAGAGCGGCATTATGTATCCTGCAAGAGTCGCATCTAAGATTAAATGTATTAAACTTCCGAACGAAAGAAGAAGTAATATTATTGCAACGGATAGTTTGTTTCGCCCTATTTTTTTCTTTATTGTTAATTTAGAGATAAATGCAAGGAAGAGAAAGATTAGAGGGACAAATATTGTGTGGGTGAATGTTCTGTGAATTTCATCTAGGGCATATCCAAAATAATGCATCACCCAAAATAGAGGAATATCTAAATCTGGGATGATTCCCGCAAGACCACCAATTAAAACATATTGAAGGTGGAATTTTTTGCCGGTTTTCTTTTGATAAAGATGTCTAAATATGGAAAGTAGAATTATCGGGACTAAAACGTGGGTTACTGCTTGTGGCATATTTCCTCTTTGATATAATTAATTGTTATCTGACTTTATAACTCTTAAGTTGTTTCTTTTGGTAAGCCTTAAATAGCATTGCTTCATTTTAGTAATATGCAGGAAAAGAAAACTCATGGCTTAAATGATGCTATGTCTTCTTCTAGGAGTTATGTTCCTCCAAGTAAAATTCCTGGTGCTATGCCTCAAATTTCTGCTGAAGATGAAAAGAAAAATGATAAACTCAAAGAGCAATTAGAAGATTTTAAGAAAAAATTAGTCAAAAAATTTCCATTTACTACTTTTTTGAGCGTTTTACCTACGCAAGCATTCAAAATTTTTGAGGAAGATGAGGGTCTCTTACCAGAAGAAATTGCTAAGAAACCATTGCATTTGTTTATGTTAATTCCAGAGGATCAGTTTAAGGAAATTCCTAAGAAAATTAAGCCGGAAGTTTTGAAATTGATTAAGGAAAGTAAGCAAGAACTGTGGGTCCATATTAAGACTGAAGTGGACTTGTGGAACTATGGTTTAGATTCCAAGTTTGATTTTATAGATGCAATTTCTTCTTCTTTCCCTCTTCATGATAAGGGGTTGCTTGGTTCAATGAGGCTTGCTAATATCCATAAGACATTAGTTTTACGCAAGTTTGAGAAATATGTTGCATCATATGTTGTTGGAGGAAGTTTAGTTAGGGGAACTGCAGGAAAAGATTCAGATGTAGATACTTTCGTAATTATTGATGATACTGATGTAAAGAGAATGCCTAGGTTGCAATTATTAGAAAAATTGCGTGGGATGATTCATGATTATATTCGTGAGGCTACAGCCTTATCTGGAACTAAGAATGTTTTGAATGTCCAAGTTTACTTAATGACTGATTTCTGGGACAATGTTAAGGATGCTAATCCTGTGATATTTACATTTATTAGAGATGGAGTTCCAATGTACGACCGTGGAACTTTCTTACCTTGGAAATTGCTTTTACAAATGGGCAAAGTTAAACCATCTCCTGAAGCAGTTGATAAATTCATGAAATATGGGGAACAAAATGAATCTCTTGTTTCAAGAAGACTGATTGATGCTATGGTTGATATTTATTGGGGGGTTGTTACTCCAACTCAAGCTTTGGTTATGCTTGCAGGGCATGCGCCACCTGCACCTAAACATATGGTTGCTGATGTAAAAAAAGTTTTAGTCGATACAGAGAAGGTAATGTCTGCCCCAGAATTAAAGTTTTTAGAGAAAGTTATCAAATATTACAAAGATTATGAACATGGGACTTTGAAAACTATTCCTGGAAAAACTGTTGATGAGTTACTTGTTGAATCCAAAAATTATGATAAAAAATTACAGGAGATAAGGAAGAAGCTTGAAGCTAAGTTAATTGTTCGTGATGCGGATAGATCTTATGAAGAAGTTTTTTCTTTACTTAGAAAAATATTCGGGGATAAAAGTATTGAATCTTTAGTAAAAGATGTTAATAGTGAATTGATTTCTAAAGGAAAATTACAGCCTAGATTTTCTAAATCTTTGAAAGAAATTTTGGTAATGAAAAATAAAGTTAAATCTGGAAAGGTAACCCCTCTTGAAATGAGTGCATTGCGCAGGGATGCTACTGAGTTGATTAAAGAATTACTTGATTATACTCAAAGGGCAGATTTGTTATTAGAAGAGAAGGAAGTTATAGATGTAAAATTCGGAGATAAAAAAGGAGAGCTTGTTTTGACAGATTCTTCTAACTTCTTTATCGAATCTGGAAGAGTTATGTTAATAGTTGGAAATAGTTTTAAGTTAAGCGATAGCATTGCTCTTGAAAAAGCTCTTTCTAGTCATAAAAAGAATACAGAGGTTAAGATTCCTTCCTCTGTACTTGGGGCTTTACAGAAAGAACTTGGAGATTTTGAGATTTTGCTGTAATCTTAACATAAGTTTAAAACATCTTTATTTTTATTATTTTTAATGAGAGCTACAGATTTAGTTGGCAAGGGGCTTTGTAAAGTTTTAGGAACTATTGCAGCTAGCGCTTCAATAGCCGTTCCATTTTTTGCTGGAAAATCAATTTCTTATTTGCCCCTTAGCTTATTACAATCTAATCCTAGGTTTTTGACAGAACCATTTTCTACTTTATTGGGGGCAGGTGTCACTATTGGAGCTATTTATTCATTTTCTAAAGATAACGGCGGCATTTTACCTTTTACATTTTACCAGGCTGGTAGACTTTATGGAGAAGGTTTATTGGGGCTAAGAGATGAAGAGGCTTAATTCAATTGTTTTCAATTATTTAGATCAATAGAAGTCTTTAAAAAGCGTATTTTCTACTCTCAAAACATGAAAGGTATCATTGTACAATTTAGAAGAAGCAGGCATAGAATTCATGAAAGGCATTACTTGTTAGACTTAGGTTGTGCTAGCCGTGATGATGCCAAAAAACTAGTTGGTAAGGAAGTTACTTGGAAAAGTACAGCTGGAAAAGCAATTCATGGTAAAATAAGCGATGCTCATGGAAATAAGGGTTTAGTTCGTGCTATTTTTGAGACAGGTTTACCTGGACAAGCTGTAACTACAGACGTAGAGGTTAAGTAATATGGCAGTAAGAAAATCATTATCCTATTCTAAGAAACACAGTAGACCATATACACGTGTTTCTAAAGCTAAATCAAAGTCTTACATTAAGGTCGTACCCCCAAACAAAGTAGTAAAATATAATATTGGAAATCAAAGAGCTTATGTTGATGGTAAATTGCCTTTTGTTTTGAGTTTAATTTCTGATGAACAAATAGTGATCAAAGACTTGGCTATTGAAGCTGCAAGAATGATTTTAACAAAGAATCTTGAAACAAAACTTGCAGGTAAGTTTTATCTTTGGGTAAAAATACATCCTCATCACATATTGAGAAACAACAAAGCAGCTGCTGGAGCTGGAGCTGACCGTCTTAGTACTGGTATGAAGCAATCATTTGGAATTATTGAAGGACGCGCTGCTAGAGTGCTTGGAGGACAAGAAATGTTTATGGTTGCTTGTGATTCTGAGTCTACAGTTAAAGTTGCTCGTGAAATAATCTCTATGGCTAAAGCAAAATTGCCTTGTAAGACACGCGTTTTGTTCGATAAAATAGAAGATGTTAAACATTCTCCTAGTCCTGTAGTTAATTAGTTTCTAAATTATTATATAGGCTAATTTTTGTCTTTCTTTATGGCAAAAATAGGTAACCATCATAAAACTACCGCGTTTGGAGATGCTTCTGAGTATTATGCCTCTAAACTTTTTCAAATGGGTATAAACCCTAATGGGAATATTAGGCCTGACCTTATTGTGGATCCAAATTTGCATGATTATAATCAGCAATTTTCTGTCGAGCTTAAGGGTGGAAAAAGAGGAATATTACTTAGATCTCAACTAGTTTACGGAATTAATAATATGGGAGATTGGAGAGAATTTTTTGGAAAAAATAAAAGAAATCCCTTTGCTAAAAATGGAACCACTAGACTTTTTGTTGATGAAGGGGAGAGAGTTTTTTATGGTCTGGCTCAAAGAGTTGATGGTCTTTCTTGCGATGAGTTAGTAGGAGATTATGCAATGGTTAGAGTTCAATGGGGAGATTTACATTTATTGCCCTCTGAACTAATATTCCATTATTATGCTGCAGTCTTATCTAGGAAGAATGGTGAAAAGATGAGAGATACTTCCAGAAAATTAAAAAATTTTGTTAAAAGGTCAGTTAGATCAGGTTCATCATTATATGATGAGAGAGATAATGATGCTTGGGTTTCGTTACCTTTTTCTTCTTCAAGAGCAATATTTGAAGGTGAATTTAATGGAGTTAAAAATGAAGACCAAAAAGAAACATTGGCTAGATTTTTTAGAGCTGCGAGAGAATATACAGATTATGATGATTATGCCAGAACATGTTTGGAGGGAGTAGGTGGTTCAAAATTGTTTATTTTGCATAGTCAAAGAGATCAAAAAATAGTTGATGAATTGAAGGGTACTGTTAAGAGGGTGAGGCCTAGACTCGACAAAATAAAAAAAGAAAGGGACGAAGTAAAAGAATGGATTGAAAGAGGCGAAGTAAGATTAGGAGTAAGAGGCTTTGATCATTTCTACAATGGAGGAGTTGATGAAACAAGGAGAAGACAATTGATTCATTTTTATGGTGAAAGACATGGTGTTGATCAGGAAAAATTGGACCTTTTAGAGAGATTATGTAGATGGGAAACTGAAGATGAGTATTTTGATAGGGTAAGAATTGCAAATGCTGAAAATGAAAATAGGCTGGCTGGAGTACCATTTTAGAAAGTATTTTATACGCTGATTTTTTGAACTTTATATGCAAGATTTTGAAAAACATAAAAAGAATTTTGATGCTTTTTTAGACAAAATTAATGAGAATGAAAAGATTGGTATACTTGCACATGCTAATTGTCCCGATGGAATGATTTCAACAGTCTTTTTAATGGAAATATTAAAGAAAAAATTTCCTAAAATGGTCAAGCCCCATGTTGGTTTTATCCCTTACAAAATAGGTGTTCTTGATGAATATACTGGAATATTCAATAGGGAGGGAATAAAAAAAATATTTATTTTAGATGCTAATATAGATATGAATCAATTCGAAGAAACAGAAAGATTTTTTGATAAATTTGAAGTTATGTTTATAGATCACCACCCCCTTAATAAGGAATTGAAACTAAATGATAATATAATTAAGACTATTTCAGATGATTGTACTTCCCTTGTTCTTTACCATCTTGGGAATGATTTATTAAAAGATAGTAGATGGACCGAACTTGCTTGCGTCGCTGCAGTTTCAGAATTTTCTTACAAGAACGATGACAATTTGAAGTTTATTCAGAAAAATTACGAATTTAATCCTAAAGATTACCAAAATTCAGAAATATTCAAAAAAACGCTAAGACTTAACTCAATAGTAACTTATTATTCAAAAGACTCTTTCAAAGCTTATGAATTAATTCTTGAAAGAAATGAAAAAAAGATAGATCAGATACATAAAGAGGTTAGTGAAGAATTTGACAAATGCATATTAGATTTTGAGAAAAATGCTGAAAGACACTTTAATGGGCAATTGATATTTTACTTTTTCAAGTCTAAATTTTCTATAGGGTCTGCCATCGGGACTACTATTTCTGTAAGGAATAAAGGTTCTACAATAATAATATTTTCTGAAATAGAAGGGACAGATCTTTTGAAAGTTTCTACAAGAAACAATGCAGAAAATCTTATTTATCCTATGAATGAAATGCTAAGATATGCAATTAAGGATTTTAGTAGCGCCCTTGGTGGCGGTCATGCTAATGCATCCGGAGGGTCATTTTTGAAGAAGGATTTAGAGGCTTTTAAGCAAAATATTATTGAATTTGTTAAGAATAAGCTGAATAAGTGATTTCTTGCATAATGTTTATTAATAGAATGTGTGTGTTTTCTTTATGGGTGATGGTAGAGCGTTTGTAAAGTGGTTTTCAGAGCTAAGTAATAAAGATATTTCAATTGCTGGTGGAAAAGGAGCTTCCTTGGCTGAAATGTATAACAATAAGTTTCCAGTACCTCCTGGTTTTATTGTGACCGCTCAGGCTTACGATTATTTTATAGAGAAGTCGGGCTTACGAAACCAGATAATCAATCTTGTTAATTCTATAGATGTGGATGATACTAAGCAGTTAGAATCTACAGCTAGGAAAATTAGAGAAATAATAGTGGACGCTTCAGTTCCTTCTGAAATGAGAAATGATATTGCAGAAGCTTATGAGGTATTAGATGTTGAAAGGGATAAAATAAAGCAGAGAGGAGTTACAGAGAGCGCTCTTGCAATACTAAGAAATTCTCATGAACCTCCATTTGTTGCTGTTAGAAGTAGCGCTACTATGGAAGACTTGGCAGATGCTTCTTTTGCAGGACAGCAGGAAACTTTCTTGAATGTTAAGGGTGTTGATAGTTTGGTTGAGTCTGTCAAGAAATGTTTTGCTTCTTTATTTACAGCAAGAGCTATTTATTATAGGAAGAAAAAGGGTTTTGCTACAGAAAAAGGGTATTTAGCAGTCGTCGTTCAGAGAATGATTGACTCTCAAAAATCTGGAGTTATGTTTTCTAAAAATCCTTTAAAGAATGATGGGAATATAGTAATTGAAGCGGTTTTCGGACTTGGAGAGGGGATAGTTTCTGGGATGATCTCTCCAGACCATTATGTTTTGAATACAAAATTAGAATTGATAGAACAAAAAGTATCAGATAAAAAAATTGCACTTACTAGAAGTTCTAGCGGTAAGACTGAAGAAGTTAAGTTAAGTCCTGAAATAAGTCAGAGAGAGGTTTTGAACGGGCATGAATTGAAGATATTAGGGCAATACGGTCTTAAACTTGAAGAACATTATGGAAAACCCCAAGATATAGAATTTGCAATAGATAGAGATGGGGTGTTTATAGTCCAATCTAGACCCATTACAACTGTAGTTAGAGAAAATACTCAAGAGATAGAAGGAAATGTTTTGTTATCTGGTTTGGCTGCTTCTCCTGGAGTTGCTTCTGGAGTTGTTAAGATCATTCATTCACTTGATGAACTTTCCAAGGTTACTAAGGGAAGCATTCTTGTAACAAAAATGACTAATCCTGATATGGTTGTAGCTATGGCAAAAGCTTCTGCAATTGTAACTGATGAAGGCGGCGCAACTTCCCATGCAGCAATAGTTTCTCGTGAAATGGGTATACCTGCAGTCGTAGGAACTAGAAATTCTACTGAAAGACTTAAGGATGGGCAATTAGTTACTGTAGACGGATTCACTGGAAGAATATTTGATGGGAAAACTGTCGAGAAGAAAGTTGAAATAAAACCTATTGTCCCTACTAAACATACTAAGATTAAAACTATTGTTGATTTACCAGATTATGCTGAACGCGCAGCTTTATCCGGAGTTAAAGGTGTTGGGCTAATAAGGCTTGAAACTTTAATTGCTATGAGTGGAAAACACCCTGTATGGTTTGTTAAAAAAAATAAACTGAATGAATATGTTTCAGTTATTAATGGAGGGCTCAAGAAAATAGCTAAGTATTTTGACGAAATGTGGGTTAGAACTAGCGACGTTAGAAGTGATGAATATAGGAATTTGGAAGGTGCACCTGAAACTATTGAAATGAACCCTATGCTTGGAGATCATGGTATAAGATTTAGTTTGAAGAATGAAGATTTACTTGAAGCTGAGTTTATGGCAATAAAGGAAATTGCGGACGAATATCCTAAAAAGATATTTGGGGTAATGTATCCTCAGATTATTTCTGTTCAGGAAGTCAGATCTGCTAAGAAAATAGCTTCAAAGGTAAAATTTCCAAGTAACGTTAAATTTGGTATAATGGTTGAGACTCCTGCTGCTGTTCAGATAATAAATGATTTATGTGAAGAAGGAATTGATTTTGTTAGTTTCGGAACAAATGATTTAACCCAGTATACACTTGCCCTTGATAGGAATAATGAAGACGTTCAGAATTTGTACAATGAATTAAATCCTGCAGTTTTGAATTCAATATCTTATGTTATAAGAAGATGTAGGAAGTATGGAGTGGAGACATCTATTTGTGGACAGGCTGGAAGTAAGCCAGACATGGTTAAATTTTTGCTTTCAGAAGGAATAGATTCAATTTCCGTTAATGCAGATGCTGCCCATGCAGTTTCATTATTAATAAATGAAATTGAAAATAAAGTTCAAAAACCTAAGGAAGAAATTCCATTTAGAGAAGAAAGAACGATTAAGATAAAGAGAATTGGTACAGAGCCTCATGTTAATATTGGGCTTGGATTACAAACAATAAGGCCTATGCTACAAGCTTCTGAAAAACTTCCTCCTACTATATCCCATAATGAAGTTATGAAGCAAATAGATACATGGGGAAATGATGAATATAATCCTGGAACTAAAGGACATAAGCATGATATTCCTGCTTTAAATGATGCAATTTCTGTCTCTAGTGAAGACTTTGTACCTAAGAGTGTTGAAGAGAATATGATAGATTTGTCAGAAAATATGGAAGTTTCGGAAATACCTTTTGAAATCCAACAAGATGTTTTGTTTAATGCACTAGTTTTCTCTGAAGTGGATAGTAATCCTGCTGTTAAAAAGATGCTTGACCAACACGGCCAACAGGAAATGAGTGTTGAATAGTTGTTACTATAACGTAGATACATAATCGAAAGGTTTAAATAGTGCGAACTTCTAGGATTTATATGGCATTAGACGATGTAATCGGAGCAGGAAGTAAGGCAAAAAAGGTAGAAGCCTATAGAATTAAATTCGATGAAAGCGGAGGTAGTTTTATTGCTGCTTTAGATCTTGCTAAAATAGAGGGTATGGATAAATCTAATCCTGCTGGATATGCCGCTCTTAGGGCTCATGCTGCTGATATGACTCCTGCTAGACAAAGAGAAACACTTGAAGCTTATGTTGGAGAGGTTATTGAAGAAGTTATTGGAATAACCCTACCTAAGGCCAGAGAGGCTATTGAAGGAACAAAGCCTGAAGTTTTGAGAAATTATTTATTAAATAAAAAGCCTGTAAATTATAAGGGTGCAGATCAAGAAGTTTTTGGAGCTTATGAAGGAGCAGTTAAGGCTAGAAAATTATTAAGTGATGAAAAAGAATTAGGTAAAGCTGTTAAATCATATCAAGAAAAAGTTATTGGAGCTACAAAGAAAAACTCTTTGAAGGGCGCAATTGCTTGGGTTTTGAATAATAATCCTGATATTTCAGTTGGAGCTGTTCAAAAAGACGCTTCTGAAAAAATAAAGAAATTCGAGGGCGTTGAAGCTCAAAAGTTAACTAGCTATGCAGTTGGAAGATACCAATCTTTGGATGATAAGGCTAAGAAACCTGAAGCTTATGAAATTGCTAAGGCTTTAGCAGATAGTCAATAATTTATTTTTTATCTTGATTTTTACGAGCTTCTATTAATTTGTCTATTAATTCTACCATTTTTTTCATAAATTCTTCGGCTTTTCCTTGCCACATTTCTATTTCTGTGGCCCTTACTACTTTTACGTCTCCATGAGCTATTTGTTTGTGAAGCATGAATACGTTATGGTACCATTTAACATAATCTGACTTTAGCACTCCTGTTTCTACAAAATTTTCATGCAACATTTTTGTTATGTGTTCTGGGGAAGGAGGTAATTTTCCTAAAGTGATTAAGGCTGCTTGAGCTGCTTCTACCATGCACCAATAAACTCCTTCTACTGCATTTAACATAGACATTTTACTTCTAGTTAAGTGATAAGGAGATCTTTGAAGTGAGGCATATACTGCTTCTGGAGTTGAATGAATATACCCTTGAACCATTAAAGATTTTATTGGGTTGAAAAATCCCCCAATATCGATTAATACTTGTCCTTGCCTTATTATGTTAAGTATTACTGGGTCTCCATGCATTAAGTCACGCCACCAAGTTGTTAATCTAATTGTATTTATGTGAAGATCTCTTGAGTAATTTTGCTCTGCAATTAATCTGCCTAGCTCTTCTCTATACCAAGCAGTTAATTCCATATCCCAACTTATGGCTGCGTCGTCTAATATTATTACAATATCTATATCTGAACCAGGTTTTACTTCCCCTGAAGTTTGAGAACCGAATAAAACTGTGGCTTTTACAAGGTGGTCAAATTTTCTTTGAACTTTTGTTGCAAAGTCCATTGCAATTTCTTTTTCTGTTCTGAATTTAGAATAATTTTTAGTTTTTACTTCTTGAGTCTTCTTTGCAGAACTATTTTTTTCTTTTTTCACCATCTCTATTCGACAGTTAAACTGCAGAGTATTATTTAAACATTGCTCTCGAAAGTATATATTGGTTTATCTGTTTATAGAATCTATTCTTTCAATTAGTTGTTCTAGCTTGAATTCTAAGTTTTCAAGTCTCCATTTTAAGTCCTTTATCTCTTCTTTATCTTCAATTTTAGCTTCTGGAGTTATTTGAGGGATACTTGAGCCTATCGAGGCAAAATCAGATAAAAAATTACTTACTTGAGGAGTAACCATGTCTACTTTAGGAGATTCTATTTGAGTAGTTTGAATTGTTTCTTGTTTTTGATTTTCTTCGGATAAAACAAAATAACCGTCGCTTGTTATTTTTGTTTCTTCATTTTTCTTAGTTTCAGGTAGTTGAATTAACTTCTTTCTGTGTAGTTCTGGCAAGTCTAAAATGTCTATACCCTCTCTCTTTTTGAACATGTTTTATTGAATGAATTATTCTATATAATCTTATCTGGGGGTGGAATACCTTTAAATAAATAGATTATGTTTGTAATTAAAAGAAGATGGCTGATATTCATAAATTAATTGCTGCTATTAGTCCAGATGTTTATTGTCAAAAGACTAAAGAAATTGAAGGCGAAGAAGTTAATCTGCCTAAAAAAATAAAATTTCTAGCTAAAATTGATGGTTTGACAGATGATGTTTTGAAATTAGCTACGCCATTAAACTGGAAAGATTTACCTTTTTATAATTATGATGCAGCTAAAGCAGATGCTCTTAATTTATGGGGTTTAAAGTCTCCAATAGAACAACATAAATTAACTTATGATTCTCCTCTAGAAGGAATAGAACCAGTTTATTTTTGGTTGCTTGATTTTCTTAATGGCCCTTATAGAAGTGTTGAAAAGATAACTGATAATTTTGTAGCTTCTCCTGGATCTGGACACTTTTCTGAAATGCAAGGAAAAGCTACTCAAATGCAGCAGGAAGCCTCAAGAACTATGGGAAATGTAAACACTGTTTTAAAGTCTGTTTTGAATTTAGTTTATGATCTGAAGGAATTTAGGATTAGATTAAAACCTTACAAAACTTTTACGGACGAAAAGTCTAATCAAGAAGAAAAGTATAAGGCCCTATTATCTTTGAAACAAATTTGGCTAGATAATGTAGATATAAGAAAAGGAAGGGGAAGTATTAACGCTTTGTCTTCCGGAGAACTTGATTTTGTTACTTTGAGAGACGCTTTTATGTCAATAAGGTCTGTTGAACAAGCATCTTTACCAGAAAACAAAGGCGGACTTGATTTAAATGAAAGAGTAAAGAAAATATTGATACAGAGAGCTGAAGAATTCTTCTTATGGATAAAAGAGTCTTATTCTTCTCTTAAACAAAGGTATGAAATTGAAAGAAATTATTTGAAATCTCAAGTTAATATGCTTAAATTATATGCCAAATGGGTTAAGCCATACCTTGTCGCAGCACAGAAACTTCAACAAAATTATGAGAGCAAAAATGCAGCCTTAGTTACAGCATTTAACACTATGATCCTTGAATTAAAATTAATTGCGACTTCACCTTATGATATAAAAGACGATGTTGCTGCAGGATTATTACCGGATTTGTTTAATAATTATAAGGGGAGAGAATATCATAAAGTTTTAGTTCTTGAATTAGATTTTAGAGGTATACCTCAAAGAGTTTCTCAAAGAGGAGATTGGTCTTTCGGGGGCAAAGTAGATATTAAATTTACAAGTTATGCTTTGAATGAACAAGAACTTAAAGTTTTGAATAATGAGCTCAATAAAGATGATCTTAAAAGTGTATTGGGTCTTGTAGAAGGAGCTACTAAAGAAAGTCTTGACCAAATTGATAAAGACATTAGAGCTTTAACTGAAGGCAAAGAAGATGAAGAAATAGATAAGGAAGATAAGCAAAAGAAGGAAGATGCTATTAGAAAGAAAGAAGAAAAAGCGAAGGGAGATGATTTTGGGCTGAAGGCTTTATTTTCTGCATTTAAAATTAAGAAAAAAGAAAAAGAAAAATTTGATGAGAAAAAAACTGTAAATCCTGCACCTGACAACGAATATGAAAAAGTAGTTAGATCTCAATGTGCTATCGATTCTAGATCTATGTGCTTTACAATATTTGACACATATAAGAAAGCACACGGAATGCCCTCGCATGCAAGTCCATTTGATGGATAGGAAAATATTTAAGTTTGCTTTCTGCCTAAGATTATGTCTAAAATAAAAGAAATAAAGAAAATTGAATCTAATATTAAGGAGGTTCCTAAGGAAATAGAATCTATTGATGATGAATTTGAAGATGAGGAAGATTATGGGGAATTAGATAATCTTTCTTTTTCTCGGGTAAGGCATAACAGGACTTCCACTTTAGAGGCAACCGAATCTAGACAGGAAACTTTTGAAGAAAGGCAGACTAGAATTTCTAGGGAAGACAGGGAAGAAATAAATTTTAGGCCATCATATATTGGAGGAGGTAACTCTTACAAAGGAAATTCTTATACTCCGGTTGGATCATCTGAATCTTCGAGCCAGGCTAGAGATTTAGGCGAGAGAAATTTAGGGCAAGATAGGAATTTGCAAGATAATAGGATGGAAAGTCGCGAAAACCAAGAAAGAAATTATGCTGGGGAACAAGGACAAAGTAAAGATAGAAAAAGAAACTTAATGTAAAATTTATGTAAGGTTTTTATAGATGAATTGATTTTTAATTTAGATGATCCCAAAAATTGAATTCAAGTATTCTTACATTTATGATGATTTGTTTAGGAACTCTCACGAACTTAAAAAACTATTAAAAAAAATAGGTAAAAAATATCCCAATCCTATGGAGATAATAAATTTCATGAATGATCTTGAAGTTGTTTGGAAAAGAGAGGGAAATAAAATCTTAGAAGAAATAAGTAGTATTTCAGGTTTGAAATGGAAAAATCATGAAATCTCTTGTTATATTGTAGGAGCTTGTAGGCCAATGTCAGATCCTTTAACAATTAAAATATGTAATGATATCACTCATGCAATAGATATTTTGACACACGAATTGATTCATACATTGCAAGCTAATGTAAATGATAAAAAATGGGAAAAGTGGCAAAAATATCTCGATGATGAATATCCTCGTGAAACTAAAACTACTAAAGATCATATTTTTTTAAATGCTGTGCATATGGCCCTTTATCTAGATTTTTTCGGAGCAGATAGATTAATGAGAGATATGTGGAATTCAAATGTATCTTCAGATTATAAAAGATCATGGGAAATTGTTGAGAAAGAAGGCCCTGATAAAATAGTTAGGAAGTTTAGACAGATTATACGATAAATTAGGTTTATATATTCTGAATTGATTATATCCTTGAGGTGTTAAATGGCTAGTTACGAAACTTTTTATCCTGTAAACGGTTCAAAATATAGTTTTGAGAAACCTTATGGTGGATTTACAGGAGATAATGCTTATCATCCTTCTGTTAAAGATATAGCTTATCCTACTGATCCATTAACTGCAAATCAATTAAAGAAAGTTTCTGATAAAATAAATACTGGTGCGCAGAATATTGAAGTTTCAGGTTTGGGATTAAATGCTCGTGGACCAATGAAACACTTGGCTTCTATTCCAAAACAGCATTGGAAAGAAATAGATAGATTAAGGAAGTTGACAGGAGTAGACTTAACATTCCATGGACCCTTAGTTGAATCAACCGGTTTTTCTAGAGGGAATTGGTCTGAAGATCAAAGAATTGAAGCTGAGAAACAAATGAAAGCTGCTGTTGAACTCGCTCAACAAATGAATTCATCTACTGCTGAAAAAGATAAAAAAGGAGTTGTAATGACTTTTCACTCCAACAATGATTTGCCTGAAGTTGAAAGGAAAGTAGTTGTTGGGAGAAACAAAGATGGGAGTCCTCAAGAAAAAGTTGTTAGCATGTCAGTATATAATCCTTGGACTGGAGAAATAGGGACTTTACCATTTAACGCGAGATACAATCATTTTGATAAAAAAGAAGAAAGTGTAGTGAGCCGATTTGAAGAATTTAATAAAGAAAAGTGGAACCGTCAGATAGAATCAGTTGTTGTTAATAGCACAAGAGTAAATAGAGAGGTTATTGACGCGCTTACTGGAGCTAAAGAAGAAGACTCTAAAATAAAATCTATTTCTCCAGAATCTGTAGGAGGTTTGTTTGAAGGATATAAAGTTTATAATACGGATTATGAAAGATATAAAAAAGATTTGGAAGAAGCAAGAAAACAAAATCCAGAACTTGCTCGCGCCATAAATTCAGGAGTTACTAATTTACAAAATGCAGAATTTTTCATAAAAGAATCTTATGATCAATTCAAGGAATTATATAATCAAGCTTATACTGATGCTGAAATATCTTTTAAAAAAGCTCAAGCTGAAAATAAAAAAGAGGAAGCTGAAAGAAAAAAGAAAGCTTTGGAAAAACTAAATAATTATTCCAAAGATCTAAGTGAAACTTTCAAGAAGTTTGAAAAAGAATATAATTTTATGGAGATCCAGAATAAAATTACTCAAGGCACCAGGCTTTTGAAAGAAGAAGATGTAAGGCCGAATATTTATAGACCCCTTAGAGAATTTGCGATTGATAAAAGTTCTGAGACATTTGCAAATGTCGCTATTCATGCTTTGCAAAACGCTAAGGCTCATAATCGTGCTCCTGGAGTAATAAGTATTGAAAACCCTCCTGCTGGGATGAGCGGATTGACAAGAGCGGAAGAACTAAAAGATTTAGTAATCGAAGCAAGAAGAAAATTTGTTGATAAGGCTAGTGCTCCTAAAGAAAAGGGGGGATTAGGATTGTCTCAAAATGAAGCTAAAAAACAAGCAGAGCAAATAATAGGTGCAACTTGGGATGTTGGACACATTAATTCTATCCAGAAGTGGGGATACAATAAACAAGATGTTATTGGACAAGCAGGAACTATTGCTCCATATGTAAAACACATGCATATTGCAGATAACCTTGGTTTTGAAGATGCTGAATTGCCTATTGGAATGGGTAATGTCCCTATTGATGAAATACTTAACAATAAAGATTGGGGGCATAATTTTAGGAATGTAAAGAAAGCGATTGAAACCGGAGATTGGTTTTCTCGTCAAGGCGGACTTGGAATGAGTAAGACCCCTGTTACTGAATCTCTTTCAGGATTGACTGCTCCAGTTTATTCCATGGGTGCTAGTATGGATGGAAGTGCTTATTGGAATAACGCTATCTTAAATGATGGAGGATATTTCGGAGGATTAGGCCCGATTAATCCTGAAGGACACCATTCAATTTACGGAGGAGGTTTTTCAGGGCTACCTGCGTACCTAGGTTCTGAAATTCCTGGAAAAGCGAGTAACAGTTCATTCTCTGGATCTCCTTTAGAATAATTTATATACAATCTCGTATTTTGTTAATTATGCTTAAGGGTAATAATCCTTATCAAAGCAGGAATAATTATTCAATTGATTTATCCATAGTGTTTTTTTCTATTGCTCTTGGAACATATGGTTTGTTTTTTAATAACGCGGAAGTTATTTCAAGAGAAGATGGTCCTAATTTAGAAAAGAGAATATCCGATCAAGAAATATCATGGGTTAAAATTTCTGATAAAAGCAGAAGGTAATTTTAAATAGCTAATAATAGTCAAATTTGTATGAAAGACTTTTCTAAAGAAATACTTGCATACGCATTACAAAATGCTATGGAGCATGGCAAGGCTGACGCTGGAAGAGTGCTTACTAAATTATTCCAGCATGGGCTTGACAGAAAGGAAATTCCATTAATTGTAAAGGATATTGCAAAGATTGTTTCTGATGTTAACTCTATGAATGAAAAACAAAGAGAAGAACTGTTTTCTAAAATGGATGATGTTGTGAAAAAGCATGATAAAACTGAAGATTACGAATTGCCTGAATTGCCTCCTAGCGAAATTGGAAAGAAAATGGTTTTGAGACTTGCTCCATTTCCTTCTGGTGCATTACACTTAGGGAATGCTAAGACTTTTTTGCTTAATGCTCTTTATGCTGAAAAATATAATGCTGATTTGCTTCTTGTAATGGATGATACCATAGGAAGTGCCGAAAAAGCTCTTATGAAGGATAGCTATGATTTAATTCCACAAGGATTCAAATGGCTAGGCGTTGAAACTAAAAAAACTTACTATAAATCGGATAGGCTTGAAATTTATTATGAGTATGCTGAAAAGTTAATTGAAATGAATAAGGCATATGTTTGTTATTGTAAAACTGAAGAATTAAGAAAAAATAGGGCTGAAGCACGTGAATGTTCATGCAGACAATATCCAATTGGTATTGTGAAAGCTCGATGGAAGGAAATGTTTGAGCCTAGAGTTAAGGAAGGAGAAGCATCTTTAAGATTAAAGACTGATATGCAACATCCTAATCCTGCTTTTAGAGATAGGGTTTTGTTTAAAATTGCTGATAGACCTCATCCTAGAGTTGGAACAAAATATCGCGTATGGCCCTCATTAGAAATGACTTGGGCAATCGATGACCATCTTTTGGGAATAACTCACATCATAAGAGGTAACGATTTGATGATTGAGTCAGATATGGAAAAATACATTTGGGATTTATTTAAGTGGAAACATCCAGTTTTGATACATTGTGGAAAAGTCAGACTTGAAGGCGTTGGAGGGACATTATCTAAGTCTAAGGCACAAAAAGAAGTTACTTCAGGACAATTTAGTGGTTGGGATGACCCCCGAACTTGGTCAGTGCAATCTCTAGCTCGCCGAGGAATAAAACCAGAATCTATCAGAGAATTTGTGAAGAGAATTGGGTTGAATAAACAGGATATTGTTGTTCCGATTGAAGCACTTTATGCGATTAATAGACAAATGATAGATGCAGAAACATTGCGTTATTCTTTTGTTGAAAATCCTAAAAAATTGAATATTTCTAATGAGGATATGAAAGGAATAGGCAAGGTAGTTGTGCCTAATCATCCTGATAGGCCTGAAGATACTAGAGAGGTTTTAGTCAGTGATGATATAGTTATTTCAGGTAAAGATTTTGAGAAACATAAGGGAAATGAAGTTAGGTTGTTGCACTTATTCAATGTTAAAGTTGGAAACAAAACTGAGGTAACAACTATTGAAAATAAAAAAATCCCTAAAATAAACTGGGTTTCTGTTGGAGCGGTTAAGACTAGAATATTAATGCCTGAAGGAGAATGGATCGAAGGATTTTGTGAACCTAACGCAGCTAAAGTTAAAACTGGGACAATTATTCAATTTGAAAGATTTGGCTTTGTAAGATTTGATTCTGTTAAAGATGGAATTGCAGAATATTGGTTTGCACATCCTTAATTAAACGATTTATTTGAAATGGTTAATAAGAAATATTTGGGCGCTGCTTTAACTGTAGGGATATCTACTGCTGGAGGACCTTTTATGATGAGTTCTTCAATTCATGAAAGGTCTATTCCGTATCTTATTGGAGCAGCTTACTTTTTAATTTGTTCAGGCGTTGGTTTTGCAGAGTTTTACGAGAACAGAAGAAATAAGTTATTGCTTGAAAATTCGGCAAATTTTTGTGATGGGAAAAAAAGATATTCTATTGAAGAGTTAGTATCCAAAGGTTTCTTGTCATTAGACGAATAATTTATAAAGTCTTTTGATATTCCATAGTGGTAAAGGAGGTTTATGAGAATGTTTAATTCAAAAAAAGGAGTAAGCGAAGTAGTCGCTAATGTCCTCATAGTACTTCTGGTAATTGTCGGAATTGCTGTTATCTGGTCTGTTGTTAAACCAACAATCGATAAAGGAGCTGCCGGCGTTCAAGCTGATTGTTTTACAGTGAGCGTAGAACCTGTTAGTTGTACACCTAGCGGTGGAAACTATAATGTAGTCGTTAAGAGGAATCCTGGATCCGGAACATTTGAGAGCATAGAGTTATTGTTCGAAGATGCTAGCGGAAACACGGAAGTTGTTACAAGCGGAATAACTACATTGACAGAACTTGGTACTACAACAGTTACTGGAGTTAACCCTACAATGGCTGCACCAGTATCAGTAAATACAGTATTGAGAAGTGGAGGACAATTGTGTCAAGTTACTTCACAACCTGTAAACTGTTAAAGTAGATTTATTTTTATTTTATTTTTTAAAATTTTTATTAAGAAAGGGGTTAGATTAATTTTCTAGCTTCTTTTACTAAAGGTTGCAATGTTTTATTACAACTAGAGCAATTATAGAATTTTTTTGTTATAGGGGATGAATTTCTTCCAAATGGATAATTTACTCTTTTCTTTTGTTTCAGAGTTCTACCACATGAACACTCTCTTGTTGTGTCCATTTTTCTAAAAAAATTATTTCTTCTATTATTCATTGGCTTTGATTATATATAAAAAAGGATTTTTCAAAGCCTTATATGGTTTATAACTAAGTCACCCATTTCCGAGGGTATATATAACTATGTAATTAGCATTATTTATATACAGGAAAAGATTCTTTTGTTAATGAATAAGAGGGGGCTTAGTTCGGTAATTGGTGTTTCGCTCTTGGTTTTAGGGACAATTGTTGGAGCATCATTATTATGGGCATTTGTATCTAGAAATGTCAATGATGCTAAAAGTGAGGTCATAGACCCTGACTGTTTAACTGTAGACTTAGAGGTTATTAGTTGTCAGGCAGTTCATACTTGTGGATATGAAAAGGGGTGGAATTATTTTGAGGCAGATTTACTTCTTAAAAGAAATATTGGAAAAGGAAATGTTAGCGCTCTAAGATTTATTTTTGAAGATCCTAATGGAATTAGCGGTACTGAAGATAGATCTGTTTCTTCTCAAGGTCTTGAAGAATTAGGAAGTATAAGATTTACACAACCTTTTGAAGGCATACCTATCCCAGTTTATCCTGGAACTGTTAAAGTTGCAGCGCTTATAGGTCCTAAAATGGATGTATGTCCGATTACATCTAAAATTGCTTCATGTCCGATAATTTCAACAGAATTGCCTTTCGGAGCGGTCTCCAACTCCACATTTAATCCAGGCTTAGAGACTTTTAGTTATAATAGAAGAGCAGACAATTGCTGTCAACACCCAGTAAACACAAGTCAATGTTATAATGGTGGAGATCCTAATTATCAATTTGATTCTCTTGGCCACTTGGTTAATGCTCTCGGACAACCTACAGGGCTTCCTCCTGGAAACTTAACTGTATGCTGTCAGTATAATCCTATAACTGGAGGCGCTCCGGAATATGTATCTTAAGATGAAAAGAAAAGGAATAGGCTCCATTGTATCTTATAGTTTGATAATTTTATTGACAGTTGTTGGAGCTTCAATATTAATAGGGGCTTTCTTAAGAAGCATAGATAAGAGTACTTCAAACGATTCTGCTTCTTGCCTTGGAATAGATTTGAAATTAAATTCTTGTGTTGTGCTTCCTCTTTATATCGTAAACACATTTTTTCCCGAAGAGCCTGGAATATCAATCCTTCTAAATGTTGAACGCTTGCCTGGTGGCAAAGAAGTAAAGGGAATAAGATTTTCAGTTTTAGACTCCAATGGACAAACCCATCTAGAAGAACCTGTAAACCTAAAGATCGGAGACATTTTCAATGTTGATACAAACTACTCTGACCTTGTGGAATACGAGAGCGATGATGCATTAATAAGAAATGTTACTAGCTACATACCTGCTTATGTAACTGTTAGTGCTGTTGTCGGTAAAAGTGAAACTATATGTCCTAGCACTAGCCCTCAAGTAACTTGTTTTGAATATGGAACTGGACAACCATATTATATCTACGGGAGCTAGTTTTAAAAAGAATAATTTCAATTACCTAATGTGATGATTTATGAGTTGGATTGAAGTTGAGACTAAGATACCTTTCAAACAAAAAGATTTGAATTCTGTGAGGTCTAGAATAAAAAGGATTGCAAAATTTGTTAAAAAACAAGAAAAAAAAGATGATTATTACACCTTAGAATATTTTCAATACCCTGAAAAGAGTTTACGTGTAAGAGACATGGGAAAGGTCAGGGAGGTGAACTTCAAAAAAAGAATTAGTTTAGTTAATGGAATTCATGCAAAAAAAGAAGTTCAATTTCAAATATCTGATGTTAAAGGTTTTTTCGATTTGATAAAAGATTTTGGTTTTAGAAAATGGTTGCATAAAGAAAAAACCACTGAACTCTATAAGACTAAAAATGGAGTGAATATTGAGTTGAATTATGTTAAAAGATTGGGTTGGTTTTTAGAACTAGAGTTTTTGTGCCCTCAAAAAGATATTAATCTTGCTAGGAAGAAAGTTGCAGAAGTTAGAGAAGCTTTAGGGTTTAGTGAGAAAGATTGTGAAGAAAGAGGATATACTAAGCAATTGTGGAATATAAAAAATAAATAATTATGCTTCTATTTCTTCAACATTAGCAGATTTATTATCTAATTGAGATTTTTCTTTTTCTAATTGTTCTTTAAGCTTATTTAATTGGTCTATTTGCTTTTGCAATGTTTCCTTGTCTGCCTTAGGAGCCTGTTGAGGAGGTAATTGAGGCATCTTTTTTACATAATCTAACATTGAGGATTTTTCCATTTTTAGAACAGTTCTTGATTCGTCATCAACATGGGCCTTTAATATTTCCATGCCAGAAAGTACGCAGTTTAAAACCCATAATTTTTTACCATCTACCATTTGAATAACTGCTACACATTTCTTTATTGTTTCAGTAATATTTCTGTTTTTCATTTCATCTTCTAAAATTCCCTTCAAGGCATCAAGATCAACTTTGGTTTTTATGTCCAGTTTTTCTGGTTTTTTCTCTTTATTCATCATGTCCAAAAGGCGGACTTCTACTTCTCCATCCAAATTAAAAGCTGCTACTTGTTTTTTTGAAGGAACATAATAATCTATTTGATGAACATTCATTCCAGTTTCATAATCTAATACAAAGAATCCTGCTACGATAAATGATTCCGAATATTCTTGAATAAATTTTTTATACTTTTCAGAAGCCTGAAGTTTTTGAACATACGGTTGAATTTTCATATAATCCTCTTAATGTTAGAATATTGAATGGTTGATATTTAAATATGTCGCAATTTAAAGTGATGTATGGTTGATTATGAACCGATAATTACTCGCAGAGAAGCATACCTAATAAGGAGGGAATTATGCCCAATTCTCCCTGCAAAGAAAAGAAGTTTTGAAGAAGTAAGAAGAGCTTTTAATAAAATTCTTGGAATGGATGTAAATGTCAGAGCTTACGAAGATAATGGTCTGCGTTTACCTGGCAATCAGGCACTAAGATTAGTAGCCCTTAATAGAGATAAATATTGGGTTTATGTATTATAATTAACTTCTACGCGCTAATTCTTCTTTTAATTGTTTAAAGAAATTATCTTTCTTTACGCCAAATTGAGGTTTTTCTCCTCTTTGTCTTACTGCGATAGTTTCATTTTCTTCTTCTTTATCTCCGATTACAATAATATAATTTATTTTTAACATTTCAGCATCCCTTATCTTAGACTGAACTGTGTCAGACCTAGTGTCAGTATCCACTCTAATATTTGGGATTGTCTTCTTTAATTCTTGAGCAAATTTTTCCGTAGATTTATTGTTTCTATCTGTGAAGGAAATAACTCTTACTTGTCTTGGAGATAACCATAATGGCAGTGCTCCGTTTGTGTGCTCTAATAAGATTCCCATAAATCTCTCAAGAGATCCAAATATTGCTCTATGTATTACTAAAGGAGTATGAGGTTTATTATCTTCCCCATTATAAGTTAACTCAAATCTCTTTGGTAATTGCATATCTAATTGTATTGTTGAACATTGCCATTTTCTTTCTAATGAATCTTCTATATCAAAATCTATCTTTGGTCCATAGAAAGCACCTTCTCCTTTTTTGATTTCATATTTTAATTTTGATTTTTTTAATAAATTTTCAAGAATATTTTCTGCTTTATCCCAATCTTCTTTTTTACCCATGAAACTTTCAGGTCTTGTAGATAACTTTACTTCTATTTTCTTAAATTTGAATATTTCTTTGTAGATCTTATTTATCAGACTTAGAATTGATGAAATTTCATCTTCTAATTGCTCTAAAGTACAAAATATGTGAGTATCATCTTGATGAAGTCTTATTACTCTGAATAATCCGTTCAAAACTCCAGATAACTCTACTCTATGCAAACCACCATATTCTGAAAATCTTATTGGAAGGTCTTTATATGAGTGCATATTAGTCTTGTAAAGTAACATATGTCCTGGACAATTCATTGGTTTAAGGCCTGAAGATCTGCCTTCGTATTCTGTTAAGAACATATTATCTTTGTAATGGTCCCAGTGGCCTGAAACCTTCCACAATTTAGTATCAAATACTTGCGGAGTATTTACTTCTTGGTAACCTAACTCGGATTGTAATTCTCTGGACAATCTAATTAATTCATTGAAAATTATTTGTCCATTAGGGTGGAAAAATGGATTTCCTGGAGAAGCTTCATTAAACGAGAATAAATCTAATTTCTGACCTAAAATTCTATGGTCATTATCTTTTAATTTTGAAGTGTCTAATTTTGAACGAGATATTTGATTTAATAATTTTGAAGTGTCTATTGGTTCTTCTTTTGAAACTATTTTTGATTTTGTTTCTGTATCTCCAGAAGAAGAGAAGGTTTTACTTAATTCTGCTAGAGGATGTCCTTTACACTTGAATTCGAATTCTTTGTAGTATCCAAATGGAGCTCTTGTTACTTTGAAATTCTTTTTTAGCTTTGATTCTGCTTCTTGAAGAATTTCTAATGCATTTAGGGGCTTTGCTAAATTAGATGATAAATGCGCGTAAGGGTAAAGAACAATCTTATCTGTTTTAACCTCTTTAGCTGTTTTCTCGACTGCTTCTACTAATTGCTTTACTGTTTGTTCATTGTCTCCTTGTTCTACTGAAGTTAGGACAACAAGACATTCTTTCACTTCTCCTTCTTTATCTGTTGTATCTTCTATGTCTTTTACTGCTTTTTTTAGAGCCTTGAACTTTATGTAGTCGCAATGTAGCGTTAATATTTTCATAGATTGATTATAATTGGATATTATTTAAAAGATGCCATTATGGAATGTTACTACTGATATATGACAATTATACAAACATTTAAATAGGGATTAAAAATCAGAAATATATGAGTTTAATAGTCCCACCCAATGAAGTAATAAGAGGACCTATCTATTCTAGTGGACAGGTTCCTACATCTTACTGTGCTAGATATGTCAGGCTTGCTGCAAAAGATTTGTTTGGATTAGATTATCCTAGAGATAATGCTTGGAAAATAAGAGCTCATGATGGCATTGAAACTATACCTATAAGCTCTTCTGAAGAACTTGAAGAAATGGCTAGGGAAGGACTCGCCTTACCAGGAATGCTTGTAGGATTTAATTATGCATTTACTTCACCTAAAAATAGAGATGCTGCTCTCAAGGAAGGAGTTGATTATACTCACATGGGATTATTGATTGATACTCAATCTCCCGGAGGACCATTTCTTGCGGACAAGTTTAAATCAAAGACTAGGCCTAGAATCGCTCTCGGAAAAATGCCTGGATTTTTCAATTCCCTTAAACCAAGAGAATTAGTGTATCTTAAAGATCATTTTAGATAACGTTTAAATATTAAACATAACTTATATTCGCATGAGAATGAAGGTGATGATGATTTTAGTTGCATGTGCTTTCCTTGCAATGCCTTTAGCTTCATCTAGTATTTTTATTGATCCGCTTAAACCAGTTTATAATTATGGAGATCAAATTAACGTCGAAACTACTTTGGTTTCAACTACAACTATTAGCTCCCATTATATTGTTGATTTAAAGTGTGGAAATTCAGTTTCTTATAATATATTCAACAACTTTTTAGAAGCACAAGCAGGTGTTGAAAAAAAAGTGGTTGTGGCTACTGAATTATTGGATCCTATGATTGAAAATGTTACTGTTCCTTGCTTTTTGAGAGCTAGTTTTAATAATGAGTTTGTTGAGAGCAATACATTTACTCTTTCAAGGGATATAGCTGTTGAAGCAAATTTGGAATTTGAGAATCTTAATCCTGGAAATACTTTTTCAGTCTCTGGAACTGCTTCTACAAAGAGCGGAAATCCAGTTAATGGATTTGTTGAATTATTCATTCCAGCTTTGAACCTTTACAAGTCTGCTATCGTAGTTAATGGAGTTTTCAATATCACTTTGATATTACCAGATAATGTAAAATCAGGTAATCATAATTTTACAATAGAAGTCCATAATACGGACCATAACTCTAAAAAAATAAACTTTGGTTCTGATACTTCCTCTTTTACTATTGGACAAGTATTGAAGCAAGTAAATATAAAATTATCTCAAGAAACTGCTCAGCCTGAGTCTGAATTTTCATTTAGGGTTGAGGCTATTGATCAAGCTGGAGATCCTATGAGTAGAGACGTTAGTTTAACAATAAATCAACCGAAAGGAGTTCCATTTATAAAAAAAGTTGTTAAATCTGGAGAAGATCAGATAATCACATTCTTGCTTAGCGATTCTCCTGGCTATTGGAGCATTGAAACAGATGTTGATGGAATTACAAGTAGAAAGTTATTTTATCTTTCAGAAGTAAATACCTTACAAACTAGTTTAATTAATAATACTCTGATTGTAACAAATATAGGAAACGCCCCATATTCTGGACCATTGGAAGTAACTATTGGCTCTTTTGTTGAATTAAAACAAATTAAACTTGGACCTGGAGAAACTCAGAAATTTACATTGAGAGCTCCTGACGGAGATTATTCTATATCTATATCTGATGAGGCTGGAGAGTCTAAAACTCTTGGAAGCGCATTCTTGACTGGAAATGCAGTAAAAGTAACAGATTTTAAAGAAGATGTAATATATACATTTACTAACCCAGTCATATGGTGGTTAGGCGTTGCACTTTTGATATTGGTTGTAGTTTTAGTTCAAGTGAAGATTAGAATGCAAAGGATGCCTCCTAAGTTTTCTAGCTCTTCAAGCTCTGTAACTAATTCATTAAATACATTTAAGCCTAGCAAAGTTGAATTTACACCTAATACCAGAAGCAGTTTAGATATGACTGATAACAAGAAATTTGATATGTCTTGGTTCAATAAACCTAAAGTGGCTACACAACCTACAAGCGCTCCATTTTCTTCAGCACCTAAAGTCAACCCTGCTAACTTATTTGGTACAGAAGGCCAAGGTATACGCGAGCGCGCAGCTGCTATTGCATTATATGTAAGTGCTAATTCTCCTGCAGTTGCTGAAACCATGAATAGGGCATTATCTATTGCTCAAGAAACAGGTGCTAAGGTTTACATTGATGGAGATTATAAGATAGTTTTATTCTCACCTAGATTGACTAGAAACCAAGATAATGAAGCTAATGCTGTGAATGTTGCAAGACGTATGCAAGCTTTATTCCTTGAACATATGAGTGTTGGTAGCGAAGTAACTAATTTTGGTATTGGAGTTAGCGATGGTGAAATAATAAGTGAAATAGAAGGGAATAAATTCCATTTCACAAGTACTGGAAACTTGATAAGCTATGCTAAAAGATTAGCTCATGCATCAAATACCAAATTATTCATTTCAGATTCAATTAGAAGGAAATTAATAAGCTCTGTTAAGGCAGAAAAATCTTCATTCCAAGGAGTTTGGGAAGTAACAAGAGTTATAGATTACTCTCCAAGCAGAGATTTCATTAAGAGATTTTCAGATAGGAATAAGTAAAAATGACTTACCTTTTTAGAAGAATTATTTCAGATAGAGAGAATCCTGGGATAAAATTACTAATCTTTGATTTTGATGGGACTCTTGCAGATACAAGGGAATTAATGCTTAGGATAATCAAAAAACACCTTCTTAATTTCGAGATATCCTTAACTAAGGATTTAATTAGATTTTTTGGAAATACTCCTTTAGACCATTATTTAACTCTCGCAGGATTACCTTCAGACTTAGTTAGAAGCGTTTGCGCCGGAATACATGATGACTTTTCTAAAGAATACCATAAAATAAAGCCTTGTAAAAATCTTGCAGATGTAAAAAATCTTAATGTTAAGAAGGTGATAGTTACGAATAACGTTACATTTTTTGTTGAGAAAGCACTAAATTTCTTGAAAGCTAATTTTTTTGATGGAGTCTATGGAGCAGATAAATTTTCTCCGAATGGAAAAGTTTGGATTATAAACAAACTACGTAAGAAATATAACCTCTCTAGATCTGAAGTAATGTATATAGGTGATAAAGACATAGATGTTGATGTCGCTCGCGGAGCAGGAGTTTATAGCACGGTAATTGCAAACAAAAGTTCTTGGTCTCCTAGAAAGGCAATAGTTCAAAAGAAGCCAGACTATCTTCTTACAGATTTAAGTAAGGTTCTTGAAGTCATCCGAAAAATCAACTCTGAAGAGCTTTCCTCCATCTAGATAATATCCATTATAACCTACTTCAGACCTGAATAAACTTTTTACGTAAGGGATTATTCTTTCTAACCCCATTTTTTGAGCAGTCCTAATCATAAAAGCTTTTAGACAATTTGGAGGAACTCTTCCGCAATCTTCCAATGTATTTCTCTCTATGAATCTTTCTGTTTCAGCTTTTAAGATTACAGGAAGGTTAGATTTTCTGATTACTCTAACACAGCTCTGCCTATCTCTATTCTTTAATAGAATTTCATTTGGATTGTTAATAGTGTCGCTCATTTTGTGATAAGAATTTTAAAGAATTAGAGGACACTAATTAAACAGCTCGTCCTTAATCTTAATAACTTTACAATTAGTAATTTTTACAAATATACTATTTGTATTGCTATTCATGTTATTACTTAACCTATTTAGTTTATAATCTTTTCTATTTTTTTGAACCTTAAATTAAACAGAACTTTAAAGATTACATATAGAATTTTATTTGATAAAAACATTGAGCATATAAAAAATTAAAATCAAGATTTTTACATTCTTTCTAGTTTTGAAATTCTATCGTCTATATTTGGATGTGTTGAAAATAATCCGGTGATTTTTTTCTTGAAAGGATCTGATATGAATAGAGGAGCTACTGCTTTTGGAAATTTGTGCTTATCTACGTTATATACATGATCATTTTTTATTTTCTTTAGTGCAGATGCTAACCCTGGAGGGTATCTAGTTAGTTTTACGCCCGTAGCATCAGCAGCATATTCTCTTCTTCTAGATATTGCTAGTGAAACTAAATTTGAAAGGATTGGGGCTAGAATCGATAATAAGATTCCTATAACAATTAAAATTAATTGCGCCCTTCCATCTTTACTTTCTTTATTTCCTGAAAGCCATAAACTTCTTAGAAATATTTCCGCAATTATGGAAATCATTCCTATTGCTATTGCAGTAAATGTCATAAACCTGATATCATAATTTGCAATATGAGACATTTCATGGGCAATTACTCCTTCTAATTCTTGCTTTGTTAATTTTTCTAAAGTCCCTGTTGTTACACAAATTACCGCATTCTTCGGATTTCTTCCAGATGCAAATGCATTTATTTGAGGAGAACTCATCACATAAACTCGAGGCATTGGAAGGCCGGAAGCAAGAGCCATATTTTCCACAGAGGAAAGAAGTTGCCTATGATTAATAGGTGAAGCAGGGATAGCTTTTACAGATGCTAAAGCTAACTTGTCGGCATTATAATAGCTAATTAAAGTGTAAGATAGGGAAATTGTTATTGAAAGTACCATTATAATAAAGAAGTAAGATGGATCGAAGAGCATAGAAATCACATAACCTAATGCAATAAGAATTACTACAATGAATCCCATTAAAACAAAAGATTTTATTTTATTTCGGTTAATTTCGTCGCGAAAAGATATTCTATCCATATTTTTAGTAAAATTTGATTATTAATAAACTATTCCAAGCCTTCTAATGCACTATCTATTTCTGTAAAAACTTCATCTGAAGATGTTATGCTTGAAGTTTCAGTTATTTCCGTATTTGTTGTTTCTGAATCTGTATTTGTTGTGTCAATGGATTGATCCGGAGACATAAACCAAACTAAACCTCCAACAATCACTATTGCAACTATAATCCACATAATTATTTTAATCATTTCTCTACTCCAGCCATCACTGTGCGATATTCTTCTTTAAATTCTTTCATTTTAACTACAATATCTTCCCTAGAATCTCCTGCTAAAATCATCTTTTTTATTTCTACTATTTTTGTAACTAAGCTTGTCGCTTGTTCAGTAGTGATCTTTCCTTCTTCCTGCATTTTTTCTATTCTTTCTTGTAATTCATACAATAACAAAACTACATAATTTCTTTTAGCTTCATCTGGAGCTGCTCTAAATGTTCCTTGGGAATTGAAATTAATCCCTGCTTCCGATAAAAAGCATCTTTTTTTGATAACCGGGTTATCTTCATTATAACATTTGGCGGACCTTTCATATAATGCTTCACATCTTTCTTTGAATCTGCCATCTCTACAAGCTTCCTCTACTACATTATATGCATAATTCTTTAATGCTGCCCTATTTTCTAACCTGCACTTAACTCTTTCTCTTAAAGTTTCTTTTTCTTCACAAACTATTCTCGACTCTGTAGGTTTTCTTTCGTTTTCTGAATTTGAATCATCTGTATCTCCCGTAGAAATTCCTGCCCCCAAAACTAAAGTTGAAAGAAAAATTAATGAAATCAAGCTGAAAACATAGGCTCTTTTTATCATTCTGAAACCAATTAACCTGAATATATAAATATTTAGAAGCTTACTTTAGGAACTGCGCGTTCTTCTGCTTTAATCTCTAAAAATTTCTTTTCTTTCTTACCGTAAATTGATGCAAAAAGTTTACCAGGAAATGTTGTGCATGCATTGTTATATGACAAAATTCCATCATTGTAAAATTGTCTAGCATATGCTATTTTTTCCTCTATTGATGAAAGTTCTTGTTGTAATTGGGTGAAATTTTCACTAGCCCTCAATTGAGGATAGTTTTCTGCAATTACAAAGATTGAACCTAGAGCAGATTCTAGTTTAGCTCCAGCTTTTACTTTACCTTCAAAGGACTTTGCACCTAACATTGCTTTTCTTGCTTCTGTAACTGAAGATATTGCTTCTTTTTCGTGTTTCATATAACCTTTAACTGAAGCTAATAAGTTAGGGACTAAATCTGAACGTTTCTTAAGTTGAACATCTATTTGTGAAAGAGAATTGTCAATTTGATTGCTTAGGCTAACTAATCTGTTATAATAATATATGAACATTACAACTAATAAAATAGCTATTCCGATTGATACTCCTAACCAGACCATAATATCTACTGATTTGAGCTTATTATAAATGTTTTTATAGGTTCTAATACTTTAGTAAATATGGAACAGTATAGAAAAACAATGATTACCTTTGGAGTTCTTATTCTTGTCTTGTTTGGGCTTTATTATTTTAGCGATTGGTTTTCAAAAACTACAGGTTATGTACTTGGAGAAGATGAAAAAATGAAACTTGCTACTTGTTTGAATGGTAAAAACGCTGTGCTTTATGTATCTAATACATGTCCGGACTGCGAAACACAACTGGGTTTGTTTGGAACTGAAGCTTCTAAGACCATTAACACAATTATCTGTTCCAATGTAAACGAATGTCCTGAGGGCGGGGTTCCAGCTTGGCACATAGGTAAACAAATAGTTTATGGAGTAAAGCAATTGGAAGAATTAATTCAAATTTCTGGTTGCAATATTGATTGATTATATTTAAAAAAGCATTTTCATAATGTTTTTTCTATGAATTATCGCTTATTGGAATTAAGGCGTTCGGTTGAAAACCCAAATTATTACTTGATGGTTGTTGAATATACTCCTACATTTTTTGGTTTACCTCTTAGGTCAAAAACCGAAGCGTTGGAATTTTATGGCTCTTGGGGAACGTGGAGTGCTCTAGACTCTAAGGAACTTGCACCTAAAAAAGTTAGGCAGAGATTAGAGAGATTATTAGAAGATTATTTGAGCTCAATATAGATCAGAATTTTAGATTAATTGAAATAGGGCAATGATCGCTACCTTTAATATCTTTTAAGATATTTGCTGATACTAAATTATTCTTTAAAGAGTCAGAGATACAAAAATAATCTATTCTCCACCCTATATTCTTTGCCCTTGCGTTATGCATTTGACTCCACCAACTATATTGGTCTTTTAAATCTGGGTGAAAATATCTGAAAGAATCTATGAATCCATGAGTAATATAATTTTCAAAACTATTCCTTTCTTCAGGAGTAAAACCTGCATTTTTTACATTATCCTTTGGTCTAGCGATATCTATTTCCTTGTGAGCAACATTTAAGTCTCCGCAGAAAATTATAGGCTTTTTATTTTCTAAAAATTTTAACATTTTCAAGAATTTATTATCCCACTCCAATCTGTGGCTTAATCTTAATAATCCCCTTTGGGAATTCGGAGTATAAACATTTACTAAAAAAAATCTTTCAAACTCTGCAACTATTACTCTACCTTCAGAGTCCCCTAATAATTCTTTCCCTAGCTTTATTGAAATTGGTTTGACCTTACTAAATATCGCAGTTCCAGAATAACCTTTCTTTTCTGCCGGATTCCAAACATGATGCTCGTAATCTGAAAGAATTTTATCAACTTGTTCTGGATGCGCCTTTATTTCTTGAAGGCAAATAATATCTGCATTTTCTTTCTTCATTGAATCAAGAAATCCTTTTTTTATGGCTGCGCGAATCCCATTAACATTCCAAGAAATTATTTTCATGTAATATCAAATAATATTCTATTTAATTATCTTACTTCTTTCTTTGGAATTGGTTCGTTATGAATAAAACCTTTGCTTAAGTAAACATCTGCTATTAATTGCATAGTTTTAGTTAAAACTTCTTTTCTCAAAGCGTCTTTGGCATCTAACTCAAAATCTATACCGCTTCTATTTCTTTGTTTTTCACCTATAGATTTTACATGATCTCTCATGTTAGCATATGCTTCCCATCTTGTAGGGTTAACTGCTGCATAGGGTAATACTGCCTCTTCAAATGCTACTGCTCTTCTAACAGGTCTTTTTTCGACAATATCAAATTGATAACCTACAACTATTCCTCCCCTAACTCCTGAAAAATCTAAAGTCATAGTTTTATCTTGGAAGATTGTTTTATAAAGATTATTATATTTAGAGAGTAATGAAAGAATTGTATTTTGATGCTAGCTCTACAACAGCCGTAGATAAAGAAGTTGTTGAAGTAGTTAGGGATTGCATGATTAAAAATTACGGGAATCCTAGCTCTTCTCATGCTTTAGGAGACAAGGCTTCTAAAATAGTTCTTGAATCAAGAACCAAAATTGCAAGAGCAATAGGTGCGAAACCTTATGAGATTTATTTTACTTCCGGCACTACAGAATCAAATAATTGGATCTTTTCAGGACTTGCTCATACAACGCAAAAAAAGAAAATCTTAATTTCCTCTATTGAACATCCTTCCGTTCGCGAAACTGCTAATCTTTTCAAGAATTGGGGTTATAAAATAGTAGAAATTCCAGTAAATAATGAAGGGTTTGTTGATTTAGGTTTTATCGAAGAAAATATCGATTCAGAAACTCTTTTTGTTTCAGTTATGCATGGAAATAATATCTTTGGAACAATTCAAGACTTAAAAAAAATAGGAGACATATGCAAGAAAAAAGGCACCTTATTTCACACGGATGCTGCACAAACTTTTGGAAAGACAAAGATACTAGTCCACGATTGGAATATTGATTTACTTTCTGCTTCTGCACATAAAATTAACGGGCCTAAAGGAATAGGAATTTTATATGTCAAAGACGGAGTTAAAATATCTCCTTTAATTCAAGGCGGGGGCCAAGAAAAAGGTTTACGAAGCGGAACAGAAAATGTTCCAGGAATTATTGGATTTGCTAAAGCTATTGAAATGTCTTTAAAAAAAGATTGGAGTAATGTTTCAAAGATTAGAGATTATTTAATTTTTGAACTTGAAAAAATTGGAGGTAAAGTGATTGGTTCAATAGATAATAGATTAGTAAATAATATTTTTGTTACCCTTCAGTCTATAGATGCCGAAAGATTACTTTATGATTTATCTTCCAAAGGAATATACATTTCAATTGGAAGCGCTTGTGACTCTAGGAAAGATGTTGAAGATAATGCTTTGAAAAGTATCGGGTTATCTTCTAAAGAAATGAAAAGCTCTATTAGAATTTCCTTACCTTATGATGTAAAGAAGAGTGATGCAGATTATTTCTTGAAAGTTTTAAGAGGTTTGATTTAAAAATCATCAATTATTGAAAATTTAGTAAATTAATTTTAATAAGTCCCGAATGTGGCCTTGCATTTCACATCCCTTTTTTGTGACATTACTCCATAAGGTAAAGTTTATAAACAATTTTTACAATTATTTGGTATGAGAAAGACAATAAGAAGATCAAGAAGAAAAGCAATCTTAAAGAGAAAAGTATCTAGAAGAGTTGCAGGAAGATAATTTACCTATTTTTATAGACATGTTTTTATAAGCTGAGTTTTTATGTCTCTGACATAAGAGGATAAAGGATGATGGCAAAAAAATCAGGCAATGGAAACGGAGAAGTAATCTATTCACACTCTAAACTTTGGTTGTATGAATCTTGTCCTGAATTTTACAAGTTAAAGTATATCGATAAAAAGGCCCCTCCTATGCCTACTACTATTCCACTATTTCTAGGTAGTGCAGTTCACGAAGCCCTTGAATGGCTTTATCATCAAGTAAAACATAGAGAGGTAAGTATTGATGATTTAACTGAATATTTTACTGAGAAATGGATGTCTTTATTGCAAGATGAAAGTTTAAGGGCTGAAAATGGAGATGATATTGAAGCATATAATAAAGGAATTAGATTTTTAACAGATTATTATACTAAAAACAAGCCATTCAAACAAAATGTGCTTGCAATAGAAAGAAAAGTTCTTTTTTCTTTAGACCCTGATGGGAAATATAAGGTCCAAGGATTTATTGATAGATTAGACATGTCTGAGGATGGAACTTACGAAGTCCACGATTATAAAACAAACCAATCTATGAAGAAGAAAGAGGATTTTGATAATGATAGGCAACTTGCTTTTTACCATATAGGTTTGAAGGAAGCTTTTGGACAAGAAATAAAAGTAAAATTAGTTTGGCATTTTTTGAATTTTAATAGGCAGGTGACTTCATCCAGAACTGATGAACAACTTGAAAAATTAAAACGAGACACAATTGAATTGATAAAGAAAATAGAAACAACCACAGAATGGCCTTCTTGCAATGGAAGATACTGTGATTGGTGCAATTATAAGAAGGATAATAATACAACTTACGAGGAATATATAAAGAATTTTGAAGAAGTACAAAAGAAAGCTACTCTTTTTCTACCAGATGACATCACAATGCCACCTTAAAGAGCATTGTGAGTGTCCAAAAAATCAACTGCAAGATTTTTTTGACGTTCAATTCACTGATGCTTCTAAATAATTAAGGACAAGCTGTTTCGCTAGCAAAAAGTTCTCCATTATTCTTGACACAAACATATGCTGAACCTGCAACATAATTCCCACTTAATTGAGATATAGTTAATTTTCCAGTAGGTAATCTGACATTAGCGGAAGTGTCTATTTCTAGAGCGGTTTGAATTTCTAAACGTCCCTTCGCTCCTTGACTTATCTTGAACTTCCCGGCATCACTATAATCTACTCCAATATTCCAAACCTTCAAACCGTATATTCCATTTACTATAAATTGCATTCTTGGATCTCCAGAGCCTAATTGCTCAAGGATTATATTTGAATCACCATAATTGTTTGAATCATTAGTTGTTATTCTGAATTGTGAAGGGCTTAGCTTGTTGCCGATGGAAAATAATGCAAACCCTGGATAGGCTGCTTCAAAAATAATGTTTCTGCTCAAGTTTGTGCCTGAAACTAATCTAAACTTAGAGCCTTGTGCTAGATTATCTAAACCAATACTATAAGTTGCTATATTTTTTAATAAAAATCCTATTTTTGAATCTCCTAATCCTTCTTGTTCAATACTTATTCCTGAATGGCTGTCTGTATTTGGAGAGTTTTCGTATATATTAAGAGATGAATCAAGATTGGAACCTCTTGCGCCGATGTATACTTTTTTTCCAGCAGGATTAAGTATCAAATCTTGACAATTAAGACCTGAACATGTTGAAGAAGGACTAGCAGAGGTTTGAAATGGTCTTGCTTCGATTTGATTGTATATCATTCTAGCAACTTGTTTATAGGCTTCAGGCGTCCAATGAACTTGATCTGATTGATAATAAACTGTGTTTGTATAATTATTAATCAAGAATTCTGGCCTAACTAAATAATCATACAGACTAGCATCGCTAACTATTAGTTTATTTAATTTAACTAGTTCTTGAGAGTTTGTTCCGATTGTTTCAGTGAAAATTGTAGGGGCTAATGTAAATGCCACTACTTTAAATCCATCTGCTCTTGCTTGAGCCCAAATATCTTTCAATTCTAAATAGGTTGAATCCGCTGATTGCGAGAACATGATATCATTTATTCCCGCATAAACTATGTAGTAACCTTCGTCATTTATTTGGGATGGCTTATACCCTACGATATCTGTTGAATACTTATTTCTTATTTGATCTGCAGTTAAAGATGGAATAGCAATATTGTGGAATCTTGCCTTTCCAAAATAACCGCTAAGACTTCTTAACTGAACTCCGTGATTGTTAACGTCTGCAGTAATACTGTCTCCATCCATTACTAAGATTAGATTATAATCTGAAGAATAATTTATTTCATCAAAAGTGCTTACGACTGCAGAAGAATTACTAAGAATTAAGAAAAATGAGGTTAGGATCAAAAATGAAGATAATAAAAGTTTAATTGAGTATCTCATGATATTTACTTAACTTAGTCTGTTAAAAGCTTTACTGTCTCTTATTATTTGATCAAATATTGATATTTTTATGAAAAAATACATTACTACTAAAAAATTAATCAAGAAATAATTGATTAAGCAATTAATTACATAAAAGTTTATATATGGAATTTGTTTGAGGAAAATAAGTTGAAAAAAATATTCGCAAAATGTTTTTTATCGACGGTGAAAAGAGGATAAAAAGATAATGAACTTTGAAAACAATGGATCTGAAGACGAAAACTCTTCTATTTTTGTTTCAAAGCAGGCAACCGATTTCGCAAACCCTAATTCTTTAGTTGAAAGGTATTTTACTAAGCTAGGGCGAGACCCATACAAATACAATATGTATGGTGCAGAAATTAATTGGGTAAGTGAAGATGTTGCAGTTACAGATGATATGGGTAAAGTAGTATTTACTCAAAGAGGCGTTAAAAAACCTGAATTCTGGAGCACTCTTGCCTTGAAAGTTGTTGCAAGTAAATATTTCTGGGGAGATCAGGCTAAAAATGAACGTGAGGATTCTGTTGAAAAGATTATTGGAAGAGTTTCTCGTTTTATAGCAAGACAAGCAGTAAAACAGAAATATTTTAATCAAGAACAAGCTGATTCTTTAAGGGATGAGGTTGCATCCATTTGTTTGAATCAAATGGCTGTATTTAATTCGCCTGTTTGGTTTAATGTAGGAATTCAGGAATATCACCCTAACGCGGGAGGGGTTTCAGCTTATGTTTGGGACTCTGCTACAAATAAAATAGTTCATTCGCAAAAAACAATGGATAGACCTCAATGTTCTGCTTGCTTCATTCAAAGCATGGAAGATACAATGGATTCTATTATGGCAGTTCAAGTATCAGAAGCTAATTTATTCAAGGCCGGAAGTGGAACAGGAACTAATCGTTCAACTTTGAGAAGTAGTAAAGAGAAATTGACCGGCGGAGGAAGAAGTAGTGGACCTATGTCTTTTATGAGGGGTTATGACGCTTATGCTGGAGCCATTAAGTCAGGAGGAAAGACACGCAGGGCTGCAAAAATGGAAATACTTAATGTGGATCACCCAGATGTTATTGACTTTATTGAATCTAAGCAAAAAGAAGAGAAAAAAGCTTGGGCTTTAATTGAACAAGGATATTCCGGAGGCATGAATGGAGAAGCTTATGCTTCTATTGCATTCCAAAATTGTAATATGTCTGTTAGAGCTCCAGATTCATTTATGGAAGCTGTAAAGAATGATGGCGAGTGGCAAACTAAGTACGTTAAGACTGGAGGAGTTTGTGAAACATTCAAGGCTCGAGATATGCTAAGAAAGATAGCTGAAGGAACACATATTTGTGGTGACCCTGGAATGCAATTTGATACAATAATTAACAAATATCATACTTCTAAAGCCTCTGGAAGAATAAATGCTTCTAACCCTTGTTCTGAGTATATGTTCTTAGACGATTCTGCTTGTAATCTAGCATCAATCAATTTAATGAAATTTTTAGGAAACGATGGTAAATTCGATGCTCAATCTTTCAAAAAAGTAGTTGATAGATTTATCACGTCAATGGAACTATTAGTAGATGGTTCTTCATATCCTACTGAAAAAATCGCTCAGAACTCTCATGACTTTAGACCTCTTGGATTGGGATATGCTAACTTAGGTGCTCTTTTGATGAGCTTTGGTTTACCTTATGATTCTGATGAAGGTCGTGCAGTTAGTGCTGCTATAACTGCATTAATGTGCGGACAAGCTTACAAAGCAAGCGCAAATATTGCATCTGTTGTAGGGCCTTTCCCTCGTTATAATGAGAATCGCGAATCTATGCTTGAAGTAATTAAAATGCACAGAGATCATGTAAAAGATATTGATGTAAATAAAATCCCTTATGATTTACGTTATTTAGTTAATGAAGCATGGGATTCTTGGTCTGACGCTTATGAACTTGGTAAACAATATGGTTATAGAAACTCACAAGCTACAGTGTTGGCTCCAACTGGAACTATTGCATTCATGATGGATTGTGACACTACTGGAATTGAACCAGATATTGCAATGGTAAAATATAAGGTACTTTCTGGAGGAGGAATGCTTAAGATAGTTAATCGTTCTGTTGGGTTGGCTTTGGGTAGATTAGGTTACTCTGAGAACGACACTAAACAAATTTTAGATTACATCAATAAAAACGATACTATTGAAGGTGCTCCTGGTTTGAAAACGGAACATTTACCAGTGTTTGATTGCGCATTTAAAGCAGCTAAAGGTAAACGTTCTATCCACTACAAAGGACATGTATTAATGATGGCTGTTTGTCAACCTTATATCTCTGGAGCAATTTCAAAGACAATTAACATGCCAGAATCTGCTACAGTTGAAGAGATAATGGATGCGTACATGTTTGCATGGGAGCGCGGACTAAAAGCGGTTGCAATTTACAGAGAGAACTCTAAACGCTCACAACCTTTGAATGTTAAAAAGACTGAAGGGGAAATGACAAAGAAAGCTGAGATCGTTACAGTTAAACAATCAAGAGAACCTTTGCCTCAGACTAGAAGATCTCTTACTCATAAGTTTGAACTTGCAGATCATAAAGGTTATTTGACTGTAGGGCTTTATGATGATGGTAGGCCAGGAGAAATATTTGTAACAATGGCAAAACAAGGTTCTACTGTTCGTGGTTTGATAGACGCATGGTCATTATCTATGTCTATGAACCTACAATATGGAGTTTCAGTTAATGATTTATTTGCTAAATTTAGACATCAGAAATTCGAGCCTAGCGGTTTTGTTCGAAACGCTGAAGAACAGGGAACACTAGATCAGACAAGGACTCAGATAAGAACAGCTTCATCAATCGTAGATTATATCTCTCAATTTATGTTAGGTACATTCGGTAAAACTCAAACTCTTGAAATTGAAATTCCTCAGATTGAAAATTCTGCAATTAAGGAAGAGCAGAAAGAACTTACAATTTTCACTTCTGATGAAGGTTTAGTTTGTGGTCTTTGTGGTGGTCCTGCAAAGAGAATTGGAAATTGCGCAATTAAGTGTAACAGTTGTAATACTACTCAGAGAAGCGGTTGCGGAGAATAATCTTTAGTTTTTGGTTCTGGCGTTTAGAAAAAGTCCAAGAGTTCAGGGGTTATAATATCTGAAGATTAATTAAACTGGATGTTAATTGTTGAGGATTCTCAAACTTAATTGTTTTTATTCCTGCTTTTTCTGCTGCATCAATATACCTTTGTTGGTCATCTATGAAGATTACCTTTTCAGGTGAAAGGTTATTTTCTCTCAAAACTATTTCATATATTTCCTTGTCAGTTTTTCTCATCTTTAAAAAACAAGTTGCATATATTTTTTTAAAATATTTTTGTAGGTTAAATTTATCTAATTTTAAAGATAGCGCTTCTTTTCCATCTCCTGCTAGAAGAATAAGATCATATTTTTTAGATAATTTATCTAGTAATTCTGGCATTTCTTTAACCACTCTTAATCCATCCTTGTATATCTCTAAAGCTATTGCCAACTTTTCTTTTGGCAAGTTGTTTTTATCTAATTGATTAGACAATAGTTCTGAAAGAGTTATTTCATCGAGCTCATATTTTTCTAAGTCTTCTTTTCTATTTTTCCAAAAAGTTTCTCGATCTATTCCAAAATTTTCTATGAATGCCAAATCTGATTTATCATAAGTGACAAGTACTTTATTTAAATCAAAAATTATTGTTTTTATCATATTTTACTTTGTGTTATTGAATCATCCTAATAACCGGATTTAAAAAATCAGTATTTTCTACAGAGATATAAGGCTTTTTTAGATGAGGGCAAATCCATTGTTGGTTTGCAGCTTCCATTGCTTCAAAAGCATTTAGATCTATTTTGTGTGCGCCTGGGCGTTTTGATTGTCTTTCTATTGTTCTTCGTAAACGCTCTTCCTTAGTCGCATCAACAAAAACTACTCCATCTAAAAGCTCTCCGGCTCCATCTTGTAAGATATATACTCCTTCAGCAACTACCAGGGTTGGCCTTTTTGTTAAATTTAGATTTAACAATGCAGTTTTTTCTCCAGAAGTATTTTCATATAATCCGGATTCGCGAACGTTTGCTCCTTTTTTTACTGTAGAAAAATGAGACCTCATAAGAGCAGTATTATGTTGATAAGCTTGAAGCATGATATCTACTAAATTCATGCCTTCTCTTTTTCCTCTTTCAAATATCGCCCTTTTTTCCGCTCTCGTAAATTGATGATATAAATCACTTGAAATTGTTTCAAATCCAATTCCTTGACCTTGAACATAATCTCTTAAATTCGTTATTAATGTGCTTTTACCAGCTCCTTGAAACCCTGTTATTCCTACTAGAGTTATGCCTTCTTCGTGAGGCTTGTAAATTTTGCCTACTAATTCTTCTATCATAATTTACCAAAAATTAGAAGTTATTTAAAACTTTGTTTAAGCGTTATTTATAAGTAGTTACATAACTTAATCTTTTTGAGGTTTGAACGAGTGGGCAAAACCATTTTATAATCTGAAATATTTGTTAATTAAATGGACAAAATCATAAGGAACTTAATAATTGTTGTATGCATTATCTTCATAGCATTATTTGTCGTTTTGTTTTTCCTTGTAAACTCCAATGTTGGAAATAATCTTGATAATCCTTCTATGAATGAAAGTGTTGATTGCTCAACAGATATTTACAACTGCGAGGACTTTACTAATTGTGAAGAAGCGAGAGTTGTTTTTAATACATGTATGAATTTCACTAGTTCTGATATCCACGGACTTGATTTGGATAAAGATGGAATTGCATGCAACAGTTTGTGTGAATAAATCTAAGATAGATAACTAATAAAAAATTATTAATAAATTTAATTTAGAATTAAGCTTTCTTAACTTTAACAGCTTTCAAGCCTTTGTCAGTCTTTTCTGTTTCAAAAGTAACAGCATCATCTTTTGTTAAAGATGCTCCGCCTTCAATTCCAGTACTGTGTAGAAAATAGTCTTTTCCATCTTCGCCAGTAACGAAACCGAATCCTTTTATTTCATTAAAGAACTTTATTTTTCCGTTCATAACTATTGTCTTTTTAGACGGTATATAAACGTATGCTATTTAGAAACATTATCTTCTGTTAAAACGTCTACCCATACTAAGGTTATTTCTTCTGTTATTGTTTCTTCTTTCTCTTCTATCTCCAACTGGCCTGTTTGTTCTTGAATCGCGTCTGTTACCGTGACTTCTGTTATTGCCATGACTAAATCTTCTATTTCCATTGAAGCTCTCTCTATTGCCATGGGTTAGATTATGCCCTCTATCTCTACCCCTATTGTTCTGATTTCCTTGTGATTGTGAAGATTGCAACATTTCAAATTGTGGAAGAGGTTGCTTTTGCACGACATTATCTACTTGCCTCATTATCTGTCTAAATTCTGAATGATCTCCTGAAGAAACAAATGATATTGCAATTCCGTTTTTTCCTGCTCTTGCTGTTCTTCCAATTCTATGAACGTAATCTGCCGGAGTTTTAGGAATGTCGTAATTGTAAACATGTGAAACATCTTTTATATCTAAACCACGAGCAGCAACATCTGTACATATTAAGATTAATATTCCCCTTTCATGGAACGCCTGTAATGTACTAGATCGCCTGTTTTGAGAGTGTCCTCCGTGAATCGACTCTGCTCTTATTCCATTCATTCCTAAATTTCTTGTTAATTTATCCGTATTTCTTCTCGTGTTACAAAATACCATAACAACTCCATTTTTTTCTAACTTTAGTAAATGAGCTAGTAATGAGAATTTTTGTTCGTGGTTTACATCGTAGTATATTTGATAAAGTTTAGTAGGATCTACTTTTTCTCCTGCTTCTACATGTACTGGATTATTCATATATTTTCTAGCCATATATGAAATATCTTGTGAAAGAGTTGCGGTAAATAATAGAGTTTGTTTGTTTACAGGACAATTTTTTAGTATTTTTTCAACATCTCTTACAAACCCCATATCTAACATTCTATCTGCTTCATCAAGAACTAAGAATTTGATTTTTGAGAGGTTTAGAGTCCTTCTTTCTAAATGATCTAATAATCTTCCCGGAGTTCCTACAATTATATCGGAGTTTCTAATTGTCCTTACTTGTGGGTCCATTGACACTCCGCCATAAATTTGAGACACATGAATTCCTTTTTTTCTAGAGAACTTGTATAAAGTCTTTCCAACTTGTTCAGCTAATTCTCTTGTAGGTGTTAGAATTAATGCTTGGATCCCTTGTCCTGGAATTACCTTATCTATAATTCCTGCTCCGAAGGCTAAAGTTTTACCTGAGCCTGTTGCTGAAGACCCAATTACATCTTTACCTGCAAGAACTAATGGAATTGTTTTTTCCTGTATCTCACTAGGATTGACGAATCCTTCTCTCTCTATTGCGTCTAGCAAATCTTCACTAAGGCCTAAATTTTCAAATTTTTCCATTGTAATTTATAATAAAAGATAAGAACTATCTGATAATACAAAGAACTTGTCAAAAATGGCTATATAAACATTGGGATTTTGCTACTGGAAGAGACTACAATGACTGAGAAGATTTGGAAGATATATCTTGTTGAATGTAAGGATGGTTCTTGGTATACTGGGATCACTAATGATATTGAGAAGCGCATGAAAATGCATGCTTCCGGAAGGGGGAGCAAATATGTTAGGGCAAAAGGATTTTCTAAATTGATTGCAACAAAAGATTGCATAAATAAGACTCTAGCTTCTAAATATGAATATTTTGTTAAAAGCCTATCGAGAAAAGAAAAAATTGAGTGGTTCAAATAAAATAATAATTTATTGCATTTCTAAGGGTTGCATCATTCCAACTCTGTTTCCTTCTGTATCTAAAAACATTACGAACTTGCCGATTCCTGGAATATCTTGGATTTTTCCATCTATTTTTCCACCGTGTTTTTTTACTGATTTGATACTATTTTCTAAATGATTTACTGATATTACTATATGAGGCATTGTTCCATATTGATCACTTTTTTGATAGAATCCACCGTTAATTGCTCCAGGATTTTTTATCATTCCATTTTGATCTGTTTCTGTAGTATTTGCTAAAAGATAATCCCCCATTTCCTTTCCTAGTTGTTCCATTTTCCAACCGAAAGTTTTTTCATAGAACTCTTTGACGCGCTTTTTGTCTTCTGCAGGCATTTCAAAATGAACTACTGGGTCTGATTTCATAAAAATTTATTGTTTGATAGGTTAATAAATTTTCTCACTTCAAAACTAATTGAAGTCTTCTATCGATTTAAATACTAAAATAATTATTTTTGAAGATGATAAAAATGGTTGCACTTGTAGCGATAATGATTATTGTTTATTCAGCTGGGGCTTTTGCATGCTACGAAGTTGGAAAATATATAGATAATAAAATAGATGATGAAGTTAAAAACTTTGAAGATTGCGTTAGCGAAGGATACTCCGTAATTCAAGTTTACCCTAGAATTTGCGTAGACTCTAACGGAAACACCTACTCTGAAGAGATAGAATGATTTATTAATTAATTTGATTTTTTCTTCTCATGTCTTTTAGCGGAGTTTTATCTGGAATTGTTATTTCTACCTTGGGATTTTCAACACTAATCGCAACTTCCGAATTAGGAGTTCCATTTATCTCAATACCTTTCGGTTTACTTTTAGTATGTATTGGACTTTATATGATAATTAATACTAATAAAGAAGATAAAATTGAAGAAATACGAAAGAAATAAAAAGAAGAATCCTTTTTCTATAACATGGCTGAAATAATTGTAACAACATCTGAAAATATACCTGGAAAAAAGATAAAAAAAATACTTGGGATAGTTAGAGGAAATACAGTTAGATCAAGAAATATAGGCCACGATATTGGCGCCGCATTAAAAAATATTGTAGGTGGAGAGATTAAAACTTACACTGAATTAATTTCTCAGTCTCGTGATGAAGCTTATAACAGAATGGTAAACAATGCCTTAAAAATGGGTGCAGATGCCGTTGTAAATGTTAGATTTGCAACCTCTACTGTAATGGCCGGCGCTTCAGAAATGTTGGCTTACGGCACTGCTGTAAAGCTTATTTAATAGTTATGAGAATACTTTCCTTTCTCGTGGTTAACATCTAATATTTTAATTTTGAAAACTAAAGTTTTTCCAGCCAGAGGATGATTCAAATCTAGAGTCACTGTTTCTGAATCTACTGCAATGATTTGTACGGGGAATTGTTCTCCTTCTGGGGTAGACGCAACAATAACCATTCCAACTTCTGGTTCTTGTTCTTTTGGTAATTGGCTTCTTGGGACTTTTTGTTCTAAGTCTGGATTGCGTTCTCCGTATGCTTCACTTGGTTTGATTGTAAACTCTTTCTCTTCTCCTTTAGACATCCCAATAACTGCTTTGTCAAAACCAGCAACAACATGGCCTTCTCCAGCTACAAATTCTAGAGGATGTTCGTGGCCTCCATGGGATGAAGAATCAAAGACTTCGCCATTTTCAAAGCGACCTTCATAATTTAGAGCTACTAAGTCTCCTTTCTTGATTGACATCCTTGGATTTTGAATAAAACGTTTTTAAATCTACGTATTACTCTTTAATGAACAACAATATTTATTAATTAATAATTATCAAAAACATCATGTCTCAAAATATTCAAGTTTTAGATTCAAAGAATTTTAGTAGCACTATTGCCAAAGGCTCTGTAATTGTTGATTTCTATGCTGATTGGTGTGGGCCTTGTAAAATAATGGCTCCTAACTTTGAAAAAGCATCTCACAAAGTTACTAGTGTTAAATTTGCAAAACTGAATGTTGATGGAGCTCAGGATATTGCCATGGAATATGGTGTAATGAGTATTCCTACGACTATTGCCTTCAAAAATGGGCAAGCAGTAGACATGAAAGTTGGAGCTTTAAGCGAAAATGATATTGTAAAGATGGCTGAGAAAATTAAGTAATCAAACAATAATCCAATCTACTTGATTTCCTGGAGCTGGAATACATCCTCTTTTTAACAAATAATCTTTTCTTGAGCAAGTCCTTACTCCTTTTATAATTGGGCCTCCTGATGGGGTTTGCCTTACAAATTGAAAACCCATTTCTCTTGCAGTTGAAAAAGCTGCTTGGTATAACCCCCAACCATTACCTTGTCCCCTGAATTCCTCGTTAATTGCAATACTTACTAAATAGAAAATATCATTTGAAACTGTGAGGTCCAAATGAGTTCTCCAACTTCTGTTAGCATAATCTGATTTTCTAGAATCATAATTAATGCATAATCTCCTACTTTTCTCTTGACTTCTTTTTACAAACACGCTATGACTTGGATGATAAAGAGGAAATTCTAAAGATAAACTCTGACGAATTATTTCTTCTACTTCTTCATTATTTGGTATCTCTATCATAGTATTTTTTCTACTTGTCCGCCTTCTACTCTTGAATATCCTCTTCTTACTAGATAGTCTTCTCTTGTTTCTACAAATTTTCCATTAACTACAATTACTCCTGAAGGAGTTTGACATAATCTTTCACATCCAAGACTTCTTGCAATTTCTTCACAAGTTAAATATAATTTATGGCCCATGCCCTTACCTCTTTCTTCTTCTCTAACTTCTATTGAATTAAGAAAACATAATCTTGGAAACCAAAACTCCATATCTAAATGTGTACTTCCCTTTACTATTTCAGGAATATCTTCTGTAGTCCTATAAACCAATCTTATTTTGTCCCCTCTTATTTCTAGGGCCTTCACATCATCTGAGACCTTATACAAGGGGAAGTTTTTTCTTAACTTTTCTCTTGCCAAAATTCTAACAATGCTAGTATCTGGTATCTGGATATTCATGAAAATTGTCAAAAACAGCTCTTTAAAAAATTAACTAAAAACACAACAGTTAAATACCATTTTTCGAGTTTAATAAATACAAAAGGCCTCGTAGCTCAGCCTGGTCAGAGCACCGCGCTCTTAACGCGGGTGTCGTGGGTTCAAATCCCATCGGGGCCATTTCAAACTCTGCAGTGAGTGTCCGAGCATGTTGAGGACGGTAGAACAAGGAAGTTTGAAATTAAATTCTTTCTATAAAAAAGAAATATTTAACAAAAATTAATTAATAGCTCCCTGTCTAAATGGTTCATACTGTTACCGATAGTAAATCGGAAGATTTAAAAACCACTTTTTGCAATTCATTCTAACTTCAAAGTCATAAAATGCCTTATGATTTTTGCGACTAAAAATGCACGCCCTTCAACCAAAACATTCAAAGCTAAAAACCGACGAGGTTAAGAAAGTTCTAGAGAAGTATAATATATCAATTTCACAATTACCAAGAATTAAAGCTGATGATCCTGCATTACCTCAAGACTGTGTTGCTGGAGACGTTATTCAAATTGAAAGAAAGTTTAGAGACAAATTAAATGTTTATTTTAGGGTGGTTGCATGAGCGCTGATAAACACATACTCATCAAAAAATATTTACAACAACACTCTCTGGTAGAATCAAGCGTTAGAAGCTTTAATGACTTTATTTCTAGAAGGATGCAACAAATTGTCTATGAATTGAATGATACTATCCCTCAAGAAGAAGTTAAGATCAAATTTGGAAAGGTAAGGATTGGAAAACCTAATGTTACAGAATCAGATGGAAGTATTTCTTTAATTACTCCAACAGAGGCTAGATTAAGAAGAATAACTTATTCTGCTCCTATTTATGTAGAAATCACAGTTAATTTTGGAGATAATTCTGATTCTGCTGAAGTAGAAATTGGAAGAATCCCTGTAATTGTAAAGAGCGATACATGTAATACCCATGATATGTCTAAAGATGAATTACGAGAGTCTTTGATGGACCCTCTGGACCCTGGGGGTTACTTTATAGTTAATGGTAATGAAAGAGTAATTGTTATGGCTGAAGATTTAGCTCCTAACCAGCCATTTATCGAAGAAGGAAGACGTGGATTGACCGTACGTATGTTTTCTCAAAGAGGACCTTATAGAATTCCTACAACTGTTTCTGAAACTAATGAAGGAATATTAGAAGTTACATTCTCTAGACTAAAGAATATTCCTGCTTTGGTTATGATAAAGGCTTTAGGAATATTAACTGAAGCTGAAATTGCTAAGTATATTGGAAGACAAGATGATTCAGTTATAGTTAACTTGTATGAATACGCTAAGGTACAACAATCTAAAGATGCATTCATGATGATTGCTGAACTTTCAGGAATACAAGGAACTGAAAAAGAAATTTTAGATAGAGTTAAGCAAAGAGTTGATTCTTACTTTATGCCTCATATTGGTTTGACTAAAGAACATAGAATGGAAAAGGCAATTAATTTGTGTAAAATGATTAAACAATTTTTACAGGCTAAACAAGACAGCTCATTAAGAACAGATAAAGACCATTATGCAAATAAAAGAATCAAATTATCAGGAGACTTACTTGCAGATTTGTTCAGAGTAAATATGAATATTCTTGTTAAAGATATTCAGTATACTCTTCAAAAAGTTGCTAAAAGAAAGAAATTCTATTCTGTAAAGACTGTTGCTAAGTCCACTTTATTCACTCATAGAGTTGAAAGTGCTATCGCTACAGGAGCTTGGATTGGAGAAAGATCTGGAGTTACTCAGAACATGTCCAAGAACAACTACCTTGATATGTTATCTTCACTTCAGAGAGTTTCTTCAATGCTTCCAGATGAACAAGAAAACTTCTTAGCTAGAACATTACACCCTACACACTATGGAAGATTCTGTCCTACTGAAACTCCAGAAGGAACTGAAATTGGATTAAGAAAGAACCTAGCAATATTATCTAGAATTTCTAATGCTATCGACTTTGATGAAAAGACTATGGTTAAGCAGATACAATCTCTTGGATTAAATGAAGAAACTGGAAAAGATGTATTCTTTAACGGTAAATATATTGGTATGGCAAAGGATGTTGAAGCTTTTGTTTCTAATGTAAGAAGAGAAAGAAGAAAAGGAAATTTCCCTCTTGAATTAAGCATTTCAAGCGATAGTCCTGCTAAAACAATTGTTATTTCAACTGAAGTTGGAAGAGTATTGCGTCCTTTGATTGTTGTTGAACACGGAGCAAGTAAGCTTAAGGATGAACATTTAGTATTATTAGAACAAGGCTCATTAAATTGGAGAGAATTAATTAAAGAAGGAGTTGTAGAGTATATTGATGCTAGCGAAGAAGAAGATGCTTTCGTTGCTCAGACTCCTGAATCTGTAAATGATAAAAACACTCATTTAGAAATTGACCCTGTTGCTATTTTCGGACTTGTTACTTCTCTTGTACCTTTTGCAAACCATGACCAGGCATCTAGGTTGTTAAGAGGAAGTAAAACTTTAAGACAGAGTTTAGGAATTTATGCAGCTAACTATCTTGTAAGAATGGATACTAACTCATCAGTTCTTCACTACCCACAGAATCCTCTTGTAAAGAGTTTTGTATTCGATACATTGAAGCTATATCCAGCTGGACAAAACATAGTAGTTGCGGTTATGCCTTATGAAGGATATAACTTAGAAGACGCTACAATACTTAACAGGGCAAGTGTTGAAAGAGGAATGGGTAGAAGCACATACTTCAAACCATATGAGTCTGTTGAATTTAATTATGCTGGTGGATTAAAAGATGAGATTACTATTCCAGACAAAGATGTTTCTGGTTACAGAACTGAAACTTCTTACAGATTACTTGAAGACGATGGAATAGTATACCCTGAAGCTCAATTATCAGCATCTGAAGTTATTATTGGTAGAACTACTCCTCCTAAATTCTTATCTGAAGCAAGAAACTTAAGCATCCAATCAAAGAAAGAAGGAAGCGTAGCGATAAAACAAGGAGAGTCTGGAATTGTAGATTCAGTATTTATCACAACTGACTCTGAAGGAAACAAGATTGCTAGAGTTAGAATAAGAGACCATAGATTGCCTGAACCTGGAGACAAATTCTCTACACCTCACGGACAGAAAGGAGTAGTTGGATTGTTAGCAGACCCTAAGGATATTCCATTTACAGCTAAAGGAGTTAAGCCAGATTTGATTTTCAATCCTCACGGTATACCTTCAAGAATGACTGTTGGTTACATGATTGAAGTTCTAGCTGGAAAAGTTGGAGCTGTTACAGGAAGATTTATCGATGGAACACCTTTCACTGGAGCAAAGGTTGAAGACTTAGAAAAACAACTTCAGCATATGGGATTCTCATTTGATGGAAAAGAAGAAATGTACGACGGAGTTACAGGAAGAAAGATGGATGCTAGAATTTATGTTGGTAACATGTATTATTTGAAACTTGTCCACATGGTTAAGAACAAATTACAGGCAAGAGCAAGCGGTAAAGTTACATTATTAACTCGTCAGCCAGTAGAGGGAAGAGCTAGAGGCGGAGCTTTGAGATTAGGAGAAATGGAACAGCAAGCATTAGTTGCACATGGAGCTTCACTGTTGTTAAAAGAAAGATACGATTCAGATAAGACTGTTATACATATATGTTCATCTTGTGGGAATATCGGAGTTAAAGATGGAATTAGAAATAAAACTTACTGTCCAATTTGTGGAGGAAATGAAATTGAACCAATTGAAGTTGCATATGCATTCAAACTATTAGTTGAAGAACTACTAGGATTACATATATTAACCTCATTTGAACTAAAGAACAAATACGAACAATAATTTACAATGACAAACCCTGAAATAGTTAAAAAGCAAGTAAAATCACTTAGATTTAGTCTTGTGAATCCTGAACAAATCAAGAAGTTGAGCACAGCTAAAGTTGTTACTCCAGAACTTTATGATATCGACGGATTCCCTGTAGATGGAGGTCTTATGGACTTACGTCTTGGAGCTGTTGACCCTGGAGTTAGATGTAGAACTTGCGGTGGAAGATTGAAAGAATGTCTTGGACACCCTGGTAGCGTAGAATTAGCAAGACCTATAGTTCATATAAAATATATTCCTTTGATTGAATTATTCTTGAGAAGTTTCTGTAACTCATGTGGTAAATTGACTTTAGAAGAAGACAAGCAAAAGAAATATACTCCTGTTGAAAGGGCTAAGAAAGCTAGAGATAAAAAGAAATGTCCATTCTGTAATGTAGATTTAGAGAAAATCAAATTAGAAAAACCAACTTCATTTTATACTGGAAAGAAAAGATTATTCCCTAACGAAATTAGAGAAATATTAGTTAAGATTAAAGACGAAGAAATAAAGAAAATTGGAGTAAATCCTAAAACTTTCAGACCTGAGTGGGCAATTCTCTCCCAATTACTTGTTCCTAGCGTAACAATGAGACCTTCAATTACATTAGACACTGGAGAAAGATCTGAAGACGATTTGACTCACAAGATTTCAGATATTATTCGTGCGAATCAAAGATTATGGGAAAATCTTAACGCTGGAGCGCCTGAAGTTATTATTGAAGACCTTTGGGACTTGTTACAATATCACGTTACAACATTCTTTGATAACAACATTTCAAAGATCCCACCTGCACGTCATAGATCTGGACAGCCTCTTAAGACCATTACTGAAAGAATTAAAGGTAAAGAAGGTAGAATTAGAAAGAACCTAGCAGGTAAAAGAGTTAACTTCTCTGCAAGAACTGTAGTTTCACCTGACCCCTATTTGGGATTGGATGAAGTTGGAGTTCCATTTGAAGTTGCTAAGATAATTACAGTAGCTGAAGGAGTTACAACTACAAACTTAGAATACATGAGAAACCTTGTAAGAAAGGGAGATCAACACCCTGGAGCTAATTATGTTATAAGACCTGACGGCAAGAAAAAGAGAATCACTGAAGAATTGAAAGAAGAAATTTGCACTGAACTTGCTCCTGGATATAAAGTTGAAAGACACCTAGTTGATGGAGATGTTGTGTTGTTTAACAGACACCCTTCATTACATAAGCAAAGTTTGATGGCTCATCGTGTTAGAGTTCTTCCTTACAAGACATTTAGATTACATCCTGCAGTTGTATTCCCATATAACGCTGACTTCGACGGAGACGAAGTTAACATACACTCTCCTCAAACAGAAGAAGCTAGATCTGAAGCTGAAACATTGTTGAATATCAAGCATAACATAATGTCTACAAAGAATAACTCTAACTTAATTGGTTTGATTACTGATTCTTTGACTGGAAACTATGTCTTAGGTAAAGATAATTTCACAAAGTCTGATGCAGACCAAGTATTATTTGCTTCCGGAGTAGTTAACAAGAATAATTCTAAGAACATGGAAGGAACTGAAGTTTTCGCTCAAGTTATTCCTAAGGATGATTCAATAAAGATGCCTAAGGAACTTACAGATGAAAACACTCTTGGATTAGAAAAAGGACAGATGGTTAAATTAATAGATAAAGCTCATGGAAGAGATGTGGCTATAGATTCTATTCAAAAAGCTGCTGCTTTAGGAACTCAATATATTACAAGAAGAGGATTCTCTCTTGGATTACGTGACTTAGATGTTAGCCCTAAGGTTAGAGAAATTACTAATAAGATAATCGAAACAGCTTATGATAAAACTGTTAAGATTGACCAAATGGCTAAATCTGGAGATTTGGAAATATTACCTGGTAAGACAGTTGATGAAACTAAGGAAATTAAGATATCTCAAGTTTTGAACGAAGTTCGTACTGAAGTTGGTAAGGTTGTAAAAGAAAATATTTCCAAGGATTCTTCAATTGGAAGCATGATTTCTTCAGGAGCTGCAGGAAGCGCAACTAACATTACACAGATTGGTTGTTGCGTAGGACAGCAGATTTTGTGGAATAAGCGTATTGGATTTGGTTATAACGGACGTACAACTTCGCACTTCAAAAAAGGCGACGTTGGTTCCGATGCAAAAGGATTCATCAAATCTTCATTCTTCGAAGGATTGAAACCTACAGAATTCTTCTTTGGAGCAATAACAGGAAGAGACGGACTTATGGATACAGCTCTTAGAACTCCTAAATCTGGTTACTTGTATAGAAGATTAGTTTCTGCATTACAAGATTTGAAAGTAGAATATGATGGAACTGTTAGAGATGCTTCACAAAATATCGTGCAATTTGCTTATGGTGGCGATGGAAGAGATGTTTCTGAATTACACACTGGTAAGAAAATACAAGCTGGAGAATCAGTTGGAGTTACTACATCACAATCCTTTGGAGAATCTTCGACTCAGATGGTTTTGAACGTATTCCACTCTGCGGGAGTTGCTGAAGTACAAGTTACATTAGGTTTACCTAGATTGATTGAAATATTCGACGCTAGAAAAGAACCTTCAACACCAGCTATGGAAATTTATCTAGACAAAGAATCTAACAATGAACGCGATGCTAGAAATATTGCTGAAAAGCTTAAGGAAGTTAAGCTTGCAGAAATTGCATCTGAAGTTAAAATGGACTTCTCTGGAAAGAAGATTGAAATTGAACTTGATGCTGAAGCACTTAAGAGAGTTCATGTTGGAGCAAGCAAAATTGCAGAGAGATTAAATGAAAAAGGAATTGACGCTAAACAAAAGGATAATACAATTGTTTTGAGAACTCCAGACTTAGGATTTAAAGAAATGTACAAGATGAAGGAAAAATTGAAGAGTACAATTATTTCCGGAGTAAAGAATATTTCACAAGTAGTTGTTGCTCACAGAGGACGTGACTTCGTTATCTTGACAAGTGGAAGCAACCTAAAGGAAGTAATTGAATTCAAAGGAGTAGACAGAGATAAAGTTTTCACAAACAACGTTCATGAAGTTGCACAAGTTTTAGGAATTGAAGCTGCTCGTGAAGCAATATTACTTGAAATTAAGAAAGTTCTAGACTCACAAGGTTTAGACATTGATGAGAGACACTTAGACTTAATTTCCGACGCTATGAGCAATACTGGATTAGTTAAGGGAGTTACAAGAATGGGAATTATCTCTTCTAAATCAAGTATCTTTGCTCGTGCAGCTTTCGAAACACCTGACAAACAATTTGTAAATGCTACAATACAAGGTAAGAAAGACGATTTGGCATCTGTAATCGAGAACATTATCCTTAACCAACCAATACCAGTTGGAACTGGATTACCTGGATTACTTGTGAAAGTTACAGGCGCATTAGTAGACAAAAAAATTAAGAACAGAGCTAAAAAAGAGTAATTAATTTTATATACTGATTTGATAATCTAAAAATAATAATATGGCGATAATAGATATGCAGACGATGAGATACATAAATCTCTTTGAGCGAGTGGCTCGAGTTCGTGCGACAAAGTGTTTTGTTTACAATAATACCATTTATTTTGCGATCCCTCCTCAATTCTTTGGAAAGGCAAATGTGAGTCAAACTTCTAGGATGATTTCAGAACAACTTGGAAAGAGAGTTAGAATAATTAGAGATGCTAATGAAGATGTAAACTCAGTCGGTAAATTTGTGAGCGATGTTGTTTCTCCTGCGGGATTTGATAATTTTGAAATTCAAGAAGGAATGTATGTTATTACTGCTGGTTCTCGTGAACGCGCTGCAACATTAATAGGAAGAAATAAAATGAGATTGATTGAATTGAGTGCAATAATAAAAGATTATTTTGGAAAGGAAGTCAAAGTAATTTAATTCTAAATTTTATTTTCTTAAAATTTTTTCCATCAGCCTTCCCTTGGCCAATTCATCGATTAATTTATCCAAATAACGAATTTCTTTCATAATTGGTTCTTTTATATTTTCAATTTTAACGCCGCAAATTGTTCCTTTGATTAATACTCTTGAAGGATTTAATTTTGGAGCTTGTTTAATGAAATCTTCTACACTTTTTTCTTTTTTAATTTGAGATTCTATCTCTTTCTGGTTGTATCCAGTTAACCATGAAATAATAGTATCCACTTCTTTTTTTGTATGCCCCTTTTTCTCAGCCTTAGCAACATAACAAGGATATAAGGCTCCAAAAGCCATTTTATAGACCCTATGATTTTTATCAGAATTATTTTGCATATGACCTCGCTAAAATTTTGGTTATTTTATCTTTACTAACAGCCCTTTTCTCTTTACTATATTTTTGTAATCCCATTGAATTTCTTTTGATTTCTTGAGCCAACGTTTCAAATCTTTTGTATTTATTTCTGAAACCTCATTGTATATAATAGATGCGTCTTTAAATTTGTTACTTCCTACATTCAAAGCTTCCTCTTGAAAATCCTTTCCGCTCCAAAACATCAACCTTATTCCAGCTTTTTGTTTGCTATAACCTACTATGGGGTTACCTTCTAAAAACCAGACTGGATGCCTATGCCAAATCTTACTTTCTGCTTCGGATAGAAACTCGCCTATCTCTTTTGCAAGCAGATCGCATATTTCAGAGTCAGATTTCTTCAATTTATGGTTATATGCCTTGATGCTTTTGTTTATCATCTAGATCAATTTATTACTAAATTATATTTAAAATTATGGCCGTTAAAGTTTCTGATTTAATTGGGATTATTGAGTTTGAAAGTATTCTCCTAAAGATGGATTTAATCAAGGTTAATTTGGCCTGACATGCTTAAACTTTGAATTACTTCTTCTGCACAAAGTTTAAAAACCAATTTTACACCACAGATATACATGGGTTTATTCAACGCTAAAAAGCTAATGAGAAACAGGAAAAAGTTCAGATGGAACGATCGTACTTACAAGGTTAGAACTCTAAAACTTAATGTTAAAGCAGATCCTCTTGGTGGAGCTAGTCAGGCTAAAGGAATTGTAGTTAGTAAATTTCAAAAAGAAGCTGCTCAGCCATCGAGCGGAATGAGAAAATGTTGCAAAGTGCAACTTGTAAAATCTGGAATTTCAGTAGGAGCTTTCATCCCTGGAAACTTAGCTCAAAAATTCGTTGATGAACACGATGAAGTTATGATTGAAAGAATTGGTGGAAAACAGGGAAGAAGTAAAGGAAACATTAGAGGTATCAGATTCAAAGTTATTCAAGTAAACGATCAGCCACTTCACTTATTGTGGAAAGGTAAGATAGAGAAGGGAAGAAGATAATGGTTGGAATTGACGATACTTATGCACCAGAGCAGTCTCTTTCTAGAGAAGAGAGAAATCCAAACGGCAGAAAAAGAAAAAGAAATTTATTAAAAAGTTTAAGTGGAAAAGAAGTGACTGTTGTTGGTTGGGGAGAGTTTGAAAGAAAGGGAGTTTTACTATATGACGCTAGAGAAGGAGTTTATTTTAATGAACTTAAACTTCCAATCACTGCAGTACAGAGAGTTCACAGCGATCTTAGAGTTCAACTTTATGGAGCAACACAATGAGTTTTAAGATCTTTGATTTATACGATATGGATGAAGTTAAGGTTACAGATGTTGCTTTAGCTCCTTACATAAACATTCAACCAAAATTGTTAGTAAAATCTCACGGAAGAAATGTTGGTAAATTTACACAAACAAAAGTACACATAATTGAAAGACTTGCAAATAGATTAGCTGTACCGGGACACGTTGGAAAAAAACATAAAATAATTGCATCTCACTCGTCTGGAAAATATGGTAGAAACATGCAGACAGTTATGGAAGTATTAAAAATAATTGCAGATAAAAAGAAAACAAATCCTGTCCAGGTTTTAGTTAAAGCAATTGAAAATGGATCTCCTAGAGATGAAATTACAACAATCGAATATGGTGGAGCTAGATATCCTCAAGCTGTAGACGTATCGCCACTTAGACGTGTTAATTTAGCGATTAGATGGATGGTACAAGGATCTTTCCAAAAGTCATTTGGTAAAAAGAAAAGAATGGCTGAAGTACTTGCTCAAGAAATAATTGCTGCTTCTGAAGGTAGCATGGATAGTTATGCTGTCGGAAAGAAGACAGAAGCTGAAAAGCAAGCAGATTCATCTAGATAATTTAGTTTTAGAAAAATTAAAAATTATTCTTATATTTGACTTAGGACATTATGTTAATGGTTTAAGATATTAATTCTTTGTTAACAACAACGTTTAAAAACCTCTTTTTGTAAAACGATTTATCAAATTTAAAATTTAACATGGCAGAAAAAGAAACAAGTTTAGCAAAAATTCAAAGGCTGACGAGCAACCAAGCAAATATTCGTAATGTTGCTACAAGTGCACACATCCACCACGGAAAAACTGCATTTACCGATAACTTACTTGCTGCTGCTGGTATGATGGCTAACAAGAACGCTGGAGACTTAGAAGAAGGAATGAGTACTTGGTTACATAAGGACGAACAAGAAAGATTGATGACTGTAGACGCTGCTAATGTTAGTATGGGTCACGAATATGAAGGAAAAGAATATTTGATTAATTTGATTGATACTCCTGGACACATTGACTTCGGAGGAAACGTAACAAGGGCTATGAGAGCTATTGACGGAACTTTTGTTTTGATTTGTGCTGTTGAAGGAATAATGCCTCAAACAGAAACTGTGCTTAAGCAAGCTCTAAGAGAAAGAGTTAAACCAGTTTTATTCATCAATAAAGTTGACAGATTAATTAAAGAATTAAAAGTTACCCCTCAGGAAATGCAAGAAAGATTTGCAAAAGTAATAGCAGACTTCAATAATTTAATTTTACAAATTGCTGAACCAGAATTAGCTGATAAATGGAGAGTTAGCGTAGCTGATGGAAGCGTTGCATTTGGATCTGCTAGAGAAAACTGGGCACTTTCAGTACCCTTCATGAGGAAGAGAAATATTTCATTTGGGGATATCATTAAGATGTATGATATGGAAGAAGAAGCTAGAAAAGAGTGGGTATGGAAGAATGCTCCTTTGCACGAAGTAGTTCTTGATATGGCTGTTAAACACTTACCTAACCCTCTAGAAGCTCAGAAATATAGAATTGGTAGAATATGGAGGGGAGACTCTGAAAGCAAAATGGGTCAGGACTTACTTACTTGTAACAGAAATGGAGAGTTAGCTTTTGTAGTTACAAGAATCGTTATTGATCCGAGAAGCGGAAAAGAAGTTTGTGCTGGAAGACTTTATTCGGGAACAATGAAAACAGGAATGGAAATTTATTGTAACAACAATAAGAAGAAATCAAGAGTTCAACAAGTTTTAGTTTACAACGGAGTTAAACCTGAACAACTTGATGAGGTTCCAGCTGGAAACGTACTTGCTATTTCTGGAGTTAATGTAGAAGTTGGGGAAACTATTACTAATACTGAACAAACTCCATTTGAAGAATTAAAACACATATTCCAACCAGTTATTACTAAATCAATTGAAGTTACTAAACCTCAAGATTTGCCTAAATTAATTGAAGTCTTAAGAAAGGTAGGAAAAGAAGATCCATCAGTTAAGATTGAAATTAATGAAGAAACTGGAGAGAACTTACTTTCAGGTATGGGAGAACTTCACTTGGAGATTATTGAAGGACGTATTAAGACTGAAAAAGGCCTAGAAGTAAAAATGGGTACTCCAATTATTGTATATAGAGAAACTCTAAATAAAACAAGCGGAGAAGTTGAAAGTAGAACTGGAAATGGACACAACATATTCTTCTTAGAAATGATGCCGTTAGAGGATAACGTTTATGACGCTATTGAAAAAGGTGAAATTCCTGAGGGAAGACTAAAGAAGAAACCTGAAGACATCTGGAAGAAGTTGTCCGAATTAGGTTTATCTAACGAAGAAGCTCGTGCTTACAGAGATATTTACAAAGGAAACGTATTCGAAGACCAAACACGTGGTCTAGTATTGCTTTCAGAAGTAATTGAGTCAATTATTGATGGATGGAGACTTGTAATTGATGCTGGACCTTTGTCAAAAGAACCATTAATGAAAACAAAGTTCATATTGCATGATGCTAAACTTCACGTAGACCACATGCACAGAGGACCTGCTCAAATTTATCCTGCTATTAGATTAGGAATGTTTGACGCTATGACTAAGGGTGGAGCTGCAATCCTTGAACCTATCCAAACACACTTAATTGAAGCACCAGTTGATTATATGGGAGCTGTTACAGGATTAGTTGCTTCTAAGAGAGGAGTTCTAATCGATGTAGAACAGAAAGGTATTGACGTATTTATCAAAGCAAGAATCCCTGTAGCTGAAATGATTGGTTGGGCCTCTGACTTAAGAAGTATTACTGAAGGTCGTGGAGTATCGTCTTTGATCACTCAGGACTTCAAACAACTACCTCGTGAGTTGCAAGATCAAGTAGTTAGAAAGATTAGAGACAGAAAAGGATTAGCTGCTAACCAGTAAATATATTATTTGAATTATCTAAATAGTTAAATAATTGAATTATTGAAAATTATATGCCTCTTGATGATTTTGCAGTTACATTGGATGAATTGGCTCAGGCCATAAGGACATTTACTTCTGAACAATGCGAAAGAAGTGGAGACCACATAGTTCATAAGAATTGTGGAGGGGCAATTAGAAGAGGATTTTTAGATTTATTTTATCTTAATGAAGATGGTTCATTTGATCCTGGAGAGGATGGTTTTGGAATAGGGCCGAAAGCAGTACCTTATTGCGAGAAATGTTTCCCTCCAGATGGATTCAAATACACTTATGCTGTAAGATTTCCTATTCTTAGAGAAAGAAAAGAAAATCCTAAAAAACTATCTTATGTTTGGGGAAACAGAGAAGCAATTACGGGAAGTCAAAGATTGATAGAAGGATGACTTTGAAGTAATAAGATTTATTAATTAGTTATTTCTTTGATTTTTAACCATATGGCTAAAAAGAGATTTAAATCATATCACAGTTTAAGACCTGATTTAAGAGAAGAGATTGTTGCTGCCCTTGACCAGATTGCTGAAAATGACTTTGTTGAGGATATTGAACTTGAAAGATTAATTGTTGGGCATCACCAGCAACCACACGTAAGGGCAGAAAAACATGGGAAACTTATTAGGGCTTCTATTTATACGATGGACAAGCTTGGAAGAGGAATAGGTTGCGTTGCCAGGGTATCTTACAAATATACCGGTTTAAACTATCTAACAAGCGGGATTATAGAAGGGCTTAGAAGCATTAGGCCAAAAACTAAAAAAGACGATGATGAAAAATTCTATTCGGCTAGTTTTGCTTAATTATTAAATAAAGTTATATAACTTTATTTATTTGATTTTATCTTTAATTTTTGTTTTAAAGTTCGCGTTAATTTTTTTAGAAATGTTTATTAAGTTTATTTAAGATTATATAACTATTAAGAAAGATGGTGAAAATTTCAGAGAAATTTACAATACAGAAAAATAAATTTTTCTGTCTGTTTAATTTAACTGGTTCATCTTCATTCACAATACAATCAAAAAATTAAACATGGTGATAAAGACATTTAACCTTGATGAAGAAGTGTATAAGCAGTTTTCACAGCATTGCAAAAAGAATGGAATAAGCATGAGTAAACGTGTTGAAAATTTCTTAAAAGAAGAAGTTTCAAAAATAAATAATAAAATTGCTAAAAAAAATATTATTGATAAAAATGAAAATAATAAAATTTCTTCCGGACATCACAGTTTCAGTAAATATTGTTAACTGAAGTAAACAAATATTACAAAAACCATTTTTGTAAATATTGTTAAATCTTGCATATATCTTTAAATATGAAATTTTTTATTATTCAAGATGCACTTCTCAAATATCCCTCCTATACCTGTAGAGGATTACGCTCGAAAAATAGCTAGAAAAATTGGTGAAGCTACGCCTGGAGATTATTTTATAGAAACTTCAAGAGAAGATATAGGAATAGGGGAAATTTCCCACGTAGATGTTGCATCAGTATACAGAAGAAGAAGGTTATTTCCCCCTAAATGCTTAGCTAGAATTTCTAATACTATCCCAAATAAAGGCGGACCTGGAAACGTAGAAATCAAATTTTACGATGGTGTCGATTCCAAAAAATTAGAAGTTATGGTTGAGAATATGAGAACTCTGTATCTCGGATAATTTGATAAATTTATGCAAACTTTTCTATATTAAAGCTAGCTTCTTTTTCACTTAATTCCTTGACTTTCCAAACTCTCTTTGAGCCGTTTGCTGCCTTCAGTATTAAATGTGTGACTTCAAAGTTTTTGTCCGTATTTGCAATTAAACTATATTCTCCAACCTCTACAATCATCTCCTGGTCTTTTTCCATAATTCTTTTTTGAATTTTCCAGTTTAAATAGATTTTGTTATTATTTTACTAACCAAGTTTGAGCAATTATTACTACGATAGCCACTAAAGATAAAATTCCCTTTACGGCTAGAAAACCTGTTGCTTCTATCCTTATTGCAGGGATGCTAAATATTCCTGCAAATATTGCTATAACTCCGATAATTAAAGTAGTCAAATGAGTGAAGTTTGTTGGATTTAATCCTTCTAGTCTAACCTTTTTTAGAGTGTCAAATTTTACTTCAATTATAAATCCAATTCCTATAACTATCATCCATAAAGGTTCTAAGTAATCATTAATATTAAACTCAAATAATGTGTAACTAACTATTCCTGCAAATCCTATTATGCTTACTATTGCAAGAATCATTACAAATTTGTCAGATGCAGTTACTTTGAATTTTGAATCTTTTTTTTCTAATTTCATTTTGAGATTGCTTTATTTATTACTGAAAGTGTTCCACATAAAATCATTCCCCATATTATATCTATTATGGCCATCTTAATAGTCCAATTTTGGATTATTGCATAGTTAGTTAGACTATAAACTCCGTAGACTATCAAACCAAAAAGAGCTCCTTTTTTGAAAGATTGTTTTTTATTTTTTGAATTTGGATTTACAAAATAAATTATTCCTAAGGTTATCAATAGCCAAGCAAGTAAAGAAGATGTAATGCTTGGAGTCGCCTTTAAGGTACTTGAAACGCTGTCTTGATATATCGGAAGGATTAGGGTTGAAATAAATATTAAATCTAAAACAACAATTGAAATAAAAACTGCTAAAAAGGAAATTATCTTTTTCTTGGCCATAGTATCACTAGAGAAGTTCTCCTTTTATATTCTTGATATTCTTTTATTTTTCCAAATTTTTTGTCTGCGGACTGTTCTAATTTTGGAACTCCGGTTCCAAATAAAAGTATGGAAATTATGAATAGAGGACCAATTATCGAGATTAAAGCTTGCGAGATGGTTAATCCTGAAACTACAAATAAATATATTCCTATCCAACAAAGCATCTCTCCGAAGTAGTTGGGGTGCCTAGAATATTTCCACAAACCTGTAGAAATCCACTTTGATTTGTTTTTACCATTTCCTTGCATAAATGAGAATTTTTGAGCATCTGAAATTGTTTCTATTAAGAAACCAGTTGCCCAAATTAAAATTCCAAAATAACTTAACTTTGTTAAAATTGTTTCTTGAGTTAAGAAAAAGATGCTCGGGATCAATATTACCCATACTGCTATTCCTTGTAATATCCAAAATTGTGCAAATTTTGTGAAACTCTCTCTAACTCCGTCAAATCTCTTATCCCTCTTTATTTTAGTGATTCTTATGAATAAAAAAATTCCGAGTCTGAAAGCCCAAATTAAAACCATGGAAACTAAAATTATCTTTGATGTCGAAATATTATTAGTCAAAAATAAAAATAGAGCTAAAATTATGAATGTTAGGCTGTAAGAAAAATCTGTTAGCTTATCTGTTTTGAAAATAAATGCTGGGATGAAAAGAACTACTTGAATGGCTAGAGAAATTATTAATGCAAAAAATATTTCATTCATAAATAAGATTATTTTTTGTCGTATTTATATGTTTAGAGATCTTAGTTTGCCTCGATTAAACGAATATTATTCTCTAAAAAGGAAATATTTATATACCCTCAAAAATAAGGGTGATTACAAATTAACATGGCAAAAACAAAACCAACAATAAACGTTGCTTTCGTGGGTCACGTAGACCACGGAAAGAGTACTACAATTGGTAGATTGATGTTTGATGCTGGAGCTATTCCTCCACAGGAACTTGATAAGCTTAAAACTATTGCTAAAGAACATGGTAAAGCTGGATTTGAATTCGCATACGTTATGGACAAATTCAAAGAAGAAAGAGAGCGTGGAGTTACAATTGACTTGTCTTATCAAAAATTAATTACAAACAAGTATGAAGTTACAATTATTGACGCTCCTGGACACAAGGACTTTATTAAGAACATGATTACTGGTGCTTCACAGTCTGACGCAGCTTTCTTGACAGTTGCAGCTGCTGAAGGAGTTCAACCACAAACAAAAGAACACGCTTGGTTATTAAGAACAATGGGAGTTAAACAAATTGCTGTTGTTGTTAACAAGATGGACACTGTTAAGTGGGCAGAAGATGCTTATAAGAAAGTTGTAGCTGATGTTTCAGTTATATTAAAGCAAGCTGGATATAAGACAGATACAATGTCATTCATACCTGCTGCTGGATACCTTGGAGATAATGTTGTTAAAAAGTCAGAACACATGCCTTGGTACAAGGGACCTACAATCAGAGAACAATTAGACTTATTTGAACAACCTAACAAACCAACACAATTACCATTAAGAATGCCATTACAAGATGTATATGAAATTACAGGTATTGGAACTGTTCCAGTTGGAAAGATTGAAACAGGAATAATGAAGCTTGGACAAAAAGTAATTATCTTGCCTGGAAGAAGCGGATCAGGAATCCCTGGAGAAGTTAAGACTATTGAAATGCACCATGAACAAATGCCTCAAGCTGAAGCTGGAGATAACGTTGGAATTAACATTAGAGGAGTAGGAAAGAAAGACATAGCTCGCGGAGATGTAGTTTGTGACGCTGCTCAGCCTGCTTCAATCGTACAAGAATTCATAGCTCAAGTTGCAATAATTTCACACCCAACAGTAATTGCTAAGGGTTACACACCAGTATTCCACGTACACACAGCACAGGTACCATGCCAATTCGTAGAATTAATTGAAAAACAATCTCCTGATGGAACAAAGGCTTCAAACCCTGACTTCTTGAAGAATGGAGATATTGCAAAAGTTAAAATCAAACCAATTGGAAACCTTGTACTTGAAACACAAGCTACAAATCCAAACATGGCTAGATTCGCAGTAAGAGACGCTGGTAGCACAGTTGCAGCTGGTGTTTGCTTAGAGATTACAGCTAAAAAGTAATTTTGCATAAATAAACTTCTGAAAAACTAATATGAAAATTTCAAGTGTTCTAGAGAATTTGGTCTCTTTGATACCACATCAGTCCATTAGATTTGTAGTTTATTCTCTTTTAACAATTGCAATTGTGCAATTTTCCAGATTAGTTAGTGAAGAAATTTGAAAAGATCGGCATAAGAATTAACCGAATTTGACACTTCTTGAAAGTAGTTATTTTGCATAGCTTTAAATACTGCGATTTTGAAGTCATAATCCCATGACTGAAAATTTAAGAGAACGAGTTTTGTACTTAGCCCAAGAAGTAAGAGATACAAAGTACATTAAAGGAGTTACAAAGAGATATGGCCTTGACCATTTTGAAGAGCAGGAGATCTTAGACGATACAATCATGGAAGTTTTAGGTGATTTAGAAAATAGAAAATTTGAAGAAAGAGATAATGGATTACAAGGATATATTGTGACCGCTTTTAGGAGAAATTGTATAGATGCAATTAGAGCAAAATCCAGTATGAAAAGAAAACTCGATAGAGATTATATTGAATTAGACGAAGAAGTTATTTGTAAAAAAACTCCTGAACCTCTTGATGAACTTGTTTTTGCTGAGGCTGAAAACCTCGTATTAGGAATTGTTTCTAATTTGCCAGATTCTAAAAGAGAGCTTGTTTTTGCAAAACTATATGGTCCATCATATAGAACTCAAACTCCTTCTCAGAGAAGCAGGATTGCAAAGGAAGTGAAAAAGATTAAAGATAGCCTTCTAGTATTAGGATATTTGTGATAGAGTTTAAATATCTAGTTTTGCTTTTTTAATTATGAAAGAAGAGTATGCAATTATTGTTAAGGATTTAAAAAAATCTTACAAAGATTTACACGTCTTGAAAGGTTTAAACTTAAACGTTGTCAAAGGAGAAGTTCTTGCATTGTTAGGACCAAATGGTGCTGGAAAGACTACTACTGTAAGAATATTGAGCACTTTATTGAAACCTGATCACGGACATGTTTTGGTTAATGGACACGATGTGATTAAAGAGGCTAATTCAGTTAGAAAGAGTATAGGTTTGACAGGACAATACGCCGCTGTTGATGAATATTTGAGCGGAGAAGAAAATTTGGAAATGATGGGTAGACTTTATCGTCTGAGTAAAAAAGAAGCAATAAAAAGAGGAAAAGAATTGTTAAAACAATTTGATTTGGTCGAAGCTGGAAAAAGAGCAGTAAAAACTTATTCTGGTGGAATGCGTAGAAGACTTGACCTTGCAATGAGTTTAATTGCACACCCACCTATAATATTTTTAGATGAACCAACTACAGGATTAGATCCTAGGAGCAGATTGGCTTTATGGGAAGTAATAAAAGAATTGGCAAAAAATGGAATTACAGTCTTATTGACTACACAATATATGGATGAAGCGGATCAACTTGCAGATAGAATTGTTGTAATAGACCACGGAAGAGTTATTGCTGAAGGAACTAGTGATGAATTAAAGATGAAAGTTGGAGCTGAAAGACTTGAATTAATAATCTCTAAAGAAAGTGATTTTGATAAGGCTGCTAATTCTATCAAAGGAGATAATGTTAAAATTGATAAGAAGAAAAGAATGATTGGAATTGCAACTAAAGGTGGGACTCATAAACTTAAAGAAGTTCTTTCAGAGTTTGAAAAATTAGGAATTGAGATAGAAAATTTATCTCTTCATAAGCCAACACTTGATGACGTGTTTTTGACATTAACTGGACACACTGCTTCTAAAGATGAACAAGATGGCGAGGTTAAAAAATGAAAATAAAAGATATTTTGCTAGATTGTTGGATATTGACTAAAAGAAGTATGAAACATATTGTAAAAAATATGGATCAATTACTTGGTGTTGCAATAATGCCGATCATGTTTTTACTTTTGTTTAGATATGTTTTTGGAGGAGCAATTGATACTGGAGGAACAACTTACATAAACTTCTTAGTTGCTGGAATTTTAGTTCAAACCCTTGCCTTTGGTGCAAGCACTACTGCAATTAATTTAGTATTAGATATGAAAAGAGGAGTAATCGATAGATTCAGGTCTCTCCCTATGTTTGCTCCTGGCTTAGTTGTTTCCCATACAGTTGCCGACCTTATTAGAAATGTATTGTCTGGAGTCATAATGATATTAGTTGCTTTTCTTGTTGGGTTCAGACCTACTGCTGGATTTACTGAATGGTTAATGATTATAGGTTTGTTATTATTGTTCACATTTGCAATATCTTGGTTATCTGCAATTTTAGGATTGCTTGCGAAATCATTTGAAGCAATTCAATGGATGACCTTTGTAATTATCATGCCTTTGACTTTTGCATCTAGTGCCTTTGTTCCTACTGAAGGAATGCCTTCTGCAATAAAGTGGTTTGCAGAAAATCAGCCATTCACTCAAGTAATAGAAGCGATGAGGGCTTGGATGGTTGGAACACCCGTTGGAGATTCGGCTTTAATGGCATTCATATGGTGTGTTGGAATATTAATTGTTTCAATACCTTTAGCAATATTCTTATTTAATAGAAAAATACCTAATTAGATAAATTTTTAAGACTTAAAGTTTATTTCAAATTATGGGTTCATTAGATTATTCTCAAGAACCAATTGCATCGGAAGAAGATATCCCAGATAGCCTCAATAGACTTAATAGGTATTTTCTCCGTAGAGCTAAATCTAGTTATGGAATAGGAGAAGGGATTGCAGAGGAATTAATCCAAGATACCTTTATCAGAGTTTATAATTCGGTAAAATCTGGAAAATTAATCCATCAAAGAGGTTTACCTAACTTTTTGAAAAGGATATTTGAGAATTTATGCAAAGATTGCTTAAAATCAAGACAGAATAGAATTTTTTCAAATTGTTGTCAAGTTGAAAATTGGACAAGACCATTTGGAAAAACCCCTCTTGATGATGTAATTGAAGAGGAATCTTTGGAACCTTTAGTAGAGGCAAATAATGAAATTGATAGATTAAGAGGTATTTATTCACCTAGTACTTATCATAAAAAATCTAAGATCATTAGAGATGGGCTTAGAGCCAAATTGCACATTTAGATAGGTTTAAATACAAGTTTGCCTTAGCTAATTTGTAATATTCACAATATAGAGGTGTGGTTTTAAGATTATTAAGATATACGAAAAAACCTTTTTAGGAATTTCGAAGTTTATACGAAACGATCGCCTCTATTTGTCATTTATTACAGATATTTTTTTATAGTTCATTTAATCTATTTACCTATGCTTGTTATTCTTGGTTCCCTAAATCAAGTCAAAATAAGCGGGGTAGAAAAAGTATTCAAGAGCTATAGTAGTTTTGGAGATTTTGATGTTGTAGGTGTTGGAATAGATTCTAAAGTTAGAGAACAGCCGATTGGTCGGAAAGAAACATTCACAGGTGCAATTAACAGGGCTAATGGGGCCTTTGAATCAACTAATGGGGCGAAATATGGTATTGGAATTGAAGACGGAATTGAAGTTTTAAAACTTGATAGCGATGTAGGTAAAGTCATATCAGTGTGCGCAATTTATGATGGAAAAAAATACTTTTATGGGGAAGGCGGAAGCTATCAAATACCTAAAAAAATATTAGCAAGAGTTTTGGAAAGAGGACAAACTATAGATCAAGTAATATATGATTTAGGAATGACTATGGATAAGAGAGTTGGTCAACAGGGAGGTTTAGTATCTTTATTGACTAACGGAGCCATAACTAGACAAGATATCATAGAACAATCCTTAAGAATGGCTTTAATTTCTGCATTAAATAAAAGAGATTATCATTAAATCTATTTAATTTATCAACATAATCATTATAAATAGAAGTTGTTCCTTTTCTTTATGCACATAGTTGATAGACCTATAACTGAGAGAACACGCGCTGAGATTGATGCTAAGATAAAAAACATGGGTGAATACGTCAAGATGTCTTATTTACAAAGAGCTGCTAAATCTCAATTAGATTATGATACTAGGAGATTTGTTTTACTAGAGCTTACTAAAATTTATGAACAAAAAGCTATGTTTCTTGATGCCGCAAAAACAATTCGTGCAGCTGCAGACATTACAACTACTTTCAAAGATAAAATTTCTCAATTTATGAAGGCTGTAGAATTTAATATTAGAGGCAATGGTTTCGCTGAAGCTGAAAGATTATTCCAACAAGCTTTAGCACTCGGGAATGATCGTGAAAAGTGGGAAATGAAACAAGCTTACAAGAAATATCATTTTGGACAAGCTCAAGCATATCTTAAAAGCGATAGAAGAAATAATGCTAAAGAATTATTACAAAAAATGCTTTCTCTTGATTTGAGTGCTGAAGAAAAAACTCAAGTGCAAAATATACTTCTTGATTTATATTATAAGTTAGGAAATGTTCGAGAGTACCATGCCTTGAAAGATAAGATGGCTGGCGGTACTGGAAATTTAGGTAGATAATACTAAATAGATTTAGTTCTTTTTTAAACAATAAAAAAAATTAATAAAGACTTTCTAAATCTTCGCAGAGGTTATCGATATTCGCCTCAGAAAAATCTTCTTCCTCTACTTCTATCTTTGGCTCTTTTACATTCATCACCATTTTAACCTAACTCTTTTTTTACTGTTAGATATATAAATGTTTTCTGTGATTTTTTACGTCGGAAAATTATGAAAAGATATTTAAAGACTAATGAGTTTTCTTTTAACGCCCTTCTTTTTAGTTTACTTGCTCAACGATAATTGTTCCATTGAAAGCTCTAACTTCTTCGTCAGATAATCTTTCAATTTGATAATCTTTGTCAGGAATCCATTTATTTTTTAGAACTTGAGGGATCCCGTCAGTTGAAACAATTACTTCAATGCCTGTGGCCTTTGCTTTTTCATAAGTAACCCTTCTTAGCAAATCAATGTTACTTATCCCATAAACAAAGTCTGAATCTCTTTGAGATTCCAAATCAAAATTTCCAGATTCATCCCTATCTGCAAAGTGATATGCAAAAGAACCTAACTTATTTATGTCAGGGCAAGATGAAATTCTTCCCAAAAATAAATACCTCATAATAAAAATCAAAAAAACAAATATTTAAGGATTTAGAGAATTTGAGTATAGAGTTGTTTCCCATAGTAAGATTTATATATCCTAAAAACGAATTTTAGATATCACGATAACTTTGGTAGCAAAGGAAATCACTCACACTCACAGTTATTTGAGTTTTTTGACTCAATTTTTGTCTGTATAAGCGAAAAACTAAATTCTACCTTTTTATCTAGGAAAACAAAAATATGGCAAAAGTAAGTCCGGTATCAATAAAGTACATGATTGTTGCTAGCTTTGCTGCTGAAGGACCTATAGAAAAACCAGATGTGATTGGAGCTATTTTTGGTCAAACTGAAGGACTTTTAGGGACCGAACTTGAAATGCGCGAACTTCAAAAAGAAGGAAAGATTGGAAGAATTGAAGTTGATTTGAATACTGTGGATGGTAGAACTGTTGGAGAGATTAAATTGCCTTCTGCTTTGGATAAGTCTGAAACTACCATAATTGCGGCTACTTTAGAAACTATTGATAAAATTGGACCAAGTGAAGCAAAAGTAACTGTAAGTAAAATCGAAGACGTTCGTGGAAGTAAAAGAGATTTCATAATTGAAAGAGCTAAGGCTTTACTTGAAGGCTTAGATTCAAGTTCTAGCGGAAGCATGTCTAAAACATTAAAAGAAGAAAGCAGAGCTGCTAAGATACAAGAATACGGTGAAGAGCAATTACCTGCAGGAGATCTTTCAGGCGATGAAATAATTGTTGTTGAAGGCAGGGCTGACGTGGTTAATCTTTTGAAGAATAGAGTGAATAATGTTATTGGAATGAATGGAGCAAAACTTCCTAAGGAAATTGCTAAACTAAGTAAAGATAAAGAATTGACTCTTTTTGTAGACGGAGATCGTGGAGGTAAATTAATCGCTAAAAATGTTTGCGATAATGCTCGTATTGTTTATATTGCAGTTGCCCCTGATGGAAAAGAAGTTGAAGAACTTGAAGGAAAAGAAATATTGCTTGCATTAAGAAGAAGAATGCCTGCTAAAGATTTTTTGTACAGAAATTCTCGCGATTCTGAAGAAACTATTGAATTCGCTCCATTTAGCGGAGACTTTTCAAAAGCCTTGAAGGAAAAATATGAAGAAATAAGAGGAACAAAGAAGGCAATGATCTTGAATGCTGACTTGAGCGTTTCAAGAATAGTTTCAAGCGTTGAAATAGTTCCAGCTCTTGGAAGAAATAGAAATCCTGTAACTGCAGTTGTAATTGATGGAATTGCTACTAAACAAATAATTCAATCTTGTGAAGAAAAAGGTGTAAGTTATATTGCCGCAAAGAATTTTGCTGCAGTCGAGACAAACATTGAATTAATTGGACTTTAATTGATTAAATTAACATTCTAGGATTTACACTTGTTTTTTAGAATATAACTTCTAAACTTAGAGCAAGTTTTATATACTAGTTTTTTCTATTATAGTTATGAGGATGAGGTATCAAAGAGAGGTTATAGCTTTGATGATATTGATTGTTGGTGCTGTAGCTCTGTATGCTACATTTACTCCTGTTAGATGTAATGATTTTGCTTGTTTTGAAGCCCACATGGCTAAATGTAGGCCTGCTACCTATATTAATGATGTAGAAAAAGAAGCTTCATGGAAGTATGGCATTATGGGAACATCAAACAAGAAGTGTGATGTTGAAGTAACCCTTTTGATTGCTAAAGAAAGCAACCTAGATCTAAGATTATATGAAGGAGATACAATGATTTGCTCTCACCCAATAGGAATTTCAGGATACCCTGAAAAGAATCTAGCTGCATGTAATGGGGAGCTTAAAGAAGGATTACAGTCAATAGTAATAGAGAAATTGTATAAATATATAGTAACTAACCTTGGAGATATAAGAGAAGAATTAATTAGTTATTAATCTCCTTTTATTTCGTTTTTTATAGAATTAAGATGTTTTGCTTTGTCTATTGCGAGTAACCTTGCTCTAGCTTCATTTGAACCTGACTTACAAAGGTTTAGTATGTATAAAATCTTCTGTAATATCTCATCATAACTCTCCTTAGGATGCACTTTTAGCTTGTCTAAACGACTTTTAGTCTCCTTATCTATCTTTATAGTGGTTATATTTGGAGCATTTGACATGGAAAGTATCTTATGGTATACTTAATAAATGTTTTTGTCACTATTTAGAGAGGTAAAAATGTTGTCACCGGAAAGTTTATAAAACAACTCCTTTATGCATAATTAACTAAATTTTGGATATAACCAAGAATGAATGCAAAAAACTTTATAGGTTTGTTTGTTATCGCAATTGCTGCGTTATTCGTTGTACCTGCTGTTAGCGCTCAGTTCGCAACAATTAACTATGTTGAGACTGAAAGCTTTAACATATTACAGGGCGATGTATTTGCTGTAGAAGCTGGACAAACTCTTGATTTAAGAGTTGTTTTTGATGCTATTGCAAATGCTGGCGATGTACGCGTAACTGCTAGAGTTCTTGGAGAACCAGGTCTTTCCGACACAACAACTCGTTTTGATGTTATTGCTGGTGGAACATACAGCAAGCAACTTTCAATCGACGTACCATATGATATTGACTTAAACGAAAATTTCATATTGGAAGTTAGAGTTGAAAATCAAAATGGCGGAAGTACTTTCACAGCTACCTTTGCAGTGCAAAGAGAAAGCTATGCTCTTGAATTCCTTTCAGTAGAAAGCCCTTCAAGAATTAGCGCTGGAGAAGTATTGCCAATTGAAGTAGTTGTAAAGAACCGCGGTCGTTATGATGCCCAAGATACATTTGTTATCGCAAGCATACCTGCTCTAGGCATAAGTAAGAAAATCTTCTTAGAAGATCTTGCTGCTAATGAGTCAATTGATAACGAAATAGAAGACGATTCTATTGAAGGAAGAATGCTACTAGCAATCCCTTCAAACGCTATACCTGGTCTCTACACAGTTGAAGTTAAGACATACAATTCCGACTCTGAAACAGTTTCTGTTAGAAGAGTAGAAATCGTAAGTGGCAACTCAAACAGTGGTATAATTGCATCTCCTTCAAGCAGAACATTTGCTGCTGGAACTGATGGAAGATACACATTGACAATTGTGAACTCTGGTAATAGAATCTTGGTATACAACTTAGTAACTGAATCTGACAACGGCTTGTCTGTTGATTTTGATGATTCTGTTGTTGTAGTTCCTGCTGGCTCAAGCAAAGCTGTCGAAATGACTGCTATGGCTGCTCGCGAAGGAAACTATAACTTCAAGGTTACAGTTCTTGACTCTGACAACAATGTTGTTAGTGAAAAGAGCTTTGTTGCAAATGTTGAAGGAAGATCAGTTGGCGGAAACGCTGCTGTTGTTCTTACAATAATTTTAGCAATAGTATTTGTTGTATTACTTGTGGTTCTTATAGTATTGCTAACTAGAAAGCCTGCAAAAGCTGACTCAGACGGCGAAAGCTACTACTAAACCAATTCCTTTTTTTTCTTTTTTCTTTTAGGAAAATTGGTATTTTTGATGATAAGAAGTGATTGATATAGTTAGAATTTAAAAAGAATACTAACTTTTTTTTGGGATGAGCCTTTATAGTATAATTTTGATATTACATGTACTTGCAGTGATGGTCTCTGTGGGGAGCGCAACCTTAGTAGATTACCTTCACCTTGTTAGCCTAAGGAAGAAGAAACTTGAAAAGGGCCTAGTAAAGATATACCCATTTGTCACCAAACTGATAAACCTGTCGCTTTTGATGATATACCTTACTGGGATAACTTTAGTTTATCAGAATAGTTCCATCCTAAACAACCCCTTATTTATTACCAAGGCTTTTCTTGTTTTAATCGTAACATTAAATGGGATATATCTTCAAAGATCTGTTTCTCCTCATTTGGATAAATGCGTCATTAAAGGAACAAAATATTGCACTCCTTATGTCTTAAAGAGCTCAGCAATAGCTGGAAGCATATCCATAGTTACTTGGTATTCAATAGTAATATTGTCATTAAGTAAAACTATGAATTATTCAGCTAAAAGCTTCATAATTTCCTATTTAGCAGTATTAATTTTTGCAACAACTACGGCTTATTTTGTTGAAAGAAGAGCTCGCAGTTGGAGATAGAAATTATATAATAATCCTTAAATAAGGTAATAATTATTTTATGACATGAATAGAAGATTAAGAATGGTTAGAAATGGTTTAGGAGTTTTGGGATTAATTGGAGTATTAGGTTATGGAGCGTATAAAGCCATTACTTTAGATGAAGTAATGGATTCAAAAAATAGAGCAATTTATACAGATATTAATGAAGATGGGTTGAAAGATATTATTATTGAGACGCCAATTAAATATAAAGTATTTTTACAAGAAATGGATGGCACTTATAGGTTTACTCAGGAAACAAGATTATTAGAAAAAACAGATGATCTTTTTAAAAAATAATTTACTTGAAATCTGATTTATCTACTGATTGAATTTCATTGTTTTCATTTTCATTTATTTCATTCCTTAAATTCTCAATTGAAGGTTTTTCTTGATTAACTTCTTGTTGTACTTGAGGAGCTTCCTGTACCTGTTGTGCTTGATTTTGCAGAGGTATTGGTTTATCCAATTTTAGAGAAAGAACCTTAGATACTCCGTCATGCATACTTACTCCGTAAATGAATTGAGAATTCATGATTAGAGCATCATTATGGGTTACTATGATATATTGACCGGCCCTGATATATTTGTTAATTAAGCCTGCGAGACGCTCCGAGTTTCTTTTGTCTAGCGCAGCATCAATTTCATCAAAGACATAGAAATGGTATGGTTTGAATTCTTGAATTGCAAAAAGCATTGAAAGAGCGATTAATGTTTGTTCCCCTCCTGAAAGAGAACCAGAATCAAAATATTTGCCTTTTCCTAACTGTATTACTATCTCAACCCCTCCAGCAAAAATATCTTCTTCATTTTCTAGTTTCATAAATGCTTTCCCTTTACTATATAATTCGGATGCATTTCTAGAGAATATCTCATTAATTCCCTTAAATGTCTTCATGAATGTCTTCTTTTTCTTTTGATCTATCTCCGCTACAATACGCATAATTTCTTCCTTTTCTTTTTGAAGAGTTTCTACCTTTTCGTTAACTTTGTCATATTCAGTTTTAATTTGATCATAAACTTCTAAGGCCCTCATATTTATTGCTCCAATGCTATGGATTTCCTGTTTAGCTTTCTCTAATTTTTGCTGTAAAATTTCCATAGATGCTTTGATTGGTTCCATTTCTGGGACATCTTTTAATTCTATTTGTATTGACTCTTGTGAAGCAGATAGCTTAGCTATACCTATTTCAATATAATTGATTTGGTCTGTAATCTGAGATATTTCCGTTCTCTTTTCAGAAATTTCATAATTACTCTCTTGTATTTTAGATTGTATCTTATCTCTATCTTCAAATAATTTCTTGAATTTCTTACTTAGTTCTTGTTCCTCTGCTTCTTTTGAAGCAAGGAATGAGTTTTTTTCTTCTAACCTTTCTTTCATACCAATTATTTCTTCATTTAATTCTTCTAAACCTTTTTCTGAATTTTTGATATTTTCTAAAATATTTTCTAATTCATGTTCTTTAAATTTGAGAGTTTGATCAAGATTTTCTGTAGTTCTTCCAGAAACTTCTTCTATTTCTCTTAATTTTGAATTATATTGTTCAGTTATTGTTGTTACATCTATGGATTTATTTTCAAGCGATTCTTTTTTCGAATTTAAAGTAACTATCTCTTTCTTTATTACATCTATTTCTACTAAAATTGATTTTAAGTACCTCTGTTTTTCATTTGCAATTTTATGGTTTGAAGATTCATGTTTTAATTTACTAATCAATTGAGATAGTTCGAAAATTTTCTTTGTTAAATCTTGATGTCTTTGTCTTACCTCTTTCATAGACTGAGTTTCTTTTTCAATTATCTCTTTTGAAGACTCTATCTTGTTTAAGGAATCTAAAGTAACATGCTCGATATGTTGTTGAGTCATTTTATTCTGGCAAAGCGGACAAACATCTATCTTTAGAATTTGTTCTTTTATTTTCTCAGCTGTTCTTATTTGAGCTTCTGATGCGGCTAAATTTCTATTATGCTCTATTTCTTTCTTTGCAAGATCTTCTACTTCATTTCTAGAATTTTCAGATTCCTTTTCTAAATTAATTATGTTTAACAAACATTCTTCTTCAGTTTTATATTGAAATTCTCTAGAGAGATTTTCTATTTGTTTTAATAATGAGTCTGATTCTACTTCTAACCTATGGTTTCTTGTTTCTTTTTCTTTTAATCTTTCTTTTATAGAATATAACTCTGTCTTAACTGAAAGAAGCCTGTTTTTTTGGTCTTCTAATGCAACTAATTCCGCCTTCTTTTTCTTTATCTCTTCTTGTTTTTTTGCTAATAAAGGAGACTCTTTACTTAGCTCCTCTATTTCTTTTTTATATTCTGGAATTGATTGTTTTAGATGCTCTATCCTTCTTTCAAATTCAAGCTTTCTTTTTTGAGTTGCCTCTATTCTTACTTTTAGCCCTTCTATTTCTCCTCTTAGCACATTTATCCTTTCTTGTAATGCTTCTCTTTCTGTGCCACTTGAGCGCTTGATTAAAGCATTCATGTTTGAAATATTTTCTTGCATAGAATCTATTTCTGCTTGAATTTCTTCTTGTTTAATTTTTATTTTATCTCTTTGTGCTTTTTTCTGTTCCAACGAATTTTTTGCAGAATCTACTTCTTTTTGGACTTCAGAAATTTTCTTTACTAAAATTGAATATCTGCACCTATTTATTGTATCTTCTAAATCTTTATACTTGAGAGCTTGGGAACGCTCTTTTTCCAAGTTGTTTAGAAATGATTTCCTTTCCCTTAATACTGCTAAAATTTCCTTTAACCTTTCTTCTGTTTTTTCTAATTCATGTAATGATTTTTCTTTTCTTGATTCATATACTGAAATTCCTGAAACTTCTTCTATTACTTTTCTTCTTTCTTCCGGGTGCATTTTTACAATTGCTTGAATCTGCCCTTGTAAAACTAAATTAAATCCGTGAGGATCTATTCCAGCATGGGCTAGGAGCTCTATAATATCCCCTCTATTTTTTATTTCGTTATTTATTTTGTAAATTCCTTGTCCATTTGATCTAATTATTCTTGAAATTGTGACTTCGTCTGCTTGAAGATTGAAAGTTTTCTGAGAATTATCAAATGTAATCTCTACAAATGCCTCACGAGCAGGCTTAACAAATTTTGAACCTGAAAATAAAAGGCTTGTAGTCTTTTCAGCTCTGATAGACTTGGCTGATAATCTTCCTAGAGCAAAACATAATGCATCTGAAACATTACTTTTACCAGAACCATTTGGACCAACAACTGTATTAATTCCAGGGTCAAATATAACCTCTGTTCTTTTAGCAAAAGATTTGAATCCCTGCATAACCATCTTTTTGACATAAGTCATAAAAGAAACTAGAATTCGTTATTTTAAATGTTGTCGGTATTACTCCACTTGTTATTTTGCATCGTATGAATGTTTAAATATGTTACAAAAGAAAATTAGAAGTCATGACTAAGAAGATTGCTATTATCGGGACGCAAACTGGAGATGAAGGAAAGGGCGTCCGAGTCGACTATTATGCTAAAAAGGCTGTTGAATTACACCCTTCTGAAAGAGATAGACCTAAGGTTTGGACTATGAGATGGCAGGGTGGAGCTAATGCTGGCCATACAGTTTATTCTAATGGGGAAAGATATGCCCTACATCAAGTGCCTTCTGGAATTTTAATTGATGGTACTTTTAATTTGATGGGAGAGGGAGTTTTTCTTGAACCTAGAGCTTGCTTAAGAGAAGTAGAAGACTTAAGGAGAAGAGGGGTTAAAGTAGACTATGCTAATTTTGGAATAGCTTCAAACGCTCATGTCACCTTAGATTACCATATAGAACTTGATGCTGGGGAAAGTAGAAGGACTGTAGGGCATACTTCTACCGGAAGAGGTGTTAAACCGACTGCAATCGATAAATATGGTCGAGTTGGTATTAGGTTTGCAGAATTTTTAGATAGGAACCTTTTAGAATTTTTAGTTGAACAGAAGTTTCCTCAAGGAGTTTCTGGCATGACTCCTAAAGATTTCGTAAATTCTTATCTTCCAGAAATAGAAGGGTTACGTGAATTTTTAACATTACAAGAAAGAGTGATAAGTAATCCTTCTTTTAAAGTTGGGATCGGAGAGGGAGCTCAAGGTTTTATGCTTGATATTGATAGAGGTTTGTACCCTGGAGTGACCTCCTCAAATCCTACTATGCCTCCATTTAGAGCCGACAAAATAGTGGGCGTTGTGAAATCATATGCCAGTAGCATTGGAGGAGATAGACCGTTTGTAGGAAAAATGGCTGAAGGCCTAGAGGGCTTTTGTAGAGATAAATGGGGTGAAAAAGGAACTACAACTGGGAAACCTAGAAGTCTAGGATGGTTAGATATTGTTGCATTAAGGCATGCTATCAGGAGTGCAGATGTTGATTGTTTGATAAGTACATGCGGAGATAGGTTAGAATACCTTAGAGGCCTTGGAGAATTACCTAAATTAGTGGTAGCCTATAAAATAGGAGATAAGAGCTTTACGGATTGGGACGCTTCTTTCCATAAAAGAATAACTTTGAATGGCGCCGAACCAGAATTTGAAGAATTTGAACCTTGGAAGGAGTTTTTTGATAAAAAAACTGGAAAGTTATCTGATAATGCTCAAAGATTTATGGATAGAGTCGAATATCTTACAGGAGTGGAGTTTGTAGCTCATGGAACTGGTCCTGGCATAGATGATGTTTTAGAATTAAAAAATATTTTAGAATAATTTCTTTTGATTTTGTTTTGAGGAAGAAGGATACATTTTCTTCCAAGTTGCCCAACTCGTTCTTACTATCCCTGTTTTTTCTAAATCTCTTCCTTTAGATTTTATGAATTCAATAGTTACCGGATCCGAAGGATAACCTGATCCTATATTTCCAAATTCTTCTTTTATTTTTGAGACTGCTTCTTCACGTGAAACTTTTGCTAGAATTGAAGCTGCCCCTACAACAGGATGATTGAAATCCGCCTTATGCTCGCACAAAATTGTTAGATTATCTGTGTAATCTATGAAAGAAACCATTTTATTCTTCCATGCTTCCGTATTTACTGACGGGCAATCAACTATAACTTTTATTTTATCTTTTTGGTTATTTAATTTATTAATTATAATCGCTGCTTCTTTTGCTTCTAGGGTGTTTAGATTAATTGTTTCTACTGCATCGTCTATCTCTTTTGGAGAACTTTCAACTATATGGAATTTAGCTATGTTTTTGACTTCCTTTGCTATTTTAAGTCTTTGAGAATGAACTAGTAATTTTGAATCCTTTGCTCCTAAGTCTTTTAGCTTAGAGTTTTCTGTTTCTTTTATTAGAACTCCTGCTAGATACATTGGACCTAGTATTGGGCCTCTGCCCGCGTCATCTATCCCTAATAAATACATAAAAAGTAGCTAATTTTTTTGTTTATATTATTATCTGAAAATATATGAGAATCTTTGTTTAGTAAGCTATATCTCTAGAATAAGTTCTTGAAACATACTCTCTAGGAACTACCATCATTTCTGGACTGTTACCACTATTTCTAGCGTATTGAATATTTCCTTCATGATCTGAAAATCCACAACCTAAACACATATTTTTGATAGTTGTTTAAAATATTTAAATGTATCTATTCTTGAGTTACAACTTATTTGATTTTGAAGTATTTGAAAAATTGAGTAAACTATTTTCTCTTGCTCGACTCTCCTCAACATGCTCGGAGACTCGCTACGGAAAATGTTTATAGCGGGAGTGGGATTTGAACCACACGACCTCCGGGTTATGGGCCCGGTGAGCACTCCAGGCTGCTCCATCCCGCTATGTAAATATTGACTTCGAGATACTTTTAAACCCTCGCTTTGGAATGGGCTTGAAAGGTTTAAATACGCTCATTTTTACATTAAACTCCTTAATATGGATAAATTATTACTTGGAAATGACGTAAAAGGAAATTCTTCGCTTTTAGAAGAATTCTTGGCTAGTGCTAAATTTGCTGGAAGATTTGAATGGCAGGAAAACTGCGGAGTCCATTCATTAATCTATACAGGAAGACCAAGAGGAAGATTACATAATATAATTTCAAACAGCGTGTTTTCCCCATCATTTCTATTATTTCCATCTGCTGGAAATCAAATTGATATCAAAGAATATGATAAAGAGGCAAGTCTTCGAATACAGTATCAAAGTATTGAACAGATGAGAGGCGCTTCTCTTGCAGAAATTGTTGCAAAACTACCTTCTTTAGAAACAATTAGAGGAAAAGATGCAGTTTTTGAAATGGGTTTAGCATATCACATTGGAGATCAACTAGTCTCTGATGTAGACCTTTATTTCAGAAGACAATAAGTTTATCAATAAGTTTTATTTTTACTAATTATGAAGAAGGCCCACATTTACATAATTTTATTTAATTTGTTATACCTCTTACCATTTACATTATATTATCTAAGCCTAAGAAATTATGAATTCTTAATTTATATTTCAGTTATTGTGATTCTAGGGTTGATTATTGGCCTTAATTTGAATCGCTCAAAATTTGATAATTTAGTGTTGTGGTTGCTTTCTATATGGGGTTTAGTACACTTAATCGGAGGAGGAATTAAAGTTGCTGGTAAAACCGTATACTCTTTACATTTGATTGATATAATTGATAAGGGTGGGCAGTTTTACATTTTGAAAATGGATCAATTGATTCATTTTTATGGATTCTTTGTTTCTGCAATCTTAGTTTATCAATTAATAATTGCCACAGGTTCTATTGCCCCTAAGTCCCCTAAACTAATGATATTTTTGGCTTGGATTGGTAGTATGGGTCTTGGTGCCCTTAATGAAGTAGTAGAGTTTATTGCATTTGTTGCCCTTGCTGAAACTGGAGTGGGGGACGTATACAACACAGGACTAGACTTGATATTCAACATGTTTGGAGCACTATTAGGTGCATTCGTTGCAAATAAAATATATAAAAATAGTAAATAAAAAATAAATAATTTTTAAGATTTGATCAATTAATGATCTGAATCTCTATCGTTTCTTTGGAATCCGCCTTCGCTATCACGCTTCTTCTTGAAGCAGTTTAAACAAAGTACTGGTCTTCCTTCGGTTGGTTTGAAAGGAACTTCGCATTCCTGCTTACATTCTGAACAAACTGCCTTGTGCATTTCTCTTGGGCCTGAATTAAATCTTCTAGGTCCGCCAAAACTGCGTCCACCGCCGAATGATCTTCTTTCGCCGTTTCCGCCAAATCTTCTTTCCATATTCTTGCTTTTTCCTCCGTTCACTTATTAGGGCTCTCGCCTGTCAAAATATGCTAATTTTGAGTATTTAAGACTATGTTTTTACTGTTCAATGGACTTCATTGCCGCATTAACGTAAGCTAGCGCCCAGTTTCTCAAAAATAATGCTCCGGGAAAATAGTCTACGTTATGCTGTGCATAAACCCTTATTTCTCCATATTCTCCATGCTTTTCGTGTACTAATTGCTCTATTTTTGAGGCATCTAGATTAAAGAAGATGTTATTTTCCCCTGTCAGAGTCACCCCTTTTTCGCAGCATCTATCCCCTATTGTATAATAGAGCGATCCTCCTCCATTTCTATTTATCATTAAAGATGTAGCAAAACCCCTTTCATCAGTATGAACCCTATCACTCCATGAAGGGATTGTATCTAGCCTTTGTTCGCCATATTCTTTGATTATTTTTGGTTTTCTTTTTTTTAAGAACTCTCTTCTAAAAAATTCTAAATTTTCATCTTCTTCTTTTAGACCGCTCAAATAAGCCCTTAACTCATCGTGCCAACTTGAAGGTATCTCTCGAAATGTCTTACTCCCTAGTTCTGGATCAAATTTTAAATTAGGATCAAATAATCTTGGATGTATAGGAACATAGAATCCTCCAAATTTTGTAATTCTTATTTCATCCTTCGTTAATTGGAAATCCATGAAAATTCTTAGTAATTCTCTATTTATTGATTGTTATCTAAAAGGATAGACTTAAAAGTCATTAATGTTCATTATTTTTTATAAAAGCCCAGATGGCCCAGCGGTTACGGCGCGGGATTGCTAATCCCGTTTCCCAAAAGGATTCCCCGGTTCAAATCCGGGTCTGGGCGTTTTATTTTTTCACGATTTTCGACCAAATTGATAAAACTTCTGCAATTACAAGGTAAGTATGCAAGGCAATCATACCTGCATCGTGCAATGATAAATCCTTATGAACTCCATCTTGGACATCCTCTATGAGTTCCTTAAAATAAATTTCGATCATCTCACACTCCCCACGTACTATTTTAGATCCTGAATTTCTATCTATAAAACAAACCAATCTGTTTCTAAAATTACTATCCTTAACAATCCATTCTCTACCATCTTTTGTTTTATATTTATAATCTTGCGGGGGAAAAACTTTATCTGCGACATATTTCAAAATCTTTCTGCAAGAAAGAGATACTTTTGGATAGTCTGAGGGGTTTTTACTCTTAAGATTTATGTAAACTGATTGCAATTCCTGGGTGATCCTTTCATCAATATCCCCAATCTGCTTATCTACTTCACCTCTTATTTCGTCAAATAAAGATTGCATATGTCCTCCATACTGAAGATCTGCAATACAGTCGTTTAAGAAAAATAAGCATTTGTTTGTAACTTTATCTATTATTCTCCTACTATCTACGGGACGTATTTTTGCTTGAGAATCTTCATAAATTAGATCTTTTTCTTTTGCCGAGAAATCATATAAAATTTTTATCTCAAATGGTACTTCGCATTTTTTCAAATTATCGTTATAGCGATCTGGACAGTTTATCTTTCTATATTCTGGAATATTTGTAAATTTTCCCTCTATTTCATTTTTTATCCATTTAATATCATCTTTTCTTGAAAGATTAGTTGCTACCACTAAACAATTTCTTAAAACTGAAATAATATCTTCATTTCCCTCAAGCAATTTTCTTCTAATTCCCACTGCTATATCTAAGGCTTCTTTTTGAGGGCTATCAAAATAATTATTCATTAAAGTTAAAAAATCTCTCCGTTTATAACAATTATTATAGAATAAAACAATTTTTAAAGATGGAAAGATTGTTTTTCTTGAGGAATGATGAATCGTAAAATTGATCATGTTGATAAGGAAGTAACTGATTGGCTTAAACATCACGGATATTACTTCTTGAAATATTCCCTTGCACTTGTATTTATTTGGTTTGGGATATTGAAACCATTAGGATTAAGTAGTGCTAATGATCTAGTTATGAAAACAGTTTATTTTGTAGATCCTAGTTGGTTCGTTCCATTTTTGGGGTGGTGGGAAGTTGCTATTGGAATTTGTATCTTATTTAGGCCACTTCTTAGAGTAGGATTGTTTTTGATGGCTATGCAAATGATTGGTACATTCTTGCCTCTTATTTTGCTACCTGAAGTAATCTATATAAAGTTCCCATTTGTAATGACTCTTGAAGGCCAATACATAATAAAGAATTTGATATTGATTGGTGCTGGCATGATTGTAGGAAGTCATGCTCGTGATAGGGAGAGAAAAACGAAATGACTAAGACAAGAAAAGCATTGAGCATATTTTTAGTAATTGGAATTTTAATTTCTGCTTTTTTAATTTATGAACATTTTTCTGAAAGTGCCTCTAAATTTTGTACATTTGGGGAAGGATTCAATTGCGGAATAGTAAATAAAAGCCCTTATGCTAACTTAGATGGGTTGTCTTATTTGTTGACAATTGATTTTGATTTACCTTTACCTTTGATTGATATCTCAGGAATAAATTGGTTCTTTGATTTTATAACGACTAACGCTTTTCTTGGATTATTAACTTTATTTTTTGTTTTAATGTTAAACTTAAACTATAAAAAGGACAAGTTTCTCTTTATCGGGAAGAAGAGCAATACAAAATGGATAAGAGGAATAATGGTGTTTGGAGCATTGTATGGGTTTTACCTGTTTCTAATACAACATTCAATCCTAAAAACTTATTGCATATTTTGCCTTGCGCTAGATTTGATGATAATAGTCGCTCTGGTACTTTCATTTAAAATAAAAAATGGTTAAAAAAGAAACTAAAAAAAGAGGAAAGGGAATGATGATTGTGGGAATATTAGTAATTTTAGCAGTAATTACAATACTCCTATTTGCGGTTAAATCTAGTCCAAGTTATTCTCAAGAGGACATTGATTCTTTTGCTCAATGTATAACTGAAAAAGGTGCTGTAATGTACGGCGCATTTTGGTGTCCTCACTGCTCTAAAGTTAAAAAGATGTTTGGCGAATCTTTTAGATATATAGACTATGTTGAATGCGACCCTCGTGGAGATAATGAACAGTCATTACTTTGTATTGAAAAGGAGATAGAGAGTTATGCTACTTTCGAATTTAATAATGACCCATCTACAAGATTAATTGGAGAGCCAACATTTGAGGAATTGGCTCAGGCTACTGGTTGTGTAGCTCCAGAGGCTAAATAATATGGCTGCTGAAATTGCACTACCTGCATTACCTATAGTGATACTCACAGCTTTAATTGATTCCATCAACCCTTGCGCGATCGGAGTTTTGATTTTATTGATCGCAACATTACTTGGGCTAAGCAAGGATAAAGGTAAAATGATTAAAGTTGGGACGATTTACATTACCGCTGTTTTCTTGACTTACCTTATTGCAGGATTTGGATTACTTGCATTTATCCAGAGATTTAACATATCTGAGCAATTGAGTTGGGTGGTAGGAATTTTAGTAATCATATTGGGGATAATAGAAGCAAAGGACTTTTTCTGGTATGGTAAGGGAATGACTCTTGCAATTCCTGCTAGACGCGCAGAGCAAATAAAGAAAATGATGAAAAAAGTTTCTGTTCCTGGAAGCATTGTTCTTGGAATATTTGTTGCTGCTGTCGAATTACCTTGTACTGGTGGACCTTACCTTGCGATAACTACATTATTAGCTAAAATAGGTTTCAGTTCCCATGTATTTTGGTTACTTGTTTTGTACAACTTCATATTCGTGCTGCCATTGATAATAATATTAACAATAGTTTCATTTGGAGTATCTGCAGAATCTGTTAAAGCTTGGAAAGATAAACAGAAAAAATGGATGAGGCTATTTATAGGACTAGTAATGATAGCTCTAGGAGTATTACTAATATTATGGGCAAATGGAACTATAAGTTTTGGTTTGTCTAGTTCCAATTATGGAATGGTTTTACCATTTGTTAAGTAAATGAAAGTTATTTTTATTTTATTTTGTGTCTTGCTATCTTCTTTTGCCTTAGCAATTCCCAATTATGAAGATAGATATGTAAACGATTTTGAGAATATCCTATTAACTGATGACATTTATACTTTAAATCAAATATACTCAATAATTGAAGAAAACACAACTGCTCAGGTTGTTTTTGTAAGCGTAAATGATACGGAAGGTTATGATATAAGCCAATATGCTGTAATGATTGGAGAGGATTGGGGAGTTGGCCAAGGTGAAAAAGACAACGGAGTAGTCATTCTATATGTCGCCCAAACAGGTAAAATTTGGGTAAGTGTAGGATATGGGGTCGAAGGAATTTTACCAGATTCAAAAATTGGAAGACTATTAGATGAGAATTATGTGCCTTACAGAGATAATGGAGAATTATCTGAAGGAATTGTGCAATTTAGTTTTGCTATTGCGGAAGAAATGCTCCTTAATGCAAATGAACTCACAAGTGGAAGAAAACAGAATAATTCTTGGATTGTTTTTTTGATAATTGTATTAATAATATTTGTAATCATAGTTTCCATTGCAAATAGCAGAAATAGGACCTACCGTAGAGGAAGAAATGTTTTTGTCCCGAGTAATTTTGGAGGTAGTGGAAATAGTTTTGGAGGTGGAAGTTTTGGCGGCGGAGGAGCTGGAAGATAGTTATTTAAATCAAAAACAATAGAAATTAATATGAAAACAAAAGGAATAGTAATCATTGGAGTTATTGTTCTTGTAGCAATATTAGGAATTTATTTTGTAAGTGCTTACAATAACTTTGTAGGTTTAGATCAAGACACCGAGGCAAAATGGAGTGAAGTAGAGAACCAATACCAAAGACAAGCTGACCTAATACCTAACTTAGTTTCTGTCGTGGCTAGTGCTGTTAGTACAGAGACTAAATTTGTTAAAGATGTTATTGATGCCCGTACATCTTGGGATAATGCTCAAACTTTAGCTGCTAAAGAACAAGCTGGAGTAGAAATGTCTGATAGTGTTGCTACTTTTGTTAATGCTGTCGCTGAAAACTATCCTGCTTTCAAAGCAAATACCCAATATATTGCTTTAACTGATGAAATGAGCGGAACTCAAAATAGGATCACAACAGCAAGGGGAAGATATATTGAATCTATTCAAAAATACAATACTGCTACAAAGAAATTTCCTTCTAGTATGGTTGCTGGTATGTTTGGTTTTAGTGAGAAAGAATACTATCAAGCAGATGAAGGTTCATTAGAAACTCCTTCTTTAGGTTCAGGACAATTGCCTAAATAGAATTTGAAATTTAGATAAAAATTTTAGGTATAAACTGTTATAAATTAAATGGACACGTATTAACTTTTAAATTTATTAGTTAGCAATTTTCCTAAATAATAAGCTGAACCAAAAACTAATATTCCTGGGAGCATTGCTAACCCCAGAGTTGGAACTAATATTCCTGCGCCTATCGTTCCGACAGTTCCTGCACCAACTGATTCTAGTAAAGTAACTGCACCTGAAACTGATTGTTCAACATTTTTTTCTAAGGCATCTATCTGCATGATCATTTTTTCTTCTTTAAATATCCTCAACTTTTTGTCTTCTTCTGAAACTAAAATTGCAATATTGCCTCCATTTGATGAAGAAATAGCCGCACTGTGTCTTGTACCAAAATTTTTGAAAGTTTTTGTAGATTTAATCATCACACCATATGCTTTCATATGTCCTTCTTTGTCGATTATTACAGCACCATCCATTAATGCAAGTGATTCGAGTAGTTTAGGATTATCAATTACTTTGAATGGGGGAACATTTTGTTCAACTAATGACCCATATTCTACTTCCCCGATTACAAATAAAGCCCCTTCTCCACGTTTTGCAATTTTTAACCCGATCCTAATTAATTCTTCTTCTAAAATTTTTAATTTATCTTCCATTTATGAAAAGAAATTTACTATTTTTTAAATCTTTTTAAGACTTCAAATCATTTTTTATAGAAATTTGTAGGTAGATTTATTAACTAAATCGATTTATTGTTGATATGACATACGTAGATGGATTTGTTTTCGTTTTGAAGAAGAGCAAAATTGGAGCTTACAAAAAGATGGCTTCTGATGCAGGTAAAATTTGGAAGAAATTTGGAGCATTAAAATATGTCGAGTGCATCGGAGATGATTTACACCAAAAATCACCGGACCCTAGCATGAAACCACTTTACTTTACTAAACTTACTAAAGTTAAGGCCGGAGAGACCGTAGGGTTTTCATTCATAACTTACAAAAATAAAGCCCATCGTGATTCCGTTAATAAGAAAGTAATGAAATATATGGAAGAGAAATACAAAGATGCTACATTTACTGATATGCCTTTTGACATGAAAAGAATGTCATCTGGTGGATTTAAGCCAATTGTAGAATATTAACGAGAAATTATTTTAAGACTCTATTTTTAGGAAATGTTTAAATACTAAAGTCTACAATGTATATTAAGTTGATTAAATATACTATGTCTACAAAATCTACAACTATAAGAATAAACCTCGAGACTAAAGAAAAACTCGAAAGTCTTGACTTTGTTCGTAAACACACTTTTGATGAGATTCTCGAAGAATTAATTAAAAATTATAGAGGTAAAAAATGAAAATATCCAATTACCCTTTTATTTTACTACTTTCACTGATATTGTTCTCTTGCTTTGTATATGCTACTTCTACTGATGGATCTTCTAACTCCCCTCCAGACGAATGGTGGATGCATGGAGGAAATATCTCTCATAATAGATATGCATTGTCTAACGCTCCTGCAAATCTTTCAAATACTACTGTAATAACTCAAGGATTTGCGTATACTATTGGTACTCCACCTCTTATTGTAGGAGATTTGATTTACTTGCTCCCAAATACTGGAGGCTCATCAAAATACTATAAATTAAACGCTTCAAATATAAGCCAATTTTATGAGAATAGTACTCCGACATATAGCCTTGCATATTCAGGCGGTCCAACTTATTACAATGGGTCTTTGTACCACCATACTAATACTGGAGCAATTTATCATGTAAATGCTTCTAACTTGAGCCAAACAATAAGTTCAGCCACTATTGCAGATGGAATTTATTATGCTTCTCCAACCGTATACAATAATTTCGTTTACATAGGTGATGGTAACGCAGCGCCAAGATTTAAGGAATATAATTTAACTAATCTAAGCCAAGTTTCTAAAACTTACACCTCTTCTAATAGGATATATGCTTCTTCGCCTTTTGCAGGAAACTATGTTTATGTTTCTGAAACTGGAGTGTTAAGCCAATTAAATGCCAGTAACATTTCTCAAACAATTTCTAGTGTTTCTTGTGCTGCAAATGGCGTAGAATATGCATTTCCTGCATCAAAGGACTATGTATATAAAACATGCACTGTAAATTCCGTAAATATTTTGCAACAATTTAATGCAACAAATGTTAGCATAAGAGTTGCTAATTTCTCAAATGGTAGTCTTGGAGGGTATGCTCTTGGAAATGGATACTTATATTTTGGATCCGTCAATAATGTATATCAAGTTAACGCTTCTAATGTAAGTCAATTAATTGCTAACTTTACAACATATACTAATACTCATAGTTCGAATCCTCCTCTTGTAAATAGAAATTATCTTTTCATATCTGCAGGTTCAGTTATGTATCAATTAGATGCAAATAATATTAGCAGATTGATAAGTAACTTTACTGCTACTGCTTCAATAACTAGTTCGGCAACTTTGGCTAAAGGATATCTTTACTTTGGAGCAGGCACTAAATTATATCAGATGGGGGTAGCTAGTTCATATAGTTCTGTTGATACTTCCGCGCCTTCAGTTACTTTGAATTCTCCAGCCAATAACTACTATAATGATACTGCCCTTCCTACGTTAAATTTTGGTTGTAGCGCTACAGATTCTTCTTCAATTCTAAACATCAGCTTATATTTGACTAATAACTTGAATGCTAGTTTCTCATTAAACCAGATTTCTTCAACTTCTGGAACATCTGTTTCTGGAAATTGGAATGTATCTCTAACCAATGGGAATTATACTTGGAATTGCTTGGCCACAGATGAACTGAATAATTATGGTTTTGCAAGCTCTAACAGGAGCATAACAATAAACTTTACCGATGGTGATGGTGATGGCGTATCAAACTCGAATGATAACCTTATAGGAAACTCTTCAAGTGTTTCAACTTCTGGATTTTCCTCACTTAATGTAACTGTTAATGGCACTAGCGCTAACGGGACTTTCTCAGGAGTTCAAGAAATAGCATTCTATAATTCTAATAGTTTAATAGCTAATTTTTCATTTAACTTTTCTTCAACAACATTTAATCTTGAAAATGTGACTTTAATAAAAGGCACTAATTATGTGTTAGTTAATTTCTCCGGACAAGTTCCTGCAATATACAATAAAACGCTATATATTGAAGATAATAACTTTGAGACTATCTGTTTAAAGGATCAAGAAATAAGTTCTATTTCTGAATTTAGTTCCGGTTGTGATGGATCTAACGAAGTAAATGTAACCTCATGTATAGGCTCTAGTTCAACAGTAAACTTTGGAAGTGTTACTTGTAGGGATGAAGGAAGCACAATTGCTTTAGGAAACTTAAGAAACTCTGCAGTTTTAGGATCCCCGCATTCAGCTGCATCTTCCTCGGATGAGATAGAAGAAACATTTGAAGATGGAAAAGCAAGTTATATCAATGAGGTTCAAAATCCAGGTAGATCTTTAATTTTGAAATTAATGTCAAACTCCGGAGTTAAACTGGTTAAAAAGATATATGACCATAAGGAGACAGGCTTGAGAGAATTTGAAATTAAAACAAAGGATTGGATTACTGGACAAATAGAAGTTAAGAAATATGACTCTTTACCAGATAGATGTCAAATTGACAAGGAAGATTATGTGGTTTATAGGGCTCTTGATTTTGATCATGATTTTGACAATAAATATGTTGATGAGACTCGTATAAGGTTAGAGGTAGAAAAAGACTGGATAAATAAAAACAATGTTAGAGAAATAGAAGTTGTAAGATGTTATCCTGAATATCAGGAACTTAAAACATCATACGTTTCTGAAGATGACACTTTCGGAGTTTATGATGTTTACTCTAAAGGATTTTCCATATTTGCAGTTATAGGGACATTAGATGAAAGTAAGGTAGAACTATCTCCAAGAAAAGAAATCCCTAGATGGATTAATTTCATAATTCCATTTTTATTATTAATTGGACTGTTAGTTTATCTTATTATGAAATTTATCGGTAGATCTCATGGAATAAGAGAAGATTGGCACTTTAAGAATAAATGGTTTGACTTTGAGTTTAAATTCAAAATAAAGACTCCCCCTCATAAAAGAAAGTTCTTACATGATTACTAAACCGATTTAATTTTTTTTAGTCTTTCTCGAAAATAAACCTATTAACATATCATCTAATTTTTCCTTGTTTGGAGCAGGTTTATGATTGACTATGCTTCTTCTAACTATATCTTCTATTTGCTCAGGCAATGTAAGCATATTTCTTTTTGCTCTTTTTTCTAACAAGTTTATTACATCTTTATCCAACCAAATAGTTATTCCTTTTTTGAAATGATGATCTCTTATAACTTCATAGCCAAGATTTATTTCGTGCATCGGCCAACCATTACTTAAAAGAGATTCTGTAATTTTGAAATCTGTAAATCCTCTTTTTCTTGCTTCTAGAATAAACCTAATTAAATCTGGGTTTGCCATTTTATCTTTTCTTTGGAGCAGTGTAAACTTTCTGTACTGCAAAGGATTTGTATATTCCCTCTAGAATGTCTGTACCCGCATATCCCGAAAGTAAAGATAATCTTGGATCAAAATTGAATACAATTCCTACAAAAACTCCTATAATGACTGCCGTAAGAACTGTAATTAGATAATAAGGCCAAATTATTCTTCTTCGTAAAGATAAAGCTTTTAGCAAACCAACTACTCCCCGAGTTAAGCCACCAATACCTCCAAGAAGTGCAGCTACTGCAATTGGATCCATACTAAGAAATAGATTTTATTTATTTAAATCTGTTCATCATAGTAATGGTTAAATAATAGCAAAGACTGATATAATTATGCATTTAGAAAGATATAACCTGCCGGTTATAAAAAAATACTTTGATAAAGTTTTTTGGTTAGGAGAACAGTATTTATTTGCAAATAGTCAAGTTTCTGATTTGCTTAGACCTAAGGAAAATGTGCCTGCTGGAGTTGTTGATGATTTGGTTACATCTGACGAGTGTATTGTTAGGGTGAGAGGCTTAATTGATGGGCTAGAAGCAGACCTTATTAGCTTTGAAAAATTTGTGCCTCAGGATTTGACTTCACAAAGAGATATTGCAGATTTATTAAGCGATGTAAGATGCTATATAGATGCTAAAAGAGAAAGATAAAATTACTTCCTAATCTTTCCACTTTGCCAGTCTTTCAATACTAATCTTGCAGTTCTATCCATATCTATATTTCCGCCTTTAATCAATAGATTTCTTTTCTTTCCTAATTCCTGCAATAAAATTTCCGCATCACCGTCTGCTTGTATATGGTAATAATCTTCAAATAAATTTGGATTATCTGCCATTATTTCTGCAACTACAAATTCAGGATTCTTTGTTGAGTCATATGTTCTTACTCCAATCATTGCATGTTTCTTTAAATGTGCCTGCTGACTTGCCGCCGCATCTTCATCAGACATTACCCCTGGAGTATCTAAAAGCATTATGCCTTTAGCGAGTTTCACTTTTTGAATTCCTCTTGTAAAACCTGCCTTTGGAGAAGTCCTTGCAGAACCCTTTCCAGTTAACATATTAATTATTGAGCTTTTCCCTACATTTGGATAACCTATAACTCCCACATGAACTTCATCTCCAGTTTTGAAGAATTTTTTATATCCAACACCGTGCTTATGAATATCTAAATGGTTTTCCGCATCCCTCTCTTCTTCAGTCTTTTCTGAATTTTTCTTTGCTTTTTTGAAATTCTTTGCCTGTATTTTTATTCCTTCTCTTAATTCTCTACGGCCTTGATGCCTTTTACATGATACAAAAATATAATTCTTGAAGTCTTTTGTTGCCCCTTCATCCTCTAATTTTTTATGATCTACTAAATCTGCTTTGTTTAAAACATAGATTAAGATTTTTCCATGTTCGCGAGCATACTCTTCCATCTTAAAATTTCTTGTCTCTTGGATAAATCTTGCATCTAAAACTTGAAGGATTATGTCTGAAGATGAGATTACTTCCCTAGCTAAAGAAGGATACTCCTGTCTATGTTTATTGTGCGTATCTATCTTTCTTGTTTTTCTTGAGGAAAACGAAAACTTTACTCTCATATAATATTGATTGATTTGCAGTTTAAAAGGTGAATGGTTTACCAATTAAACAACAATTCTTTTATAATTGATTAACCTTGAAGCCTTATGGTTAAAAGATTGTTTTCTAGATTATCTGTAGGGATCCTAATAACCAATGCCGTAAGGCTTGTTTTGATACTTGGATTTATCAGTGCTTTTTTTAGAGGCAGAGACTTAGCAATGGCTTTCTGCGTAATTGCATTTGTAGCTACATTTGCTTCAATATTACTAGAAAAATTTGGGATAAAAACAGGCAGTGAAATGCAAATAACAATATTACTAATTATTTATGGAGCTTTATTTTTAGGAGAAGTAAGGGGGTTTTTTGCAAATTTATGGTGGTGGGATATTTTACTTAAGGGTATAGCCACACTTGCACTTAGTTTTGTAGGGCTTACTGTAATTCTTCTTCTTGAGGAACGCGAACACTTAGATTCTAGCCCATTTATGGTAATTACACTAGCTTTCGCACTTTCATTTACCATGGGAGCCATATGGGAGATCTTAGAGTTTTCATTAGATAGCATCTTCGGATTCGGATTACAACAAATAGGGACAGGAGTTATAGAGATAGACCTGATAATCACAGGGGTTTCCGCATTTATCGTTTCTGCTGGTGGGTATTTGTATAAAAAGAAAGGAATTGGAAACCCTATGAGTAGTTTAGTAGTCAAATTAATTAGAAAAAATCCAAAATTAATAAAGTCTGAAAAAACTCATGAAAATTATAGTGATAGAATAAAGGCTATGATTTCCAAAGGTGAAGGGCCTAAACTTGAGTTTAAATCCTCTCTAAGAACTAATCTACATACTAATGCTATAGATAAAAATATTGAGAACTCTATATTGAAAACAATAGTAGCTTATCTAAACTCTGAGGGTGGAACATTAATAGTGGGAGTTTCAGATAATGGAGAGATTATAGGATTAGAAAAAGATGCTTTTGTTAATGATGATAAACTAAAATTGCACTTTAACAATATGGTTAAAAATAGTGTCGGAACTCAGTTTATGCATTTTGTAGAATATGATATTTTTGAAATTGAAGGTAAAAAAATCCTAAAGGTTGAATGCACTCCAAGTAATAAAAGAGTCTTTCTAAAAGATAATGGGTTGGAAGAATTTTATATTAGAAATGGTCCATCCACAATAAAATTAAATGGAAACCCTTTGATTGATTATATCTCTAATAGATTTAACTAGAAGTTTATAAAAGATAATTACTTCGATTACTCAATGAAAAAAGATGTGGCACTACTAATAAGTATAGCTATCTTTTTTATTTTAATTTTAGGGATACTTGCATTTTATTCATTTCAAAAACCTAATTTATCTCCAGAAGATTTTACAGACAGACGAGTAGTGTTTCACCCTAATACCCATTCTGTTGATATAATGGAATTATTTTCGGATCCAACCCAATGGGAAGTTACGAGGCAAAACATAGATTATTTCGGATTTTATATGGGAACTGTACTACCTGACCCATGGGTTTGTCCAGATTGCCACGGCACAACACTAGATAATTTCCTAGCAGTTGATGCATTTAATAAATTAACTCAATGGGGAATTGAAGCTGAAATTGAAGTTCCAGTAATAAAGGTTGGATTTGGAGGATGTGGTCTTGAAACCACTCAACTTGGTGACACTATTCCCGTAGCATATGCTGATTGGGCTGCAGATACTATTGAACTTCATGGTGGGACTGCAGGAATGTTAAAACTAGATGAACCTTTTTACTACGGGTTAGTCTATGAAGGAGGAGAAACTTGCGGATACGGTGTAGAAGAATCGGCAATCATTACAGCAGATTACATAGAGGCAATGAAAACAAAACACCCTGGAATAAAAATTATAGAAACTGAACCTTTCCCTTATTTGACTGTCCAACAACATAAAGATTGGATTAATGCTCTTGAAGCTCAACTAGCTATGAGAGGTTTAACACTAGATGGTTATCATCTCGATGTAAATAGATATACTTTTAGTCCAGATTTTATCCCTAGACCTCAAGATATAGCTGACTTAAAAGATATTAAAGAATTTGTAGAAGGAAAAGGAATTCCTTATGGATTAATTTACCTTGGACAAATGTTTCCTGATTTTGAAGATCAAGTATATTATGACTCTGCGATGACCTGGATTAATATTCTAAAAGCGAATAGTCTAGAAGGAACAGACCATATATTCCAAAGTTGGATTCTGGATCCTAATGGGCTTGCTACTATACCAACAAACATACCTGAAACTCAACCTTATACACATACAAACCTTATCTTGGATGGATTAGAAGTATTATTGGATCAAGAAGCATCAACAATAAGTGCTACCATTCCAACTACCACTTATATTAATTCTTTAGAACCTATTTCTATAACTGTAAGAAATACCGGAGTGACTAATTGGTATAATGAAGGAGGATATAAATTAAAGATATTAGGCAATAATTGGGGAGTAAATGAAGTTGAATTAGATCAAAACGAAATAATTGCTTCAGGCGGCCTAAAGACATTCACTTTTGATATAACTGCTCCTGCTACTTCTGGCACTTACCAATTTGAAGCAACTCTTACTCACGAGGGAATTGAAGACTTTGGAGAAACTATAACTAGGCAGATTGCTGTTATCAACCCTACTCCTAATATTTCTCCAATAACTCCTGGGTCGATACAAAATAATGTAAATAGAACAGTACATTTTAATGTGGTTAATGGACCATCTACATTTGTTGTTGGAATAAGAGTTGTTGGCCAATCAGATTTCATTCCATACTGCTCCTATTTAGACACGGCTATTTGCAATATTGTTGGTGATCAAATGGAAATAGTAATTCCTCAAGGATATGCAACTGGTAATTATGAAATAGCATTTGTTGCATTATATCCAAGTAGTGGTCAAGTACTAGAATCAAACATTCAGACCCTTACTGTGCAATCTACTCCTGTCTGTAGTAATGGGCAAACTCAGGCATGCGGGGTCGGAGTTTGTGCTATTTCAACTGAGACATGCACTAATGAAAATTGGCCTGGATGTGAATTTATGAGCATTCCAAATTATCAAATTAGTGAAACAACTTGCGACTCTTTAGACAACGACTGTGATGGGGCAACTGATGAAGGATGTTCAGTAAATAATCCTAATCCTTCCTCCAGTGGTGGGGGTGGAGGCGGAGGAGGAGGCGGAAGCATAAGACCTATTTTACCTAATATAAAAAATGCATGTGAAGATGGATCAGACAATGATAATGACGGGCAAGTGGATTATCCTCTTGACTTAGGATGTAGCAATAAAAATGACAATGATGAAACTGATGAAGTACAAACTCAAACAGAAATCAGTGAAGTAGAAAATAAAGAGTTAGAAGGACAAAATGGAGATGGTGAGATAAGAGTGTTCTTTTGGAGCGCAGTTGTTCTCTTTTTAGTTGTAATAGCCTTAACAATAGTTAGAATAGTAAGAATAATTAAAATTAACAGGATAAGAAGGCTAGCATATAACCAAAACAGAGGGAATTTATTAAAAAATTATTTTCTTTAATTAGTGTAAAATATTCTTGAAAAAGAGTTTATTAACTGTAAATGGTACTTTTACATATGAAAAAAGAGAGGATATGGATAATTTTAATTAGTTTTTTATTTCTTGGACTAATTTTAATAGGGCATTTTAGCAATAGAGTTTACCTTGCTCCAGGAGACAGTGATTCTAGAATAGTCTCTTTTGAAGTCCCAAATATTATGCAGGCAGGTCAACCGTATCAGATAAAAATAACTTACTCCAATACCGGAATAACTACTTGGTCAGATGAACAAGGATTTAGACTTGGAAATCCTAATTTTGGACAGCAAATAACATTTGGTACTGGAAGAATATATCTTGAACCCCATGAATCTATATCTCCTGCAGAAGAAAAGACATTTACTTACTGGATAAGTGCTCCTCAAGAAGCTGGAACTTACAACCTTACCTTAAGAATGGTTCACGAACATGTTGAATGGTTTGGGGAGCAGAGCAATATAGAAGTTACTGTTCAAGATAATAGATTGGCCGATTCCGGGAATGCTGATCCTGAGCCCGTATTAGCTTGGATAAGTAGGTCTTCAAACGGAATAGGTGCTTGGTTGATAGATAGACCAGACGGAGGTACTCCGGGAGATGAGGGTGCGCCATGCCCAAGCGGGCTTGGTTGGCAAAATACATGGTTGGTATCCAGCCAGCTTAATAGCGATGGAACAATGAGTAGGAAAAAAATACTTGGAAGTAATTGCCTTGGAGGAAATCCAACCAACCTAATACCCTGGGGGGATGTTCCTGACTTGCATAAATATTTTCCAAATGAATTCTTACAAGGGAGTACAATAATCCCTCCACATTGGTCAATAGTTAAAAGTAATGGTCTTAGAGTTAGCACGGTAACTGGAAATTTCTTGGAAGAATATCATCCCGAACCAGGATTAGTAATTTTACCAACTGAAGTAATCCCTGATGGTCAAGAACACATAACTCAGAAATGTTACCTGAATACAATTTACTTTAATGAACAAGGAGCAGGAGAAATTTGTTACGATGCAACTTGCTCTGCTGGGTCCGGAGCTTGTCCGGGAAGTAATGTTATGATAAATACAAAATATAGAGTATATGATTATTGCGAAGGAGATTTCTGTTATGCTAATACTGAAACAATAAGTGTGCCAGTCAACTTTGGAGAAAGACTTGACTCTGTTTTGAGAGTAAGCTATACTCTGGCATCAGGATTATGTACTGGAGAGCCTGTCCTTACCGAAGAACAATGGTATGCTGAAGGTATAGGTCTTGTAGGATTTTCTAATGATCATCCTTTGTCTCCTGCACCTAATTCAGTGGACTTTCACGGAGTATTTGAAAACAACCAATGTTTACCTTATTGGGATAATTTGTGTAAGGCAGAAGAATATAATTATAATCAATGCTGCCCAGATGGACATTCCCAATGTGGAGTTTATAGAAGCGATAAAATATTGCCTTCTGTTACTCTTTCAAATCCCCTATCTTCTTCTAACCTTAACGGCCAGGTAACTATTTCTGCTCAAGCTACAGATAATACTGGAGTGGCAAAGGTAGAATTTTACTTAAACAATAGATTGATCTCTACTGATACTTCTTCACCTTATACCTATATTCTTGATACTACTTTGATAAATAACGGATTACATAAAATAGCTGCTAGAGTTTATGACTTAGAAGGTAATTTTGTTACAACGCCTATAGATAGATTTAATGTAATTAACCTTAATGAAGATTCAGATTTTATATCTCAACAAGTTCCAACTGAAATGATTGTAGGCCAAAGTTATCAAGTTAATATTACTTTTAGAAATACAGGCCTTAATACCTGGAATATTTCCAATTATCAACTCTCTTCGCAAAATAATTATTGGGGAACACAAACAGCCAATTTGAATAGTAATGAATTGATTTTAAATGGAGAAGAAAAAACATTTACGTTTAATGTTATTGCTCCGTCTACTCCAGGACAATATCAGTTTTCTTGGAGAATGAGGAACCAAAATGTTTTATTTGGAGATTTGAATAATAATATGGTGGTTAATGTAATTAGCCAACCTTCATCAACTTCTGGTTCTGGAAGTTCTGGAGGTTCTAGCGGTGGCTCAAGTGGTGGATCTAGCGGAGGAAGTTCTGGAAGATCCACGACTTCTGGAACAACTACTGGAAGTAGCGGTACAACTACAGGTAGTGGGAACTTACCAGAACAAAATACTCAAATAGAGAATGAAGAACCAAGCAACCTAGAAGCTAGCGAAAAAGAATATGAATTAAGATTGATTTATTGGTTTGCATTCTCGATTTTATTTGCTTCAATAATATTTGCTTTAATTAAAATAAGTAGACTCATGAAATTAAAACTAAATCATTCTACTGATTCCACATTTAGAGAACTAGCTTTAAGAAGCCAAAACCTAAACAATGCATTCAATAACCAGAGCCAATAAGATTTATTAATGAGCTAAAACTACTTATCTTGAGAGAAGATGAAAATTGAAATTAATATAAGGAAAACACATTTAATATTGATTTTAACATTCTTATTTTTAGCGACTTTTGTTATAGCTTATGGCGGTAACCAGCCTACTGTGGTGGGACACAGCATTGGAGAAATTCAAGGTGCTTCCCCAAGTTGTTCATCTAATCCACTTCATCCTTCTTGTTTAGCAACATCGGGCAGTTCTTGGTTATCAGCTCATGGGGGTTCTGGAAATATCTCTGTTTCTTCTGCAAATTCCTTCGCTCTTGAAGGTTACAGGGCTAGTTCTTTTTGTAGAGGTGATGGGACAAATTGCCCTCCTGTACCTTCTCAGTATGTAAGAAAAGTTCAGAGCACTAGTTTCTGCGGTCCTGGAAGTGCCTTTTATTGTGGAGCTCAGCCGGTAGACGGTTTAACTGGTTCTCCAATAAATCCAGTCTATGATTTCGCTAATGGTGTCTATAAAGCTGGTAGCTCCTCTGGAGTAAATTGCCAGTGGGTATTATGCGCAAGTTAATTTAGTAATAATTTAAATATAGAATTAAATTTAACATTAAGGTGTTGATATGGATTTACAAGAAGTGAAAGATGAATTAGGGCCTGAAAAAATTGTCCAAGTATATGATCCTTCTACTGGTATGAGAGGTTTTACTGTAATTGATAATACTGCTTTAGGTCCTGCTAAAGGCGGAATAAGAATGACTCCAACGGTAAATATTCGCGAGGTCTTTAGACTTGCACGCGCAATGACTCTAAAGAATTCTTTGGCAGGATTACCATTTGGAGGTGGAAAGAGCGGAATAATTTATGATAAAAACGTTGATGAGAGTAAGAAAGAAATATTCTTAAAATCTTTCGCTAGATCGTTAAGAAACTTGGTTCCTAGCGAGTATATTGCTGGACCTGACATTAATACAACTGAAAAAGAGATGGAGACTTTTGTTAAAGCTCATGGAGATTTTAATGCTGCAACAGGAAAGCCTGCGAATTTTTGTAGAGTCATAAAGGGTAGAAAGATATGTGGTTTACCTCATGAACTTGGAAGTACTGGGCTTGGTGTTTCTTGCGCAACCCAAGTTGCATTGAAACATGCAGGCATTCCAGTTTCTAATGCTAAAATCGCAATAGAAGGATTCGGTAATGTGGGATACTTTACATTCAAACATTTAGAGGAAGCTGGAGCTAAAATTGTAGCAATTAGCGATAGTAAGGGTTGTTTGTATAATGAAAATGGTTTGTCATTTGAAGAAATAGCTCGCATTAAGAAAGATAAGGGAAGCGTTACTTTTGGAAAAGGTAGAATGTTACCTGGAAATAAATTATTTGAATTGCCTGTTGATGTGCTTATTCCTGGAGCATTACCTGACGTAATCAATAAATCAAATATGAACTCAATAAATGCTAAGATTATTGTTGAAGCTGCAAATATCCCTATTCCTTTAGACATTGAGCAACAATTGAGCAAGAAAATTTTGATTGTTCCTGATTTTGTAGCTAATGCTGGAGGAGTCATCTCTAGTTGGGTGGAATATATAGGAAAAGATTCAAAATATATGTATAAAACTGTAAAAGATAAAATTACTAAGAATACAGAAATGGTATTATTAAAAGCTAAAAAAGAAGGAATAAACCCAAGAGATGCAGCTAATGAAATAGCTACTCAAAGAATTAAATTAGCTATGGTTAAAAGAGCTAAGAGTTTAAAATAATTTTTTTTGATATTATTTTTAGAAAGGTTTAGGTTGGTCGCCTAAGTTGTTGTTTTGAGGAGGATTAACCTTAGGTTCATCAGTCTCTTCCTGTAACTTTTTCAATGATTGTCTTTCTAGATTAAGTTGTTTTTGTAACTTAGCCAACCTTTCTTCATTTCTTATCTGCTCTAATTGTTTTTGTAAGTCCGCTATTCTTTTTTCTGTATCGTTTATATTTTCTTCATTTGATTTATCCACTACTGGTACCACAACTTCAGTTTTTGAAGGCTTTACTTTTTTGATTACTTTAGTTGGATGCGGTTCAACAGGACCGGATTTAACTGTAGATAAGCGCTTTCTTAAAACAACAGTTAAAATAACTAAACCGATAATTCCTGCTAAAACATAATAATAGATTTTTCTAAACTCTCCGTTTTCTCCTATAACTAAACCTAGAATTGGACTATTTTCTGAAGCTTCCTCGCTTATTGCCTCTGTTGTTTCAGGCAATGTTTCTTCAACAACTTCTTCTGAAGCTTCTATTTCGCCTAATGTGAAATTCATGGTTGCTGAAGGAATTCCTAAAACATATGGGCCAAAGGTTTCTTCTTTTATTACATCTCCTGTTTCATTATTGATTATTTTTGCCTTTAAATTAACTTGATTAACTGTTCCGTAATATGTGAATCTAAATTCTCCAAACTTTCTAGCCCTTCCTTCAAATAATTCTACTTCTTCTCCAGTTTCTTCATTTAAAACTGAAACGCTAATATTGACGTAAGGGTCTGTATTAAAAATAAATTCAGTCTTTTTTACTTCAAGGCCTGATACAAATGCTACTAAAAACAAAAATAAAGCTGTTATCACCAAACTTTTTGAATTAATCATTATATCTTGAATTAGTTTGTATTTATAAGGTTTTTTGGCCTAGACATTAAGTAAAATCTTTATAGTTTGGTTAGAATTTTAAATTATGAAAAGGATACAGTTAGCTTCTGAAAGAGGAAAAAGCGACCTAGATTGGCTTAAATCTAAATTTAGTTTTAGCTTTTCTAATTATTATAATCCTGAAAGAACTGGCTTTGGAAAATTGCTTGTTCTTAATGATGACATTATTTCTCGCGGAAAAGGATTTATGACTCACCCACACGATAATATGGAGATTATAACTTTAGTTTATTCAGGAGAACTAATTCATAAAGATAGCATGGGGAATATGGAAGTCATAAAAGAAGGAGAAATGCAAGTAATGTCTGCCGGTCGAGGCATTACCCATTCTGAATTTAACAATTCAAAAGATAAAAGTCTTGAATTATTTCAAATATGGATCGAAACTTCAAAAGAAGATATTATGCCTAGACATGATAAGAGATTTATTGATCTAAGGCATAACGAACTTACTAAGGTTGTTTCAGGAAATAAAAAGGATAACAATCTCTTTATCAATCAGGATGCTAAAATATTTTTAGGGAAATTTGACAAAGAAACAAGAATAAATTATCCTCTTGAAAAAGGAAGGGGCTTTTTTGCATTTGTGATTGAGGGAGGTTGCTTGATTGAAGGAGATAAATTATCTCATAGAGATAGCATAGAGATTTATGATTTGAAAGAGATTGAGATTATTTCAAGTAAGGGGCTTTATTTAATGATTATTGAAGTTCCGTTGTAAACAATCAAAATTCTTAGCAACATTTATTAACTAATTTGACATATTTTAATTATGAGAAAGTCAAATAAAGAGAAAATGAGCAATTATTGCGAGGATTGTAATTGTGGAAGCTCTAAATCTTCTGCTTGTGGTGGAGCAGTTTACGGATTAGGATTCTTAGGCGCAACTGTATATTATGTATCTACAGCATCTAGCTTTGGAGCAGGAGTAGTTGGATTTTTGAAAGCATTGGTTTGGCCTGCTTTCTTAGTCTATGATTTGTTCAAATTCTTAGGAATGTAAATTTACTGACTTTGAAAATATTTTTCTCCAATAAATGAGAGTAATTCCATTAAATTAGCTACATGATCTTCGAATTCTTCTTTTGTTAGTAATTTCCCTTCATATTTCATTAATTTGTAAGCTTCTACCAACTTAGCAAATCTCTTTGAGAGTATGTTTTCTTTCAAAACATCTTTCATAAACACAAAGTACGCGTCAACAGTCAAAATTCTGTAACCTTTTTCAAGTGCGAGAGAATCAAGAAATTGAGTTAAACTATCAAAAAATAAAGTAAATCTTACTTCGACATGATCTTTATCCATTGGAATAAAAGATTGTACGAGTAGCTTCTTTGAAGCTAGTTTGTAAACAGCATGAGCTATTTTTTTATCACCTTTTACATTTTCAATGAAACCTTTTTCTTTACATTCTTTGAAGTTCATAGTGTAGAAATGAAATGAGATTATTTAATTCTAGCTGGGATATTATGCGCGCCCCACCTCTGGTTCTTCTACCAGATGTGTTTGCTAGATAACTTCAGCGGAAGACTCATAAGTCCTTCGTGCTTCGAACTACCGACGGCACACTTCTATTTATGCTTTGTGGCGACGCAGAGAGTGCTTCAGTTCTACCACAACAATCGTTAAATGCTTACGAGGCTCTTGCGTGCAGTGACGATAGAAACTGAAAATTACTTAGGTACTTTAGCACGCAAGAGCTTCCTGCGACTGTGGAGCTATCAGTCACCGTTTAAAGATCAAGGCAAGAAGAACTGGGCCGACGGCAGGGAAATAGTTGATCTAATGGTGGTCTTTGGGGACGACATCATTCTTTTCTCTGACAAGAACTGCGAGTATCCATCACACGCAAATCCAGAGACTGCATGGAAAAGGTGGTATAGTCGTGCGATCCAAGAATCAGCACATCAGTTGTATCGTGCCGAGGGTTGGTTGAGGAAGCACCCTGATAGGGTCTTTAGCGACAAGCAATGCAAGCAACGTCTTCCGTTTTCTATGCCGGCGAATCCTAGATTTCATCTCGTGGTTGTTGCACACGATCCGACTGGCAGAAGAGCGGCCGCACTCCCCTCTTCTACTGGATCACTAATGGTTACTTCAGAACAAGTGAGCGACGAAGCAATCTTCACCGTTGGTGACTTAGATCCGAATCGTCCTTACGTACATGTATTGGACGAGACTAATTTGAGCAAGATTCTAGGCCATCTAAACACTACATCTGATTTCCTTGCATATCTACGAAGCAAAGAACGCTTCATGAGATCAGGTAAGAGAGTTCTAGCAGCAGGAGAAGAGGAGTTGCTGGCTTACTATCTTACTCACTTCAGCGATGAAAACAACAAACATGATTTCGTGATTCCTAAAGAGGTAACCGGTCTATTCATTGAAGACGGCTGTTGGGATGAGTTTGTTAGTAGCCCACAGTACAAGTCGTATGTCGAAAGCAACGCACCCAGCTTTCTTATTGATGACATGATTGATCGCTTTACTGATAACGCGCTCAATGGAACGCTGCAGTTTCCAGAGTTGACTCAACCTGTTAGTGAACTTGAAATTGCCTTGAGAACTCTTGCATCCGAATCACGCCTTGGACGCAGACTATTGGCAGAAGGACTATACGGAATCCTTGTCTCAACAAAGCACCCACATTTTCGCATTCTGATGCCGACAAGTCTCTCAAAGACAGTGTATGTATTGTTCGTATGCAAACAGTTGCCTGATGAAGATGAAAAGTCTTATCGAATGCGCAGACTCATGGCTCTGGCTTCTTACATTGAGTGGCAGTGTGGGATAACAATAAGTGCAGGAAGTCAAGTTGTTGGCTTGGCAGTTAACTACGGAGCACATGTGAGATCTGGCTTCGTTAGTTGGGACTTGTTCTACGCACCCTCTCTAGAAGTAAGCGCAGAGAGAAGAGAAGAAATCAGACCCTTGGCCACGGAGCTTCAATGGGGGCTTCATCAAGTCCCACAAGCGATAAATTTTAGCGAATATCCAAAGCTGCCAGCATTTCAACGGAAGTCCAAGATTGGGAGGAATGAACGCTGTCCGTGTGGGAGCGGGAAGAAATACAAGAAGTGCTGTTTGAGATCTGACGAACTTGCGAAACTGTAAGCAGCTCCACTGAATTACGCTAGTGTATAGCTCTAGAAGATTAGCTAGAGACGCCCGTCCCGGGAATCGAACCCGGCTCTTGGCCGCGACAGGGCCATGTACTAACCGATATACTAGACGAGCCTAAACTTTTGTGATAAAAATTGTTTTTAAATCTTTACTATTGTTGAAATTTGTATTTATTAATAAGATTCATACAAAGTCGTCTGACGACAACATGCATAAACTTTCTGAAGTAAAGTTTATATATGATACTGGAGTATATAGGTTATGAAAAAAAGGTCGATGCATCATCATTCTAAACACATGGATATGCACGCCCATGATGGAATGCATGAGCATTTTAGAGTTGGGGACCTTAAACCATATGCACTTGGACATGCCCTTGGAATGATGGCTATGATTGTTCTCGTATTTTATGGATTGTTTGTTTGGTTTAGCGATTTTGATACTGCATTCATTGTTGCAAAATACCCTATTGGATTTTCATTCTATGATTGGACAATACTTATAGGATTATTACAGAGTTATGTTATGTTCTACGTATTAGGTTGGACATTTGCTAGATTCTATAATAGCGTTTAAATTTATTTGTCCAGTTGATTAGCAAAACTTATTTAAAATATAAATATAAGTTTAAATTATGAAGATTTTGGTCGCCACGCCGATTTTTGACGGCATGGAATATTGTTTTGATAAATTTATAGCTTCAATAAAAAAGATTGATTTTCCTAAATTTGATATTCTAATAGTTGATAACTCAAAAAATAAAATCTTTTTTGAAAAAATCTCAAAGCAGACTGGTTTTAAAACGATTTATGATGATACAAATGAGCAGTTAAATCAAAAGAGGTTGATTTCAAGCAGGAACAAGATAATGGATTATGCAAAAGATAATGGATATGATTTCCTACTTTTCGTTGATACCGATGTTATTGTTCCAGAAAATATTCTAAATGAACTCCTAAAAGCGAATAAAGATGTGGTCTCGGGACTTTACTACAATTATTTTTATGTATCTGGAGAGAAAAGGATGATGCCTGTCGCATGGAGATATTTTACAGAGGAACAGTTTGCAGAAATAAAGAGAAGAGGACTTTATCCTAAAATAAATAACAGGTTTGATTTGCGAATCAAGAGGTATTTTACTAATGAAGAAATAAAAAGCGGAGAAATAATAGAGGCTGCGATACCCTCAAATGGATGTGTCCTATTCTCAAGAAAAGTTATTGAAAGCCCTTTTAGATATGGAACATCTGAAGAGTTCCACGGCGATGATGTTTTCTTTTTTGCACATGCCCGAGAAAAGTTTAAGTTCTATGTTCACACAGGCATAATCTGCGAGCACCTTATATTAGGGAAATACAAAATGGATTCTAAAGGAAATCTTTTGCACCCATTAGGTCTTTAATTCAATTTTATTTTAATTATTTAAGAAGTTTTTTCATACAGTCTTTTGAACAACAAGCATGAAAGTCTTTTCTACAATCATTGCAAATGAAAATGAGCTTGTTACAAGTTTTTATTTTACAGTTTCTGTATAAGTCTGATTGAGTGTTACAATGTATGCAATTATTAATTTGTTTTTTATCAGTGCCTATTGGTGAAGAAAGACGATTATCAAATACAAAACACTGTCCTTCCCATACATCTGCATTTGGAATAGTTTGACAGAATTTTATTATTCCTCCGTGCAATTGAGACACATTTGTGAAACCTTCTTTTAACATATACGCGCTTGCTTTTTCACAACGTATTCCTCCAGTACAATAGGTTAGAATCTTTGTGTCTTTTGGAAGTTTTAAGTTTTTTACAAACTCAGGGAATTCTCTAAATGTTGCGATTTGAGGAATAATTGCTCCTTTGAATTTTCCAACTTTAGATTCGTAATCATTTCTTGTATCAATGATTACGGTATTTGGATCTTTATATGACTCTAAGAAATCTGCTGGAGAAACATATTTTCCAACTTTATTCAAGTCAATATCTTGCCCTAATCTAATTATTTCTTTTCTTACCCTTACAAGCATTTTATCAAATGGATTTTCTAAACCATATTCTATTTTGAATTCAATATCTCTAAACCTAGGGTCTTTTTTTAATTCAGCCATATAACTATCTATTTGTTCTTCTGTTCCAGCTACAGAACCATTGATGCCCTCGCTAGCCAGTAGGACTTTTCCTTTCAAACCAAGATTTTTGCAATAATCAAGGTGACTTTCCATTAATTCTTTGGGATTCTTTATTTCTACAAATTTGTAGAAAAGGATTATTTTTACCATGAATTAATTGAATTTTATGTGTATTTATGCCTTATGCCTGAGGTTTTAAATATGCTTAATTCTTTTGAGTTTTGAGATGATTGTAGAAAAGATAAGTGGTTTTGTAGATTATATTTACTCTTTGCCTTTAATGTATCAGAATATATTCACTGTTGCAACATATATGATTCTTATTTTCATATATGCAATATTCATATCAAAGGTTTATAGGTTAATTTCGAAAAAAGATATAATCTCTCTTAACTTGCAACAATATAATTCTTTTGACCATCCTTCATTAAATAAGCTGTTTGCAGGAATTCTTTATTTTATTGAGTATATTATATTGCTTCCTTTCCTAATATTATTTTGGTATATTCTATTTGCATTAGCCTTAATTTTATTTTCTGATATAGGCTCGTTAGATCAAGTTTTGTTGTTATCTGCTGCAGTTGTTGGATCAATAAGACTTTTAGCTTATTATAATAATGAAATTTCTGCCGAAGTTGCTAAGTTAGTACCTTTTACAATACTTGCAATAACTTTACTCAGCCATAAACTAATAGATATTTCAAAGTTTAGAGAATTTATGGGAAATATGCAAGAATCAATTATTTTTGTAGGCTATGTTTTACTTTTCATAGTATGTCTTGAAATTATACTTAGATTTCTTGATTTGTTTAAGAGAATAATTGTTGATGGCAAAGATTAGATTGAATTATCTTTGAGTCTTTCTTGTATTTGTTTAATATGGAGTTTACCTTCTTGT
>CAYOYN010000001.1:0-10721 GCA_964408235.1 Candidatus Woesearchaeota archaeon | reverse complement strand
TGAATTATCTTTGAGTCTTTCTTGTATTTGTTTAATATGGAGTTTACCTTCTTGTTTTATTGTTTTCTTATTGAAGTTGTCCCTTATCAACATACTTGCAATATAATCTCCTCCTAAATAATGAGGCATTATTACATAATCTGCACCATTTTCGTACAAGCCTATAGCATTATGTATTTGATTTGAAGTTGCTATGAATGTACTTTCTTTATCCATTAATTTCATGATATTATCATTTGCAGCGTAATCTGGAATTGTGGAAACAATCATCTTTACAGTTTTAAGATTTATACTCTTTAAGAATTCAGAGTCATTTACATCTCCGTAAACACAAGGTATTCCTCTCTTTGAGAGATTTATTATAGTTATTGGATTATAATCCACTACTAAGTATTTTTTATTAGCTAATTCAAACGCTTTTACTAAATTAAATCCTAATCTGCTATATCCAAATAAGATAAGGTCGTACTTCTCTGTTCTTTGATGGGTTCCTAAATTTTTTCTTTTACCATCAAATAATCCAAGAAATCTTGAAATTGAATTATATATTGGAGTTGAAAAATATATTGCATAACTGCTTAAAGATACAGTTACCAAAGTTACTAGAATTGTTAATGAAAATACGGATTGTTCGATATGCCCTAGAGAATAACCCATTAGAATAACTATTAATGAAAATTCACTTACTTGGGTTAGGCTAGTTCCAACCATAAAATTAGTTCTTTTTTTGAAACCAAACGACCTTGTTAGACTCATTACAATTACAGGTTTTATTACAAGAATAAATGTTGAAAATATTAATGCTTGAACAATTAATTCTGAATTGATTGGAGAAGATAACTGAGCTCCGAAGTATACGAAGAAAAGTATTACGAAGAAGTCCCTAATTCCTTTTATTTTTGATTTTATTTCTAAATTATACTTAGAAGAAGCAATTACCATTCCAGCTACCAAGGCACCTATTTCTGTTGAAACTCCTACTATTTCGAATATTGCTCCTACTGATAAGGCCCAAGCTAGACTTACAAGAAACAAAACTTCTTGATTTTTAGCTGCAAAACTTAACATTTTAGAAAATATGAAATGGCCAACTAGAATAACTGAAGAAATCATTAATATGAATTTGAATATTTGAGAGAATATTCCGCTTGCTCCTTCTGAAGAGATTACTGGAATTATCATTAAAGCTAGAGCTGCAATAAAACTTTCAATTATTAGGATCCCTAGAGCTATTTGACCATGTAATGTTTCTATTTCTTTTTTATCAGATAATATTTTTACGACAACTACTGCACTTGAAAAAGAAAATGCTAGGGCGATGTACAATGATGGAACTATTGAAAAGCCTAAGAATTTTGCAATAAGAAATGATGCTGAACAAACGATTGCAACTGTTGCAATTCCACCAACTATTGAGACGCCACCTACACTTTTGAATATTCTAAAATCTAGACTTGTCCCTATAATAAAAAGAAGAAGAGATATTCCTATACCGGCTAAAGATTCTAGATGAGTTGCCGGGTCTATTAAATTGAAAAACAAAGGGCTTACCAAAACTCCTGTGATAAGATACGCAATTATTGGAGGTTGTTTTATTACTCTCCCTAAAATGGAGATTATTGCAGCTATGCCAACAATTATCCCTATTTGTGAAAGTAAAGTTTCCATCTCCTCGTTTCTTAAAGAATGGAAACAATTTTAAATGTATTGTCATTATTATGTTAATGGAGTTCACATCCGAAAAAGACAGCAACTTCTTTTTGGCTATCGCACTTTCTATTTTTACATTCTGTTTTATGTTTTTAGGCCTCAAAATGCACCTTATCTATTTTGCAGTGGGATTTTTGTGTTTGATATTTGCGGTAAGATACTGGGTAAAGATTAAAAAGGCCTCTTCTCCGAAGAAAGTACGTTTAAACCAACTTTAATTGGATAAACCTAATAAAAACTCATTAGAGTTTTTCTCATATTCATCTCCCTAAACTGAGATGAAAGGGTCCGGTTTTCGCGGCGAAGACCGGGCTCACTTCATATTTTGAATAAAATTTAAATAGATATGACTCATTTGTTTGTCATGGTTGAAAAAAAGAAAGAGATGAAGAAAGACAAAAAAGATAAGGGGAAGAAAGAAGAGACAAATAATAAGAAGAATGTTTGTGAGTTTTGTTAATTAAATAGTTAAGATTAGCTTTTTGAATAGTTTCCCATCTTTATTAGGGAGATTTTTATACTTAATAAGATTCTCTTGAAAATGGGTGAGACATATTTCTCTTTAGAACCTAAAAGAGTGATTTCTTCATTTGGAAGCAACGATAAAGATGGACTAACTGAAGTTGTGGCATTTCAGAGACTGAAAGACTTTGGATTAAATGAAATAAAAAAAGAAAGCAATGTTTCAGCTATTACTATATTTTTTAGACAATTTAAGAGTTTTATAATTTACCTACTTATATTTGCACTTGTTGTTTCTACCTTGTTAAAAGAATACCTTGATTCAATAGTAATATTTGCAATACTTCTGCTTAATGCTACTTTTGGTTTTGTTCAAGAATATAGGGCAGAGAAGTCAATTGAAGCATTAAAAAAATTATCTTCTCTTAAGGCAAGAGTCATAAGAAATGGAGAATTAAAGGAAATAGATTCTACTTTCTTAGTACCAGGAGACATAATAGCTGTTGAAGAAGGAGATAAAGTTCCTGCTGATGCTCGAGTCATTGAAAGCTTTTCATTATCGTGTTTGGAATCTTCTCTTACTGGAGAATCTTCACCTAGTGCTAAATTTTCTGATGCTTTGAAAGGAAACCTAGTCATTAATGATCAAAAAAATATGATTTTTGCAGGAACTCTAATAACCAATGGGCGAGGAAAATGCGTAGTTACTGGTACTGGAATGAGAACTGAACTTGGTAAGATTGCTCATTTACTTAATGATGTTGAAAAAGAAGCTACACCATTACAAATAAAATTAGATAAATTTGGAAAATTTGTTGGAATAGGAGTTATTTTTGTTTCAATGCTTATTTTCTTGATAGGCTTCTTTAGAGAAGGGTTACTTAATGAATTACTTGCCGGAGATTATACTAATTTTACAGAGCATGTTAGAACTTGGCTTTTAACTGCTATTGCGCTTGCTGTTGCAGCAGTTCCTGAAGGATTACCCGCAGTAGTCACTATTTCTTTAGCGATTGGAGTTAAGAGATTGCTTAAGAAAAATTCATTGATAAGAAGATTACCTTCTGTAGAAACTTTGGGAGAGACCAATGTAATCTGTTCTGATAAAACTGGAACTTTGACTAAAAACGAAATGACTGTTAGAAATATTTTTGTTAATAAAAAAGATTATGTTGTAACAGGAGAAGGATATTCAGACAAGGGATTAATATCTTTGAACGGGAAAAATTTCAATGATAAAGATTCCCTTATCTTGCAAATAGGAGCCTTATGTAACAATGCAGTCTTACATAAAGGAGTTGAGACAACTATTACTGGAGACCCAACTGAGGCAGCATTACTTGTTTCAGCCATGAAGGCTGGAATTGATTATAAAGAACTTAGAGAAAGGTTCGTTCGTGTTGATGAAATGCCTTTTGATGCTTCAAGAAAGATGATGAGCACATTACATAAGGATGGATCTAAATTCTTATTCTATACTAAAGGTGCACCTGAAAGAGTTTTGGATAAATGTTCGCATATATCTCTAGATGGAAAAGTGGTTAGATTGACAGATAAGATAAAAAAGGAAATCTTAGACAAGAATAAAATTTATTCTTCTGGAGCCTTAAGAGTTTTAGGTTTTGCATATAAAATTATGAGAAGAAAGGAAAAAATGCAAGAAGATGACTTGATTTTTGTAGGTCTTCAAGGCATGATTGATCCACCTAAGCCAGAAATTAAAGATTATATGGCTCGAACAAAAAATGCGGGAATTAGAGTAATAATGATTACAGGAGATAATATCAACACTGCAATGGCCATTGGAAGAGATATAGGCCTTCTTGGAGAAGGTATTGAAGGGGCTCACTTTGCAAGCCTTGGAAGTATAGAAAAAAGGCAGATAATTAAGACAACTAATATTTTTGCTAGAGTAGAACCTGCCCATAAATTAGAGATTGTTAAATTATTACAAGAATCTGGGGCAATAGTTGCCATGACTGGAGATGGAGTCAATGATGCACCTGCACTGAAATCTGCGGATTTAGGAATTGCAATGGGCATCAAAGGAACAGATGTTTCTAAAGAAGCAAGCGATATGGTTTTAGTAGATGATAATTTTTCCACAATAGTTTCTGCTATTGAAGAAGGCAGAGGAATTTATTCAAATATTCTTTCTTTTGTGAAATATCTTTTATCCTCTAACCTTGCGGAAGTTATGATTGTTGCGCTTGCAATAGTATTTGGTTTGCCATTACCATTTACTGCTTTAATGTTATTGTGGATAAACTTGGTTACTGACGGATTGCCTGCTCTTGCATTAAGTGTTGACCCATATCCAAGAGGAATGATGGATAATGCCCCTAGATCTAAGAATGAACCAATCTTAAATAGAGGCAGATTATTCGGCATGCTTTACACTTCCAGCTTGATTTCAGCAGGAGTACTTGGATTGTTTGTTTGGAGTTTGAGCAACTTTAATGATATAAAACATGCACAAACAATAGTATTCACTTCAGTAGTCATATTAGAACTTGTAAGAGCCTATATCGTTAGAAAAGAATCTGGAATACCTACATTTAGTAATTTCTGGTTAGTATTAGCAGTACTTGCTTCTCTCGGATTACAATTATTAGTGATATATACACCTCTAGGGAAATTGTTTGATACTGTTGCTTTGAGCTTATTTGACTGGTTTTACATTGCAATAACTACATTTATTGTTTTGATTTTGAGCCTTGTCGGGGTTGCTATCCAGAAAAGATTTGAAGCGAAGGCTTTTTAAACCGATTTTTGTTGAACGATTGCATGGGAGTAGTAAGAATAAAACTATCGAGCATCGACATTGGTCAGTTGAACTCAGTTATCGACATGATTAAAGATTTATCCAATAAATCTGGAATAAATATGAGGGGTCCTATTCCATTACCTACAAGACACATGAAAGTTACTACAAGAAAATCTCCATGTGGAAACGGAACAGCTACTTTTGACAGATTTGAAATGAGAGTTCATAAGAGAATAATTGATATGCCAGCTCAAGATAGAGTTTTAAGACCATTAATGATGCTTAAGATCCCAAGATCAGTTCAGATTAAAATAGATATTAAAGAATAATTCTAGTAAGGTTTATAATAGGGCATTTTTTGAGATTTTTATGAGTCTAAGTGAAAAACAACTTTCTGCAATGAAGTTATCTTCTTATATAGGAAGAGATATACAAAGAGACTTGGGGCAAAAAATTTCTGAAGCATTTAGACAGGGAATGACTTTTCCACAAATGGCAGATGTTTATTCAATTAGAGAAAATTATGGTGCAAGTAGAGATGTTGCTTTGAAGGCATTGCATTGTGCAATATATGGATGTGAAGGTAATTTAGGAACCCCTGAATATGGTCCTTTAATAGAAAAATCTGAAATAGAATCAGTTAGAGAAAGGCGTCAAAAAGAACATGGATTGAGAGTCAAATCTAGTAAAAAAGGAATTCATGCTATGAGTGATGAAGAAAGAAGAAAAATGGCAATTACAAATTATCAAAAATTATCTGCTGACCAAAAAATAAGAATTAGGAGCATGGCTGCTATGGGGAGAGGGGCCTTACCTTGGAGTGAAGAAGAATTGGTTGAGCTTAGAAGGTGTGCTTCTGATCCAGAATATCAAACTATTAGAGGAGTTAATAACATAAAGATTGCTAAGAGATTAAATGATCTTTTTCATGATGGTGTAGCTGTAAGAAATAGAATTACAGTTTATAGAGCATCTTATAGAAACGATATGCATAAAGCCATTTGATAAGGTTTATAATTAAGATTTTACTTTTTTATTGATGAAGAGAGTAGTGGTTATTGGAGGAGGTTTTGCTGGGGCGACTGTTGCTAAAAAATTAAAAGATAAATGCGATTTAACTTTAATTGATACTGAAGATTTTTTTGAATATACTCCTGGAATTTTAAGAGTACTAGTTGATCCTGATCATTACAAAAAACTCCATGTTAAACATAAGGATTATTTGCAAGGCGCTAAAGTTGTTACAGGACACGTTAAAGAAGTTAACAAAAAAGAAGTTACATTGATGGATGGAAGAAAAATAGAATATGATTACTTAGTTATTGCTTCTGGAAGCCACTATAATAACCCTATCAAAGAAGAAGACACTTTCTTTGCTACACGCGTTAAACACTTGCTTGAAGCAAATAAAAAAATAAAGAAATCTAAGAAAATTTACATTGTTGGTGCTGGCCTAGTAGGGGTTGAATTGGCTGCAGAAATAGCCACTCATGTTAAAGGTAAAGTGTATTTGATTAGTTCTAACGATAAGATTATGGAAAGGAATAGCGTTAAAACTCAAGAATATGCTAAAAAATTCTTGGAGAAAAATGGTGTAGAAATAATATTTAATGAAAGAATAAAAGATAGTGATAAGAAAAAATTAATTTCTGAGAGCGGTAAAAAATATATGTATGATATGGCATTCTTCACGGTAGGAATAAAACCAAATACTAGTTTTATGCAACCTAACTTTTCTAAATTTGTACCTAAAGGAATAGAAGTGAATGAATTTTTACAAATACCTGAAATGAAGAATATTTTTGTTGCAGGAGACGTAACTAACCTAATTGAAGAAAAAACTGCACAAACTGCTGAGAAACATGGAGAACTTGTTGCACATAACATCCTTGCAACAATTGCCGGGAGAGAATTAAAACAATACAGCCCTAAGAAAAGAATGATGGTTATTTCATTAGGCAAGGATAGAGGAGTAATAGAATACAAAGGTTTTGTATGGCGCGGATGGATTCCTGCAGTGCTCAAGAGCATAATTGAGAAAATGGTTATGTCAAAGTTTCATAGATGAATACTTTGAGCATCCAAAAAACTAAACGCAAAGTTTTTTTGATGGGTAGTTTCAAAAGATAAGTTTAAAAGACAAAAATTTTCAGTTTTTATATGGTTAAAATAAATGACATAAGATATGCTGGAATGGTTCTTTCTCTAAAGCTAGCTCGTGAACTATTGCCAAGAGCTAGTGAGATTGCATCGAGATATAGGTCTGGAAATAGCTATGAACAAATAGCCGATGAGTTATTTCCTGAAAATCCTTATAGACAAGTTCTTTATAGTGCATTAAGGAAGGTTCTTCATGGGCACTCTGGAGAAATTGGAGTTGAAGATTTTGAAGGTGCTATTCCTAAGGAAGAATTATATGAACTTGAAAGAATGCACAAAGCCCATAACGGAAGTAGATTGTATTTAGAAGGTAGGGGAATACACAGACTTACTAGAGAAGAAAGAGCTCAAGCTGGAAGAGTTGGCGGGAGAATTTCCGGAAGTAAATCTTTAGAAGAAAGAAAAGGAATACATGCTTTAACAAAGGAAGAAAGAGCCGAAAACTCTAGAAGATTACATCAAAGTAGGGGTTTGACTTTGTGGACCGATGAAGAACTTAGAACTGCAGATATTTATGCTCAAACGCCTGAATACAAAAGAGATTTTAGTTCTCTAGCGAATAGAATAAATGCTGAATATCATGATGGACAAGAAGTTAGAGATGCCGGAACATTAAGATCGGCACTTGCGAGATATAGAAGATCAAAAAAACAGATAAATGCTTAAATATAGAATTTATTATTGGATTTTATGTATTCAAAAGAGGAAGGAGATTTTTTGTCAGATATTAAAAAAATGACATCTATGTATGAACAGCCAGTTAATCATAAACCTACACTTCTTGGAGTCAAACAATTAGAGAATTTCAAATCAGTTTTAGCTGAAGAAGTAAATGAAGTTGATGAGATAATTGAAAACTATAAAAAAAATGAAAATAATCTTAGTAAAGAGGATAAAATAAAGATACTTACTGAGCTATCTGATTGGCTTGGAGATATTGTAGTTTATTGCTCTAATGAAGCAACAAAACATGGAATAGATATTTCTAAAGTACTTGACATAATAATGCAAAGTAACTTCAGCAAAATGGGTGCTGACGGTAAGCCGATTAAAGATGAAAGGGGAAAATTTCTTAAGGGCCCTAATTATTGGAAACCAGAACCTAAGATTTCTGAATTTATTGAAAAACAATTAAATGATTGAATTGTTATTTTCTAGAACATATTTATATTTAAAGAAAAAGAGTTTTATTTTTTGAATGGAACAATATTTAGATCATTCTATTAAGATATTGACTGATAAACATACGGTTTACAAACCAAATAGAACTGGCGTAGATAGCATTTCTAGATTTGGAGGACAAACTGAATATGATTTGTCTGAAGGTTTTCCATTGGCTACTACAAAAAAGGTACCATTCAAACATGTTGTTCATGAGCTATTATGGTTTATGAGTGGAGATACAAACATAAGAACTCTTTTGAGAAATGGGGTTCACATCTGGGATGATAATGCATTTCATCATTTCTTAAGAAGACAAGGCCGAGACAAAGAAGTTAGACCATACACCCAGCAATGGAATGATGAAAAAGCAGCTTTCATTGGTTGCATTCAGAATGATGAAGAATTTGCAAGAGAATATGGAACTTTAGGAGATGTATATGGAAAACAGTGGAGAGCTTGGAAAACTCCATCTGGGGAAATGGATCAGTTGGATAAGGTTGTTAAAATGATTGGAAACTCACCAAGCTCTAGAAGGCAGATAGTAAGCGCTTGGAATCCTTCAGAAGTTGATTCAATGGCTTTACCCCCATGTCATGCATTTTTCCAATTTAATGTTGCTGATGGAAAATTAGACTGTAATATGTATCAGAGATCTGCTGACATGTTTTTAGGTGTCCCTTTTAATGTTGCAAGTTATACCTTACTCACACACATTATTGCTGGACAAACTGGATTAAAACCTGGAAGGTTTATACATAGCTTCGGCGATGCTCATTTTTATTGTGGAAGAGGTGAAAGGGGTGAGTGGTATGGAAATAATTTAAATGTGGTTAAAGAGGGAGTTAAAGAAAGAGATTTTACTGGATTGAAAGAGCTTATTGAAAGAGAAGCCCCTGCTGAAGAAGGATTGGAAACTGGATTGGACCATGTTACTGGAATTTTAGAACAATTGTCCAGAACGCCTGGGCAACTTCCTAAATTAGTAGTTGCTAAAAAAAACCTTGAAAATTTAACCGTTGATGACTTTGAATTGTTTGGATATAACTCTCATCCAACAATAAAAAGAACAATGGCGGTTTAAATGATTTCTAAAGGAATTATTATTGCTGCTGTTACAGACAATAGAGTCATAGGCCTAGATAATAAAATGCCTTGGAAAAGAATACCAGAGGATATGGCAAGATTTAGAAAATTAACTTTGAATCATGCAGTTCTTATGGGGAGAAAAACTTATCAGTCTTTAGGAAAACCACTTAATGGAAGATTGAATGTGGTTCTAACAAGAAATAATTATACCATTCCAAATACGAGAGACCTAGTTACTTTTGGAGAATTAGATGACGCAATTAGAATGTGTGAGGGGTTTAGACAAGATGGGATTTTTTATGTAATTGGGGGTTCAGAAATTTATAGGCAGACTATTGATTTAGTTGATAAAATGGAGATAACCCATATTCATCAAAAACCTAGAGGGGATTCTTTCTTTCCTGAATTTGATGTAGCCGATTGGAAAAAAGTTGCAAGCCAAATAAATAATGGATATGAATTTGCAACTTACGAAAGGAGAAAATAAATGGTTGCGGGATTATTTGTAGTTTTTGAAGGACCTGATGGATCTGGTAAAGGAACTGCAATAGGAAATGTTGAAAGAGCTATTCGTGGATGGAACAAATATCAAGATATTGTTTTAACTCGCGAACCTACTTACAATGCACGAGAATTAATTGGGCTTTTGCAAAAGCAATCTGATCCTATGGAAAATGCTAGGAGAATGACTCAGCTTTTTGTAGACGATGATAGAAGAGCACATTATCAAGATGAAATAAAACCGGATGTTGAAAGAAAAAGAGTTGTACTATGCGACAGATTTTCTATGTCTACTTTAGCCTATCAATCAGCTCAGGGACAGCCAATGGATGAATTATTGGAGACTCATTTGAAAGCTAGAATAGGGACACCCGATATTACTTTTTATCTAGCATTAAATGCTGAAGAAGCAATTAGAAGAATCGGCCTTAGAGGAGAGGCAAAAGAAGTTTTCGAGCAACCTGATTTCATAAGAAGAGTAGTAGAACAACATGAATTAGTTTATACTAATTCTTTAGAGCTTGGATCTCCAACAAAAAATTTACTTGGAAGAGTTGTAAAGATTGATGCAAGTCCTTCTCCTGATGAAGTTGCTAGACAGATACTATCTGAACTTGAACATATGTATAGGGTGAAAAACGGAAGGTAATTTTGACAGGCAATCTTTAAAAGAGATCAATGTTCTAATATTTTTACAAAAAAGCCCAAATCGCATAGTGGAATTGCATGCGACTGGAACTCGCATTTCCGAAAGGATATCCAGGTTCGATTCCTGGTTTGGGCGTCAACAGGAATCGAAGCACTAGAAGTGAACAAGTCACTTCTGTGACTTCAACTTTTGCAAGATTGAAGTATTCCTGGTTTGGGCGTC